>JBCBHM010000014.1:0-74737 GCA_038525585.1 Pseudomonadota bacterium
CGGCGTATCGTGTGATCTGGGCTGCGGCGATTATGAAGATCGCAACCGACACAATTTCGCTGGTGAGCCGTTTGCCAAGGGGCACAACGGCGTCGCGCAAACTGGTCGATAGGCCAGTGCGCGGCGGCAGCACCAGCCAGCTGCGGATCAGCCGCCGAAAGGCAAATTCGATGGCAAAGGCGCCGATCAGCACAAGGGCAAAGTACCCGGCCAAGGACATCAGCCCGTTGACGCCCACGAAATTGCCAAAGCGGGAAAAGGCGCGCATCTGCTCGGAAAACAGCAGTGGCAGACGCTCGATCGCGACGGTGATCGCGGAAAATGCGCCCGTGGTGGCGTGGTAGAGGAAATCCTCGATCTCGCCCGCGTCCGCTGCGGTGTCGGCCTGTGCCTGCGCGTTCAACTGATCCAGCAGGAGCGCCCGCACCTCGCCATCGCTGAGCCGTGAGATCAGCGCGTTCGCCGCCTCTTCGGTCAACGGATCGGGCAGGGTCGGCACCGCCTCTTCGGTGGTGCTGTCGGTGCCGGGCATCAAGGATTGCGCGGGGGCGGATGTCGCAAGGACCGTGGCCAGCAACAACCACAACAGGCCTGACAGAATGCGCACAATTATCCCCCCGTTTTGCCGTTCCTTACCCGCGCCGTGCACCTTGCAAAGTCCGATATGCAGGCGCGGTCACCCAGGCGGGCGGAGCATTTTATTGCACTGCACCCTGCGCGGCGCGGCAATCACGATCAAGGGTCAAAACAAAAAAAGGCCGAGCACGAAGCTCGGCCAAGTCCAACAGGGAGGTATGAAGATGACGCGAAACGCGCCGGTATCTTCACCACCCGAATTAGTGAGAGCCAGCCGCTCGATCAAGTCGCAGGTGCTGACAGTTTTTCATGGCCGATATGCATGCGATGCATAGCTTTTGCCTAAAATTCAGACAATCTGCTTTTGTTTCAGGCCTTTGCGGTACGCAATGATCTCATCCTGCACAAAGTCGCGAAAGGCAGCGATCCGCTTGGATTGCCGCAGCTCTTCGGGATACGCCAAAAAAACGGGCACATCGGCGGACTCGATCTCGGGCAGGACGCGGATCAGACGGTCTTCGTCAAGCGAGACGTAATCGGGGAGAATCCCCAGGCCAAGATCCTGCAGAACCGCCTGCAGCACGCCAAAGTAGTTGTTCACGGTCAGCAGCGACCGGACATTGTAGGTCATCAGATGCTGGGCCAGGCTGGCGCTGGCGCCGACCTGGGTCGCGTTGACGCTTTGGCAGATGAGCCGGTGCATCGACACGTCCTCGGGCACGTCGGGCACGCCGTTTTCGTCCAGGTAGTCTTGGGTGGCAAACACCTGCATCTTGACGCTCATCAGGCGCTTGCGGATGAGGTCGGCCTGGCTTGGCTCCTTCATC
Source organism: Pseudomonadota bacterium (assembly GCA_038525585.1). GTDB lineage: Bacteria > Pseudomonadota > Alphaproteobacteria > Rhodobacterales > Rhodobacteraceae > Tateyamaria. Next base: position 1,404 of record JBCBHM010000014.1, read on the forward strand.
CGGATCGCCACGTCCGCCTCGCGCATGGGCAGGTCCAGCACGCGCTCTTCCAGCATCAGATCGACGCGCAGGTCGGGATATTGTTCGTAGAGTTTGACCAGACGGGGGGCCAGCCACAGCGTGCCAAAGCCGATGGTGGTCGTCACGCGCAGATCGCCGAACACTTCTTCTTCGCTGTCGCGAATCCGGGCGCTCGCCGCATCGAGCCGTTTGTTCATCGCGGATGTCGCGTCGAACAGCAGTTCGCCCTGTTCGGTCAGGATCAGGCCGCGCGCATGGCGGTGAAACAGCGTCGCATTCAGCGAATCTTCGAGCGCGCGGATTTGCCGACTGACGGCGGATTGGCTGAGGTTCAGCCGGTCGCCCGCATGGGTCAGGCTGCCCGCATCCGCGACCGCGTGGAATATTCGTAACTTGTCCCAGTCCATCGCGCGCACCTTACGCAATTGGACGCCCGCCTCAACCTTGATCACGCGGCCGGTGGTACAAAATTCGTGCGCCTCAAGCGCACGCCGGACCTATCGTGCCTTGATTTGCATGATCTCAAAAGGAACGGAAGTGATGAATTTGGGATAGGGCAGCACACCGCGCGGATCCGGCTCGGGCTTTCGTTCGAGAATGTTGAAAAGCTGGCTTTGGTCCGGCAGGGGGCCGACGATGCCGCCATACCGCACGGCGACAAACCCAGTGCGGCCCACAGCCATATCCCCGGGCACACCACCCGGATATGGCCGAAATGCAGGCCGCGTGCCGCCCGACGTGTCTATCATGTATTGCGCGTTTGCCCGCGTGATTTCGGCCTCGACCAGGTTGACGATTTGCACGAGGTGTTTTGGATCATCGGGGTAGATGACGCAGGTTTTTCCTTCGCCTTGCTTATACTCGACGTTATGCCCAACATCATGTCCGTACATCGTGGCGAAGCTATTGAACTTGTGCATGATTTTATGCCGGTTCAGCATCGGCGCCAAAGTCGTGAAGAACGCGATCATGTCGAGGGGATGACAGCCGACATGCAGCTTCCAGCCTTGAACGGACTTGTCGTATCCGAAAAGGCCCAGATCGACCTTGAACCATTGGCCGGGTGCTTTGGGCTTACTGAATGTCGAGGTTTTGGTGTATGACCCTCCATTGGCAGGCAGGATCCAGTCGTTTTTGAATTCTTTGCTGAAGATGCTCTTGGTGTAATATACCGTCTCCACGAGTTTTGCGGCGGTCTTGTCGCGGTTCTTTTTGTAAAGCGCCATTTTGACCGCGTTCGGATCACTGCTCAGCGCGTTGACCTCGGCGAAATCCGGGTCATCGGCAAACAGATCGTCCAATTCGTTTGCGTCTGTGTCGTTCGATTTCTTGGGATCTTTGCCTGGCATCTTACAGTGTCTCCGAGATGGGTGTCGCGTGCAGGGCGGTTCACGACGGTAACCCTGCGCCACCGCCATCTATTCGGAGCACGGCGGGTATGGTTTTCCCGACCCGTCGCATGACGTGTCACAGGCAGGCGCAAAGAATTGCTTTGTAAGGTCAGCCATTGTGACCTATTATCAGACCAAATCTGTGCAACACTGATCGCGGCAGGGAGGCCAAGAGATGACAACGCAGAAGATCACGCTCAACGACCGTTACGATCTGGACAAAAGCCCGGTGCTGCTGAACGGCACGCAGGCGCTGGTGCGGCTGATGCTCATGCAAAAGGCGCGCGATACCGCCGCCGGCCTCAACACCGCCGGTTATGTCACGGGTTATCGCGGCTCGCCGCTGGGGGCGGTCGACATGCAAATGACCCGCGCGCTCAAGCAGCTGGCCTCTTATGACGTCACCTTTCAGCCCGGCTTGAACGAAGACCTCGCCGCCACCGCATTGTGGGGCAGCCAACAGGCGGAGTTGCGCGGGGAGGGGACGCATGACGGTGTCTTTGGCCTCTGGTACGGCAAGGGGCCGGGCGTTGACCGGTCGGGGGATGCGTTCAAACACGCCAACATGGCGGGCACGTCGCAACATGGCGGCGTGGTGGTCGCGATGGGCGACGACCATACCGGCGAAAGCTCGACCGTGTTGCACCAGTCGGAATGGGCGCTGATCGACGCCTACATGCCGGTGGTGTCGCCCGCCGGTGTGCAGGAAATCCTGGACTACGGGCTGTACGGCTGGGCGTTGAGCCGGTTTTCCGGCCTTTGGGTCGGGCTGAAGACGATGAAGGACACGGTGGAGGCGACATCCGTTGTCGATGGCAACCCGCATCGACTGTCATTGGTCCTGCCCGCGTTCGACATGCCCGAGGGTGGGCTGAACATCCGGCTGATCGATGACCCGACTGCGCAGGAGGCGCGGATGATCGACCACAAACGCTTTGCGGCCGAGGCGTTTTCCCATGCCAATCGCATGGACAAGCGCGTCTGGGGCAAGCCGGGGGCCAAGATCGGCTTCGTGGCGGCAGGCAAGAACTGGCTGGATCTCGTGCATGCGATGAGCTTGCTGGGCATTGACGCGCCAGAGGCCGAACGGCTGGGCATCACCACCTACAAGGTCGGTCAGACCTTCCCGCTGGATATGCGCGGGTTCCACGACTGGGCCGAAGGGCTCGACCTGATCGTCGTGGTCGAGGAAAAGCGCAAGCTGATCGAGGTGCAGATCAAGGAGGCGATCTTTGACGACCGGCGCGGGCGCCGCGTCTATGGCTGGCGCAAGGGCGCGCAGGGCGAAGAGCTGTTTCCGACGCGCCGGGCGCTGGACCCGGTGCACATCGCGACCAAGCTGGGCGAGATTCTGATCGAAGAGGGGCGCGACACCGACGCCATCCGTGGCGGCATGGCCACGCTGGACGAGGCGCGCCGGTCCGACAATGCCGAAGAGATCGCCGCGCGCATCCCGTATTTCTGCTCGGGCTGCCCGCACAACTCCTCGACCAAGGTGCCAGAGGGTTCGCGCGCCTATGCGGGCATCGGGTGTCATTACATGGTGCAGTGGATGGACCGCGAAACCACCGGCTACACCCATATGGGGGCCGAAGGCGCGAACTGGATCGGTGAGGCGCCGTTTTCCAAGCGCGACCACGTGTTTCAGAACATCGGTGACGGGACGTACAACCACTCTGGCGTTCAGGCGATCCGTGCGGCGCTGATGGCGGGCACCAACATCACCTACAAGATCCTCTACAACGATGCCGTCGCCATGACCGGCGGACAGGGGAATGACGGCGACCTCAGCCCTTACCGTATCGTGAACGAAGTGCGCGCGATGGGCTGCGAGAACGTCGCGGTCGTCTATGACGACAAGGAAGATGTGGATGTCGATCGCTTTCCCGCCGAGGTCGAGGTGCAGGAGCGGCTGCATTTGCAAACCGTGCAGGAACGGTTTGCAAAGACCGACGGCGTGTCGGTCATCGTCTATGTGCAGACCTGTGCCGCCGAAAAACGACGCCGCCGCAAGCGCGGGACGTTCCCGGATCCGGATCGGCGCGTGTTCATCAATACGGACGTCTGCGAAGGTTGCGGCGATTGCGGTGTGCAGTCCAACTGTATCTCGATCACGCCGGTCGAGACCGAGCTGGGCCGCAAGCGGGCCATCGACCAGTCGAGCTGCAACAAGGATTTTTCCTGCCTCAAAGGGTTCTGCCCGTCCTTCGTGACCCTCGAAGGGGCGCAGGTGAAAAAGGCGGCAACCGCGACGCTGGACCTGCCTGATTTGCCCATGCCTCAACTGCCGCAGATCGACGGCACCTGGAACGTCGTCGTCACCGGCGTTGGTGGCACCGGCGTGGTGACCATCGGTGCCGTCATGGCGCAGGCCGCGCATATCGACGCCAAGGGTGCTGGGCTAATGGAAATGGCGGGCCTCGCCCAAAAAGGCGGTGCGGTGCATATCCATTGCCGGCTGGCGAACAGCCCCGATGATATCAGCGCCATCCGCGTGGCGACCGGCGAGGCCGATGTGCTGATCGGCGGTGATCTGGTGGTGAGCGCGGGGTCAAAGACGCTGGGCCTGACCAGCACCGGGCGCACGGGCGCCGTGGTCAACAGCCACGAGATCATCACCGGCGACTTCACCCGCGACACGGAATTCACCCTGCCCACCGAACGGCTCTCGCTTGCGCTCGAGGCGCGGATGCGCGACCGGCTGGACATGTTCGATGCCTCGGACCTCGCGCGCGTGACGATGGGCGACAGCATCTTTTCCAACATGATGGTGTTCGGTGCCGCCTGGCAAAAGGGGCTGATGCCCCTGAGCCTCGAGGCCATTCGCGCCGCCATCGAACTGAACGGGGCCGCGGTCGACAAGAACCTGCGCGCCTTCGACATCGGACGCTGGGCCGTGCTGCACCCCGACGAGGCGGCGCGCGTGGCCGAGCCCAAAGTGCTGCAGATGCCCAAGACGCTCGAGGACAAGATCGCGTTTCGCGCCGATCACCTGACCCGGTACCAGTCCAAACGCCTTGCCAAACGGTACCGCAAACTGGTGGACGGGATCGAGGATGCCGGCCTGCGCGAGGCGGTCGCCAAGGGCTACCACAAGCTGCTGGCATACAAGGACGAATACGAGGTAGCCCGGTTGCACCTCGAAACCGAGGCCAAGGCGCGCGAGACGTTCGACGGCGATTTCACGATGAAATTCCACCTCGCGCCGCCGATGCTGTCCAAGACGGGCCCGGATGGCCGTCCGCTGAAAAAGGAATACGGGCCGGGGATGATGCGCAACTTTCGCTTGCTGGCGCGGCTCAAGAGGTTGCGCGGCACGCCGCTCGACCCGTTCGGCCGGACCGAAGAGCGGCGCATGGAGCGCGCCCTGATCAAGCAATACGAGGCCGATCTGCGCGCCGTTCTGCCCCAACTGACGCCGGACACGCGCGACCCGATCATTGCGCTGGCCGAGCTGCCACTGCAGATCCGCGGCTTTGGCCCCGTCAAGGCCGGGAACGAGGCCAAGGCCGCAAAGCGGCGCGAGGAATTGCTGGCCGTGATCGGAGATGGTGGGGGCACACGGGCACAGGCGGCCGAGTAATCGCGTAACAGACCCGTCATGGGACTGGTCAGATGCCGCTTGCGCGATTAAATGTAACGCCACAGCGACACAACGGTTCCAGTGAAAATGCGCAGCAGCCAACGCCACAGTGCCCGAGAGATCTCGTACGCCCATTCGGCAGAGACCAAGAGCGGGCGCGCGATGATCCGATTGATGGAGAATACGACCGGTCGGCTGCGCCTGATCAAACGTGCCAAGGGCTATGAGGACGAAGTGGCCGCTGGCCGGGATTTCTGGGCCGTGATGGTCGAACGGTACGGCCTGTCGCTGGATGTCATCGGCGGTGCGCTTGACAACATCCCGACGGACGGTCCGCTGATCCTGATCGCGAACCACCCCTACGGTATTCTCGATGGTCTGATGATGGGGCATATCCTGTCGACGGTTCGGGGTGATTTTCGCATTCTGGCGCATCGCGTGTTCCGCAAGGCCGAGGATCTGAACCGCATCATCCTGCCCATCTCGTTTGACGAGACAAAGGAAGCGGTCAAGCTGAACATCGAGACGCGCAAGGCGTCATTGAACTACCTCAGCGAAGGCGGCGCGATTGGCATCTTTCCGGGCGGAACGGTGAGCACGGCGGTCCGGCCCTTGTCGCGGCCCATGGACCCCAACTGGCGCGGATTTACCGCGCGGATGGTGGCCAAGTCCAACGCGACCGTGGTGCCGATATTTTTCGAGGGCCACACATCGCGCCTGTTCCAGATCGCGAGCCACATGCACTACACCCTGCGCATGGGGCTGATGATCCGCGAGTTTCGCGAACGTGTCGATACGCCGGTCAAGGTGTCGATCGGCCAGCCCATAGGGCGTGACATTCTCGACCCGATGGCCAAGGACCCCAAAGCCATGATGGAGTTCTTGCGAAAAAGCACCTATGAGCTGGCACCGGGCCCGGAGAAGCGGTTTGATCTGGGCTATGAGTTCGAGGACACGCGCTGGCCCGGGGCCTGAGCGCAGCGGACCCAAAGGAGGGTCCATCACATGGCAGTAGGCATTTTTGATTCCGGTTTGGGCGGTTTGACCGTGCTGGATGCTGCGCAACGGCGGCTGCCGGAGGTGGAATTTGTCTATCTCGCCGACAGCGCCAACGCGCCCTATGGCGTGCGCACCGCCGACGATATCTATGACCTGACCTGCGCCGCTGTGCAGCGGCTGTTCGATGCGGGCTGCGATCTGGTTATTCTTGCCTGCAACACCGCCTCGGCGGCGGCCTTGCGGCGCATGCAGGAAGGCTGGGTACCCCGCGACAAGCGGGTGCTTGGCGTGTTTGTCCCGCTGATCGAGGCGCTGACCGAGCGGCAATGGGGCGACAATTCGCCCCCGCGCGAGGTGGCGACGAAACATGTGGCGCTCTTTGCGACGCCCGCGACCGTGGCGAGCCGTGCGTTTCAGCGGGAGCTGGCCTTTCGCGCCATCGGGGTGGATGTGGAGGCGCAAGCCTGCGGCGGTGTTGTCGATGCCATCGAAGATGGCGACATGATCCTAGCCGATGCGCTGGTGCGGTCCCATGTCGACGCGCTCAAGCGCAAGATGCCTGAGCCCGAAGCCGCCATTCTGGGCTGTACGCATTACCCGCTGATGCAGGCAGAGTTTCAGGATGCGCTGGGGGAAGGCGTCAAGGTGTTCAGCCAGGCGGGTCTGGTGGGCGAGAGCCTGGCCGACTACCTCGACAGGCATCCCGACAAGATCGGCAGCGGCAGCGGCGCGTATATGACAACGGGTGACCCCAAGACCGTCAGCCAGCGCGCCACGCAGTTCTTGCGACGACAGATCACGTTCCAAGCCGCCTGATCTGACACTTATTTTCCGAGACGTAGACACATGACACATTCCATCGCCATTCTTGGCGCCTCCGGCTATACCGGGGCGGAACTGATCCGGTTGATTGCCGGGCATTCCGCATTCGAAATCAAGGCTTTGGGCGCGCATTCTAAAGCGGGTCAGACACTGGCGCAGGTCTATCCACACCTGCGCCATCTGGATCTGCCGCCCATGGTCGCCTTTGATCAGATCGATTGGTCGGGCATTGATCTGGCGTTTTGCGCGCTACCCCACAAGACAAGCCAAGAGGTGATCTCGGGCCTGCCGCGCGATCTGCGGATCATCGACCTGAGCGCCGATTTCCGGCTGGAAGACCCCGCGGAATACGAAAAGTGGTACGGCAACCCGCATGCGGCGGTCGAGATGCAGGGCGAGGCCGTCTACGGCCTGACCGAATTTTACCGCGATGAGATCGCCGGCGCACGGCTCGTCGCCGGGACGGGCTGCAACGCGGCCACGGGACAGCTCGCGTTGCGCCCGCTGATCGCGGCCGGAGTGATCGATCTGGATGAGATCATTCTGGACCTGAAAGCTGCGGTGTCGGGCGCGGGCCGCGCGCTTAAGGAAAACCTGCTGCATGCGGAGTTGAGCGAGGGCTACCACGCTTACGCGCTGGGTGGCGCGCACCGGCATCTGGGCGAGTTCGATCAGGAGTTTTCCAAGGTCGCGGGCCGCGCGGTGCGGATCCAGTTTCAGCCGCACCTGATCCCCGCCAACCGGGGCATCCTTGGCACCGCTTATGTCAAAGGGGACGCGGAGGCGATCCATGAGACCCTGACGGCCGCCTATGCGGACGAGGTGTTTGTCGAGGTGCTGCCGTTGGGCGAGGCGCCCAGCACACGGCACATTCGCGGCTCGAACTTCTGCCATATCGGCGTGGCGGCAGATCGGCTGCCGGGGCGGACGATGGTGATCGCCGCGCTCGACAATCTCACCAAGGGTTCATCCGGCCAGGCGTTGCAAAACGCCAACCTGATGTTAGGTATCAATGAGACGGAGGGGCTGATGATGGCCCCGCTTTTCCCCTGAGTGCCCATGAAGAGCCTGAAGAAGCAACGCCGCATCCAGATCATCGCCTTGGCCGTCGTGGTTCTGACCGCGTCCACGGCGCTGATCGGCTATGCGATGCGTGACGGCATCAACTTTTTCCGCGCGCCCAGCCAGATCATCGCCGAACCGCCGGGACCGAATGAGACGTTCCGGATCGGCGGATTGGTGGCCGAAGGCTCCATCGTGCGGGGGGAGGGCGCGTCGATTCGCTTTGAAGTGACAGATGGCGGCGCGACCGTGCCGGTGATTTATACCGGCGTGTTGCCTGATCTCTTTACCGAGAATGAGGGAATGGTTGGCACTGGGCGCTACGTGAACGGCGTCTTTGAAGCGACTGAAATTCTTGCCAAACACGACGAGACCTACATGCCCGCCGAGGTCATCGATGCGCTGAAAGAGCAGGGCGTCTACCAAACGCCCGAGAGCTAGCGCGCGCTGGGGTTAAGCCCCGTTAACCGAGATTGCATCACTGTGACCCCAGCGACCGAGGCGAAGGGGCTGATGATGCAAAGCGTTGACGATATCGCGACAGAGATTGTGCGCCGCGAAGGCGGCTATGTGAACGATCCCGATGATCCGGGCGGGGCCACCAACTTTGGGGTCACCATCCACACCATGCGCCGCTTGGGGCTGGATCTGGACCGGGACGGGGATATCGACCCCGACGACGTCAAGCGGCTGACCCGCGGACAGGCGATCGACATCTTTATCGATCACTACTTTGTCCGGCCCCGGATCGGGGAGTTGCCCGTATCGCTGCACGCGACCGTGTTCGACATGTACGTGAACGCTGGCGGCAACGCGATCAAGATCCTGCAGCGTCTGCTGACCGAGATGGGGCATCCCTGCACGGTCGACGGCGCGCTTGGACCCCAGAGCATTGGTGCGGCCCATGCCGCCTCGGACGAGGCGCCGAAACACCTGGTCGATGCGTACGGGATCGCGCGGCGCAACTACTATTTCCGCATCGCGGACCGCCGCCCGGCAAGCCGGAAATACGCCCGCACGCGCGCAGGCGGCAAAGGCGGCTGGATCAAACGGGCCGAAGAGTTCATCGCGCCGCGGTTCCATATGAGCCCGGCCCAGTTTCAGGCGAGGGTGGCGTCATGGGGATGATTGATCGGGTGTTGTCGATCATGTTTGGCGGAGGTCGGAACGTGGTCAAAGATACAGTGGAAGTGTTTCGCGAAAACGCGGAGGCGGGCGCAGAACGCAGCCGGTATATCCAGAGCGAGGCGATGCGCGCCTATTCGAGCGAGTTCGAGGTGCCGCGCAAGGGCGGGTTCGACCAGATCATGGACGGGGTGAACCGTTTGCCGCGGCCTGCGCTCGCGTTGGGGACGCTTGGGCTGTTCGTGTCGGCGATGGTCGCGCCGCTGTGGTTTGCGGAACGGATGCAGGGCATTGCCCTGGTGCCCGAGCCTTTGTGGTGGTTGCTGGGTGTGATCGTGTCGTTTTACTTCGGGGCGCGGCATCAGGTGAAATCGCAGCAGTTCCAGCGCGAGATCGTGGCGACGATGGCGCATGTGCCGCAGGTGATGGCAAATGTCTCGGCCCTGCGCGAGATGCGCGCCGACAGTGCCGGTGCGGCCGATACGGGCGGTGATGTCACGCTGACCGTGGCGGCATTGGTGCCGGACGCGAACCCCGCCCTGGACGAGTGGCGCCGCGCCGCGTGAGCTGTCGGTGGCGCCACCACCTGTCGGGCTTATGCATGGTCTGTCTCTGGCCGGAATGAGCAGTGGCGTGGTCACGCCGATGTGAGGGTTAGGCCCTGCGACATATGGGCTGCCCCATTGGCGCGGGGCCGCTGTCGGCATATAACCGAGTCATGCTGACAGAGCTTGGACATTTCGCCCTCATTCTCGCCTTCGCGGTGGCGATCTTGCAATCGACATTGCCGCTGGTCGGCGCGTGGCGCCGGGACGTGGGCTGGATGGCCATGGCGGAGCCTGCGGCGATCACGCAGTTTCTGCTGATCTCGTTTTCCTTCGGCGCGCTGATGTGGGCGTTTATCGTTTCTGATTTCTCGCTGCAGCTGGTCGTATTGAACAGTCACTCGGCCAAGCCCTTGATTTACAAGATTTCCGGCACGTGGGGGAACCACGAAGGGTCCATGCTGCTCTGGGTGCTGATTGTCGCGCTGTTCGGTGCGATGGCCGCCTGGTTCGGCGGCAATCTGCCACCCACGATGCGCGCCCGCGTGTTGGCGGTGCAAGGGGCGATCGGGGTCGCGTTTCTGGCGTTTATCCTGTTCACGTCGAACCCGTTTGTGCGCCTCGCTGTGCCGCCCTTTGACGGGCAGGATCTGAACCCGCTCTTGCAGGATCCGGGCCTCGCCTTCCACCCGCCATTTCTTTACCTGGGCTATGTGGGGCTTAGCATGGCGTTTTCTTTTGCCGTCGCCGCCCTGATCGAAGGGCGCGTGGATGCCGCCTGGGGGCGCTGGGTGCGGCCCTGGACGCTGGCCGCGTGGGTTTTTCTGACCATCGGGATCGCGCTGGGGTCCTGGTGGGCGTACTACGAGCTGGGCTGGGGCGGCTTCTGGTTCTGGGATCCGGTCGAGAATGCGTCGTTCATGCCGTGGCTGCTGGCGGCCGCACTGCTGCACTCCGCCATCGTGGTGGAAAAGCGCGAGGCGCTGAAGTCGTGGACCATCCTGCTGGCCATCCTCGCTTTTGGCTTTTCGCTGATCGGGACGTTCATCGTGCGGTCAGGGCTGCTGACCTCGGTGCATGCGTTCGCCAACGATCCGGAACGGGGTGTGTTCATCCTGATGATCATGGGCCTTTTCATGGGCGGTGCGCTGATCCTGTTTGCCCTGCGCGCCGGCACCATGGAAGCCAAGGGCGTGTTCGGCGTGGTCAGCCGCGAAAGCGCGCTGGTCGCCAACAACCTGCTGCTCGCGGTGAGCTGTTTTGTGGTGTTCGTCGGCACGATGTGGCCGCTGGTCGCCGAGATGTTCTTTGACCGCAAGCTGAGCGTTGGACCGCCGTTCTTCAACATGGCGTTCACGCCGTTCATGGTCGTGCTGGGCCTGATCTTGCCCGTCGGTGCGATGATGCCGTGGAAGCGGGCGCTGGTGAGCCGCGCGGCGCGGCCCTTGCGCTACGTTTTTGTCCTGGCGCTGGCCTTTGGCGGGCTCGCCTGGGCGATGAACACCGGCCGCAGCTTGATCGGGCCGATGGGCGCGTTCCTTGGGGCGTGGCTGGTGATGGGCGCGGCGGTCGACCTGGCCTCGCGAACCGGGCAACGGTTCAACGCCGCGCGCCTGTTCCGGCTGCCCCGGGCGGACTGGGGCAAGGCCGTGGCCCACGCGGGCCTCGGCGTGACGATGCTGGGTGTGGCCGGGCTGACCTCATGGCAATCCGAAGACATCCGCGTGGCGCAGATCGGTGAGCCGTTCGAGGTGGGCGGATACACCCTGACGCTGGACGAAGTGCGCGATGTCGAAGGGCCGAATTACCTGTCTACCATGGGCTTTATCACCCTGGCGCAGGACGGGCAGGAGATCGCGCAACTGCGGCCGGAAAAGCGGATTTACCCGGTGGCGCAGATGCCGACGACCGAGGCAGGGATCGACTACAACCTCGCGCGCGACGTCTATGTGGTGATCGGTGATCCTCAGCAGAACGGTGGCTGGGCCGTGCGGACCTATATCAAGCCGCTCACCAACTGGATTTGGATCGGTTGTGCGCTGATGTCACTGGGCGGGTTCCTGAGCCTGAGCGACCGCCGCTTCCGCGTTGCGGCAGGCGCGCGCAAGGTACCGCAAGGGGTGCCCGCGGAATGATCCGCCTGGCCGCGATCCTGTGGCTCGCGCTGGCGAGCGCTGTGATGGCGCTGGACCCCTCGGAAATGCTCGACGATCCGACGCTCGAGGCGCAGGCGCGCGAGATCGACCATGCACTGCGCTGCGTTGTGTGCCAGTCGGAATCCGTTGCCGCGTCGAATGCCACATGGGCGGTGGAGGCGCGCCAGGTGATCCGCGAGCAGGTGGCCGCTGGCAAGACATCCAACGAGGTCGTGGATTTCTTTGTCGAACGCTATGGCGAGTTTGTCCTGATGACCCCCCGCACCACTGGTTCGAACTGGCTTTTGTGGGCGGCTGGCCCGCTGATGCTGCTGATCGCGATGGGCATCGGGCTGATGTATCTGCGCGGGCGCAGCATTGCCCCCGCGCCGACCGAGGCGGGCCTGAGCGCGGATGAAGCGCGCCGCCTGCGCGAGATTATGGATGAGTGACCCCGCGTTTGGGCTTTTCTGAACCGAACCGTTTGGTATGCAGGGCCATGCACGCGCGGAGGCTGCCATGAATTACCAGACGATCACCTATGACCTTGCCGATGGCATCGCCACGATCACGTTGAACCGGCCTGATGTGATGAACGCGCTGAGCACGCAGATGCGCGCCGAGATCACGCATGCGGTGATCGCAGGGGGCAAAGCGGCCCGCGTGGTGGTGCTGACCGGGGCGGGGCGCGCGTTCTGCTCGGGTCAGGATCTGGGCGACCGGGCCAACGCGGCCGACATCGATCTGGAACGGACGCTGCGCGACGAATACCAACCCATGCTCGAGGCGATCATCGATTGTCCGGTGCCCACCATCGCCGCCGTCAACGGCGCTGCGGCCGGGGCAGGGGCCAACCTCGCGCTGGCCTGTGACGTCGTCATCGCGACGGAAAGCGCATTCTTCATGCAGGCGTTCACGCGCATCGGCCTGATCCCGGATGCGGGTGGCACCTATGTGATGCCGCGCACGATGGGCACGGCCAAGGCGATGGGCGCGGCCCTCTTTGCCGACAAGATCACGGCGCGCCAGGCGGACGCCTGGGGCATGATCTGGGAGGCGGTGCCGGACGACGACTTTGCCGCGCACTGGCACAGCCGCGCGACCCATCTGGCAAGCGGGCCCACGCAGGCCTTTGCCGCCGTCAAGCGGGTGATCCGCGCCAGCTGGGACAATGATCTGAACACGCAACTGACGACCGAGGCGACCGAACAGGGCACATGCGGCAAGACCCGCGATTTCCGCGAAGGCGTGCTGGCCTTCGTGGAAAAACGCAAACCGGGGTTCGAGGGGCGCTAAGCGGCGTCAGGTGATCTGTGTGAACATGATCTGGGTGCCCGCGTTCTGCACGTCCTGAAAGTCCAGGCCTTCGAGCCGCGCCACGATTTCACCATCAAGTTCGAGCGTGACGGTGCCATCGTCCAACTCGCCCAAAATCACATCTGGCGGCGTGTCGCCAAAGAAGTCATAGACAATGACGTCCTCTGCCAGGTCAAAGTCGGTGATGGTGACCGGCGCGCCCGGTGTGACCCAATCCCCGATCTCGACCACGTCCGCGCCGTCGCCGGTGGACACGACATCATTGCTGCCCGCGATGATGCCATCATCGCCAAAGCCGCCGTTCAACGTGTCGGCTTCGCCATCCTCACCGGAAAGATCGATCAAATCGGACAAGGGCACGGGCAGGAAATTTGTCTGTGCGGTGATGTCGAAGATCTCTTCGGACTCGAGGATGTCCGCCCCAACGAGGATATCGTCGCCGGAATCGCCAAAGAGCGTATCTTCGCCCTCATCGGCGAACAGGATGTCCTCTCCGGCGCTGCCACGCAGGAAATCATCGCCTTCGCCGCCAAAGATGGCGTCGTTGCCGTCCTGGCCGAATGCGCGGTCATCGCCGGTTCCGGTGTCCACGAGGTCATTGCCGCCGGCGGCAAAGACGGTGTCGTCGCCGCCCCCGGTTTCGATGGTTTCGGGCGTGTCCGCCCCCGAGACGCTGTCGTCGGCCGCGGCGTTTGTGTCATCATCGTCGTCGTTGATTTCCGAGGCAACGAAACCGATGAGCGCCAGTGGCACAAGTGTAAGTAGTAAAAGCATAAATCACCCCCCACGGGTTTACTGAACGCCGTCACGATACGGTGGCAGCCGAGGGGGTCAATGGGCGATGCGTGTGCGGCAGCGGCGATTGTCGCCAGCGACGCAATAGTGCGCGCCCCGTCCGGTGATTGCACCGAACCGGAAACAATGAGGCCGCCCGGGGTGCGGACGGCCTATTGGGGCGTGGTGTGCCTAGCGGCCTTCGATGTCGACATAGTCGCGCTGCGTCTCGCCCAGATACAGCTGGCGCGGGCGACCGATCTTGTTCTGCGGATCGGCGATCATCTCTTTCCACTGGCTGATCCAGCCCACCGTGCGCGACAGCGCAAAAATCGGTGTGAACATCGACGTGGGAAAGCCCATCGCCTCGAGGATCACGCCGGAATAAAAGTCCACGTTGGGGAACAGCTTTTTCTCGGCGAAATACGGATCGGCGAGGGCCGCTTGCTCCAGCTCCTTGGCGACGGCCAGCACCGGGTTGTTCTCAACCCCCAGCAGCTCGAGCACTTCGTCGGCGGACTGTTTCATCACCGTCGCGCGCGGGTCGAAGTTCTTGTAGACGCGGTGGCCGAAGCCCATCAGGCGGAACGGATCGTCCTTGTCCTTGGCGCGGGCGATGTATTCGGGGATGCGGTCGGGCGTGCCGATTTCCTTGAGCATCTCGAGGCAGGCCTGGTTGGCACCGCCATGCGCGGGGCCCCAGAGGCAGGCGATGCCCGCCGCGATACAGGCAAACGGGTTCGCCCCCGAAGACGAGGCAAGGCGCACGGTTGAGGTCGAGGCGTTCTGCTCGTGATCGGCATGCAGGGTAAAGATCCGGTCCATCGCGCGGCTCAGGATCGGGTTCACCTCGTAGTCTTCCGCGGGCACGGCAAAGCACATGCGCAGGAAGTTAGAGGCATAGTCGAGGTCATTGCGCGGATACACGAAGGGTTGGCCGATCGAGTATTTGTAGGCCCAGGCCGCAATCGTCGGCATCTTGGCGATCAGGCGGTGCGAGGCGATCTCGCGCTGGCGCTCGTCGGCGATGTCCGTGCTGTCGTGATAAAAGGCCGACATCGCGCCGACGACACCCACCATGATCGCCATCGGGTGCGCGTCGCGCCGGAACCCGCGGAAGAAGTTCTGCATTTGCTCATGCAGCATGGTGTGGTGGGTGATGTTGTTCTCGAACTCTTCGAGCTGGGCCGCCGAGGGCAGTTCACCGTAGAGCAGCAGGTAACACACCTCGAGGTAGTGCGACTTGGACGCCAGTTGATCGATCGGGTAGCCGCGGTGCAGCAGCACGCCTTCGCCCCCGTCGATAAAGGTGATGGTGCTGTCGCAGCTGGCCGTGGAGGTGAAACCGGGGTCGTAGGTGAACACGCCCGCCTGACCATAAAGCTTGCGGATATCGACCACATCGGGGCCTTCGGAGGGCGAATGGATCGGCAGATCGTAGCTGTGATTGCCAATCGTGAGTGTCGCGGATTTCGGGGCGTCGGCCATAAGGGTCCTTCCTTTCGTCACGGGGCAGGCAGGCCCACCCCGAGGTCATCGCGCACACGGGGGCGATGACCATCGTTAGGCTGCGAAGCATGAACGAATTATGAACCCGTCAGGCGGCAGCATCCTCAAGCCTGGCAAGGGTTTCTTGGCGCCCCAGAACCAGCATCATGTCAAAGACCGACGGAGTAACGGCGCGCCCGGCAAGGGCCGCACGCAGCGGCCCGGCGAGCTTGCCGAATTTGGTATCCTGAGACGCAGCAAAATCGTTCAGGACCGCCTCCAGACTGTCACGATCCCAACTAACGGTTTGCAGGTGCGGCGTCAATTGCGTCAGTATACCACGGGATACCGGATCAAGCGTTTTTGACGCTTTCTCATCCGGTGTGATAGGCCGCTCTGTCAGGATAAAATGAGCTTTATCAAGGAGTTCGGGGAATGTCTTGGCGCGCTCTTTGACATGGGGCATCGCCGCGAGCAAACCGTCCGCCTGCGATTGTTTCATGGCGGGAGCGTCCGTTGCCGCCAGGAAAGCTGCAATTTCTTGCTGCAGCGCGGCGTCATCGGTCTGTGCGATGTGCTGCCCGCTGAGGTTTTCCAGTTTTTTCAGATCAAACCGCGCGGGGCTTTTGCCGATTCCGCCAAGGTCGAACCAGCCGCGCGCCTGCGCGTCGGTGAAAAACTCGTCGTCCCCATGGCTCCACCCCAGACGGGCCAGATAGTTGCGCATGCCAGCGGCCGGATAGCCCATCTTCTGGTACTCTTCGGCGCCAAGCGCACCGTGGCGTTTGGACAATTTCTTGCCATCGGGCCCGTGGATCAGCGGGATATGCGCCCAGACGGGCACGTCCCAGCCCATCGCATCGTAGATCATCATCTGCCGCGCTGCGTTGTTCAGGTGGTCGTCGCCCCGGATCACATGGGTGACACCCATGTCATGGTCATCCACCACCACGGCCAGCATGTAGACAGGCGTTCCGTCGGCACGCAGCAGCACCATGTCGTCAAGCTGCTCATTGCGGATGGTCACGTCGCCCTGGACCGTGTCGCGGATCACCGTCTCGCCGTCGCGCGGCGCCTTGATCCGCACCACGTATGGCGCATCCGGATGCGTGTCCGGCGCCGCGTCGCGCCAGGGCGACTGGTAAAGGGTCGAGCGGCCATCGGCCCGCGCCGCCTCGCGAAAGGCGGCGATCTCGTCCTGTGTGGCAAAG
This sequence comes from Pseudomonadota bacterium, assembly GCA_038525585.1. GTDB lineage: Bacteria > Pseudomonadota > Alphaproteobacteria > Rhodobacterales > Rhodobacteraceae > Tateyamaria. The sequence goes on from JBCBHM010000014.1 coordinate 17,877, forward strand.
CACTTGTAGGCCTTCCCCTCTGCCAGCAGGCCATGGGCCACCTCCGCATGCCGGTCGGCACGGGCGAACTGGCTGATCACCTCGCCATCGTGATCAAGGCCCAGCCACGCCATCCCATCCAGGATCGCCTGCGTCGCCTCTGGCGTGGACCGCGCGCGGTCCGTATCCTCGATCCGCAGCAGAAACGTGCCACCGCGCCCCCGTGCATACAGCCAGTTGAACAGCGCCGTGCGCGCCCCGCCGATATGCAGGAACCCGGTGGGCGAGGGGGCAAAGCGGGTGACGACCGGACGGGGCTCGGACATGAGCGTTTACCTCTTGGTAACCATGGAAGGGATAGCGTTGCGCACCTGATACGCGCGCGAGACAGAAGGGGCAAGCATGCGGCTGGCAGAGCGGTTCGGCCTGATGATCGCGCTGCAGCGCGGGCACCTCTTTGGCTGGTTGCCGGTGGGCATGGCCATCGGCATCGCCGTGTTCTTTGCACTGCGGTTCGAACCGTCCTTGCCGCTGATCCTGGGCATCGGGGTTACCGGATTGGCCGCATTTGCCGCGACCCGTGTCATTCCCGAGGCTACGGGGCCATTTGCGGTGCTGGTGACGATGATCGCCTTCGGCTTTTGCGTCGCCGCACTGCGCACGCACAGCCTTGCCGGTCCGGTGATCGACTGGCGGTATTACGGCCCGGTGGAGGGGCGCATCGTCGGCATGGATCGCAGCGGATCGGACGCCGTCCGGCTGACGCTGGATCAGGTCAAGCTGGACCGTGTGGCGCCGCAGGACACGCCCGTACGCGTGCGCATCTCGTTGCACGGCGATCCGTCGCTGGGTGTGACGCCGACGCCGGGCCTGCGGGTGATGACCACCGCCCATCTCAGCCCGCCCGGCGGGCCGGTCGAACCGGGTGGCTTTGATTTTCAACGGCACGCTTGGTTCGCGCGACTGGGTGCCGTGGGCTATACCCGCGTGCCGCTGATGGCGTCGGACACTGCGGCGTTCGATCTGCGCCAGGTCGTCTTTGCCCACCGCATGCACATCTCGGCCGCGGTGCGCGGCCATCTGCCCGGCGATGTGGGCGGCTTTGCCGCCGCCGGGACGACCGGGGACCGGAGCGGGATCAGCCAGGACGCGCTCGAGGATCTGCGGGCAGCGAACACCGCGCACCTGCTGGCGATTTCAGGGCTGCATATGGGGCTGCTGTCGGGCTTTGTCTTTGGATTGCTGCGCCTGATCTTTGCCCTGATCCCGCCCATCGCCCTGCGCTGGCCCGCGCGCAAACTGGCGGCCGGTGGCGCATTGATGGCGGCCACGGGTTACCTCGCCTTGTCGGGTGGCAATGTGGCCACCGAGCGCGCCTTTGTCATGGTCGCGGTCGCCTTGTGCGCCGTGCTTGTGGACCGGCGGGCAATCTCGTTGCGCGGGGTTGCCATCGCCGCGCTCATCATCCTGACATGGCAGCCGGAGGCGTTGCTGGGCCCGGGGTTTCAGATGTCCTTTGCCGCCACCACGGCGCTGGTTGCGGTCTTTGGCTGGCTGCGCGACATGCCGTGGCTGCGCGGGCGCGGGTGGATGCAGGCGTTCTTTGGCCTCGTGATCTCGTCCGCTGTGGCGGGCTTGGCCACGGCGCCCATTGGGGCTGCACATTTCAATGCGATGGCGCAATACGGGCTCCTGGCCAACCTCGCCTCGGTCCCGCTCATGGGCACCATCGTGGTGCCGGCGTCGGTGCTGGCGGCCCTGCTTGCGCCCTTTGGCGCCGAAGGGGTGGGCCTGTGGATCATGGGCCTGGGCCTGCAGTGGATCTTGTGGGTTGCGGACTGGGTGGCGGGACTGGGTGGCGCGCAACGCTTTGTCGCCGGACCGCAGGCGGCGGTGTTGCCGATGATGGCGCTTGGCGCGCTCTTTGTCATCCTGTGGCAGGGGCGGAGCCGGTTTGCCGGGCTGGTCGCCGTCGTGGCGGCGCTTGCGCTCTGGCAGGTCGACACGCGCCCGGATGTCCTGGTGTCGGATACGGGCACGCTGGTCGGGGTGCGGACCGAGGACGGGCGCGCCCTGAGCCGTGGCAAGGGCGCGGGCTTTGTCGCGCGCAACTGGCTCGAGAATGATGGCGATGGTGTGGATCAGGAGGCGGCGTTCGCCCGCTGGGATGCAGGCCGCCTGCCGATCACGCATTTGCACGGCAAGCGGGCCATCGACGGGTTTGGCGGTTGCAGCTCTGACGCGTTTATCGTGGCCAGTGCCGCGCTGGCCGCTGGCGCACCGTGCCTGATCCTGGATCCCAAGGTGCTGCGCGCGACCGGTGCGGTCGCCGTGCACTACACCCCCGGCGGCGCGCGGTTTGTCACCGCGCGGGACATGGCGGGCGACCGGCTGTGGTCCAGCTGGCGGGGGCTGGCGCCACCTGCACTGACCTGGCCGGTGCCGGATGATCAATTGGCCCTGCAAACCGACAAAGGCAGGCCCTAAAGCCTGCCTTGATCGCGCAGTGCCCTGCAGGCTCAGTAGGTGCGGATCAGCCCGACCAGACGGCCCTGCACCTTGACCTGACCCACCGGGAAGACGCGGGTTTCATAGGCCGGGTTCGCCGCCTCCAGCGCGATGGTGTCGCCGCGGCGCATATAGCGTTTCAGCGTGGCCTCGTGGTCTTCGACCAGGGCCACGACGATGTCGCCATTATCGGCTTGCGATGTTTCGCGGATCACCACGACGTCGCCATCGTTGATGCCCGCGTCGATCATCGAATCGCCTTTGACCTCAAGCGCATAGTGGTCGCCTTGACCCGACAGCATCTGGCCGGGCACGGCCACGGAATGCGACACTTCGGAAATGGCCGAGATCGGCACACCGGCGGCAATCCGGCCCATCACCGGCAGTTCGACCGCGTGTGCCGCGTCGACCGGTTGGGCGGCAGGCGGCGGGGGCGTGTCGGGCCGGTCGCCGTCGATCACGCGGGGGGTGAACCCGCCACGCTTGGCCATGCTGTCGGGCAGCTTGACCACCTCGATGGCACGGGCGCGGTGCGCCAGACGTCGGATGAACCCACGCTCTTCGAGCGCGGTGATCAGCCGGTGAATGCCCGACTTGGAGCGCAGGTCAAGCGCCTCTTTCATTTCGTCAAAGCTGGGGGGTACCCCGTCGCGCTGCACGCGCTTGTGGATGAACTCCAGCAGATCCAGCTGCTTTTTCGTCAACATGCCCGGTCCTCCATGGCCAAACCCGTCTGTCACCGACGGTATTTTGCGTTTGTTCTACGGACGTTCCCGTTTTGTGTCAACTGTTCTCCAGCAAGATCACGTCGACCGCGTCGCCTTCATGGCGCACGGGATCGTTTGGCGGGCGCACGATCAGCGCGTTGGCGCAGGCCAGCACCGACAGGAGCGAGCTGTCCTGCGCGCCCGCATCCGCGACACTGTCGCCTTGGGCGATGGCCCGCATGTAGTGCGCCCGCGGGCCGTTGGCCGCCAGCGGCGCTGACAGGGTGCGGCGCACCTGCGGGGCGGCGGCGGCGGGCAGGCCCTTCATCGCGCGCAGCATGGGCGCCAGAAACACCGTGCCGCAGACCATGGCCGACACGGGGTTGCCCGGCAGGCCGACCATGGGCGTGCCGTCAAGGCGCCCGGCCATCAGCGGTTTGCCGGGGCGCATCGCGACTTTGTAAAAGCTTTGCGCCATGCCCATCTCGGCGGCGACGTCCGCCACCAGATCATGATCGCCGACAGATGCGCCGCCGATGGTCACGACCAGATCGGCGCCCTCCGCCAGGCTCAGCACGGTGCGCAAGGACGCGGCATTGTCACGCGCGATGGGCAGGATGCGCGCCTCCGCCCCCAGCGCGTCCAGCATGGCGGCCAGACCGAACGTATTGGATGCGATGATCTGGTCCGGGCGCGGCGTCTCGCCCGGCATCACAAGCTCGTCCCCGGTGGAGATGAGCGCGACCACGGGGCGCTTGGCCACGGGCACGTCGGCGATGTTCATCGCAGCGAGCAGGGCGACGTCACCGGGCGACAGCCTGCGGGGGGCTGCCATGTCCGTCCCTTCAAAGAAATCGACGCCCGCGGGGCGGATGTTGCTCTTGGCATCGCTGTCATCGGTGAGGGTGATGAGGTCGCCCGTGCGGCTGACATTCTCCTGGATCACCACATGATCGGCCCCATCGGGCACCGGCGCGCCGGTAAAGATGCGGACCGCCTGACCGGGGCCGACCGTCCCGCCCCAGCCGTGCCCGGCGGCGGCCTCGCCCACGACCTTGAACTGCGCGTGAAGATCCGCCTCGACCGATTTCAACGCATAGCCGTCCATCGACGCGGCGTCGAACGGGGGCTGCGTGCGCGTGGCAAAGACGTCCTGCGCCAGCACGCGGCCCGCGGCCTTGCGCAGCGGCACCGTTTCGACCGGGAGCGGATCCGCAAGGGCAAAGAGATGCGCCAGAGCCTCGGCGACCGAGATCATGGGGCCTCGTAGCGACCCGACTTGCCGCCATCCTTGAGCACGACACGCACCCCGCCAATCTCCATCGCCCGGTCCACGGCCTTGGCCATGTCATAGACGGTCAACGCGGCGGTGGAGGCGGCGGTCAGCGCCTCCATCTCGACCCCGGTCTGGCCGGTGGTCTTGACCGTTGCGGTGATCCGCAGGCCGGGCAGGGTGGCGTCCGGCGTCAGCTCGATGGCGACCTTGGAGATCGGCAGCGGATGGCAAAGCGGGATCAGATCAGCCGTGCGTTTCGCCCCCATGATGCCCGCAAGGCGCGCCACGCCGATCACATCGCCTTTTTTGGCGCGCCCCTCGGTGATCAGATCGAAGGTAGCCTGGGCCATCGTGATATGCGCCTCGGCCGTGGCGATGCGGTCTGTGACATCCTTGTCGGAGACGTCGACCATATGCGCGGCGCCGGTGGCATCGAAATGGGTCAGCGCCATCTACATGCCTCCCCCCGCGGTGAGCGGGTTGGCGAGCAGGGTGCGCGTGGCCGCCGCCACATCGTCCTGCCGCATCAGGCTTTCGCCGATCAGGAAACAGCGCGCGCCGTACATGGCAAGGTCGGCCAGCTCCTTGGGGGTGTTCAGCCCGCTTTCGGTGACAATCGTGCGGTCGGCGGGAACCAGTTTCGACAGCTTGCGGGTGGTGTCGAGCGATGTCTCGAACGTGTGCAGATCGCGGTTGTTGATCCCGATGAGGGCGCTTTGCAGGGCGCTGGCGCGCTCCAGCTCTTCGGCGTCGTGCACCTCGATCAGGGCGTCCATGCCCCACTCGGTCGCCGTCGCCTCGAGCTCGGCGGCCTGAGCGTCACTGACGGACGTCATGATGATCAGGATACAGTCGGCCCCCAGCGCGCGCGCTTCGACCACCTGATAGGGGTCGTACATGAAATCCTTGCGCAACACGGGCAGCTCGCACGCCGCACGCGCATCGGTCAAAAATTCCTTGGCCCCCTGAAAGCTTGGCGTGTCGGTGAGGATCGACAGGCATGTTGCGCCGCCCGTCTCATAGGCCTGCGCGAGGGCGGCGGGATCGAAATCCGCGCGGATCAGCCCCTTGGACGGGCTGGCCTTCTTGACCTCGGCGATGAGGCCGTAGCCCTCGCGGCTGGCCTTTTGCAGCGCATCGGTAAAGGGACGCACAGCCAGCGCATTGCGCGCTTCGGCCTCGATGGTTTCGAGCGGTTTGGCCGCCTTGTCGGCGGCAATCTCTTCGAGCTTGTAGGCCTTGATTTTATCGAGGATCGTTTCGGTCATGGTCTGGCTTCTTGGCTGATGGCGGACCGGGGGCCAGCCCCCGGACCCCCGGGATTTTTCGGGACAAAGACGGGCCTAGGCCGCGCTTTGCGTGATGTCTGCGACCGCCTTGATCTTGGTGCGGGCCGCGCCGCTGTCAATTGCAATGGCGGCCTGGGCCGCGCCGTCCTTGAGATTGCTCACATGTCCTGCCACCAGCAGGGCGGCAGCGGCATTGAGGAGGACCGCATCGCGGTAGGCCCCCGGCGTGCCGTCCAGCAGGGCGCGCAAGGCAGCGGCGTTTTCCTGGGGTGTGCCGCCCAGGATGTCGTCGAACGGGTGGACGGGCAGGCCCGCGTCTTCGGGGTGGATTTCGATGTCGGTAACCGTGCCGCCGTCGAGCGCGGCCACCCATGAGGTGCCGGTGATGGTGAGTTCGTCGGTGCCATCCGAGCCGTGGACAAGCCAGGCGGTGTCCGTACCCAGCTGGCCCAGCGTTTCGGCCATGGGACGGATCAGATCGCGCGAAAACGCCCCGGTGAGCTGGCGTTTGACGCCTGCGGGGTTGGTCAGCGGGCCCAGGATGTTGAAGATGGTGCGCGTGCCCAGCTCGGCCCGCGTGGGCATCACATGGGCAATGGCCGGGTGGTGCATCGGCGCCATCATGAAGCCGATCCCGGCCTCCGCGAGGCACCGCTCGACCACTGCGGGGCCGACCATCACGTTCAGGCCCATCTGTGTCAGCGCGTCCGCGGCCCCCGACTTGGAGCTGAGATTGCGGTTGCCGTGTTTGGCGACGGTCACACCCGCGCCTGCCACGACAAAGGCGGTGGCGGTGGAGATGTTGAGCGTGCCCTTGCCATCCCCGCCGGTGCCCACAATGTCCATCGCCCCCGCCGGAGCGGTCACCGGCGTGCACTTGGCGCGCATCACGGCGGCGGCGGCGGCGTATTCGTCCACCGTCTCGCCGCGGGTGCGCAGGGCCATCAGCAGGCCGCCGATCTGGGCAGGTGTCGCGTCACCCTCGAACAGGATCCCAAAGGCCGTTTCGGCCTGCGTGCGGCTGAGCGGGCCATTGGCCGCCGCATCGATCAGCGGTTTGAGCACGTCGCTCATGCCGCCACCGGGGCGAGGTCGAGGAAATTCTTGAGCATCGCGTGGCCATGTTCGGACCGGATGCTCTCGGGGTGGAACTGCACGCCGTGGATGGGCAGGTCGCGATGGGCCAGGCCCATGATCGTCCCATCCTCGAGCGATGCGGTGACCGTGAGGCAATCGGGCAGGCTCTCCCGCTCGACAATCAGCGAGTGATAGCGTGTGGCCGCAAAGGGTGTGGGCAGACCGGCAAAGACGCCGGTGGCCTCGTGATGCATCGTGCCAAGCTTGCCATGCACGATGTCGCCTGCGCCCACCACGGCACCGCCAAAGGCCTGGCCGATTGTCTGGTGACCCAGGCACACACCCATCAGCGGTGTGCGGGTTTCCGCCGCCGCTGCGGTCAGCGCCAAACAGATGCCTGCCTGATCCGGCGTGCCCGGACCGGGGCTGAGCAGGATGGCATCGGGGCGCATGCCCATCGCCTCTTGCACGTCGAGCGCATCATTACGCCGCACCACCACATCTGCGCCCTGCGCGCCCAGATAGTGCACGAGGTTGTAGGTAAAACTGTCGTAGTTGTCGATCAGAAGCAGCATGGTCGTGTTCGGTGTTCTCAAGGGGCGCGCGGGGCATTATAGTCGCGCCAACATGTTCAGGCTTGGCCGGTGCCGTCAAGGGCACCAGGCGGCGCGCCCGGACAGAGCAGGTGCGGCACATCGCAAAGCGGGGTCGCACGCCAAGCAGGCGGAGTAGGTGCAATGGCACGAGGATTTTTGGGCGGCGTTGTCATAGGCGGCGTGGTGAGCGTTTTGGGGGCCGGTGTCGCCTCTGTCCTGAGCGAACCGCCGCAAGCGCCCCGCGCCGGGGTCGAGGGGCCGCAGGCCGCCGCCGCACCCGCGCCGGGCGATGCGGCGGATGCCGCTGCGGTGACGGATGCCGATCTGGTGATGGACGAGGCCGCCCCGCGCGTCACACGGCCCGAGGCTGATGACGTGACGGCCGCCGCTCAAGCCGGGTCCGACACGGCGCCGGTGCCCCAAACAGGTGCGGCCGAGGATTTGACCGGCCCCGCAGACGCCACCGAAAGCCCTGCCGTCGCAAGCGATGGCGAAGCGCCGGTGCTGCCCAGCCCGCAAGGCGCGCTGGTCGCCGCACCCGACACCGAGGGGCAGCTGTCGATCTCGACCGATCCGGCGCAGCCACCCGCCCCTGAAGTGCCCGAGATCGACACCGCGTTCGCGCCCGAAGTGGACGTGGCCCCCGATGCGCCTGCCGCCGAAGCGCCAGCACCCGACACGAGCCCCGCGCTTGCGCCCAGCGTGCCACAGGCCGTGGAGACACCGCAAAGCCCGGTGTCACCCGACGCCCCGACAGAGACCGAAACCGCGGCACTGCCCGAGGTGACCGACGTGGCGCCCACCGATGACGCAGCGGAGGACACCTCGGACCGCCCCTCCATCGGGCGCCCGGCCACGTCCCTTGTGGATCGTGCAGCCCTGGACGACGAAGCGGCGGAGCCAGTCGAGGCGCCGGAGGCAGAGGCCGCCGGCCCGCCCATGGCGCAATACGCCGCCCCCTTCGACAATCCGGAGGACAAGCCGGTGATGGCCATCGTCCTCATGGACACCGGCAACGACCTCAGCGATGGCCCGGTGGGCCTCGCCGCGCTCAAGAGCTTTCCCTATCCGCTGACCTTCGCGGTCGACGCGTCCTTGCCCGATGCAGATGCGCGCGCCGCCGAATACCGGGCACAGGGGTTCGAGGTCATGGCGCTGATGGACCTGCCCGCCGGAGCAACTGGCAGCGACACCGAGGTGAACCTGTCCGCCGCGCTGGATGCAGTACCAGGTGCCGTTGCGGTGATGGAAGGGACGGGGACTGGCCTGCAGGAAAGCCGCGACGCCTCGGATCAGGTGACCGAGTATGTGCTGGAAAGCGGGCACGGTCTGGTGTTGCAATCTAAAGGGCTCAACACCGCGCAAAAGCTTGCCGCGCGGGCGGGTGTGCCCGCAGGGCTGATCTTTCGCGATTTCGACAGTGCCGGGCAGACACCGACGGTCATCCGCCGCTTTCTTGACCAGGCCGCCTTCCGCGCCGACCAGGAGGGCGGCGTGATCATGGTGGGCCGCTTGCGGCCCGACACGATCTCGGCGCTGCTGCTCTGGGGGCTGCAGGACCGTGCGCAGCGCGTGGCGCTGGCGCCGGTGTCGCATGTGCTGACCGCTCTGGCGGACGTCGAGCCGTAGCCGGGCTCAGATGATCTCGTCCTCGTCGAACATCGGGTCGGCTTCCAGCTGCGCGGTGAGCGCGTCAACCGTGTCCACATCCGCCTTGGGGCTCAGCGTGGCAAGGTGAAAGACCGCGTCGCCCTCGTTCACCACCGGCAGCACCGCGCGCCCGATCAGGATGCCTGCGCCGGGGGCCAGCAGCTCGGTTTCGGCGGCACCGGCGGGGTCGGCCACCGCGGCCAGCACCTCGCCCTCGCTCACCAGATCGCCCTCGGCCCGGAAGGTGCGCAACAACCCGCCCGAGGGCGCGCGCAACCAGGTCGAGCTGCGGCAGACGAGCGACGGCGTCCGGGCCCGCGCAATCCCCTTGGCGGGCACCATGTTCTGCGCGCGCATGACCCGCAGGATCCCCGCCACCCCCGCGCGCACCGCAAATTCGTCAAAGCGGAGCCCTTCGCCCGCCTCGTACAGCAGCACAGGCGTGCCGCGCGCCGCCGCTTCCCCGCGCAATGATCCCTCGCGCAGGGGCGAGGTCAGGATCACCGGCGCGCCGAAATCCCGCGCCATACCCGCCGTGACCGCGTCGCCCGGCGTGACCCGGATCTGCGGCAGGTTCGTGCGGTGCACCGCCGCCGAATGCAGATCGATCCCGAAATCGCAGCGCAGCACCACCTCGTTGAGAAAGATATGCGCCAGTCGCGAGCCCAGCGACCCCGCGGTCGAGCCTGGAAAGCACCGGTTGAGATCGCGCCGGTCCGGCAGGTACCGCGAGTGCGCGAGAAAGCCGTAGGCGTTGACGATCGGCACCACCAGCAGCGTGCCCCGCAGGCTGTCCAGCTGCGGTGAACGCAAAAGCCGCCGCACGATCTCCACCCCGATCACCTCGTCGCCGTGCACCGCGGCACTGACGAACATCGTGGGTCCGGGCCGCTTGCCGTGGATCACCTCCACATGCAGATCGACCTGCGTGTGATCCGGCATCGCAGACACGGGCAGGGCCACCGACGCCCGCGCGCCGGGCGCCACGGCATGCCCGTTCACGACAAACGGGTCACGCATCACACCAGCCTCCCGAAGTGCCGCGCATGCCCGTCTTTGTCCTGAAAAAAATCCCCCCCGGAGGGTCGACCCGCCATAACGCCGTCCAGCCGCACCGAAGGTCTCACCGGTTGCCGCCCGAAAACCGTGCCGCATCCGCCGCCGCACGCCGGATCGCGCCGGATTTGTGCACGGTCTCCATATACTCGGCCTCGGGATCGCTGTCATAGACCACGCCGCCGCCCGCCTGGATGTAAAGCTTGCCGTCCTGCACCACCGCCGTGCGCAGCGCGATGCACATGTCCATGTCGCCGCCCGCACTGAAATAGCCCACGCCGCCGCCATAGACGCCGCGCTTTTCCGGTTCCAGCTCGTCGATGATCTCCATCGCGCGCACCTTGGGTGCGCCGGACACGGTGCCTGCGGGCATCCCGGCAAAGAACGCGTCGAGCGCATCCTTGTCCTCGGCCAGCTCTCCCACGACGTTCGACACGATATGCATCACGTGGGAATAGCGTTCGACGATGAACTCCTCGGTGGGTCGCACCGTCCCGATCTTGGCCACGCGGCCCACGTCGTTGCGGCCCAGATCCAGCAGCATCAGGTGCTCGGCCAGTTCCTTCTTGTCGGCCAGCAGGTCCGCCTCCAGCGCCTTGTCCTCTTCGGGCGTGGCGCCGCGCGGCCGCGTGCCCGCGATGGGGCGGATCGTGACCTCTTTGCCGAACACGCGCACGAGGATCTCGGGCGACGCGCCGATGACCTGAAAACCGCCGAAGTTGAAGTAGAACATGAACGGTGACGGGTTCGTGCGCCGCAAACTGCGGTAGAGCGCAAAGGGCGGCTCGCGGAAATCCTGGCACCAGCGCTGTGCGGGCACCACCTGAAAGATGTCGCCTGCCACGATATACTCGCGCGCCTTTTCCACGGCGGCCTTGTAAGCGTCCTTGGTAAAGTTCGACACCGGCTCCGCGGGCGCGGAGGCGTCGCCCAGGTCACGGGTCTCCATCGGCATCGCGCGTTCCAGATCCCGCACTGCGTCCATCACGCGTTCGGCGGCCTGCGCATAGGCGGCCCGCGCCGATTGCCCATCGCTGACCCAGGCCGGAGAGACGACAGTCACCTCACCCTTGACCCCATCCAGCACCGCAACAACCGATGGGCGCAGCATCAGCGCATCGGGCAGGCCCAGCGGGTCCGGGTTCACGTCCGGCAGATGCTCCACATGCCGGACCATGTCATAGCCCAGATAGCCAAAGAGGCCCGCCGCCGCCTGCGGCAGGTCATCGGGCAGGGCAATCCGGCTTTCTGCGATCAGCGCGCGCAGCGTGTCCAGCGGGTTGCCGTCGAGCGGGGTGAAGCCGTCAGGGTCAAAGCGGGCGCTGCGGTTGATCCGCGCCGCCTCCCCATCGCAGCGCCAGATCAGATCGGGTTTCATCCCCACAATCGAATAACGCCCGCGCACCTCGCCGCCGGTGACGGATTCGAGTACGAAGGCATCCTTTTGCGCGCCCGTCAGTTTCAGCATCAGCGACACCGGCGTGTCGAGGTCGGCGGCCAGCCGCATATAGACAACCTGGTTGTGCCCCGCATCGTAAGCCTGCGCGAAGGCGTCATATTCGGGGGTCATCGCCATCGCTTAGGGGAAGTTCACGTGCACGGCGTCCAGCGCCTGCTGATTGATCTGCGGACCTGCGCGCAGCACCACGTCTTCGCCAAAGATGTTGAAGATCTCGCCCGCGAGCACCTGTCCGATCTCGGTGTTCAAACGCGCCACCTCGGCTTGCGCCTCTTCATTGTCCTCGATCGGGTTGATCGCATCCAAGCGCACGATGATGATCGCGCCAAAGGCCGACAGCGTGCGCACATCGCCGGGCGCCATATCGAACACGGCGGGCATGAAGGCGGGCGGCGTGCCCTGGACAAAGGCGCCCCGGTCCATCTCGGTCTCGATGATGCTGTCGAGGCCCTGGCTGGCAAAGCTTTCGCCTGCCTCGAGCGCGGGCAGCACCGCTTGGGCCTGTTCGGTCAACGCCGCTTCGGTCCGTTCGGCCTCATAGGCCGCTTGCACCGCAAATCGCGCCTCCTCAAAGGGCTGCGGGCGCTGCGGCAACGTCTCATCGAGGCGCATGGCGACGATGCCGCCGTCATCCAGCTGCACGATCTCGGGGAAATCATCCTCGGTCAGTGCGCGCGCCGCGTCCGTGAACGCGTTATAGGCGGCGATCCCGTCGCCGTTGCCGGCCCACCAGTCAACGGTGGCAACGCGCATCTCCGTCTCGGTCCCCAGCTCTTCGAGCGTGGCGCCCCCGACAAGCATGTTGTCATATTCCTCGGCCAGCACGGCGATCTGACGGCCCGCGGCACCGCGTGCCAGCTCTTCCTCGATGAACTCGCGCGCGTCCTCGAATGTGGTGGTCTGCGCGGGCAGGACCGCGTTCACGCGGAACAGGGCCGGACCCAGGTCAGAGGGCAGGGGCCCCACAACGGCACCCACCTCGGCGGCAAAGACCGCCTCGCCGGCGGCATCCAGTTCGAGCCGCGAGACATCGCCCAGATCGATGTCCGACAAATCCAGCCCGCGCGCCTCAACCAGCGCCTCGAACGTGGTGCCGTCAACCTCGAGCTGTGCTGCGGCGCGGTCGGCCTCGTCCGCATTGAGGTAGACAAGCCGCTCGACCAGCCGCCGCTCAGGCTGAACATATTGGTCGATGCGCGCATCATATTCGGCGCGCAGCTGATCTTCGGGGATGTCGATCGTGTCGAGCACATGCTCGGGCAGCAACACGGCATAGGTGATCCGCTTGGCCTCGGGCATCTGGAATTCGTCGATATTGTCGTCGTAATAGGCGCGCAGCGTCGCGTCATCCGCCGGGGCAATCGGCTCTTCGAGATTGCTCAGGTCCAGCCGCACCCAGGTGAAATCCCGTGTCTCGCCCAGAAAGGACACGATGGTTTCGGCATAGGTCGACGGCATCGTCACACCGGCCATCACCGCCCCTTGCAGGAGCGTGCGCGCCACTTCCTCGCGCAATTGGGTTTCGAACTGCGCCTCGCTGGTGCCGGAGTTCTGCAGCGCAAAGGCATAGGCCTCGCGGTCGAATGCGCCGTCGAGCCCGCGGAAGGACGGAATGTTCAGGATTTCGTCCCGAATGACCTCGTCGCCGACGCTCAGGCCCATCACGTCTGCCTCGTGATCGAGCGCGCGGGCGCGCACCAGGCGTGCCAGCACCGCCTGATCCAGGCCGATGGCCTGGGCGCGGGCAAATGTCAGGGGCTCGCCCGTCTCGGCGCTGACCGCCTGGATTTCCTGTTGCAGATTGCGCGCATAGGCCTGCACGTCGATATGCTTGTCGCCGACCTGTCCGATGGTGCGGATGTTGCCGCTGAGGTTCGTGGCCCCGAACCCGCCCAGGGCGACGATCAGCAGACCCAGCAGGATCCACACGGCGGTTTGCGACAGTTTGTTCGAGCCTTTGGCCATACTCTGCCTCGTGAGCGTTTACGTTCGCGTTTGTCTAGCGGGGCGTATGGGGCTGGGCAAGGGCAGCCGGGCCTAGAACCGTACCGCCGACAGCCTTTTGTACATCTCCGCAATGCCGTCGGCGTCGAGGTTGGCAAAGGCGATGCGCAATTGCTGCGCGCCATCGGGGCTACCCTCGGGCCAGAACATCGTGCCGGGCAGGCACAAAAGGCCCGCCTCCTGCACCAGTCGCGGCGCGATCGCCGCCGCACTCAGCGCAAAGGGATGGCGCATATAGGCGAAATAGGCGCCCAGCCCCATCAGGTGCCAGCCGCGGTCGGCGAGCACGCGAAACCCGTCGGCAATCGCACGGCGCCGGGCCAGGATTTCATCCCGTTCGCCCGCCACCCAGTCCTGCAGGTTCTCGAGCCCCCAAAGGGCCGCATATTGGCCCAACTGGCCGGGGCAAATGGCAACGGTGTCGAGGAATTTTTCAACCTCCGCCAGGCGGGCCGGGGAGGTGACAATCGCGCCCACGCGGTGCCCCGTCAGCCGGTACGCCTTGGAAAAGGAGTAGAGGTGGATAAACGTCGTGTCCCAGTCCGGCCGCTGAAAAAGGGTGTGCGGCGGACCCTGCCGGCTGTCGAAATCGCGGTAGGTTTCATCCACGATCAGCGCGATCCCGTGGCTGCGCGCGACGTCATAGAAGGCCCGCACCATGTGCTGGGGATATTCGACACCCGTGGGATTGTTGGGCGTCACGAGGACGATGGCGCGGGTGCGCGCGGTGATCAGCGCCTCCGCACTGGCGGGGTCCGGGACCATTTCGGCCCCAACCGGACAGGGGATCGACGCGACGCCCGCCATATCCAGCCACATCTTGTGATTGAAGTACCAGGGGGTCGGCAGGATCACCTCATCGCCCTCGTCACACAGGCTCGCGATCGCGGCCGCAAAGGCCTGATTGCAGCCGGACGTGATGGCGACCTGGTCGGCTGTGGTGGTCGCAGCGTAATGCTGATTGATCTGCGCGCTCAATCCTGCGCGCAAGGCGGGCATCCCAAGCACGGGACCATAGAGATGCGCGTCGTCGCGGGTCAGCGCAGCATCCGCCATCGCCTGCCGCAAGGCGGGCGGCGGCGGATCGACCGGGGCGGCCTGGCTCACGTTGATCAGGGGGCGGTCGGGCGGAAACGTCACGCCATCGATCCAGCGCCGCGCCTCCATCACCGGGGGCGGAAAGGTGGCAGCGGTGCGCGAGCCTGTCATCTGGTCATGCTCCTGGCGGGCGGAGGGAGCCTCCGGCGGGGATTTTTTAGGGACAAAGACGGGGCAGGGCGCACACCGCTCAGTCGGTGCCGCGATAGGGTTCGACGTATTGCAGCGCCATGTCCCAGGGAAAGAAGATCCAGGTGTCCTGACTGACGCCGGTGATGAAGGTGTCGACCTGCGGCTCGCCCGTGGGCTTGGCATAGACGGTGGCGAAATGGGCATTCGGATACAGGCTGCGCACTAGTTCGAGGGTCTTGCCGCTGTCGACGAGGTCATCGACGATCAGGATGCCGGTGCCATCGCCCATCATGTCGGCGTCGGGGGATTTGAGCACCTGCGCCTCGCGGCGCTCATCCGCCTTGCCGCCGCCCGAATGGTAGGATTTGACGCTGATCGTGTCGACGGTGCGAATGTCGAGCTCGCGCGCCACGATCATCGCGGGTGCCATGCCGCCCCGCGTGATCGCCACCACGGCTCGCCATGCGCCATCGTCGGGCCCCTTGCCATCGAGCCGCCAGGCCAGGGCGCGGCTGTCGCGGTGCATCTGGTCCCAGCTGACGTGGAACCCTTTTTCGTGGGGGAGGCGGTCTGCCATCTTTTATTTCTCCAGGATCAGGCGCAGGCCGAGGGCGCCCAGCAGGGTGGCTGCGATGCGGTCGAGTATGGGTTTGAGGCTCATGTATCCGCGCCGCACATGAGGCGTGCTCAGCGCGCAGGCGAGGATCGTGTAGAAGATCAGCTCAAGCACCCAGTGGTTCAACACGATCACCGCGATGTCGGCCGCCGCCAACCCTTGGGGGAACACCACGACGATCACCGCCGCGGCAAAGAGCATGGATTTGGGATTGCCTGCGTTCAAGAGCAGACCCGACAGGATCGCCCGACCGCGCGGCGTGGGCGCCTCGCCCAGGGGCTGGCGCGCATGGCGCCACGTCTGGATGGCGATCCAGATCAGATAGAGCGCGCCGCCGATCTTGAGCGCCGTGTAGGTCCAGGGAAACAGGGTAAAGACCGCCTCGAGCCCCAACAGCGCCGCCAATGTCCACAGCGCCGCTGCCGTGCCCAGGCCAAAGCCGGTGGCAAGGCCCGCCGCACGCCCCCCCGTCACGGTCGCCTTGGTGATGAATAGCATCGCCGCACCCGGCGACAGTAGTGCGGCCAGAAGCACGGTGTTGAAGGCGAAGAGTTCGGCCAGTGTCAGGCTCATGATCTATCCTTTTTCGATATCGGGTGCGTCGACGGCCTTCATCCCCACCACATGATAGCCCGCATCCACGTGCAGGTTCTCGCCCGTGGTGCCCGAGCCCAGATCGCTGAGCAGGTAGAGCGCCGACTTGCCCACATCGTCGATGGTCACGTTGCGGCGCAGGGGCGAATTGTATTCGTTCCACTTCATGATGTAGCGGAAATCGCCGATGCCGGAGGCCGCCAGTGTCTTGATCGGCCCGGCACTGATGGCGTTGACGCGAATGTTGTCCTTGCCCAGATCCTCGGCAAGGTATTTCACCGACGCCTCGAGCGCGGCCTTGGCCACGCCCATCACGTTGTAATGCGGCATGACCTGCTCGGCCCCGTAATAGGTGAGGGTCAGCGCACTGCCGCCGTCCGTCATCATCTTTTCCGCGCGCTGCATCACGGCGGTGAATGAATAGACCGAGATATCCATCGTCATCGTGAAGTTGTCGCGTGACGTATCGACATAGCGCCCGCGCAGCTCGTTCTTGTCGGAAAACCCGATGGCGTGGACGATGAAATCGAGGCGGTCCCAACGCTCGCCCAGACTGCTGAACAGCGCGTCTATGGACGCGCCATCGCTCACGTCACAGGGCAGCACGATATCGCTGCCCAACTGCCCCGCAAGGGGATCGACACGCTTTTTCAGCGCGTCGCCCTGATAGGAAAACGCAAGCTCCGCGCCGGCACCGTGCAGGGCGCGCGCGATGCCCCAGGCGATGGATTTGTCGTTGGCAAGCCCCATGATCAGGCCCCGTTTGCCTGCCATCAATCCCGTTGTCATATCACTGCCCCCAAAAGCGTTCTGGCGCACAGCTTTAGGCCAAGCGTGACGCTGCATCAAGAGACGCAAGGCGCGTTGCAACCGACCGGGTGCTGCACTAGCTGTTGCGCAGACGCGAAAGGACAGGCGATGGCAGGACGCAGCGGCATATTCGAGGGCGACGACCCGATAGCGATCATCCAACGCTGGATGGGCGAGGCGGAGGCGTCGGAACCCAATGATCCCAACGCCATCGCCCTGTCGACCGTGGATGCGGACGGCCTGCCCAACGCGCGCATGGTCCTGCTCAAGGAAATCGAAGCTGACGCGTTTGTGTTCTACACCAACTATCAAAGCGCGAAGGCGGCGGAACTGGACGGGGCGGGCAAGGCCGCCTTTGTCCTGCACTGGAAGTCGCTGCAGCGGCAGGTGCGGGTGCGGGGCCTGGTGAGCAAAGAGGATGGGCCGCAAGCCGATGCCTACTACAAGAGCCGGTCGTTGCAATCGCGGCTTGGCGCCTGGGCGTCACAGCAAAGCCGCCCGCTGGCCAGCCGCACCGCGCTGATGGCCGAGGTCGCCAAGGTGACGGCGGCCAAGGGCACCGATCCTGATCGCCCCCCGTTTTGGGGTGGATATCGCGTCACGCCGGTGGAAATTGAGCTGTGGGCCGACGGGGCATTCCGGCTTCATGATCGGTTCCGGTGGACGCGCGAAAACCCGTCCCAGCTATGGCAAATGACACGTCTCAACCCCTGAATTTCACGTAGCGTGAAATGCATTGCGTTGATTTTCCGTGATTTTTACCGCTTGAAATGGGCTGCCAAAATGGCGCAAGTGTTGAGGGCGACATACGCAACTCAACGAAAGTCACGTCGTGCAGGATGAAAAAGAAGATGCGGACCTGGTCGCCGGGTCCGTCAAATGGTTCGACCCAGTAAAAGGTTTTGGATTTGTTGTGGCCGATGCAGGCGGCCCGGACATCCTGTTACATGTCAATGTTCTACGCAATTTCGGGCAATCCTCCGTCGCTGATGGCGCACGGGTGAATGTGCGTGTGCAATCGACCGAGCGGGGCGTGCAGGCCGTTGAGATCATGCAGATCGTGCCGCCGCTGCAGGACACGGTGTCGACCCTGTCCGATATTGCCGAACTGGATCCCGAAACGGTCGCGCAATCCCCCCTTGAGCCGGGCCGCGTCAAGTGGTTCGATAAAGGCAAGGGGTTCGGCTTTGCCAATGTGTTCGGCCGCCCCGAAGATGTGTTCCTGCATGTCGAGGTGCTGCGCCGGTCGGGTCTGTCCGATCTGCAACCGGGCGAAGCGCTGGCGATGCGGGTGATCGATGGCAAGCGCGGGCGCATGGCCTCCGAAGTTCTGGCCTGGGAGGCTGCACTTCCGCGCGATGAGGAGTGAGCCTATGCGGTTGATACTGATCGTCACCTTCTGGATGCTGAGCGCCGTCGTGGCGCTCGCAGCTTGCGCTCAGGATACCGTCTGGGTCCGCGGCGCGTTTGGCGAGGCGCGCTTTTCGGTGGAGCTGGCCGATGATCCGCAGGAGCGTGCGGTGGGGCTGATGAACCGGCCCTCCATGCCGCTGTCGGCGGGCATGCTCTTTGTCTACCCCGCACCACAGCGCCTGGCATTCTGGATGCGCAACACGCTGATCGAGCTCGACATGCTGTTTGTCGATGCGCAAGGCGTGGTACAAAACATCCACCATCGCGCGCAGCCACTGGATGAAACGCCCATCGAGGGCGGGCAGGGCCTGACCCATGTGTTGGAAATCAACGGCGGCCTGGCCCGGCAACTTGGCATCGCGGTCGGCGATCAGCTGCGGCATCCAAGTTTTCGTCAAACGGGCGCCGCCTGGCCCTGCTAGGCCTTTTCAATTGCGCAAACCCTGTCTATGAGAGGCGCACGGTCGGAGCGTGGCGCAGCCTGGTAGCGCACCTGTTTTGGGTACAGGGGGTCGGAGGTTCGAATCCTCTCGCTCCGACCAGTTTCAACGATTTGCAGCCCGTCCACCCGTTGCGGCCAAAAGGTCGTCCATCAACCCATCCAGCGACCGCTGCTTGAAATAGATGCGGCGCGGGTTGCCGGATTTCTGCACAACCTCCGCGAAATAGCTCAACTCGACGACAAAGGCGTCCGCGGGATCGCGCGCCGTCTCTTTCTGCACCACAAGCGTCGGCGCCTCGAGCGCCCCGTCATATTGCAGCACCAGAAATGCCGCGACATCCGGCGGGGGCGGAATGCGGCACTGCACGACGTTCGTCGACACCACGCGCAGCTCGTCCCCGGGTGAGTCGCAGGACGACCGGAATGCGGCATCCAGCGGCTGTGGCTCTTGCGCGAAAACGGCGCGACGCACGGGCAGGTCTTGGTCATCTGACACGACCGTCTCTACATATTGTGGTGCGCAGGCCGTCACAGCGACCAGAAGCAAGGGCATTATAGGTCGCATCGAACGCCTTTCAGGTTGGGTATGACAAGAGCATCACATTTTCCGCAGCGCGGCAAAACCTTTCTCGTAAAACGGGTGTGATCTGTGGATAACTTCACCCAAAGCGTCCACAGCCCCTGTTAAACCTGCCCGTTTCAACGGAATTTCCGCCCTGTGCGCAGGGACGGTTTCGGTATGGTTTTGCAACGGCTTGGCTGCGTGAATCACGGACCCGGCTGCACCCCAAAGCGCGCACGGCGCGTCAAGAAAAGATCGTCAAAAAAAAGTTTAAATTTCTCGTTGACGGCGTAGGGCCAGATACGTCACCTTGTGCAGGCCGAGCGGCACACCACAACATTTAGTGGCTAATACGAAGGGTGATGCAGCAGGCGTTTGGGACAGGTTTGGTACGCCTTTACGACTTATGGAATGCGGTCTGACACGCAGGAGAGAGCGGTCAGGCACAGGTCTTTCGTCGCCCACACGTCGGTAATAAAGAGGGCGCCCGCAACGTCGGGGATGCTCAACGGGAACATGCTGAACACGAGGCAGCGCGATGAAAATTGAAAGACAATTCACCACGGCGGGACAGGACGCCTATGCGGCACTCGATTTCGTGACCACCGCGTCCGAAATCCGCAACCCGGACGGCACCGTCGTGTTCCGCCTCGACGATGTCGAAGTGCCTAACACGTGGAGCCAGGTGGCCAGCGACGTCATCGCGCAAAAGTATTTCCGCAAGGCAGGCGTGCCTTCGTCGGTCGAAAAGATCGGAGAAGAGGGCGTGCCGGAATTCCTGTGGCGGTCGAAGCCCGCCAAGGGCGCCGACATGGGCGGCGAAACCTCGTCCAAGCAAGTCTTTGACCGCCTAGCAGGTGCATGGTGCTACTGGGGCTGGAAAGGCGGCTACTTCTCAACCGAGGAAGACGCGCAAGCCTATTATGACGAGATGCGGTTCATGCTGGCAACGCAGCGTGCCGCACCGAATTCGCCCCAATGGTTCAACACCGGCCTGCATTGGGCATACGGCATCGACGGTCCCGCACAGGGCCATATGTATGTCGATCCGTTCACCGACAAGCTGACCAAATCCAAGTCCGCCTACGAACATCCGCAGCCGCATGCCTGCTTTATCCAATCCGTGTCCGACGATCTGGTGAACGATGGTGGCATCATGGATCTGTGGGTGCGCGAGGCGCGCCTGTTCAAGTACGGCTCCGGCACCGGCACCAACTTCTCGCACCTGCGGGGCGAGGGCGAACGCCTGTCCGGTGGCGGCAAATCCTCGGGCCTCATGGGCTTTCTCAAAATCGGTGACCGCGCTGCGGGCGCCATCAAATCAGGCGGCACAACCCGTCGAGCAGCCAAGATGGTGATCGTGGACGCCGATCACCCCGACATCCAGGATTTCATCAATTGGAAAGTGCTCGAAGAGCAAAAGGTGGCGTCGATCGTCGCAGGCTCCAAGATGCACGAGCAAAAGCTGAATGGCATCTTTGAAGCCATCGGCACCTGGGACGGTGCGGCCGAAGACGCCTATGATCCCAGCAAGAACAATGCGTTGAAGGACGCAGTGAAAGCAGCAAAGAAGGTTGCGATCCCCGAAACCTACATCAAGCGCGTACTGGATTACGCCCGACAGGGCCACACCTCAATCGAGTTCCCCACATACGACACCGATTGGGACAGTGAGGCATATAATTCCGTATCGGGCCAGAACTCGAACAACTCGATCCGCGTCACCAACGCATTCCTGACAGCCGTCGAAAAAGACGCCGATTGGGAGCTGATCAGCCGCGTCGACGGCTCGGTGACCAAAACCGTCAAGGCTCGCGAGCTGTGGGAACAGGTGGGCCATGCCGCGTGGGCCTGTGCCGATCCGGGCATCCAGTACCACGACACCGTCAACGATTGGCACACATGCCCCGAAGATGGCGCCATCCGCGGCTCCAACCCGTGCTCCGAATACATGTTCCTCGACGACACGGCCTGTAACCTTGCATCGATGAATCTGCTGACCTTCCTCAAGGACGGGCAGTTCCAGGTGGAGGAATACATGCACGCGGCGCGTCTCTGGACCGTGACGCTGGAAATCTCCGTCATGATGGCGCAGTTCCCGTCCAAGGAGATTGCGCAACGCTCCTACGAGTTCCGCACGCTGGGTCTGGGCTATGCCAATATCGGCGGTCTGCTGATGAACATGGGCCACGGCTATGACAGCGACGAAGGTCGCGCGCTGTGCGGTGCGCTGACGGCGATCATGACCGGCGTGTCCTACGCCACCTCCGCCGAGATGGCGGGAGAGCTGGGGCCATTCCCGGGCTATGCCAAGAATGCCGAACATATGCTGCGGGTGATGCGCAACCACCGCACGGCCGCCTATGGCGCCACCGAAGGATACGAGAAGCTGGCGGTGAAGCCCGTCGCCCTCGATCACGCCAACTGCCCCGATCCGCAGCTGGTCGACGTTGCCATGTCCGCATGGGACGAGGCGTTGAAACTGGGCGAGGCCAACGGCTACCGCAACGCGCAATCCACCGTGATCGCGCCCACCGGCACCATCGGCCTGGTCATGGACTGCGACACAACCGGGATCGAGCCCGACTTTGCCCTGGTGAAGTTCAAAAAGCTCGCCGGCGGTGGCTACTTCAAGATCATCAACCGGTCCGTGCCCGCAGCCCTTGAAAATCTCGGCTACGGTTCCGCCCAGATCGAGGAAATCGTCAGCTACGCTGTCGGCCACGGCTCCATGGGCAACGCCCCTGCGATAAACCATACGACGCTGGCCGGTCACGGCTTTGGCGCCAATGAGCTGGCCAAGGTGGACGCCGCCCTCGAAAGCGCGTTCGACATCCGGTTCGTGTTCAACCAGTGGACGCTGGGCGAGGAGTTCTGCACCCAGGTGCTGGGCATCCCGCAGGCCAAGCTGAACGATCCGACCTTTGACCTGCTGAAATCACTGGGCTTTTCCAAGGCGGACATCGACGCGGCCAACGACCACGTTTGCGGGACGATGACGCTGGAAGGTGCGCCGCACCTGCGCGAAGAGCACTACCATATCTTCGACTGCGCCAACCCCTGCGGCAAGAAAGGCAAGCGCTTCCTGAGCGTCGACAGCCACATCACCATGATGGCCGCGGCACAATCCTTCATCTCGGGCGCGATCTCAAAGACGATCAACATGCCCAACGATGCGACGATCGAGGATTGCCAACGCGCCTACGAACTCAGCTGGTCGCTGGGGGTGAAGGCCAACGCGCTCTACCGTGACGGCTCGAAACTGTCGCAACCTCTCGCCGCGGCTTTGGTCGAGGATGATGATGAGGCGGCGGAAGTCCTGGAAACGGGTGCGCCGGCCGAGAAGGCCGCAGTGCTCGCCGAGAAGATCGTCGAAAAGATCATCGTGAAGGAGATTGTGAAATCTCACCGCGAAAAGATGCCGCAACGCCGCAAAGGCTACACGCAGAAAGCCATCGTGGGCGGCCACAAGGTCTATCTGCGCACGGGTGAGTATGAGGACGGCAACCTGGGCGAGATCTTTATCGACATGCACAAGGAAGGGGCGGGCTTCCGGGCGATGATGAACAACTTTGCCATCGCCGTGTCCGTCGGCCTGCAATACGGTGTGCCGCTGGAGGAGTTCGTGGACGCGTTCACCTTCACCAAGTTCGAACCAGCAGGCATGGTGCAGGGCAATGACAGCATCAAGAACGCGACGTCGATCCTCGACTACGTGTTCCGCGAGTTGGCGGTGTCCTATCTCGACCGCACCGATCTGGCGCATGTGAAACCCGAGGGGGCCACCTTCGACGATATCGGGCGCGGGGAAGAGGAAGGCGTGAGCAACGTTTCCGAAATCTCCGACACGGCGGCGTCGAAATCGCTCGAGGTGCTCAAGCAGATCAGCTCGACAGGCTACCTGCGCAAGCGTCTGCCCCAGGATCTGGTGGTGCTCAAAGGGGGTATGGCCGAAAGCGGCGCGAATGCGTCGGCCGCGCTGGAGACACTGGTGCCCGAAGTGGCGGCAGCCAGCGGCAGCGACCTTGTGACCGCGACGCTGATGGACGCCCGCACCAAGGCCAAGATGCAAGGCTACGAAGGCGAAGCCTGCGGCGAATGCGGCAACTACACGCTGGTGCGCAACGGCACCTGCATGAAGTGCAACACCTGCGGCGCGACGTCGGGGTGTAGCTGAGAAGATTGAGGGTTGGAGCCCGGAATTGGTACTTCCGAGCTCCAGCTCGTCCTCCGCTTCCACGGTGCGGGCGAAGGACAAAGCAGTTCGACCCTGTTGGGCCGACGTAGGATGACAAAACATGGTCGAATGAGGCGATCAATGACGCACTGACTTACACACAGGTTTGCCACCAGGAAATGCTCGCAACCTGTGGATATTTAGGAGATTGGCCATGGCTAATCGAAAAGACATCACGGTAACCCGTGAAAGCGACTCTGGATTGAATACGCACTTTCATGTGCCAGGCCGGGGGGAAGTGACAAGGGGGCAACTCGCTCGTGAGGTCGATCGGGGATTGCATCAGGGTTACCATACCCGCGTGATCTCTGGCGGTCGCAGGATCGTTGCTTCCAACCCAGATGGTTCCGAAGGGAACAATTTGGGGTGACGCTACGAGGTTTTATGTGACCTCGAAGCTAAGAAACACGCGGCCCGGGGATGGGGCGCGAGGGGGCCGGGCCGGCTAGGCCGGTCAGGCTCCCGACGAGACGGGTGGGGCGGTACTTGAAGTCCTTCCCACCTTCACACGGGGCGGGTGCGCTCGCCCCCGACGACGTACAGGCCGCAGGCAGAAAAGTACCGGGCGGTTAACATATTGAGCCTGTACGGCGAAACTACACGGGGGGCTTCGGCTCCCCGTTTTTTCTTGGCGCGATCGATTGTGCTGGGCACATGCAAATTTTTCCAAAAATTTGCCGCCAACGTTGGCGACGGATTTTTGCAAAAATCCGGGCGGGTGGCAAATGTGGGCGCCTCGAAGCCCTAGTCCGGGTTGAGGGTCAGGCGCAGCTTGGCGCGGGCGCGGGCGAGCCGCGACATCACCGTCCCGAGCGGCAGGCCGGTGGCGGCAGCCAACGCGCGCGGAGAGGTTTCGCCCCCCGCCACCAACTCCATCAGTTGTCGCTGTGGTTTCGGCAGCGCGGCCACCGCCGCCAGCGTATCGGCGCAATCGAGGCGCAGATGCGCATCCGGCAGGATGAGCGCGTCGCCTTCCTCGATCTCCTGCGTCTGGGTCTGACGCCAGCCGCGCTGCGCCCGGTTGCCCAGGGTGCGCATGGCGTAGGCGGGCAGGTCATCGATCCGCCCCTCCTCGCGCAGGCGCTGGCACAGGCTGAGCAGGGTGTCCTGCACCAGGTCCTCCGCTTCGGCCTGGCTGCGCGCAAGCTTGCGGGCGCGGCGGGTCAGGGCGGGGATCAGCGGCACGAGGCGGCTGGCATCTGAATGGGTGTGTGCGTGTGTCATGGGATCGAGAATGGGGTGCGCATCCCCCTCTGACCACCCCGGGGGTTTTTGCCGATTCCCGATTTGCCCCCTTTTTGGGCAACCCATCGCCCATGGCAGCGGCGCCGATCGGCAGGCCGTCGCGCGGGACGACATCCGCGGGTCACGACAGGGACGGAACGCGGCACCGCACGCTCATACATTGGGAAGGCACCCACTCACGGACCTTCGCAGTGAAACCTCCAAGGGAGTTCCCTATGACCAAATTTGCATCTCTGACTGTTCTGGCTGTCCTGGCCGCCCCTCTGGCAATGGCTCAGAGCGCAGCAGAGCTCGACACCAACGGCGACGGCGTCCTGACCATTGACGAGGTTCAGGCCAGCTTTCCCGATGTGACGTCTGACGCCTTCACCGCGATGGACCTGAACGCGGATGGCGCGCTGGACGCCAACGAAGTGGCCGCCGCCCAAGAGGCAGGTCTGATGCCGCCCACAGACGGCTGACCCTGGTCACCCACATCTGCCGGGCTGCGTCACGTGTGTTGCCAAGCGACGCGGACCGGCAGCGTGGGGGCGTGAGGCCCGGTCTCCCCCCAGGGGCCGGGCCTCACTTTATGTGCGATGGTGTTTTTGAGTCATCTTTCAGGGGGCTTTGCCCCCGCCTTCGGCTCCCCCAGGATATTTCGGGACAAAGACGGGGCATCAGGACCATTCCGGCAGGTGGATGTTGAACCGGGCGCGTATGGCCGCGTCGATGGCAGGATCGAAGGCTGCGGGCGGTTTTTGGCCCAGGATTTCGTTCTTGCGCGCGGTGGCCCTGGCGATGAGGTCGGGCTTGCCCCGTTCCACCCATTCCTTGGGCGATGTGCGGTCGCCATATGTCGGATAGACGCAATCGGTTTGCATGCGCGCGAGGGTCTGGTCGGTGCCCAGGTAGTGGCCCGAACCGCCCAGGCACACCTCGGCCATCTGATCGAGCGCCAGCGTCTCGTCCGTGACTTCGATGCCGCGCACGCAGCGCAGTGCCTGTCCGATCACATCATCGCCGAGGATCAGCGTTTCGAGGCAGAAGCCCAGCAGGGAGGCGTGCATGCCTGCGGCCTCATAGACCATGTTGAGCCCCGAAAGCCCTGCCATGACATTGGTGTTCATCTGCTCCCACCCCGCCTGCATGTCGGGCAGCTTGCTGTCCGAGGCACCCGCCGCGGCCCCGCCTGGCAGGTCATAGAACCGGTGCATCTGGGCGCAGCCCGCGGTCAGCAGCGCCTGTTCGCCGGACCCGATGGACATGGCCCCCGTACGCAAGTCGAGGCCAAAGGGCCAGGTGCCGAAGACCGCAGGTGCGCCGGGCTTGACCGCGTTCACATAGACGAGGCCGGCCAGGCATTCGGCCACCGCCTGCACGATGGCACCCGCGATGGTCGACGGGGCCGTGGCACCGGACATGCCGGCGGACAGAAGCAGGACGGGCATGCCCGCATTGATACACGCCTCCATCACCTGACAGCTTTCGGCGGCGAATTTCATGGGCGGGACGACGAAACAGTTGGAGTTCGACACGAAGGGGCGCGCGCGCCAGGCCGCCTCGCCTCCGGCGATCATGTGCAGCATGTCGATGGCCGGAGGCACGCAGGCCGGATCGCTGAAGCTGGTGCCCACATGTTTCGTGGTGCCGGAGGTGCATGCAAAGACCGAATTATACTCCATCTCTGCCGTGTCCGCGATGTCGCGGCAGATCATCGGCCGCTGGCAGAAGTGGATATTGTCGAGCGCGTCGCAGATGCGGGCGGCATCGTGCAGGTCCTGCACCGTGCTGTCGCGATAGTGACGGCCGTCCACATCCACCAGATGCACCGCGGCACCGGCGGTGCCGTAATGCACCCGCGTGCCGCTCAGGTGCAGATCATGCGCGGGGGTGCGGGCATGCAGCGTGAGGCTGCGGTTGGCCCGCGCCAGCGTATCCTCGACCAGCGCGCGGGGAAAGCGGATGCGGCCATCCGCGCCCTGAATTGCGCCCGCCGCGGTCAGGTAGGCCACGCCGCTGTCGGGCGCGTCGGCCAGTCCGATCCGTTCGAGCGCATCGAGGGCCGCGTGGTGGATCCGCTCCACCTTGGCTTCGGTCAGGGGGCTGTAACGCCCGCCTTCGAGGCCTGCGCGCACCGGGCGCAGATGATCGGCAAGCGGGGCGGCGCGGGCGGCACGGCGCGCCGCGCGCCCACCGGAGCGTGAGGGGGATTGATCATTCATATCGGTGTTCCGGGAACTGTTGGCGTGCGGTCAGGGTTCGGGTCCTAGTCCCGCCAGGGACGCCCCCGCGCCGCGCGACCGCGGTCTGCCCCGATGGTGCGCGCGACCAGCGCGATCTTGGATCTCAGGCCTTGCATGGACGCCTCCCAACGTCGGTATGCACATGTGTACGGTGGGCTGTGAGACCGACACAGTCTGTTCCATTTGCGACGCGGCGGGATTTTGCCATCTGTCACAGGCTGTCACGGCACTGTGACGCCGACCCGTTTGGAACCCTTCGGTTCCATACATACATGAAGATCAACGCAATTCTTGGACACCCAAAGGAGGTTCCGATGTACCGCATGACTGCACTTGCCACGATCCTGGCCGCCGGTCCGATGGCCGCACTGGCGCAATCCAACGTAGAAACCGATGTGGCGCCGCAGGCGACAGCCGCGCCGGTGCAGGCCTTTGCCGGGCCGGGTGGCACGTGGACCGGCGGGTATGCCGGTGTGCAGCTGGGCTACGGCGACGTGGACGGCACCGGCGCTGCGGATGGGGATGATTACCTGCTCGGTGTGCATGCCGGGTACCGCTACGATTTCGGAACCTTTGTGCTGGGCGGTGAGGTGGATTATGACACCGCCGATATCGACCTGAACGGGGCGGCCACCGTGGACAGTGTCGCGCGGCTCAAGCTGCAAGGTGGCTATGATTTTGGCCGGACGCTGGCCTATTTCACCGCCGGTGTGGCGGAGGTCGACACCTCCATCGGGTCGGAATCGGGCGAGTTCTACGGCATCGGCTTTGCCTACCAGATCAACGATCAGTACACGTTCGGCGCTGAATTGCTGGAACATGAGTTCGACAATATCGGCGGCACCGGGGTCGCGGCGGATGCCACGACGCTGACTGTGCGCGGCTCGATCCGGTTCTGACCTTTATGCTGGTGGCGAGGCCGCTACTGCCGCGTCAAAAGTTGTAAAATGCTGGAAAAATAGTTGGCTGAGGGTGGTTTCTAACGTGAATCACTGGCTTGCGCAGGTCTCTGCAAAGTCGCAGAGCGTGCGCAACGCCGCCTCAAACGCTGCATCCTCGACCGTCATCGCCACGCGAACATGCCCCGCCGCTGCGGCGCCAAAGCTTTCGCCCGGCATCACCGCAATTTGGTGCGTGTCGAGCAGTGCGTTGGCAAACGCATCTCCGCTCATCCCCGTCGCGCGGATGTCGAGCATCAGATACATCGCCCCCTGCGCCGGGATCAGGCCGACCGTGTTCTGCGCCGCGAGCACCGCTTGCGCAAGCGCACGCCGCCGCAGGAAGGGGGCGGCAATCTCCGCCTCGAAATCCGGCCCTTGCGACAGGGCAAAGACCGAGGCGTCCTGAATGAACCCCGGCACGCCATAGGTCGTGTGCGTGGCAAAGGTGATCAGATGGGCAATCACCTCTGCCGGTCCGATCACCCAGCCGCAGCGCGAGCCGGTCATTGCATGGCTCTTGGACATGGAGCCCACGACGAGGGTGCGGGCCGACAGACCGGGCAGGGCGCGGGGGCTGAGATGCGCGCCCTCCCACACTTGGGTGTCATAGACCTCGTCCGAAATGAGCCACAGATCGTGACGCTGACAGACCTCGGCGATGCCCTCGAGGGTCGCGCGGGAATAGACCGTGCCAGTGGGGTTGTTGGGCGAGTTGATCAGAAGGCTGCGCGCGCCGTCGGCCACCGCGTCGATATCCGCCGCGCGCGGCTGAAACGCATCTTCGGCCCGCGTCTGCACGGCCCGCGGCACGGCTGAGACGCCCCGGATCGTGCCGGGATAGGTCGCGTAATAGGGATCGAGGTACAGCGCCACATCGCCCGGGTCACAGGCCGCGGCATGGGCGGCAAAAAGCGCTGACTGCCCGCCCGGTGTGATCAGCACGTTGTCGCGGGTGGTGGGCACGCCCGTGCGTTCGGCCGTGCGGCGGGCCACCGTATCGCGCAGCGCGTCCGTGCCCGGCACCATCGCATAGCCCGTATGCCCGCCCAGGGCCGCGCGGTGCATGTCCTGCAGGATCGGGGCCGCGGTGCGGATGTCATGCTCGCCAATGGTCAGCTCGGTCACGGGCGTGCCGTCCGCAATCATCCGGCGCGCCTTGAGAAACACATCCCAGCCATCCGATCCGCCGCCTGTAAGTGTCGTGATCCGCTGTGACAGGCCCATATGCCGCTCCTTTTTGACTTGCGCGCACGGGGCCAGAGGCGGTGCGGATTGTCAACGGCAGAGGCGGCACCGCCCCCACGCATGTCGCGTCCCCCGGAGTTCATTTGGCAAGATGAAGGATCGATCAGTCGTCGGGGTGCCAGGCCGCCAGCTCCGCCTGCACCTTTTTGGGCAGAGCGTTTCGGATGATGTCGTAGGAGATGTGGATGCGTGCCCGCATCTCGTCCGCGTCCGCGCCCTCAAACGGCATGCGCACCCACGAGCGGTGGAAATACTTGGCCTTGCGCGCCACGCCGACCTCGATCAGCATCTGCGCCGCCTCTACGCTGGCGCATTTGACCGACACGCCGTCATTGGCGATGCCGATGGTGGCAAACATCTTGTCGCCCACCTTCCAGGCGTCCAGCCCGCCGTCATGGACACTGGAAAACCAGGCGCCGGGCAGGGCGGAACAGATGGCGTCAACGGCGTCGCGTGTCATGGGTGTAAGCTGCCGCAGGTCGCGCGCGGAAACAAGGGTTGACCGCACCGGCGTGGCTCGGCTACGCCTTTGGTCATGACCGGGACCATTTGCATCTTGTGCTGCATTCCCTGCTGATTTCTCAGCGGGCCGGTTCTTTGTTTTCATGACATCGCAGAATTGCTAGGCCCGCGCCAACCCCATGCGTGAGACTTGCCGATGAGCATCACACTCTACAACACCGCGACCCGCCGCAAAGAGGCGTTTGCCGCGATCGATCCTGACAACGTGCGCATGTATGTCTGTGGTCCGACGGTCTATGACCGGGCGCATCTGGGCAATGCGCGCCCTGTGCTGGTGTTTGATACGCTCTTTCGGTTGCTGCGTCATGAATATGGTGAGGCGGCCGTGACTTACGTGCGGAACTTCACAGATGTCGACGACCGCATCAACGAGACCGCGCTGAAGCGTCAGCGGGCGGGTGAGCCGGGCACGCTCGAGGCGTTGATCCGGTCGCGGTCGGACGAAACCATCGGCTGGTATCACGCGGACATGGACGCCCTGGGCGCGCTGCGGCCCACGCACGCGCCGCGCGCGACCGAATTTATCGACCAGATGGTGGCGATGATCCAGGGGCTGGTGGCCAATGGCTATGCCTACGAAAAGGACGGCCATGTGCTGTTTCGGGTGCGCAAATACGCGGACTACGGCGCGCTGTCGGGCCGGTCGGTCGATGACATGATCGCAGGTGCACGGGTCGAGGTGGCGCCTTACAAAGAGGACCCGATGGATTTCGTGCTGTGGAAGCCGTCCACGGATGATCTGCCGGGTTGGCCCTCCCCCTGGGGGCGCGGGCGCCCCGGTTGGCATATCGAATGCTCGGCCATGGCCCATGAGTTGCTGGGTGAGACATTCGACATCCATGGGGGCGGCAACGACCTGCAGTTTCCCCACCACGAGAACGAGATCGCCCAGTCGAAATGCGCGGGCCACGGCTTTGCCAAGGTGTGGATGCACAACGAGATGCTGCAGGTCGAGGGCAAGAAGATGTCCAAATCCTTGGGCAACTTCTTTACCGTACGCAACTTGTTGGATCAGGGCGTTCCGGGCGAGGTGATCCGGTTCGTGATGCTGTCGACGCATTACCGCAAGCCGATGGACTGGACCGAGAAGAAGCGGGCGGAGGCGGAGAAAACGTTGCGGAAATGGGTGCAGATTGTCGGGGAGGCCGAAGCCGGGGACGTTCCGGGCGATGTGTTTGCCGCCTTGTCAGATGACCTCAACACGCCGCTGGCCCTGTCCCATATGCACCGCATGGCTGGTGAAAATGACGCATCAGGCCTCTCGGCAGCGTTAACCTTAATGGGCATTAACCTTAACGCTTTGGAAGCGTCGGACGAAGATCCTGCTCTTTTGCACTGGAGCACGCATCTGCTGTCGCTGCGCGAAGACGCGATGAAAACAAAGGATTTTGCGGAGGTGGACCGGATCAAGTCCGCTTTGGTCTCGTCCGGCGTAAATGTGCAGATCAGTAAGGACGGTGTCTTTTTATCGCCGACCCCAGACTATGATGCCGCGAAATTGGAGGCGTTGAAATGACCCGCGCCAACCAAAGGCCAGCGCGCGACCTCGGGCGGGGGTGCAGCCCCTTGCCGGGGGGAGGTCGGGGGCTGGCCGCGACGCTCGCGCCACGGCCGATGTCGGATGCCCCATGCGAGGCGATCCATGTCTAAAGAACGCCTCTCCCTCTTCGACACAACGCTTCGCGATGGGCAGCAGACCCAAGGGGTGCAATTCTCCCCTGCGGAAAAGCACCAGATCGCGGCGGCGCTGGACACGCTCGGCGTTGACTATATCGAAGGCGGCTGGCCGGGGGCGAACCCGACCGACAGCGCCTTTTTCGAGGACGCGCCCCAAACGCGCGCCACCTTCACCGCCTTTGGCATGACCAAACGCGCAGGCATGAGTGCCGAGAATGACGACGTGCTGGCCGCCGTCCTGAATGCGGGCACGCCTGCGGTGTGCCTTGTTGGCAAGACCCATGACTTTCATGTCGACACGGCCCTGGGGATCAGCCTTGCCGAGAACACCCGGAACATCGCGCAAAGTTTTGCGCATCTGGTGGCGCAGGGACGTGAGGCGATTTTTGACGCCGAACACTTCTTTGACGGCTACAAATCCAACCCCGACTACGCGCTTGAGGCGATCCACGCCGCCTATGACGCGGGCGCGCGGTGGATTGCGTTGTGCGACACCAATGGCGGCACGCTGCCGCACGAGGTTCACACCATCACCCGCGCCGTGATCGACAGCGGCATCGCGGGTGACCGGCTGGGGATCCATACACATAACGACACCGAAAACGCCGTGGCGGCGAGCCTTGCGGCGGTGGACGCGGGCGCGCGGCAGATCCAGGGCACACTCAACGGGCTGGGCGAGCGCTGCGGCAATGCCAATCTCACCGCGCTGATCCCGATCCTGCTGCTGAAAGAGCCGTATAAAAGCCGCTTTGAAACGGGCGTTAGCGAGGAAGCGCTCGCGGGCCTCACCCGCACCTCGCGGATGTTGGACGATATCCTCAACCGCGTGCCGCAAAAACAGGCGGCCTTTGTCGGTGCCTCGGCCTTTGCGCACAAGGCGGGGCTGCACGCCAGCGCCATCCTCAAGGACCCCACCACTTATGAACATATCGACCCGGGCACCGTCGGCAACGCGCGCATCATCCCGATGTCGAACCAGGCGGGGCAATCGAACCTGCGCAAGCGCCTGGCCGAAATGGGGCTGGAGGTGGCGCCGAAGGATCCCGGCCTCGCCCGCATCCTCGACCGGATCAAGGCGCGGGAGGCCGAAGGGTATTCATACGACACCGCGCAGGCGTCGTTCGAACTGCTGGCGCGGGATGAGCTGGGGCTGCTGCCGGAGTTCTTTGAGGTCAAGCGCTACCGCGTGACCATCGAGCGGCGCAAGAACAAGCGCAACCAGATGGTGTCCCTGTCCGAGGCGGTGGTCGTCGTGAAGGTGGACGGGCAAAAGATGCTGTCGGTTTCGGAAAGCATGGATGAAACCGGCACCGACCGTGGCCCCGTGAACGCGCTGGCGCGGGCGCTGGCCAAGGATCTGGGCCGCTATCAAAGCCATGTGGAGGATATCCGTCTGGTGGACTTCAAGGTGCGCATTACTCAGGGCGGGACCGAGGCGGTGACCCGGGTCATCATCGACAGCGAGGACGGGCAGGGGCGCCGCTGGTCCACCGTGGGCGTGTCGGCGAATATCGTGGATGCGTCCTTTGAGGCGCTGCTGGATGCGATCCGCTGGAAGCTGGTGCGGGACGGTGTGACATGAGCCCGGAAGCGTGGGAGGCGTTCCTGCAGGTGCATCACGGCTTGCCGCGCGAGGGGCCGGGGGCACCCTCGGACGTCCTTTGGGCGGTTGAGAGCATCGGCATGCACGGGCCTGTCGATGTGCTTGATGCGGGATGCGGCCCGGGCGCCGACATGGTCAGCCTGGCCGACGCCCTGCCGGAGGCGCGGATCACCGCCGTCGACAAGACCGCGCAATTCATTGAAATGGCTGCAGAGCGGGCAAAACCCTTCGGGTCTCGCGTAGAGGCCCGCGTGGGGGACATGAGCGATCCCGGTGGGGACTACGACCTGATCTGGTGCGCCGGTGCGCTCTACTTCCTCGGCGTGACCGAAGGGTTGCAGGGCTGGGGCCATGCGTTGAAACCCGGCGGGCGCGTCGTGTTTTCCGAACCCGTAATAATCGAGACACCCCCGTCCGCCGCAGCAAAGGCGTTTTGGGAGGAGTATCCGCAGATCACCGACCTGCAGGGGATCGAAGATCGTGTGACGGCCGCCGGATACAACGTGCTGGCCCACCGCATGATCGTGGGCGATCCCTGGCAGGCCTATTACGATCCGATGCAGGCGCGCATCGACACCCTGCGGATGCAAGACAACAGCCCCGCCGTGATGGCCGCCATTGCCGAGAGCCAAACCGAGATCGATCGCTGGCGCGCGGCCCGGGACGAGATCGCGTATGCCCTCCTGATCACGGCGCCTGCATGAGCCTGCCGGACGCTGCCATCGCCTGCGCACGGATTGTCGAGCGGGGCGACGCCTTGCGCTTTCGGACGGTCATGGCCGCGCCTGTGCGGGCGCGGGCGACGCTGTTCGCGCTTTACGCGTTCAACGTCGAAGTGTCGCGTGCGCCCTGGGTGACCCAAGAGGCGATGATTGCCGAGATGCGCCTGCAATGGTGGCGCGATGCGCTGCAAGAGATTGCAGAGGGCCAAGCCGTGCGGTCGCATGAGGTGACGACGCCCCTGGCCGATGCGATCGCACCCGATACGGCGGCGATGCTGGACGCGTTGGTGGCGGCGCGCCGTTGGGACATCTACCGCGATGCGTTCGAGGATGCAGCGCATTTCGACGCCTATCTGGACGTAACCGCCGGGCACCTGATGTGGGCCGCCGCCCGGTCACTCGGGGCGCCGGACGTGGCTGAGGCCAGCGTGCGCGATCTGGCCTTCGCCGCCGGGGTGGCGGCGTTCCTGCGGGCTGTGCCCGCGCTTGCCGATGCAGGCCGCATTCCGTTGATGGATGGCACGCCGGACGGGGTGCGGGCGTTGGCCCAACGGGCGCTGGGGCGGCTGATCCGGCCCCGCGTTCCGGCAGCGGCCCGGGCCGCGTTGTGGCCCGCGATCGGCAGCCGTGCGACGCTACAGCAAGTGATCCGCGACCCGATGGCTGTGGCAGAGGGGCGATTGCGCCCCGGCGTGCCGCCCGCACGGCTGAGCGCGTCGGCGCTGACAGGGCGGCTCTGGCTTTAGGCGGTGGCGGGCTTGGGCTTGAGCGCGAGCCAGATCAGCGACCCACCGGCCAGCACGAGGAACGGCACCATGGCGAGGTTCACCGCCGCCCAGCCCTGCACCGCATCGCCGCCCGCGCAGTTCATCAGACCGCCCGAGGCCAGCGAGGCAAACGTGACGGAGCCAAAGACGATGAGGTCGTTCATGCCCTGCACGCGGCCCCGCTCTTCGGCGCCGTGAGCGGTGGTGAGCATGGTCGTGGCACCGATAAAGCCAAAGTTCCAGCCAAGACCCAGCAGGATCAACGCGGCAAAGAATTGCCCCAACGCCACGCCCGACAGCGCCACAACACCTGCCGCGGCAAGGATTACGAGGCCAAGGCCGGTGATCCGTTCGACGCCAAAGCGCGCGATCAGGTGACCGGTAAAGAACGAGGGCGCAAACATCGCGAGCACGTGGGCGGTGACGACATTGGCCGCGTCCGGCTCGGTATAGCCGCAGGCGACGACGGCCAGCGGTGTCGAGGTCATCACGAGGTTCATCAGGGCGTAGGATACGGCGCCGCAGATCACGGCCACCAGAATGCGCGGTTCGGACAGCAGCGCGCGCTGGGATCGCATAGGCGCGTCCGTGGCGCTGGGTTTCGGTGGCTTGGGAATGTCGAGCAGGAAGAACAACAGCATGCCCAGCACGTTCAGCCCCATCGCTACCAGGTAGATGTTGAAATAGCGCATCGCGGTCGCGTCGGGGTTGTTCACGGTCATGTAGCCCACGATCTGCGGCCCGATCAGGGCCGAGATCAGGCCACCGGCCATCACATAGGAAATCGCCTTGGGTTTGAACGCGTCCGACGCGGTGTCTGTGGCGGCAAACCGGAAAAAGCCCTGCGATGACATGTAGATGCCGGTAAAGTAGGAGCCCACGAGAAAGACCCAGAAACTGTCGATGGTCAGCGCATAGGCCGAGATCGCGGAGCCGACGAGCCCGCCGGCCGCACCCACCAGAAACCCGGTCCTGCGGCCTGCGCGTTGCATCAGCGGGCTGAGCCAGGGTGCCGTGGTCATCGACCCGAACACGATGAGCGAGATGGGCAGGGTCACAAGGCAGGCATAGGGGCTGAGGATGGTACCCGCGAGCCCGCCAATCACGAAGATCATTGTGATCTGACTGCCCAGAAACGCCTGGGCCGCGACCAGAACGGCAACGTTGCGATAGGCGCGCGTATCATCGGTGGTGCTCATGATCACTGCGTAGACCCGACGCCGCCGCGCTGCAAGAGACAGGAGGCCACAGGGACGCACATGGCCTTGCGCGTGGGCGCCGCACGGCTAGGGTGCGGCCATGGCGAATGTGATGCTCTTGGGCGGTGCGCGCGAAACAGGTCAGGCCGCGCACGCGTTGATCGAGGCCGGGCACGGCGTACAGGTCTATTGGTCGCGCGACGCAGGCGCGCCGGATGTGCCGGTGGCCGCCACGCTGCGCGCGGGTCTGGACTGGGCGGATGGTGTCGTGGACACGACCCACGTCTTCGACAGCGACATGCGGGTGATGGCGCGCAGGCTCGCACACAGCATGCCCGCCTGCCGATTTGGTCGGGCCCCCTGGCGGGCGGGGCAGGGCGACCGTTGGACATCGGTGCCGGATCTGGCGACGGCCGTGGCGACATTGCCTGCGGCTGCGCGCGTGTTCGCCGCGACCGGGCGCGACAGTGCCGAGGTGCTGTCGCACCACGATGGCCCGGTGTTTCTGCGGCAGCTTCACCGGCACGATGACGTGCCGCCCGCCAATTGCACCTTTGTCTTTGGGGCAGGGCCGTTCGTGGCGGCGGATGAGGTGGACCTGTTTCGCACCCTTCAGATCGACGTGATCCTGGCGCGCAACATCGGTGGCGCGGGCAGCTTTCCCAAGCTGGAGGCGGCGCGACAGATCGGCCTGCCGGTGATCCTGTGGCAGCCCGAGGCGTTGGAGTTCGGGCCCGCCGCCACGTCACTGGATGACGTACTGGCCTGGGCAGGCACGCTGTGACCGGGCGCATCATCGACACAGACGCAGATGTCGCTGAAGGGGCCGCGTGGCTCGGCCGCGCCGACCCGGCGCTGGCCCGCGCGCTCGCGGTCGCGGGGCCGTTGCCCCTGCGCCGACGACCGGACGGGTTTGCCGCACTGCTCAATGCAATCGTCGGCCAACAGGTCTCGACCGCGTCGGCCGCCGCGATCTGGGCGCGGATCGAAGCGGCGGGGCTGACAGCCCCCGCACCCGTGCTGGCCGCCGGAGAGGACGGGCTGCGGGCCGTGGGCCTGAGCCGCCAAAAGATCGCCTACGCCACTGCCCTGGCAGAGGCGGGCATCGACTATGCCGCCTTGCGCACGGTGCCCGATGCCGAGGTGATCCGCACCCTGACGGCGGTCAAGGGCATCGGGGTCTGGACCGCCGAGATCTACGCCATGTTCAGCCTGGGCCGTGCGGATGTCTTTGCCCCCGGTGATCTGGCCCTGCAGGAAGCGGCGCGCATGATCTATGACCTGCCCGAACGGCCCAAGGAGCGTGACCTGCGCCGGATGGCCGAAGGCTGGAGCCCGTGGCGCGCGGTTGCCGCGCGGCTGTTCTTCACCTACTACCGGGTCGCAAAGGGGCGCGAGGGGATCACATGACGCGAGTGTTGCAGGCAGGGCGGGTCGAGCCGCAATCAGGCGAGGTGCGGTCGATCGTCGTACTGGTCCACGGCTACGGGGCCAACGGTGCGGACCTGTTGGGGCTGGCCGATCCGTTGGGCGAACATCTGCCCGACACGCTTTTCGTAGCGCCGGATGCGCCCGAGGCGATTGCGATGATGCCCAACGGCTACCAGTGGTTCCCGATCCCCTGGATCGACGGGTCGAGCGAGGAAGAGGCGGAACGCGGCCTCTTGGCCGCCGCCGATGATTTCAACGCCTTTCTCGACGCGCTGATGGTGGATGAGGATGTGCTGCCGGAACAGGTTGTCCTGTTCGGGTTTTCCCAAGGCACGATGATGTCGCTGCACGTGGCGCCACGGCGCGAGGATGAGGTGGCGGGCATCGTCGCCTTTTCCGGGCGGCTCTTGCGTCCCGACCTGCTGGCCGACGAAGTGGTCAGCCGACCGCCGATCCTGTTGATCCACGGGGATCAGGATGATGTGGTGCCGCCGCAATCCCTGCCGGAAGCAGCCGAAGCGCTACAGGAAGCGGGCTGGAAAGACGTCTATGCCCACGTGATGAAGGGCACAGCCCACGGGATTGCACCCGATGGGCTGAGTGTCGCGCTGGCCTTCATGCGCGACAAGCTCGGTCTCTAGCACATCGCTTCGAAGCCGACGGGCTCTTCCGAGCTGGGGTGCGCCTGCTGGCGCGTCCAGGCGGCATGGATGACATGCAGAACCAAAGGCTCCGTCTTCATCAGGTGCAGGACCGACAGGGCGGAGATGCGGCGCAGATCCTTGAGGCCCGACGCTTCGAGCAGCGCGCGGAACCCGATGACCGACAGGGGCGTGACCGCCGCGTCGGACACCTGCACGCCAAAGGCGATGCTGCCCCGGCGCAGCTCCGTCACCAAGTGGTTGAGCCGCCCGGGCGCATCGCGCAGTTGCCGCGCATTGTCCCAGGCCCGCAGGGCCAGATCCATCGCATCGTGCGCCTTGGCGCTTTGGGCATGAAAGACGAGCCGCCGTTTGGGGTCGGTGACCCGCCAGAACAGATCCCCGTTGACGGTAACGGCCCGCTGCGCCGTCAGGGTCCCAAAGCCCGACTGCACCGCGTTTTCCGTATCGTGCCAGGATT
The DNA here is from genome assembly GCA_038525585.1 of Pseudomonadota bacterium. Taxonomy (GTDB): domain Bacteria; phylum Pseudomonadota; class Alphaproteobacteria; order Rhodobacterales; family Rhodobacteraceae; genus Tateyamaria. The sequence continues at coordinate 56,081 of JBCBHM010000014.1, forward strand.
GGACACCATGTGAGACATCGAATTGAAAGCGTTCCGGGTGATCTGATCCAGCATGCTCCGCGCTCAGACGCGCAAGCAGATCGGACAGGGCCGGCTTGTGAAGGAATGAGAGTATGGACATGAGACGCACCGCGCTCCGTGAGTGAAAAAATTGGTTAAAATTTTATGGTCGAGGGCCAGAGTATCGGCCCCATACTATAGATATGGGTTCGGACAGGACGGGTTGCGAGTGGTGAATTCCTTACCTTTTGGCCTGCGGGGCGCATGTCGGACAGGCTGTGGATAACCGTCACATGGCTGTCACGGAATCGTCCTATCCGACATGCGACATCTCGTGGTCCTGCAAAGGCTTGCCAGAGCGTTTCCACAAGATATAGTCATCATATAAAGCTGGGGCGGGATCCCCGCTCTGGTGCCTAACGAGGCAGACAGGGCGAGGACGGAGTCACTCATGGACGGCGATTTCAGGACGGAATTTGTGCGCAGCCCGTCTGCGCTGAAACAGCACCCGGCGTTGGTGCTGAATGCGGATTACAGGCCGCTGAGCTATTACCCCCTCTCGCTCTGGCCCTGGCAGGAGGCGGTCAAGGCCGCCTGGCTGGACCGGGTGGACATCGTGGCCGAATATGACGAGGTCGTGCGCAGCCCCAGTACCGAGATCCGAATACCATCGGTCGTGGTCCTCAAAGACTATGTCAAACCTCAAAAGCGCGTGGCCTTCACGCGCTTTAACTTGTTTTTGCGGGATGAGTTTCGCTGCCAGTATTGCGGGGCCAAGGGCGATCTGACCTTTGACCACGTGGTGCCGCGCGCCTCCGGCGGCGTGACCAGCTGGCAGAACGTGGTGGCCGCGTGTTCGCCCTGCAACCTCAAGAAAGGGTCGAAAGCGCTGCACCGTACGGGGATGTCCCTGCGCAAGCCGCCGCGACAGCCGGGTGCCGAAGAGCTGCGCAATATGGGCCGCAAGTTCCCGCCCAACCACTTGCATGAAAGCTGGATGGACTTCCTCTACTGGGATGCCGAATTGCAGGCATAGCGGTGCCCAACAGGTGCGCGCGCTGTGCGCCGTCCGCTAAGCCCCGGCCTCATCCTGTGGTGACCGTGTGATCCGCCGCCGCGACAATATGGTCAGGGCGTGGTGCAGAAAGCGGCAGCCGGATGGGTAAAGCGGTGAGTGCGCGTGTGCACGTGGCCGGAATGAGTGCCGCACTGAACACGTCTCATGTCCACAAGCTTTACGGCTTTGTCGAAGATCAGGACATCACTCTAGTCGAGCCGATCCGCGTGTTTATGGAACGCTCGCCCTGGGCCTCTATGATCTCAGCCCTCAGGCGGCGAGGTCGACCCAGACCGGCACGTGGTCCGATGGTTTTTCCTCGCCCCGCGTTGCCTTGTCGATCTGGCAGTCTTGCAGCAGGTCCGCCGTGTAGGGGCACAGCAAGAAGTGATCGATGCGGATGCCATCGTCACGGTTCCATGCGCCCGCCTGATAATCCCAGAACGAATAATGTTCGGGCCCGAACGTGCGGGCGCGAAACGCCTCGGTGAGGCCAAGTGCGGTGAGGCGGCGAAAAGCGGTGCGGCTTTCGAGGCGAAAGAGCGCGTCCTCGCGCCAGGCATCGGGTCGTTTGGCATCCTCGGCCTGCGGGATGATGTTGTAGTCGCCCGCCATGAGGAACGGGGTTTCGTCCGCCAGCAACGTGGTCGCACGGGCGCGTAACCGCTCCATCCAGGCCAGCTTGTAGTCGTATTTGGGCCCGGGGCAGGGATTGCCATTGGGCAGGTAGAGCCCGCAGACGCGCACCGACGTGGTGTCACCGGTCACTGTCGCCTCGATATAGCGGGCCTGATCGTCATCCGCGTCGCCGGGCAGGCCGCGCGTCACATCCTCGAGCGGCAGCTTGGACAGGATGGCCACGCCGTTGAACGACTTCTGACCATGGGTTTCGACATTGTAACCGCGATCCTCGAACAGCGCGCGGGGAAAGGCGTCATCGACCGATTTGATCTCTTGCAGCAGCACCACATCCGGTTGCGCATCATCCAGCCAGCGTGGCAACGCCTCGATCCGCGCTTTGATTCCGTTGATGTTGAATGTCGCAATCTTCATGGCCGGCCTCCTGTGTTGCGTCAGATGTGACGCAACAGACGCGGTGGCACAAGAGCCGCGCAACACCGCCGCGCGCTAAATTAACTATTTCTTAACCAATTGATTCGGGGTATTTTGAAGGCATCTGCGCACAAGATGCTGAAATTCTCTGTAAAATCAGTCTTGTGGAAAAGTTTTTTTGGCCCGCTCCCTTCCCCGATGAAGGGGCCAGAGGCCAAAGGCTTCTATTGCTTTCCTTATGTGGATAAGTGGCGTGCTGCACAAGCGGCGCACCATTTTTTTCTAGCGGGATGCAATTTTGAGATGCAGACAATTAGATATTGCAACTTCAGGGTGAGTACGCCCTTAACGAAGGAGAATACCAATGTCTGCACTTCTTAAATCCGTTCGTGAATTCAATGGCTTGACCTGCGGGACACTGCACGCCGGCGAAAGCGTTGAAATGTTCTCGTCCGGCTCGGCGCCGACCACGTCCAACGCGCTGACCGGCGATATGACCGACGCGTTTTCGTCCGGCTCCGCCCCGGTCACGGGCGGTGTTGCGACGGGCGACGGCGTGCACATGTTTTCGTCGGGCTCCGCACCTGTGGCAACCGATGCGACCCGCGGCGATGCGGTTGAAATGTTCTCGTCCGGCTCGGCGCCACGTGCGACGGCAACATGCGCAGGCGACGCGGTTGAGATGTTTTCCTCCGGATCCGCACCGACGCGCGGCGACGTGACCACAGGCGACGCGGTGGAGGCGTTTTCCTCTGGCTCGGCCCCGATGGCGTCCGATGCCCGCTCCGGCGACGCTGTCGAAGCGTTCTCATCCGGTTCTGCGCCCCGCGGCACCGCGACCGCGCAAGGCGACGCGGTCGAGGCGTTTTCGTCCGGCTCCGCCCCATCCAGCACAGCGGCCGCCGCGGGCGATGTGACCGGGCTGTTCTCGTCCGGTTCGTGAGCCGCCTCTGGCGGGACGTTGAGAGAAAGGAAAACCACCATGACCAACATCATTTCCCTGAACGTCCCGCCCCGACGCGTGCGTCTGGCAGAGCGGACACCGGCGCTGATCGGCTGCTTTGCCCAACACCGGTGTATTGTCGACGACGTGTTCTGGCTCAAGGAAAACGCAGAGCTGTTGAACATTCTTGAATGCACGGGCCAGCGCGTGACACCGGATGCGCTGGCGCCCCTTGCGGGGTTCTATGACGGCCTGCGGGAGCGGCTGACATTCTTTCCGCAATATTATCGGTTTCTGCTGTCCATCGGCCTCGACCTCGAGGATCTGGGACTGCCGGGCACACAAATGGCGGGTCTGTGCGACTGGGTCGCCCGGCAAGGCCTGCCGGAGGCGGAGTTGAGCGACCTGCAACGGGCCGAGGCGCGGCGATTGCTGGCCCGGCGAGGTATCGCGGCGCAAGCCGACGCGGGGCTGGACGACCGTTTGCGGGCCTTCATCGAACGCTCCGCGACCTTTGCGCTGCCGAACAAGAAGGCCGCCTATGAGCTGACCCATATCGTGTTTTACCTGTCGGAATATGGGCGGCGTGATCCGGACCTGTCTGATGGTGCGATCCGCAGCCTCGAATATGCTGGCATTCTGGCCTACCTCGATCAGAACATGGATCTGCTCGCCGAGATCTGTGTGGCCCTGCGTCAGGCGGGGCAGGGGCCGAACCCGCTGTGGGAGGCTGCGGTGCGCACGCATCTGCGTGGCTATATCGTCGCTCAGGACAGCGATGCGTCGCTGTCGGACGGCTACCACGAATATCTTGTCTCCCTCTGGGCGGTGGCGGCGATGGGCCATGATGATACGGGCGTTGTCGTGCCCGAGGGGCGCTGCGTCTTTGCCCCGCAGGAACCGACCCAAAGCGCGCTGCACCCGCTGTCGGCGATCCTGATGTCCTTTGCCGATGCGCGCTTGCCCAGTTGGGACCAGATGCGCGACGCGGTGCTGGAGGCGATGCCTTACGAGGCCGCAGAGATCATCGAAGGGGCCGCAGCGGCACCGCTCTTTGAACCCTTTTTCGAAACCTTTGCGCGGGCGGGCACTCTGGCCCGATAGGGCCTCACATCGAGAATGACGTGCCGCAGCCGCACGAGCTGGTGGCGTTCGGATTGTCGATGACAAACCGGGCGCCGATCAGCTCTTCGGAAAAGTCGATTACGGCATTTGCCAGAAACGGCAGGCTGATCGCGTCGACCACGACCCGCTCGCCCCCCTCCTCGAGGATCAGATCGTCATCCTTGGGGGCGTCGAGCGCGATTTCATAATGAAATCCCGAACATCCGCCGCCCTCGACGGCCACGCGCAAGGCCTTGCCATCCGCGGCCGCGCCAATCTCGGACAGGCGCTCGAACGCGCGTGGGGTCACTTTTGGGGGCAGGTTCATGCCGCGGCTCCGCTTTCGGTTTTCATCATGCTGCCGGTGCAATATATGGGCCAAAGGAACAGGCGACAAGGATCAGGCAGATGTCCGCGCCCTATGCCTCTGATCCTGCCCGCGCCAGGGGACGGCGCGTGCAGGAAGAAGAGAGTGCGTTTCGGTCCGCATTTCAGCGGGACCGGGACCGCATCATTCACGCCTCCGCCTTTCGGCGGCTCAAGCACAAGACGCAGGTGTTTGTCGAACATGAGGGCGATTATTTCCGCACGCGGCTGACCCATTCGATCGAGGTGGGGCAGGTGGCCCGCACCATCGCGGGCGCGCTGGGCCTGAACGATTGCCTGACCGAGGCTGTGGCGCTGGCCCATGACCTGGGCCATCCGCCCTTTGGCCACACGGGCGAAGATGCGCTACATGTGCTCATGGCGCCCTATGGCGGGTTTGATCACAATGCGCAGGCGATCAAGATCGTGACGCGGTTGGAATGTCATTACGCCGCGTTTGACGGGCTGAACCTGACCTGGGAAAGCCTGGAAGGGATCGCGAAACACAACGGTCCCGTCACGGGCGATCTGCCCTATGCGCTGGCGGAATACACCGCCGAACACGATCTGGAACTGGGCACGCATGCGAGCGCCGAGGCGCAGGTGGCGGCACTGTCGGACGATATCGCCTACAACAACCACGATCTGCATGACGGTCTGCGCGCGGGCCTGATCGACGAAGATGTGATGTGCACGTTGCCGATCGTGCGCGACGCCTTTGCCGCGGTCGACGCGCTGTATCCGGGCCTCGACCGGGTCCGGCGGCGGCACGAAGGGTTGCGGCGCGTGTTCGGCGCGATGGTGAGTGATGTGATCGACACCTCGCGCGCACTGCTCGAAGGGTCGGGGGCGGAGGACGTTGCAGACATTCGTCACCTGGGCCATCCGGTGATCCGCTTTTCGGACAGGATGTGGTCGGATCTGCAGGAGATCCGCGCGTTCCTCTTCAACAACATGTACCGCGCGCCGTCGGTCATGGACAAACGCGAGGAGGTTACGGAAATCATCCATGACCTTTTTCCCGCCTATCTGAACGGTCCGAACCTGTTGCCCGACCGCTGGCAGCGCGATGTGGCCCGCGCGGCAGGCGATGAAACGCAGCTGGCGCGGATCGTCTGTGACTATGTCTCGGGCATGACGGACCGGTTCGCCATTCAGGAACACGGGCGGCTCATTGGCTGACGCGGACGTTTTCCGATACGGAAAACGGCTGGAAACCGACGCGGTTTCCCCACCGCTGAGCGGAACCCGTTTTCCATGTTGGAAAACCGCCGGAAACCGCGTCGGTTTCCGTTTCGCCACATCGACGTTGACCTGACCGTCGCACCTGATACACCGCCATCCGATCTAGTCAGGACAGCCCCATGAACCTCTTTGCCGATATCCGTGTGCTCGTGCTCGACACGCTGGAAGCGCTGACCGCTGCGGGCACGCTGCCTGGCGGCTTGGCGACCGACAACGTGACGGTCGAGCCGCCGCGCGATGCCGCACATGGGGACATGGCGACAAATGCCGCGATGGTGCTGGCGAAACCGGCAGGGATGAAGCCACGCGATATTGCCGAGGCGCTGGCCGCAGAGCTGGCCAAAGATCCCCGGATCACGTCGGCGGAGGTTGCGGGCCCGGGCTTTCTCAACCTGCGGCTTTCGCCCGTGGTCTGGCAGCAGGTCGTGGGCAACATCCTCACCGCGGGCACGGCCTATGGCCGATCGCTGATGGGGCAGGGGGCACGGGTCAACGTCGAATATGTCTCGGCCAACCCCACGGGGCCGCTGCATGTGGGCCACACCCGCGGTGCTGTGTTCGGCGACGCGTTGGCCTCGCTCCTCGATTATGCGGGCTACGATGTGACCCGCGAATACTACATCAACGACGGCGGCGCGCAGGTCGATGTGCTCGCCCGCTCGGTCTACCTGCGGTATCTCGAGGCGCATGGGCAAGAGGTCGCGTTCGAGGACGGCACCTATCCCGGTGACTATCTGATCCCCGTGGGCCAGGCCCTCAAGGACAAGGTCGGCGACGCGTTTGTCGGCAAGGGTGAACAGTTCTGGTTGGCCGAGATCCGCGATTACGCCACCGAAGCGATGATGGACCTGATCCGGGCCGATCTGGCTGCCCTTGGCGTCGAGATGGACGTGTTCTATTCCGAAAAATCGCTCTACGGCACGGGCCGGATCGAGGCGGCGCTGGATGATCTGCGCGGCAAGGGCCTGATCTACGAAGGCGTGCTGGAGCCGCCCAAGGGCAAAAAGCCCGAGGATTGGGAGCCGCGCGAGCAGACGCTGTTCAAATCCACCGAACATGGCGACGATGTGGACCGGCCTGTGATGAAATCGGATGGCGCCTGGACCTATTTCGCGCCCGACATCGCCTATCACTACGACAAGGTGCAGCGCGGGTTCGACGCGCTGATCGACGTCTTTGGCGCCGACCATGGCGGCTATGTCAAGCGGATGAAGGCGGCTGTCAGCGCATTGTCCGAGGGCGCCGTACTGCTCGACATCAAGCTCACGCAGTTGGTCAAGCTCTACAAGAACGGCGCGCCGTTCAAGATGTCGAAACGGGCAGGGACGTTCGTGACCTTGCGCGACGTGGTCGATCAGGTGGGCGCGGACGTCACCCGCTTTCACATGTTGACGCGCAAGAACGACGCCCCGCTCGATTTCGACTTTGACAAGGTGCTGGAACAGTCCCGCGACAACCCGGTGTTCTACGTCCAATACGCCCATGCGCGCGGCGCATCCGTCCTGCGCAAGGCGGATGAGGCGGGGATTGTGACGGACGACGATACGCTCTGCGGTGCCGATCTGACGCTGATCGCCCACGAGGCCGAATTGGGGCTTGCCGCCAAGCTAGCAGAGTGGCCGCGCCTTGTGGAAACGGCGGCCCGCACCAATGAGCCGCACCGGGTCGCCTTTTACCTGTATGACCTTGCGGGCGCGTTCCATGGGCTCTGGAACAGGGGGAACGATCTGCCCGAGCTGCGCTTTGTCCAGGACGACATCGCCACCTCTCAGGCAAAAATCGCCCTCGTTCGGGCCACAATGCTTGTTATCTCGGCAGGCCTTGGTATCTTGGGTGTAACGCCAGCCAACGAGCTGCGCTAACGCCCGCCATAAGGGTACACAGGCAAACACATCCAGATGATCTGCGCGGGCACGTATCCGCGCGGGCGACGAGGCAAATATGGCAGATATGCACTATACCCATAACGTGGGCTATGTGGGTGCAACCGCGCCGCATCCTGAGGCGGCACTCCAAGGCAACACCCTGAAACAAATGACAAATTTTGCGGGCGCCGTGGCCTCTGTCGCCTTGATCGCGGGCGTGGGTGTCTGGGGCTACAACCTGGTGATGCGCGACGTGTCGGGCATCCCGGTGGTGCGCGCCGCCGAAGGCGACATGCGCGTGCGCCCGGCGGAACCGGGCGGCCAGCTGGCCCAGAACACGGGCCTATCGGTCAACGAGGTGGCCGGCGCGGGCGAAGCGGCAGCGCCAGCCGATCGGCTGCTTCTCGCGCCCAGCCCGATGGAGCTGGCCGAGGAAGACGCCCCGATGACCCGGACGGTTGCACCCGTGCAACAGCCCGCGCCGCTGGATGTCGCGGCCAGTCTCACAGAGGATGCGCCGGATCTGACGGGTGCGCTGCAATCTGGCGACATTGACGCATTGGTCAGCCAGCTGACCGCAAATGCCGAAGCGATCGAGGCGCCCGCTTCCGAACTGACGCCCGTCCTTGCCGCGGTGACCGCGGCGGAGGTGCCGCGCGTCCAGCAGGCGCCGGTCGTGCAGGGGCCCGGGCCCAAATCGTCGATCCGGCCGCAATTGCGCCCGCGCACCGCCCCCGCGCGCGTGGTGCAAGCCAGCACGCCTGCCGCCGCCGCATCCCCGCAAGACCTCGCGGCGGACAGTTTACCCGCGGGCACGCGCCTTGTGCAGCTCGGCGCTTTTGACAGCCCGGAGATTGCCCGCGACCAATGGGACAAGATGCAGGCGCGCTTTGGCGACTACTTGAACGGCAAGGACCGGGTGATCCAGCAGGCACAAAGTGGTGGGCGCACCTTCTACCGCCTGCGGGCCCACGGGTTCGAGGATCTGAGCGATGCGCGCCGCTTCTGCTCGGCCCTTGTTGCCCAAGGGGCGGACTGCATCCCCGTGGTCACGCGATGAGCCAGGGCGCCACGATCCTCGGCACCGAGGGGCTGCGCCTGGGCACGGACGAAAAGGCATTCTTTCGCGAGGCGGACCCCTGGGGCTTTATCCTGTTTGCCCGCAACATCGACACGCCCGATCAGGTCTACGCGCTGTGTTCCGATCTGCGCGAGGCCGTGGGCCGCGACGCGCTGATCACCATCGATCAGGAAGGCGGGCGCGTGCAGCGCTTGCGTGGGCCCACATGGCGCGAATGGGCGCCGCCGCTGGATTTCGTGCAGGCCGCAGGCGATGACGCGCCGCGTGCGATGTACCTGCGCTATCGCCTGATCGCGGCAGAGCTGCGGGCGCTGACCATCGACAGCAATTGTGCGCCCATGGTCGATCTGATTGTGGCGCGCACGCATGAATTCCTGCGCAACCGCTGCTACGGCAGCGACACTGGCGCCATTGCCGAGATTGGCCGCGCCGTGGCCGACGGCCATCTGGCGGGCGGGGTGCTGCCGGTGCTGAAACACATTCCCGGCCATGGCCGCACCTTGGTCGACAGCCATGACAGCCTGCCGCGCGTGACCGACAGCCTCGACACCCTGCGCGAGACCGATTTTGCGCCGTTCCGCGCGCTCAACGATCTGCCCTTGGGCATGACCGCGCATCTGGCCTATGAGGCGGTCGATGACGCGCCTGCCACGTTGTCGCGCGATATGATGGACCTCATTCGCACCGATATCGGCTTTGACGGGCTGATCATGACGGACGATATCGGGATGAAGGCGCTGTCCGGCCGCTTTGCCGACATCACGCATCGCGCGCTGGCCGCGGGCTGTGACCTCATGCTTCACTGCAACGACACGCTGGCGGACCGGATGGAGACGGCCAATGCCGCGGGCGCCCTGTCGGAGGCCGCACAGATCCGCGCAGACGCAGCGCTCGCGGCGCGCAAAACCCCTGATGACATTGACATTGCCGACCTGAACGCCGAACTTGAGGCGCTTTTGGGTGACCGGCTGAATGTCTGACGATACCTTCGAAGAAGATACCCTATCCGTCTCAGACCGCCTCGCCGCCGAGGCGTTGATTGTCGATGTCGAAGGGTACGAGGGGCCGCTTGACCTGCTGCTGACGCTGGGACGCACACAAAAGGTCGACCTGCGCCAGATCTCGATCCTGCAGCTTGCGCACCAATACCTTGCCTTTGTGGAACAGGCCAAGGCACTGCGGCTGGAACTCGCCGCCGACTACCTTGTGATGGCGGCCTGGCTCGCCTTTCTCAAGTCACGCCTGCTGCTGCCGCCCGACCCGACCGAAGAGGGACCAAGCGGGGAGGAGTTGGCCGCACACCTGGCCTTTCAGCTGGAACGCTTACAGGCGATGCGCGACATGGCCGCGCGGCTGATGGCGCGGGACCAGCTGGGGCGCGATTTCTTTGCCCGCGGCCAGTCCGAAGAGGTGACGCGCATCCGCCGTGTCACATATTCAGCCACGCTGCTGGACCTGATGCAGGGCTATGCCCGCATCCGCACCCGCGACGAATTCCGCCCCTTTGTCATGGACCGCGACGCGGTGTTCACGATGGAACAGGCGCTGGACAGGATGCGCGGGCTGATCGGATTTGAGGGCGACTGGACCGACATCCTCAGCTATCTGCCCGAAGGGTGGGAGATGGACCCGGCCAAGCGCCGCTCGGCCACCGCGGCCACCTTTGCCGCCAGCCTCGAGCTGGTCAAGGAAGGCCAGCTGGTGATCCGCCAGACCGATACGTTCGCACCGATCCAGGTGCGCAAGAAAGATGAAAAGCGTGATGGAACACCCTGAGGAAATGGAAGAAAGCCTGTTCGAGGCACCCCCGATGGGCGAGCAGGAGCGCATGGTCGAAGCCGTGCTGTTCGCAAGCGTGGAGCCGGTGACGGTCAAGGATCTTGAGGCGCGCATGCCCCATGGCTGCGACCCGGCCGAGGCGTTGGTGCACCTGCGCAAACGCTATGACGGGCGCGGCGTGCAGGTGATGAAGGTGGGCGACGCCTGGGCCATCCGGACCGCCGCCGACCTCGGCTTTCTCATGCAGAAGGAAACCGTGGAGCAGCGCAAGCTGAGCCGTGCCGCCATCGAAACGCTGGCCATCATTGCCTATCACCAGCCCGTCACCCGCGCCGAGATCGAAGAGATCCGCGGCGTCTCCGTCAGCCGCGGCACCGTGGACCAACTGCTCGAGATGGAGTGGATCCGCTTTGGCCGGCGCAAGATGACACCGGGCCGCCCGGTGACCTTTGTGGTCACACAGCATTTCCTCGATCATTTCGGGCTCGAGAACGCGCGCGACCTGCCGGGGCTCAAGGAGTTGCGCGCCGCGGGTCTGCTGGAAAACCGTCCGCCGCCCGGATCGCTGCTAGGGCCGGAGACCGAGCCCGAAGAAGAAGCCGAAGAGGGGCAGTCCGAGCTTTTCGAAGACTGACCTGAAATTTGCCGCATTCTGCGCTATATTGCCGGTGAGGCAACGGGGCGGAGCAGGTCCATGAACGTCAACCAGATCATCAACATGGTCATGCGGATCATCATGCGCAAAGCCATCAGCAAGGGCATTGACGCGGGCATGAACCGCGCAACGCGCGGACGTGGTGCCCCCAAGAAGCAGCGGTTGGAAGACCTCCCACCGGGTGAGATGACACCGAAACAGCGTATTCGCGCCGAACGCCGCGCCCGACGGGCCGCCGAACAGGACGGGACGCGCTAGGCGCGGAAATGCTTGCTGAGCTTCAGGCCCTGACCCTGATAGTTCGACGCGATATCGGCACCGTAAAGCTGCGCGGGCCGTGCCGACATCTGCTCGTAGATCAGCCGCCCGACGATCTGGCCATGCTCCAGCACGAACGGCGCCTCGTGACAGCGCACCTCCAGCACCCCGCGTGACCCCGTGCCACCCGCCGCATCATGGCCAAAACCGGGGTCGAAGAACCCGGCATAGTGCACGCGGAATTCGCCCACCATGGCCAGATATGGCGCCATCTCGGCGGCGTAGTCGGGCGGGATGTGCACGGCCTCGCGGCTCACCAGAATGTAGAACGCGCCGGGATCTAGGATGATGTGACCATCCTGGGTATGCACATCCTCCCAGAACTCCGCCGGGTTGTAATGGCCGATCTTGTCCAGATCGATCACGCCCGTATGCGGCTTGGCCCGGTAGCCCACCAGCGTTGTGTCGGGCAGGGCAAGGTCCACGGAAAAGCCCAGACCATCGTCAATCACAGCCGCGCCATCCACCAGCGGGCTAGCGGTATGCAATGCGGTCAGCGCGTCATCGCTCAGCACCGCCTGACCTTGCCGAAACCGGATCTGGTTCAGCCGCATCCCGGGGCGCACCAGAACGGAGAAGGAGCGCGGACAAATCTCGGCATAGAGCGGGCCGTGATAGCCGGGTGCGACGCGGTCGAACTCCGTCCCGCCATCGGTGATCGTGCGGGTCAGCAGATCAAGCCGCCCGGTGGAGCTTTTGGCATTGGCCACCGCCTGCACACCCTCGGGCAGGGCCAACCGCTCCATCAGCGGCACGACATAGACGCAGCCCTTTTCCAGCACCGCACCGCCCGAAAGGTCGACGCGGTGCATCTCGAATTCCTCCAGCCGCTCGGCCACGCTGCGCCCTGCGCCCGCCAGAAAGGACGCGCGCACACGGTAGGCCACGGGACCGAGGCGAAGGTCCAGGCTTGCCGGTTGCAGCTGTTCGGGGATGATGGCGGGGTCAGCGGCCAGCGCGCCACTGTCGATCAGGCCGGAGATTTGCGTGTCGGACAGGACCCCGGTCATGCATGCACCATCGCTGGTCGTAAACCATGCGCCGGCATGGTCGCCCCTGGGGTGCGGGGCGGGGTGGTGTTGGTCGGGCTAGCAGGACTCGAACCTGCGACCTTCCGTCCCCCAGACGGACGCGCTACCAGGCTGCGCCATAGCCCGACGTGAGGGGTGTCATACCCGATTTCTGGCCGGGGGCAAGAGCGAATTGGCATTGCGTCGGGCGCGCCTAGCGGCTGTCGCCGCGCGCGCTGGCCATGGTGTCGCGCAGGGCGGTGAGTTGCGCGAGAAGCGGCGCAAGGGCGTCGCGCTGCGCCGGTGTGAGCGCTGTGGCGCGTGTCGCCAGTGTCAGTGCCGAGGGGCGCACATCCAGCGCGGCAGGGTCGGGATCGTCCGACACATCGACAATGCGCGGCCGGGGCGCCTCAGGTGCTTCGGGTTCGGCGGGCTCGGGCGCGGGCTCCGGCGCGGCTTCCTCGGGTGGTGCCATGAAACTTGGCAAACCGGAGGGTGCGCTGGCGGCCAGACTGTCGGGTGCGGGTGCCGCGTCGGGTTCCGGCGCTTCGGGCTCTGCAGCGGGTGCGCTCCGCATAAAGGCGGGCAGGGATGGCGCTGCATCCTCTTGGGGTGCAGGTGTGGGGGTATCTTCAACCTGCTCGACCGGTGTGGGCGTGTCCTCGATGCTTGGCTCACGGGCAAAGGCGCTGAATATCGGTGTCTCGGACTCTGGCTCTGCATCTTCCGCGGCTGCGTCCTCCGCCGGGGTGTCCGTCCATGCCACCGGCTCCGGGGCGGCCTCTACGGGGCTGTCGTCAACGTCCGGCGCGTCCATCTGTCTGTGCTCAAAGCCTGGCTCTGGCGCGTCCTCGACCATGTCCGCCTCGGGCGCGTCATCGGCTGCGGGCGCCATCTCATGCTCGATCGCACCGTCGCTCACCATCAAATCGGCATCGACCTGGGCCGCCGTCATCTCGTCCAGCGGCGGCGACATATCCGAGACATGCGCCATGCCCTCTTCGCGCAGGATCTTCTGGACGCCCTTGATGGTCATCCCGTCCTCGTGCAGCAGCTTGCGGATGCCGCCCAGCAGCAGCATGTCCGCAGGGCGGTAATAGCGCCGTCCGCCCGCGCGCTTGACCGGCTTGACCTGGCTGAACTTGCTTTCCCAAAAGCGCAGCACATGGGTCTGCACCCCCAGCCATTCGGCCACTTCGGAGATCGTGCGGAACGCGTCGGCGGATTTGTTGACCATCGGCTCAGGACTTGTTTCCGGCCGCCACGCGATCCTTCATCAGATGCGAGGGGCGGAAGGTCAGGACCCGGCGGGGATTGATCGGAACCTCTTCGCCGGTCTTGGGGTTGCGACCCACCCGGGCCGACTTGTCACGCACCGAAAATGTACCAAAGGAGGAAATCTTGACCTGCTCACCGCGCACCAGCGCATCCGACATGTGATCCAGAACACTCTCTACCAATTGCGCGCTCTCATTGCGCGACAGGCCCACCTCACGGAACACTGCTTCACTCAGGTCCATGCGGGTCAAAGTCTTGTCAGTCATCAGGTCCCCCTTTTGCCTGACCATAGGTTGACCGGAAATTCCGAGTCAATATCAAGCGCTTGGCCAATTGCGCGGTCCGGCGCGAATTCGCAAGACGTGGGAAAAATGCGCAAACCCCGGCCGGCGCTACCAGCGCAGGACAACCGCGCCCCAGGCCAGACCGCCGCCGATGGCCTCGGTCACCAGCAGGTCACACTGCTTGATCTGGCCGCGTGCGCGGCCCACCGACAGGGCGAGGGGGATCGATGCGGCAGAGGTGTTGCCGTGATCCTGCACCGTCACCACGACGCGCTCCATCGGCACATGCATCTTCTTCGCGGTGCCCTGAATGATGCGGATATTGGCCTGATGCGGCACGATCCAATCGACGTCGTCGGCCGCGACACCGGCCTGGTCCATCGCCGTCTGCGCCGTTGCGGCCAGCTTTTCGACGGCATGGCGAAACACCTGATTGCCCTGCATCCGCAGGTATCCGCTGGTCCCGGTGCTCACACCGCCATCGACATAGAGCAGGTCGCGGTGCCGCCCGTCCGAGTTCAGATCGCAGGCGAGAATGCCCCGGTCCGCCGCGGTGCCGTCACCGTCCTGCGCCTCGAGCACCAGCGCGCCCGCGCCGTCGCCGAACAGCACGCAGGTGCTGCGGTCGGTCCAGTCCATGATCTTGGAAAACGTCTCGGCCCCGATCACCAGCACCCGGCGCGCCTGACCGGATAGGATCAGCGCGTTGGCATTGCTGAGCGCGTAGACGAAACCGGCGCACACCGCCTGCACGTCAAAGGCAAATCCATGGGTCATGCCCAGGCGCGCCTGCACCATGGTCGCCGCCGACGGAAATGTCAGATCCGCGGTCGAGGTGGCCAGGACAATCGCATCGATGTCCGTCGCGGCAAGCCCCGAATCAGCCAGCGCCGCCTCAGCCGCAGCGGTCGCCATCGAGGATGTGGTGTCGTCATCGGTGGCAAAATGGCGCCGCTCGATCCCGGAACGGGAGCGAATCCATTCGTCCGACGTGTCCAGCGTCGCTTCGAATTCGGCATTCTCGACAATGCGTGCGGGCAAATAGTGCCCCACGCCGCGCACCACGGCCCGGATTGTCATTCGCTCTCCTCTGCCAGCTGCGTCGCCTTTGCAATGCGCGCGGCCAGCTTATCGCTGAAGCCAAGCTCGGCCAGTTGTGCCGCCAGCTTGATCGCTGCCGACACGCCTGTCGAGTCGGCGCTGCCATGGGATTTGACAACCGTGCCGTTGAGGCCGAGGAACACGCCGCCATTCACGCGCCGTGGGTCGATCCGTTTCTTGAGACGCCGCAGCGATGTGATGGCCAGCAATGAGGCGAGGCGGGACAGGGGCGTGTGGCGGAACGCCTCGCGCAGCCGCTCGCCGATCAGCGCCGCGGTGCCTTCGCCGGTCTTGATCGCGACGTTGCCGGTGAACCCGTCGGTGACGACCACGTCGACCACGTCGCCCGAGATATCGCCGCCCTCGACAAAACCGACAAAGTCGAAATCGGCAGCTGCGGCATTGGCCGCGATGAGGTCATAGGCGGCCTTGAGCTCGGTCCGGCCCTTGTGCTCTTCGGTGCCGACGTTCAGCAGGCCCACGCGGGGGCGGGCCAGCTCCAGCCCGTTGCGCGCGTAGGACGCGCCCATCAGCGCGTAGCGCAGCAGGTCGGGCGCCTCGGCCCGGATATCCGCGCCCACGTCCAGCATGACGTTGAAGCCCTGGACGTTGCGACTGGGATACAGCACGGCGATGGCGGGGCGGTTCACACCCGGCAGCTTGCGCAGGCGGATCATAGACAGCGCCATGAGCGCGCCGGTGTTGCCGCAGCTGACCGCGACCGTCGCCTCGCCCGAGCGCACCGCGTCAATCGCCGACCACATAGACGTGCCTTTGCCCGAGCGGACAACCTGGCTGGGCTTGTCGTCCATCGTGACGACACCACCGGCATCGCGGATGGTGACCCGACCGGCCAGATGCTTGCGCCGCGCGACTAGCTTGGTCAGCTCGTCCTCGGGCCCGTGCAGGATAAAGCCGAGGCGCGGATTCTTTCTGGCGGATTTTGCGCAGCCAGAAACGACAACGGCGGGGCCCATGTCCCCGCCCATTGCATCCACAGACAGCGTAATCGGAAAGGTGGTGGCAGGGCTTGGCGCGGCCAATTCGGACTCTTGGGCCGTCATGAACGCTGCCTGCCTCTGATCGTTTCGGACTTAGGCCGCGTCGTCTTCCAGATCGACCTCTTCGGTGATCGCGACGATTTCCTCGTCCCCGTAATGGCCGCAGGCCGCACAGATGTGGTGTGGGCGCTTGAGCTCACCGCAGTTGGGGCACTCGTTCGGATTGAACGCGACCAGACCGTCGTGCATGCGGCGGTTGTTGCGACGCGATTTCGAGACTTTGTTTTGTTGCACAGCCATGGTGGTGGGCCTTCGCGGTTCGGGCAGGGCCGCGCGCGTGTCGCACGGATGCTTGTTTCTGTTCGCCCGTTCGGGGGCGCGGGATGTGCGCCCAACGGTGGGGCGCGGTTCGGGTCGTCCAATCTGCGGGCGTGACGTGCGTTTAGGCAATGCCTTTGGCCATGTCCAACCCAAAATATCGTGAGCGCGGCAAAATACCCATCTTTGCGCGCAGTGCAAGGGGGATCAGCCCTCTTTATCGCCCATCTGGGTCTTGAGGGCGGCAAGCCCGGCAAAGGGTTTGAGGTCGGCGTCGCGCAGCGCCTGTTTGCCCGGCTCGGTCGCCACCACCTCGCCCATTGCGGCATCCGAGGCGCGCGGAAATTCGGGGATCTCGAGGCTGAGCGCCTCGATCATGACCGCCTCGGGGTCGATCCAACGGGCCAGGGGCTCGATGGTTTCGTCCTCGGGCATTTCGACCTCGGGCGCTTCGGGCTCTTCGTAGTCGCGCAGGTAGAGGCGCCGCACCTCCGTGTCGATCCGTGTGGTGACCGGGGCCAGCGTCACACCGCAGGGCTGCACCACCGTCGCCCCCAGTCGCGCCTGCAGCACCCAGTCGGCCTCGCCCTGTCCGGACACGGTGCCCGACAGCCGCAGCTTGCGCAGCCCGTCAAGGCCCAGCGTCTGCGCCAGTTCGGCCAGGGTGGCGGCATCCGGCACGATCTCGAACGCGGTTTCGGCGTTTTGCGGCAGATCGGACACCCGGAGGGCATGCGCGGAGGGGGCGGAGCCTGACATGGAATATGCTTTCGTTTCTTGAATGAAGTCGCCGTCTTGGGTAAGCGAGATAGAAGCACGGCCCCTCCTGAGCAAGAGGGGCACCAAAAAGACGATGGGAGCGCGTATGCGAACCTGGACATTTCCGATCCTGCTGACGGCGTCGCTGACGCTGGCAGCCTGTTCGCCACAATTCCGCAACCACGGCTATATTCCGCCCGAGGAAGAGCTGCAGGAACTGGCGGTCGGCATCGACACCCGCGCCAGCGTCGAGGATGTGGTGGGCTCGCCCACCGCGGGCGGTGTGCTCGAGGGCGGTGATTTCTTTTACGTGGCGCACACGACGCGCACGTTCGGGCCGCGGCGCCCGCAGGTCATCGACCGGCAGGTGCTCGCCATGACCTTCGACGCGGAAGGCATATTGCAGAACATCGAACGCTTCGGCCTCGAAGAGGGCCGCGTTGTCGTGCTGGAGCGCCGCGTGACCGACAGCGGCGTGACCGACACGTCGTTCCTGCGCCAGCTCTTGGGCAGCTTTGGCCGCATCGTGCCGGGCCAGGGGGCGTTCGGCATCTGATCCGCGTCACGTCTTTGTCACACGCCCCGTGATAAGCGCCGCCGCATGAGGCAACGCAGGAGGGCACTGCGATGATCAAGCTGAAACGAGGCCGCTATACGGTCCGCACCGCTGACACCGCCGCCGATGTCGAGAGCGCGCAGGGCTTGCGCGCGCTGTGCTTCGGGCTGGATGCGCCGCGTGATGCCGATGCGTTCGACGCCATCTGCACGCATCTTCTGATCCACCGTGTGTCGGACGGTGCGCTGGTCAGCTGTTTTCGCATGCTGCCGCTCACCGGCGCCGAAATCTCGCGCAGTTACTCCGCGCAATATTACGAACTGAGCGCGCTCGCGGCCTATGATGGCAAGATGGTCGAGATGGGCCGGTTCTGCGTGCACCCGGACGTGGCAGACCCCGATATCCTGCGCGTGGCCTGGGGCGCGATGACGTCGTTTGTGGATGAGCACGGGGTCGAACTGCTTTTTGGCTGCTCGTCCTTTGCGGGGACCGAAACGGCGGAGTATCTGGATGCCTTTGCCATGCTCAAGGCCCGGCATCTGGCGCCCAAGCGCTGGTTGCCGCGGGTGAAGGCGCCGAAAGTGTTCCGCTATGCCGCGCGGCTGCGCCGCAAGCCGGACGCGAAAAAGGCGATGCTGCGCATGCCGCCGCTGCTCCGGACCTATCTGCTGATGGGGGGCTGGGTCAGTGACCATGCCGTCGTCGATGACCAGATGAACACGTTGCATGTGTTCACCGGGCTTGAGATCGGCGCGATCCCACCGGCGCGCAAGCGGCTGTTGCGGGCCGTGGCCGGGTAGCAGGGATTTCGGATCGGGGTGCCCCGATCCGACCGGGGGGGGGGGGGGGGGGGGGGGGGGGGGGGGGGGGGGGGGGGGGGGGGG
>JBCBHM010000015.1:0-73212 GCA_038525585.1 Pseudomonadota bacterium
CAATCGTTGGGGGCTGCGTGAAACGGGATAAAGAACGGAACGGCGAGCCAGAAATACCCGCCCTTGCGCAACATCTGGCGCACGTGGCGGGTGGCGGCGTAGGGCCGGTCAAGATGTTCCCAAACCTGGTTGGCGAGGATCAGATCATATTTGCGCGGCTTGCCCGCATCATCCCGGATCGGGCCATCGCAGATATCATACTGCGGAAACCGATACTGGTCGTAGACGGCAAAGTCGAACTGCGCGCCCCATTTGCCACTGATCTCGGCCGCGCGCAGGTTGGGCGGATCGAGGTCCTGGATCATCCGGCGCGCGCGGCGGTGCATAACGATGCGGTTGAGGCTGGGCATGGGCGCACCCTGCCCCAGCTTGCCGGCCTAGGCCAGCGCCTTGCGCCGCGCAGACAGCCAGGCGTGCACCCCGGCCCCGCACGCCAGAACGATGATGGCGGTCCAGACAAGGCCCGGATAGCCCGCGACACCCAACACGGCAAGCAGCGCGGGCGTGCCCAGCGTGTTGCCCAGATTGCCGGTCTGCGCGAGCGCACCATAGGCCTTGGCCTGCGCGTCCGCCGTGCCGTTGAGCTGCGGCACAGCGGCAAAGCTTGCGCCCTGCACAAGGCCAAGGGCCGCG
Source organism: Pseudomonadota bacterium (assembly GCA_038525585.1). GTDB lineage: Bacteria > Pseudomonadota > Alphaproteobacteria > Rhodobacterales > Rhodobacteraceae > Tateyamaria. Next base: position 634 of record JBCBHM010000015.1, read on the forward strand.
GCCAGGGCGAGGCAGGCCAGCGGTAGACCCGGCGCCAGCCACAGCCAAAGCAGTGCTGCGATACAAAGCGCAAAGCCGATCTGGATCAGCGCGACGGCGCTCATGACGCGCAAGGCCAGCACGCCAAGCGTGAGCGAGACCGCGATGGACACCAGCGGCATCGCCCCCATCACCCAGGCGCGCCAGTCGGGCGCGACATAGGGCGGCAGCACGGTCAGGATCGCGAGGAAACAGAACGTGTAAAACAGCCAACCGGCGGCAGGCGCCGAGATATGCGGCGAGCCGTAGATGGCGACATGGTCGGACACCATCCCGGCGACGGTCAGCGCGCCGGGCGGCGGCGCCTCGATCGGGCGCAGAAACAGGGTCAGGATGATCGCAAAGGCGGCGAGCCAGATCGCATGCGCCAGAAACAGCGCCTCGATCCCCGCCGCGTCGACCAGCGGCAAGCCCACCGCGACCAGCAGCGAGAAGGCGACGCTGAAAAACGTGCTCCACAGTGTGAGGGTAAAGCCGCGGTGCCGCTCGGCGCTGAGCTGCGCGATAAGCGTAGGCGCAGCGACGACGATGGCCAGATGCGACATCCCCTCGACCACGCGGGAGGCGAGCATCAGCGGCAGGCTGGGCAGCGTGGCCTGAAAGGCCGACACCAGCGCCCCGGCCCACAGCGCCCACAGCATCGCACGGCGATAGCGGATGCGCGCCACGACAAGGCCCGCCACGACGCCCAGCACGATGCCGACAAAGCCCACGAGCGACACGATGAACCCCAGGGCGTTACCTGCGTCCGGGTAGATGGCGGGCAGCTGGTCAAAGATCACGCTGATCTTGGCATATTGCGCCGCCGCCCCAAGGCCCGCGCCCCAGAGCGCGAACACAAGCGCGAACTGTGTGCGATCCGACATGCCCGACGGTCATCACAGGTGCCGGGCGCGCGCAAGCCCTGTCAGCCGGCGGCCTCGAAAATCTGCACGCGGCTCACCCCGCTGCCATTGCCGAACACCCGCACAAGCACAAAGCCGATGAACTGCGACCGGATCCGGGCCACCGTATGATACGACGGGTCATATTCGCAGCGTCCACTGATCATCGCACGCCGTTCCGGGGTCGTGAAGAACGGATCGGAACTGTCGCCCGAATCGCGCCTGCCGAACTTGTGAAAATTGGCCCGGTCCTGTTGCACGATGGCGCAAACGTCGTTGAGCGGAACGCCACGGGAATTGTACGTGTCTTGCGGCGACAGCATGGCGTAGTATTCGAACATCAACTGCTGCGCGGTGGCGGGCGCGCCTGCCAACCACAGGCCGAGCAACGCCGTCGACGCCACATTTACCAGTTTCTTCATCAGTACCCCCAGAAAACCCAATGGCCGCATCGTAGCGGCCATCGGTCGATCCGGTAAAGGCGTCGCAGCCTACATGTGGATGACGCGGTCATAGGCGTCGAGGACGCTTTCGTGCATCATCTCGGACAGGGTCGGATGCGGGAAGACCGTGTGCATCAGATCCTCTTCGGTGGTCTCGAGCGCCTGGCCCACGACATAGCCCTGGATCAGCTCGGTCACTTCGGCGCCGACCATGTGCGCGCCCAGCAGCTCGCCCGTCTTGGCGTCGAAGACGGTCTTGATCATCCCCTCGGGCTCGCCCAGGGCAATGGCCTTGCCGTTGCCGATAAAGGGGAAGCGGCCGACCTTGATGTCATAGCCCGCCTCCTTCGCTGCAGCCTCGGTCAGGCCGACGCTCGCGACCTGCGGGTGGCAATAGGTGCAGCCCGCGATGGAATTGGGCTTGATCGGGTGGACGTCATTCTTGCCCGCGATCAGCTCGGCGACCATCGTGCCCTCGTGGCTGGCCTTGTGCGCCAGCCAGGGCGCGCCCGCGATATCGCCGATGGCATAGAGCCCTTCGATGCCCGTCCGGCAAAACTCATCCGTAACAACATGAGTGCGGTCGATTTTCACGCCCAGTTTCTCGAGGCCGAGGTTCTCGACATTGCCGACGATACCTACGGCGGAAATGACGGTGTCAAACGCGTGCTTTTCGACCTTGCCGCCCACTTCGATATGGGCCGTCACCTTGCCCTGGGCGCGGTCCAGCTGTTTGACCATCGCCTTTTGCATGATGGTCATGCCCTGCTTTTCAAAGCTCTTCTTGGCAAAGGCGCTGATCTCTTCATCTTCGACGGGCAACACGCGGTCCATGACCTCGACCACGGTCGTGTCGGCGCCCAGCGTGTTGTAAAAGCTCGCGAATTCGATGCCGATGGCGCCCGAGCCGATGACGAGCAGCTTTTTCGGCATGCGTTTGGGCGTCAGCGCTGCCTTGTAGGTCCAGACCAGGTCGCCATCCGCCTCGAGGCCCGGCAATTCGCGCGCCCGCGCGCCGGTGGCCAGAATGATGTTCTTGGCGGTCAGCTCTTCTGTGCCCTTGTCGGTCTTGACGCTCACGTTGCCCTTGGCGGGGATCGTGCCCTCGCCCATGATGACCGTCACCTTGTTCTTTTTCAGCAGGTGCTGCACGCCGCCCGAAAGCTGGCCCGCCACCTTGCGGCTGCGGCCCACGACGGCGTCGAGGTCATAGTCGATCCCGTCGGCCTTGAGGCCAAATTCCTTGGCGCGGTGCATCAGATGGAACACCTCGGACGACCGCAGCATCGCCTTGGTCGGGATACAGCCCCAGTTGAGGCAGATGCCGCCCAGATGCTCACGTTCGACCACGCAGGTGCTCAGCCCCAGTTGCGCCGCACGGATCGCGGCGACATAGCCGCCCGGGCCCGAACCAATGATCACCAAGTCAAATGATTTTGCCGCCATGGGACTGTCCTCGCAGGTCTGCTCCAAAACTAGTTTAGTGTTAAACTAGTTTATGGCCCGCCTCAACGCGAGGTGGGCGCGACAAATCGACTGACGCCTGGTCAGGCGGCCTCGACATGCTCCAGCGACCGGACAACGGCGCCGTAGCCGCCCGCCTCAAGGTGCGCCTGCTCGGGTTCGGTCGTCTTACGTGACAGCGCGGCGTTGCGATGGGGAAAGCGGCCGAACTGGCGGATCACCTCGCGATGCGCGCGGGCATGCAGCAGCTTGACCGGATCCTCGATCCGCTCGCAGATCAGGCGCACGGCGCGATCCTGGTCACACAGGTTTTCCGAATGCTCGAGCGGCATGTAGAAGAACTGCCGCGCGGGTTCGTCAATGCGCAGATCCCAGCCCTTACCGATGGCCGACTTTGCCGCCGCCAGGGACGCGCGATCCAGCGCAAAGGCGCGCGCATCATCGCGGAACATGTTGCGCGGAAACTGGTCGGTCAGGATGATATAGGCCAGCGCCCCGTTGGGATAGGTCAGCCACATCGAAAAGCTGCCCTCGCGCGCGGCCTCCCATGTGGATTGGAAACGGTCCCGTATGGTCTGATCCAGCGAATCATCGCGCGTGTACCAGTGTTCGGGTGAACACGCGTCCAGCCAGAACGCCAAAATCTCGTCAGGTCCTACCATAACCCATCCTCCTCACCATATCCCACCGCACTATCGTTACATGGGCCATCGCGGCCGCGCTAATCACGAAATACAACAACCCCGACACATAAGAGCAAGCGGTTCGGGACGAAATGCCGCCCCTTTAGGCCGCATCGGCCGGGTTTTCGGCTTCCAACTCGACGTCGATGGCGTATTCTTGTGCAATTTCCATCGCCACAGGTGTCATGGTGGCCTGCGACATAGCGACGTACGCACCCGTATCTTCGACCGCGATGGTGGCCCGCTGGGTCATCCGGTAGCCGGCATAGCCGACAAGCACAGCAAAGAGCACCGCGGTGAACATGTAAAACCCACCCGGCCCCACACGCTCCATCAGTGCGCCCACGATCAGCGGGCCTGCGACGGCGCCAAGGCCGTTGATGAACACGAGCCCGCCCGAGGCCGCCGCCATATCGTCGTGATCCAGAAAGTCGTTCGTGTGTGCCAGCAGCAGCGAATAGAGCGGGTTGGACATGCCGCCCACAATGAACGCAGACGCCAGCAGCAGGCCGAAATTGCCGCCCAGGGCGAGGCCCAGGATCGAACCGACCGTGCCGATGACCGCCACGGCGAGGATCAGCAGACGCCGATCAAACCGGTCCGACAGCCACCCGATCGGGTATTGCAACAGCACCGCCCCGATAAAGAAGGTCGACACGAAGGTTGAGATTTGCGCGATGCTCAGCTGCGCTTCGGTCCCATAGACGGGCGCCATGCCGAACTGGGCCGCGAACACACCGCCCAGCAGGAACATGCCAACGCAGCCCAAGGGCGACACGTGGAACAATTCGCGCAGCGTCATCGGCTTGGTGGTGTCAAAGGCGGGCACCGGGCTGATCGACAGCAGGATCGGCGTGATCGCCAGCGACACGAGGACGGATGGAATGACAAAGAGGACAAAGCCCGACGGGTCCGCCGTGAGCAGCAGGTACTGGCTGACCACGATCCCCACCGTCATCACGACCATGTAAAGCGACAGCGCCTTGCCCCGGTTGGAGTTGTCGGCGGCATCGTTCAGCCAGCTTTCCGCCGTCACGTACACCGCAGAAAAGCAGAACCCGATCAGCACCCGCCCCAGCGTCCAGATCCATGGATCGGCAAAGGTCGGATAAAGGATCATTACCGCCGAGATCAGCGAGGCAAGCGCCGCAAAGACCCGCACATGGCCCACGCGCCGGATCATCCGGGGCGCCATCCGGCTGCCACCCAGAAACCCGGCAAAATAGGCCGACATGATGATCGACATCTCGAGGGTCGAGAACCCTTCGATCTCGCCACGGATGCCCAGCAATGTACCCTGCATGCCATTGCCGATCATCAACAGGAACATACCCATCAAAAGCGCCCAGGCGCTGGTCAGAACTTGGAACATGGGTCGTCTCCCGCGCGGGTCAGCTGTGCGCCCCTTCGCACACATCGCGCGCTGAGTCGCAAGAGAATGCGACCGTAGCGGTGTCGATTTCGAAGCGCCGGTTTACGGCAACAAAAGCGACGCGTCCCCATATGAGAAAAAGCGGTATTTTTCGGCAATCGCGTGATCGTAGATCCGCGCGATCCGCTCGTGGCCCATCAACGCGGCCACGAGCATCATGAGCGTGGATTTGGGCAGGTGAAAATTGGTCATCAACCCGTCGGCCACGCGAAAGGTAAAGCCGGGATAGATGAAGATGTCCGTTTCCCCCTCCCACGGGGCAAGACCCGCGTCGCGGGCCATCGTCTCGATCAGGCGCAGTGCGGTGGTGCCCACGGGGATGACGCGGCCGCCTGCGGCCTTGGTCCGCGCGATGGCATCTGCGGCCTCGGCACTGACGCGGCCCCATTCGGCGTGCATCTTGTGTTTCGTCACGTCATCGACCTTGACCGGCAGGAACGTGCCCGCGCCCACATGCAGCGTCACAAAGGTCCGCCGGACCCCGCGCGCCGCGAGCGCAGCCAGCAGCGCATCGTCGAAATGCAGCGACGCGGTGGGGGCCGCCACGGCGCCGCTGTTGCGCGCCCAGACGGTCTGATAGTCGGTCTTGTCCTGCGCGTCGGCGGGCCGTTTGGCGGCGATATAGGGCGGCAGTGGCATGGCGCCGGCCTTCGCCAGGGCCGCGTCGAAATCATCGCCCGACAGGTTGAAGCGCAGATGCGCCTGCCCGTCCGCGACGCCTTCGAGCGTGGCGGCGAGGACGTCGGAAAAGACGATCGCCTCGCCCGCCTTGACCTTTTTCAGCGGCTTCAGCAGCGCACCCCAGGTGCCGTCCGCGCGCGGCTCGAGCAGGGTCGCCTCGATCCGCGCTTGCGTCTCGCCCTGTGCGCTGACGCGCGTGCGGGTGCCCGACAGGCGCGCGGGGATCACGCGGGTGTCGTTGAGCACCAGCAGATCGCCGGGGGCGAGCCAGTCCACAAGGTCGGTCACCACCTGATCGTGGATCGCCTCCCTTTCCCCGACCAACATCCGGGCGGAGGAACGCGGCACCGCGGGCCGCGTTGCAATCAGGTCGTCGGGCAAATCAAAATCGAAATCGCTGAGTTTCATGCGCCTGCGTCTAGCCGTGCCGTCACCGCGCGTCACGCTCCTGCTGGCGTATGCGCAAGCGACGTTGCGCCGCAGTCTCGCCCGTTTCGTCCGGGTCTGCCACGAAGGCTTCGGGCGTGCCAACGGGCGCTTCGCCCTCGACCGCGGGCAGGTCCGGTGCCGGGGCGCGGAAGATCTCGCGGAACATGCCGGGGGTGAAGGCCGACAGCGGATTGACGCTGACCTGCGGTGCGGCGACGGGGCCGCGCAGACGGTAGTTGAACCCGATCAGCCCCTCGCCCCGACGGGTAAAGATGCTGCCGATGCCGTTGAGGATGTAGATGGGCGATATCACGCCCTGCATGTCGAGCCGTCCATTGGCGACATCATATGTGCCGTCCATCGACAGGCCCATCGACGGGCCCACAGCGCTGGCGCGCGTCAGCGCCATGGTCGACGGGGTCAGACGAAAGGCGGCATCGACCTCTTGAAAGTGGATCCCGTTGCCGCCCGCCTGTTCGAGCAGCCCCACGATGCTCAGCGCGTTGAGCAGTGCGGCGATGGCGGGTGCGTCCTGCACCCGGGTCTCGCGCACCTCGAGCGTGCCGTCAAAACTCGCGGCTCCGACGGGCAAGAGCGTCAGCGACAGATCGCCCCCGCGCGCCTGTTTCAAGAGCCCGGCCGAGGCGAAAACGGCGCCCGCATCCGACGCACGTACCCGGATCGCGCTGCGTCCGTTCTGCGGCAGGATCTGCCCCTCGACCGGGGCACCGCCGTTCACGCGGGCGGTAAACCGGCCGTCGATGCCGCGCCCCATACTGAAATCGCCGCGCATATTGTCGAGGGCGATGGTGTCGGTGACCTGCAACCGGTCGAGCGTCAGCGACAAAGGCCCACCGCCCTGCGCCCCGCCCGCGTCAGAGCCGCCGAAATCGGCTTGCCTGAGATCCAGAAGGCCACCGCGCACGTTCACAGCGGGCGGCTGATTTGCGCCGCGCCCCACCAGATCGACCGGTGCGCGCAGCCAGTTGCCGATGCGCACTTCGGAAAAGCGCGCGCGCTCAAGCCCGCCTGCGCTGGTGAGGGTGATGTTGCCCTGCGCGCTCAGCCCCGGCGCGTCCAGCACCAGCGCGTCGACGCGCGGCGTCGGCCCCAGCGCGCCGCTCAGCCGCAGCGTGCCGGGTGTCGCCGCCGCCTTGCGCCACCCCAGCGGCGGGGCCGACAGGCCGACGCCGCGCAGATCGGTGGCGAGGGTGAAATCCGGCGTACCGCCACCCACAGGCAGGTCCACCACCAGATCGCCGGTGCCGCGCCCGGTGACCATGCCCGGCGGCAGCCCGATGTCGAACGCGTCGACCGTAGCGGCCGACAGCTCGATCTGGCCCCGCACGCTGCTGGGCTGCGGGCCGTTACCCAGCGGCTGGGCCCACACCACATCAAACGGAACACCGTCGATGGTGCCGGGTCCGGACACCGCCACCTGCGTCTGATCGGCGGTGACACGCAACGTGTCCGCCGCAATCTCGCGCCCGTCGACAAGGGTGCTGCTGCGCACCGCCCGGGCCGTACCGGTCGCGGAATACGCGACGTCCGACGTCTGCACCCCTTGGCGCAGGGGCAACGACAGCGTGCCCGCGGCCTGCAACTGACCATCGGCAAGGTCCGGCGACAGGCCCGCGCGTTGCATGACCTCGAACGGGGGCTGGTCCAGCATCGACAGGGCCGCCGTCACACTGCCTTGCGTCTGCAGCCGAATGACCGACGGCGCGCCGTCCCGGACCGTCACGTCCGGGATGATGAAGGACGACCCGCTCACATCAATCGCGCCCCCCTCGGGCGCCATGACCTGCCCCCGATCCACCGCCACGACAAAGCGGTTGTCGAGCAGGCTCGCCGTGCCTTGCGCGTCCGTGATCGGCGGCAATGTCTTGAGGTAGCGGACCTCGGCCTGATCATAGGCAAAGCTGAAATAGGCGTCGGGCGCGGTGTTCGGCCCATCGCGCAGGACAAAGTCGATGTCGCGCATCACCCCGCCCATGAGGTTGTCGACCACCCAGGCGCGCACCTTGGGCACAAACGCCTCTGGCCACAGGTTGAAGAGCCGGTCGGGCGCCAGCCCGTCCATCTGCGCATCAAGGCTGTAACGCCAGCCTTCGGGTTCCACCGCGAGGGTGCCACGCGCCAACAGCGCCTGGCCCTGATCCTCGAACAGCGCCTGCCCGATCTCGAGGGTAAAGGGCGCCAGCGACAGGCGGAAATCCATGTTGGCCGCATCCATCACGATGGGTTCGGCGTAAAGCTCGGCGGGATTGGCGGTCAGCGTCGTGGCCGCGAACTGCCCCACCAGATCGTCGAGCGTCCCGTCCTCTGCCACGTTGAGCACCGCCTGCCCGTCGATGCGCGCGGTGATCCAGTCGCTGACAACCGACAGCTCGTCAAAGGTCATGACGCCGCTGGACGGATCAAAGTTGAAATACGACCGCGCCGACGAAAACGGCACGGGCCGCGTGGCGTCCGTCGGCTGGATCACCCCCTCGCCGATGGAGAAGGTCACCGAAACGGGCGCAAGCGCGCCGTCCGCCTCCACGCCGCCGCGCATCGCACCGGAGATCGGCGCACGCAGCACGTCGAGCCAGGCAAAGGGCGTTGCGATGGCGGCGATATCGCCTGCCGCCATGTCGTTCAGCGTGACGCCAAATTGCGCATCGGTCGCACCGATGAGGCTTTCGTAACTGGCCTGCAGGGTCGCCACACCTTGCCCACCGCTCAGCAAGGCAAGGTCCGAACTCAGGCGCAGCGTCCGCCCCGACCGCACGGCGCTCAGCCGACCGCCATCCACCGTCCAGGCCCGGCCCGTGCGCGCATCCTCCAGCCGCAGCGTCAGCGCCTGCATGTCAACGCTGCGCAAGCCCGCAAAGGCCGGACGTTCCACCATCGTGTCGATCCGTTCGATCAACGCGCCCAGATTGGCGGCCTGTTCGGCAGGCGCCGTCAGGTCAAAGCCGCCGGACAGCAGCACCGACCCGTCCGCCATCCGCCGCAAGTTTGCAAAGACGCCGCTGATGTCGATCGTGTTGACCACCACGCGCCCCGACAGCAGCGCCGACATCGACAGGCCCGCGCGCATCTCGGCAAATCCCACGATTTCGGCACCGGATGTCGACAGAACCCGCACATTGGTCATGCGCACCCGGGGATAGCGCCCCTCATCCACCACGAAATCCAGCGTGTCGAAGGCCAGCGTGGCATCATCGATGCCCACGGCCACATCGGCCTCGATCCGGTCGCGCAACCAGTCGGGCGCCGCAACGGGCCGCCCCATCAGAACATACAGCACTGCGCCCAGGATCGCGGCGAGGAGCAGGGAAAACAGCAGGCTGGGCAACCCGTGGCGACGCCACTTGCCTTTGCGCCGCCGCTTGGGGGCGTCGGGGATGGGTTCTGCGCTGCTCATGCCTTTATTCTTCTCCGGCCAGCCCTATCATGCCAGTCACATCTTTTACAGTACGACGAAAAGGCTCAGACATGCTCGATATCTCCAGCCCCGCCCCCGATTTCACCTTGCCGCAGGGCGACGGCACCGAGGTGACGCTGTCGGCGCTCAAGGGCGGCCCGGTGGTGCTGTATTTCTATCCGCGCGACGACACGCCCGGCTGCACCAAGGAAGCCATCGCCTTTTCCGAACATCTCGGCGCGTTCGAGGCCGCAGGCGCAAAGGTATTCGGCGTGTCTAAAGACTCCGTTGCCAGCCACGCCAAGTTCACCGCCAAAAAGGAGCTGACCGTGCCGCTGCTGTCGGACGAAAACGGCAGGGTGTGCGAGGATTACGGCGTGTGGAAGGAAAAGAACATGTACGGCAAAAAGTACATGGGGATCGAACGCACCACCTATCTGATCGACGCCAATGGCGACATCGCGATGGTCTGGCCCAAGGTCAAGGTGCCGGGCCATGCGGAGGCTGTGCTGGCCGCTGTTCAAGCGCTGTGATGCTGCCACTGGCGCAGATGGCCGAGGCGGTGCTGCGCACGGCCGATGGCCGCGCAAAAACGGCTCTGTCGCGCCGCTATGCCGCCGAATGGCAGGCGGCGCGTGCGGCAGGCGAGACGCCCGAGGTGGGCACCGCCACCCCGCCGGATCACCCCGCAAGGCCCGCAGCGCCCGAACTGCTCAGCCCCCGCGACGTGCCCCGCCGCCGCCCCGGATCACCGCAGGGACGCATCGCGCTGTTGCACGCGGTCGCGCATATCGAGCTGAACGCGGTCGACCTGCATTGGGACATCATCGCCCGCTTTGCCCACGTTCCCATGCCCATGGGGTTCTACGATGACTGGGTGAAGGCGGCCGATGAGGAATCCAAGCATTTCAATCTGATGTGCGACTGTCTTGAAGCGATGGACAGCCATTATGGCGCGCTGCCTGCACATGCAGGCATGTGGCGTGCCGCCGAAGATACGGCGACGGATTTCATGGGCAGGCTCGCCGTGGTGCCCATGGTGCTCGAGGCGCGCGGGCTGGATGTGACGCCCGGCATGATCGAGATCTTCCGCAAGGCGGGCGCCGACGGGGCCGTCGCCGCGCTCGAGACGATCTATGCCGAGGAGGTGGCGCATGTCGCCTACGGCTCGAAATGGTTCCACTTTCTGTGCGGCCGCGAAAACCGCGATCCCAAGGAGGCGTTTCACACGCTGGTGCAGACCTATTTCCACAGCCCGCTCAAGCCGCCTTTCAATGAGGAAAAGCGCGCCGAGGCGGGCCTGCCCCCGGATTTCTACTGGCCGCTCGCCGTCGCGGACTGATCCCCATGCGAAACCGCATGGAAACGCCAGCAAAATATCGCCGAAGTGACGCTTGAGTGAGTCTTTTCTGCACCTGACGGCAGGACTTATCCCCAGGAGGGTTGCCCCCATCTTGCAGGCCCCTTAAACACACGCCTCAAAGGGCGTGGTGTTGGGGGACGAACGCGCCGTAACAGGGACGAGACAGGGGATCAGGCATTTGCGCACACGCCTCGCGATCAAAATCCACGCGCTGTTGGAAACGTATTTTCCGGAACGGCGCGTTTTTCTGAAATCCGACAATGACACCCGCTTTATCCGATTGCGGCCCGCCACGCAGCTGATCGCCTTTGCCGGCAGTTCTTTCGTTGTGGCCTGGGCCATCGTGGCCACCGCCATCCTGTTGATGGACAGCATCGGGGCCGGCAACTTTCGCGAACAGGCGAAACGGGATCAGCGCACCTATCAGGCGCGCCTGAACGATCTGGCCGGGCAACGCGATTCCCGCGCCGAAGAGGCGCTCGCCGCCCAAGAACGGTTCAACGCAGCACTGGAACAGATCTCGGTCATGCAGTCGGAACTGCTGGCGTCCGAGACCCGGCGGCGCGAGCTGGAGACGGGGATCGAAGTGATCCAGACCACCCTGCGCGACACGATGCAGGAACGCGAGGACGCGCGCACGCAACTGGCCACGCTCGAAGAGCAGGGCGAAGGCGGAACGGCACTGGCCGCCGCCACCGGCGGTGCGCCCATGGACTTCGTTGCCGAAGCGCTGGCCAAGACGGCCGCCGAACGCGACAAGGTGGTCGAGGACGCGCAGACCGCCCTGCTGGCCGCGGACGAGATGGCCACGCAAATCGCGTTGATGCAGGAACAGAACGACCAGATTTTCCGCCAGCTCGAAGAGGCGATGACCGTATCGGTCGCCCCGCTCGACAAGATGTTCCGCGCGGCCGGCATGCCAACCGACCGCATCATCGAAGAGGTGCGCCGCGGCTATTCCGGCCAGGGCGGCCCGCTGACCCCGCTCAGCTTTTCGACCCGCGGCCAGGAACCCAGCCCCGACACGTTGCGCGCCAACCGCATCCTCAACCAGATGGACCGGCTGAACCTGTACCGCATCGCCGCGCAAAAGGCGCCCTTTGCCACACCGGTCAAGGATGCGTTCCGCTTCACCTCCTCCTTCGGCTTCCGGCGTGACCCCAAGACGGGCGGCCGCCGGATGCATAAGGGCGTGGATTTCGCGGCCTCGCTGGGCACACCGCTTTATGCCACGGCGGACGGCGTCGTGACCCATGCGGGCTGGCAATCGGGCTATGGTCGCCTGGTCAAGATCCAGCACGAGTTCGGGATCGAGACGCGCTATGCGCACCTGTCGAAACTGCGCGTGAAAGTTGGTCAAAAGGTCTCGCGCGGGGATCGCATTGGTGATATGGGAGCATCCGGACGGGTGACCGGCGTGCATCTGCACTACGAAGTCCGTGTCGGTGGAAAAGCCGTCAACCCGATGATCTATATCAAGGCAGCAAACGATGTTTTCTAAGAGCAAAATCAACGAACCCGGGCCCTCGACCGAAGGCGGCAAGCCAGCGGCTCCCGCATCCGCGGCCCCTGCCCCGTCGTCCAAACCGGCCCCGCAAAGCGAATTCAAGGCGAGCGCGCCCAAGGCGAAACCGCCAGCCTCGATCCTGTCGGCTGACCTGCACGTGACCGGCAACATGAAGACAACCGGCGATATCCAGGTCGAAGGCACGGTCGAAGGCGACATCCGCGCGCACCTGCTGACGATCGGCGAAAGCGCCACGATCAAAGGCGAAGTGGTGGCGGACGACGTCGTCGTCAACGGCCGCATCGTGGGCCGTGTGCGCGGCCTCAAGGTGCGCCTGACCTCGACCGCCCGCGTCGAAGGCGACATCATCCACAAGACCATCGCCATCGAAAGCGGCGCCCATTTCGAGGGTTCCGTACAGCGCCAGGACGATCCGTTGAACTCCGGCGGCAAAGGCGCGCCAGGCGCACCCAAACCCGAATAGTTCCGGTCACCGATATGACCGATACACGGGCGCCCCAGACATCTGCGGCGCCCGTTTTTCGTCCCGGCTTTTGTGCCGAACGCAGCCGCCCTTACATCCTCGTGGCCGCCATCCTCGCCTCGGCGCTGGGGTTCATCGACGGCACAGTCGTGGCCATCGCCCTGCCCGCGATGCGCGACAGCCTGGACGCCGGATTGGCCGAGGCGCAGTGGATCCACAACGCATATATGCTGACCCTGTCGGCGTTGATCCTCGTGGGCGGCGCCATGGGCGACAGGTTCGGGCTGGGCCGTGTCTTTGGCCTGGGCATCGTGCTCTTCGTGGTGGCGTCGATCTTCTGCGCGCTGGCGCCCACCCCGCTTTTCATGATCACCGCCCGGGCCGTGCAGGGCGTCGGGGCCGCCATCATGGTGCCCGGATCACTGGCGCTCATTGCCCGCGCCTACCCCAAGGAGACGCGTGGCCGCGCCATCGGCATCTGGGCCGCGGCCTCGGCGCTCACCACGGCCGCGGGGCCGTTCGTGGGCGGACTGGCCCTGACCGTGGGCGGGCCCGAGATGTGGCGCTGGATCTTTGCGATCAACCTGCCGCTGGGCGGCGTGGCTCTTTACCTGCTGCTCCGCCATCTGGGCGAGGACCCGGCCGAGGCGGGCGCCCGCGTCGATGTGCCGGGTGCGATCACCGCAACGCTCGCCTTGCTGGGCATCGCCTGGGGTCTGACCCACCTGGACCACGGCGCGCATGCGGGCCTTTGGCTGAGCGCGGGTGCGGTGATGCTGGTCGTGTTCCTTGTCACGCAGTGGCGCAGCGACCATCCGATGATGCCACTGTCGCTGTTTGCGGCAGGTCCGTTTGCGGCGGCCAATGCGCTGAGCTTCACGCTCTATTCCGGGCTGTCGATCATGTTCTTTTTCATGCCGATGACATTCATCGCCGGTTGGGGGCTGAGCGAGATCGAGGCCTCCGCCGCCTTTGCCCCCATGTCGATCTTCATCTCGCTGCTGTCGGCACGGGCGGGCAAGCTGGCGGACCGGATCGGCCCGGCTCCCTTGCTGATGGGCGGATCGCTGGTGGTGGCCGCGGGATATGCCGCGATGGCGGTCCTCGCGCCGGCGCAGAATTTCTGGGGGCACATCGTGCCCGCGATGTGTCTTGTGGGGCTGGGCATGGCGGCGGTGGTGGCGCCCCTATCGACGGCCGTCATGGGTGCGGTGGATGAGCGGCAGTCCGGCACGGCATCGGGCATCAACAATGCGGTGACGCGGATGGCCGGGCTGATTTCCGTGGCAGCCGTCGGCGGCTTTGTCTCCGCCCAATATGTCGGTGCGGGCGGCACCGCCAGTTTCGGTGTGGAAAGCGATGCGGCCGGGCACGCCGAGGCGATGACCCGCGCCTTTGCCGGGCTGGCCTGGATCGCTGCGGCGCTGTCGGTGATCAGCGCCGGTCTGGGCTGGCGCACCCGCTCCGGTGCCGCGCGATCCCTCTGAGCCGGGCGAGGCGTTTTCTGACACAGAAAACGGCACGGAATTTGACTTCAAATTCCGGCGCGCTCCGCGGCAGGCGTCATTCTGTGACCGTCACCGTCACCATACGATCGGGCGCGCCCGTGATGGCACCGGATTGGGGGTGGCCCTTCTTGATCGCATCCACCACCTCTTGCCCGCCCGTCACCTGCCCGACGACCGTATATTGGTTGTTCAGGAAATAGCCCGGCGCAAACATGATGAAGAACTGGCTGTTGGCACTGTCCACATCTTGCGACCGCGCCATGCCGACCACGCCACCGTCGAAGGGGATGTCCGAAAACTCCTGCGCCAGATCGGGCAGATCGGATCCGCCACGCCCGGCATTGCGCGCATCATAGCTGTCGTTGAGCTTGCCGAACTCAACATCGCCCGTCTGCGCCATGAACGTGTTGATCACCCGGTGAAAGGCCACGTTGTCATAGGCGCCTTGCGCGGCCAGCGTCGTGATCCGGTCCACATGGCCCGGTGCCACATCCTCGAAGAGGTCAATGGCGATCACGCCATTGGCCCCCTCGCCCGCGACCGTGATCTCGATCCCCGTGGCCGCCGCGGGGCCCGCGGCGATCACCAATGCGCCCAGCAGCTTACGCAACATCTGCCGCCACCTTGACGCTGATCATGCGATCGGGCTCCGCCGGTGGCTCGCCCCGGGTGATCGCATCCACATGCTCCATCCCGCCGGTCACGCGGCCATAGACCGTGTACTGCCCGTTCAGAAAGTGGTTGTCGGAGAAGTTGATGAAGAACTGGCTGTTGGCGCTGTCGGGATTGGCCGACCGGGCCGCGCCAAGGGTGCCGCGGTCATGCGGCAGCTTGGAAAACTCCGCCGGCAGGTCCGGCTTGTCCGACCCGCCTGTACCGGCCATGCGGATGTTGAAGTTGTCCTCCATATCCGCGTGCTGCACATCGCCTGTCTGCGCCATGAAGCCGTCGATCACCCGGTGAAACGCAACGTTGTCGTATTCACCTCCCCTGGCCAGTTCCTTCATCCGCTCCACGTGCTTGGGCGCCACATCGGGCAGCAGCTCGATGGTGACGGTGCCCGCCTTGAGCTCCATGAGGATCGTGTTTTCGGGGTCTTTGATCTCGGCCATGTCTGCCATCCTTGTCAGTCTCATTGGCCCCCTTCCTATGACGATGCCGCCCATGGGACAAGTCACGCATTGACGGGCGCGCGGAATGGCGCAATGCAATATGCCATAGGGCTGCAAGGAGCGTCGGGATGGGCTGGAAAACACTGGATGACATGGACCTAAGCGGCACGCGGGTCCTGACCCGGGTCGACATCAACGTGCCCATGGATGGCGACACGGTGACAGATGCCACGCGGATCGAACGGATCGTGCCCACCGTGCGCGACATCCGCGCCGCGGGTGGCAGCCCGGTGCTGCTGGCGCATTTCGGGCGGCCCAAGGGGCAGCCCAACCCGGACATGTCGCTGCGCCGTCTGGTGCCCGCGCTCGAGGCGGCCTTCGGCGCGCCCGTGCTGTTCGTCGAGCGGCCCAGCCGCGACTGGATCGATGCCCAGGCCGCCGACGCGATCATCCTGGTGGAAAACACCCGCTTCACCCCGATGGAGGAGGCAAACGATCCGCAGATGGCGCAGTTTCTCGCCACCCTCGGCGACATCTACTGCAATGACGCGTTTTCGGCCGCGCACCGGGCGCATGCCTCGACCACCGGGGTCGCGCATCTGCTGCCAGCCTGCGCCGGTCGGCTGATGCAGGCGGAGCTGTCCGCGCTGGAGGCGGCGCTGTCCGCGCCAAAGCGCCCCGTGGGCGCGGTCGTCGGGGGGGCGAAGGTGTCGACCAAGCTCGACCTGCTGCAAAACCTCGTCCAGAAACTCGATGTGCTGATCATCGGCGGTGGCATGGCCAACACCTTTCTCGCCGCCCAAGGCGCGCAGCTGGGCGCGTCGCTGCAAGAGGCCGATCTGCACGACACCGCCCGTGACATTCTGGCCGCCGCAGACGCTGCAGGTTGCCGCGTGGTGCTGCCGTCGGACGGACGCGTGGCGCGGGAGTTTGCCGCCGGGGCCGCGAATGACATCATCGCCCTCGGCCCGGACACCGTGCTGGAGACGGATCAGATGGTGCTGGACGCAGGCGATGCCGCCGCCGACGAGATCGCGCAGATCATCGCGGGCCTCGCCACGCTGATCTGGAACGGCCCGCTCGGCGCCTTTGAAATCCCGCCCTTCGACATGGCGACGATGACCGCCGCGCAGGCCGCCGCCGAGGCCACCAAAAGCGGCACCTTGATCACCGTCGCCGGTGGCGGGGACACGGTGGCCGCCCTCAATCAGGCTGGCGTGGCCGACGACTTTACCTATATCTCCACCGCCGGGGGCGCGTTCCTCGAATGGATGGAGGGCAAGGATCTGCCCGGGGTCGCCGCGCTGACGCAAGCGTGAACCATTCCCGCGCGGATCGCGTTACACATACCATCAGCGCAGCATCGAGAACGGGGAACGACACATGACGGCCTACACATTGATCACGGGCGCCTCTGAAGGCCTGGGCGTGGAATTTGCCCGCATCGCCGCGAATGAGGGACGCAACCTGATCCTCGCGGCCCGGTCGCAGGACAAGCTCGCGGCGTTGGCCGCCGACCTGCGTTCGGACAGTGTCGATGTGGTCGTGATCCCTGCGGACCTGTCGGACATGGAGCAGGTCGACCGCCTGTGGTCCGAGGCCAGCGCGGGCCGCGAGATCGACGTGCTCGTGAACAATGCCGGCCTTGGCTACAATGGCGCGTTCTCGGCCGGGCAAGGATGGGACCGCGAGCTGAGCTCAATCCAGGTCAACATGCTTGCCCTCACCCGTCTGATGAAGCTGGCGATCCCGCATATGGAGGCGCTGCCCAAGGGCCGTATCCTGAACGTCGCCTCCGTCGCCGCGTTCACGCCCGGGCCGAACATGGCCGTCTATCACGCCACCAAAGCCTATGTACTGTCGCTGTCCGAAGCGGTTGCCGAAGAGCTGCGCGGCACGACCGTGACGGTCACCGCCCTCTGCCCCGGTGCGACAGCCACCAACTTTTTCGACGATGCCGACATGCACGGCGTGCGCCTGCTCAAGCTGGCGAAACCGATGAAAGCGGCGGAGGTGGCGGAACTGGGATGGCTTCAGGCCCGCATCGGCCAACGCATCGTGGTGCCGGGCATGATGAACAAGGTCTTTGCCTTTCTGCCACGCCTGTCCCCGCGGAGTGTCACCACGCGGATCGCTGCCCAAATCATGGGAAAACACTGAGAAACCTGCGGTTTTTGCGTCTGCAGGGGATTCACAGCGCGATTCGTTTGTGGCATAGTCGCGCTACGGCAACCCGCAAGAGGTTGCACCAAGGCAGAGCATATGAACCGCACCCATCGCGCCCCCGTCGGCACAATCGCATTTTTCGCCATCTCCTTCGCGCTTGGCATCTATTTCACTTTTGCCGCGGTGCAGGGGGATTACGGCCTGTTTCGGCGCGCCGAGATCGAGGCCGAAGCCCGGGCGATGAGCGAACAACTGGCGCAAGTGCAAGCCGACGTGGCCGAGATGGAAAACCTCACGCAGCGGCTTTCGGACGAATACCTCGACCTTGACCTGCTCGACGAGCAGGCCCGCAGCGTCTTGGGCATGCTGCGCAGCGACGAAATCGTCATCCGCTGAGGTTGCCGGGTCGGGCGATACACCGCCGTATCCCACACCCGCAGGACGTCTTGTCATAGCGGTGATGCGATCCCGACATATCCGGCTTTATGCACCGCGAAACAGGGCCCAATGCGCCGTGGCGCGCAGCGCGGCGGCCTTGTCCCTACCGGGGAACTGACCTTGCGGCACATTGCCTCTCGCGTGGGTGGCGAGAATCCTGTAACAGATAGTTTAACGCTAAACTATCTGCTCAGGAGGAGGCGCCGACATGGCCGCGCGCAAGACCACCAAGAAACCGAACGTGTCCGCGGACGAGCTCAAGGGCTATTACCGCGACATGCTGCTCATCCGCCGGTTCGAGGAAAAGGCGGGCCAGCTTTACGGCATGGGCCTGATCGGTGGCTTCTGTCACCTCTATATCGGACAGGAAGCGGTGGTTGTCGGCCTCGAGGCCGCCGCCGACGAGGGCGACAAGCGCATCACCTCCTACCGCGACCACGGCCACATGCTGGCCTGTGGCATGGACCCCAATGGCGTCATGGCCGAGCTGACGGGCCGCGAAGGCGGCTATTCCAAGGGCAAGGGCGGCTCGATGCACATGTTCTCCAAGGACAAGCATTTCTATGGCGGCCACGGCATCGTGGCGGCACAGGTCCCGCTGGGTGCGGGCCTCGCCTTTTCCGACATGTACAAGGGCAATGACCGCGTCACCTTCACCTATTTCGGCGACGGTGCGGCGAACCAGGGCCAGGTTTACGAGGCCTACAACATGGCCGAGCTGTGGAACCTGCCCTGCATATTCGTGATCGAGAACAACCAGTACGCCATGGGCACGTCCACCCAACGCTCCACCAAATCGCCGTCCTACTGGGAACGTGGCGCGGCCTACGGCATCCCCGGCGAAGAGGTCGATGGCATGGACGTCCTGGCGGTCAAGGAAGCGGGCGAAAAGGCTGTCGCCCACTGCCGCGCGGGCAAGGGCCCCTATATTCTCGAAATCAAGACCTACCGCTACCGCGGCCACTCCATGTCCGACCCGGCCAAGTACCGGACCCGCGAGGAAGTGCAGAAGATGCGCGATGAACGCGACCCGATCGAGGCGGTCCGCTCGATGCTGCTGACGGGCAAGCACGCGACCGAAGAGGACCTAAAGTCCATCGACAAAGAGATCAAGGACGTCGTGAACGCCTCAGCCGATTTCGCCAAGGAAAGCCCCGAGCCCGCGCTCGAGGAACTTTGGACCGACATCTACGCCGGCGACACGGCACCGCAGAACGCGTAAGGGAGACAGAAGATATGGCAACCGAAATTCTCATGCCGGCGCTGTCCCCCACGATGGAGGAAGGCACTCTCGCCAAATGGCTGGTCAAGGAGGGCGACACCGTATCGTCCGGTGACATCATGGCCGAGATCGAAACCGACAAGGCCACGATGGAATTCGAGGCCGTGGACGAGGGGATCATCGGCAAAATCCTGATCGCGGAAGGCAGCGAAGGGGTCAAGGTCAACACGCCCATCGCCGTGCTGATCGAAGAAGGCGAAAGCGCCGACGACATTGAGACGTCCAGCACCCCTGCCCCCGCCGCCCTGTCGGGCGAGGAAGGCAAAGCCGCCTCACCGGCCACCGCATCCACGCCCGCCACGCCGCCGACACCCTCCGTCGATGTCAGCCCCGACTACCCCGAGGGCACCGCGATGAAGGAACAGACCGTGCGCGAGGCGATCCGCGACGCCATGGCCGAAGAGATGCGAACAGACGACACCGTGTTTCTGATGGGCGAGGAGGTGGCCGAATATCAGGGCGCCTACAAAGTGTCCCAGGGTTTGCTAGATGAGTTCGGCGCACGCCGCGTGATCGACACCCCCATCACCGAACACGGCTTTGCCGGGATCGGCGTCGGGGCGGCCTTTGGCGGTCTGCGCCCCATTGTCGAGTTCATGACCTGGAACTTCGCCATGCAGGCGATCGATCAGATCATCAACTCTGCCGCCAAGACGCTATACATGTCGGGCGGTCAGATGGGCGCGCCCATGGTGTTTCG
The DNA here is from genome assembly GCA_038525585.1 of Pseudomonadota bacterium. Lineage (GTDB taxonomy): Bacteria > Pseudomonadota > Alphaproteobacteria > Rhodobacterales > Rhodobacteraceae > Tateyamaria. Next base: position 20,661 of record JBCBHM010000015.1, read on the forward strand.
CGGCCCCAACGGCGCTGCGGCCCGCGTGGGCGCCCAACACTCCCAGGACTACGCCGCGTGGTACATGCAGGTGCCCGGCCTCAAGGTCGTGATGCCCTACTCCGCCGCCGACGCCAAAGGTCTGATGAAGACGGCGATCCGCGACAACAACCCGGTCTGTTTCCTGGAAAACGAGATCCTCTACGGTCGCACCTTCGAGGTGCCGGACATGGATGACTTTACCATCCCCTTCGGCAAGGCGCGCATCTGGCGCGAGGGGTCGGATGTGACCATCGTATCCTTCGGCATCGGCATGCAATACGCGCTGGAAGCCGCGGACAAGCTGGCCGAGGATGGCATCTCCGCCGAGGTGCTCGACCTGCGCACGATCCGCCCGATGGACACCGGTGCGATCATCAACTCCGTCATGAAAACAAATCGGTGCGTGACGGTCGAGGAGGGTTGGCCGCAAGGCTCCGTCGGCAGCTACATCAGCTCAGTCATCATGCAGGAAGCGTTCGATTACCTCGACGCGCCGGTGATCAACTGCACGGGCAAGGACGTGCCGATGCCCTATGCCGCCAATCTCGAAAAACACGCGCTGATCACGACCGACGAAGTGATCGAGGCCGTGAAACAAGTGACCTACCGCTAAGGAGCCCGAGACATGCCCATCGAAATTCTCATGCCCGCGCTCTCTCCGACGATGGAGGAAGGTACGCTGGCCAAATGGCTGGTGAAAGAGGGCGATACGGTTGCGTCCGGTGACCTGCTTGCCGAGATCGAAACCGACAAGGCCACCATGGAGTTCGAAGCCGTGGACGAGGGGACTGTTGGCAAGATCCTCGTCGCCGAAGGATCAGAAGGCGTGAAGGTAAACACAGCCATCGCGGTACTGCTGGAAGACGGCGAAAGCGCCGATGACATCGGAAGCGCCCCAGCTCCTGCCGCCGCCGAAGAGCCCAAAGCCGCTGAACCCGCGGCGGACGCATCAGCGGCCGCGCCCAAAGCGACCGAACCCGCGCCTGCCGCTCCGGCCAACAAGGACGGCGAGCGCATCTTTGCCTCCCCGCTCGCCCGCCGTATCGCAGCGCAAAAAGGGCTCGACCTCGCCACCATCAAAGGATCAGGCCCGCACGGGCGCATCGTCAAGTCGGACGTGGAAGAGGCTGAGGCCGCGCCCGCCGCCAAACCCGAGGCCAAGACAGACGCGCCCAAGGCCGCGGCCATGGCCAGCGGCCCATCCGCGGACGCGGTGGCCAAAATGTACGAAGGCCGCGACTACGACGAGGTCAACCTCGACGGCATGCGCAAGACCATCGCGGCACGCCTGACCGAAGCCAAACAATCCGTGCCACACTTCTACCTTCGCAAGGATATCCACCTCGACGCCCTGCTGGCCTTCCGTGGCCAGCTGAACAAAACGCTCGAGGCGCGGAATGTGAAACTGTCGGTCAACGACTTCATCATCAAGGCGTGCGCGCTCGCGCTGCAACAGGTGCCCGACGCAAACGCTGTCTGGGCCGGCGACAAGATGCTGTCGATGAAAGCCTCCGATGTGGCTGTCGCTGTCGCTATCGAAGGCGGCCTCTTTACACCGGTGCTCAAGGACGCGGAGATGAAGTCGCTCTCCGCCCTGTCGACGGAGATGAAAGATCTGGCGAGCCGCGCCCGCGACCGCAAGCTCGCCCCGCACGAATACCAGGGTGGCAGCTTTGCGATCTCGAACCTCGGCATGTTCGGCATCGACAATTTCGACGCCATCATCAACCCGCCCCATGCCGCCATCCTTGCGGTGGGCGCAGGTGTCAAAAAACCGGTGGTCGGAGCAGACGGTGAGGTCACCGTAGCCACGGTCATGTCGACGACACTGTCGGTCGACCACCGGGTGATTGACGGGGCGCTTGGTGCAAACCTGTTAAACGCGATCAAGGATAATCTTGAAAATCCGATGGCAATGCTTGCTTGAGCGTATTCGAAAAAACAAAGGCCGGAGCATCGCTCCGGCCTTTTGCATTCAATTAACGGACCGCTAGGTATCTTTGCCCAACATATGGTTCATCGACACCGACGGTTGATCGCACCCCGCCTCGCCGACGATCCGCGCCGGGATACCGGCGACCGTCTTGCACGGCGGCACCTCTTCGAGGACGACGGAGCCTGCGGCAATGCGGCTGCAATTGCCCACTTTGATATTGCCCAGCACTTTCGCTCCGGCCCCGATCAGAACACCGTCGCCGATTTTGGGGTGGCGATCCTCGTCCTCTTTCCCGGTCCCGCCCAACGTCACGGAATGCAGCATCGACACGTTGTCACCCACGACCGCCGTCTCACCGATCACGATGGAATGCGCGTGGTCGATCATAATACCCTTGCCGATCTTGGCAGCCGGGTGAATGTCGATCCCAAAGATCTCCGACGCGCGCATTTGGAAGAAATAGGCAAGGTCGGTATGCCCGTTCGACCAGAGGTAATGCGCCACGCGATAGGCCTGCATGGCCTGGTATCCTTTGAAATAAAGGATCGGCTGCACCAGCCGGTGGCACGCGGGATCGCGTTCGTAAACCGCCACGAGGTCCGCACGGGCCGCCGCAATCAGGCCGGGATCCGCGGCATAGGCCTCTTCGACAATTTCGCGCACCACCACCATGGACATCTCGTTCGACGCGAGCTTGGCCGACACGCGATAGGACAACGCCTTGTCGATGGTCTTGTGGTGCAGAATGCATGCGTGAACAAAACCGCCAACAAGCGGTTCGTCCATCACCGCTTGGCGGGCTTCGTCGGTGATTTGATCCCACACGGGATCTACCGCGGCAATATTCGTTCTCAGATCAGCCATGACAGGTCCTTTCGCCGGTGTCTTACTCCACATAAGCCCAATTCACCAAACGCAAACCCGTGATGGCCTCCATTCACACGCGCGATCTTTGCACAGCAGCCCGCCGCAAAAGTGTCTGCAGGACCACGATCATGGCTGACGCAAACTCGGTATCGCACATCGTGCGTTCCTCCGACATGTCTGCGTTGCGCGCAGCAGCCGCAAGCGTGCCATCGCCAAACCGCGGATGGGCTTCGCCATAATGATGCCGGTGCCAATCCGCAGTTTCCGCCTCAACGATCAAAGCCTGCGCGACCGATGCTTGCCGCATCTTTGGCGCGTGCATCACAACCCGTGCCGCACAGATCAGATCCGTTGCCAAAACCGGCCTCACGCCAGATCCACCGTGATCGTGCGAAACGGTCCGGCCCCGTATCGCGCAGAGTTTTGCGCCACGGCCACATCAAAGACTGTCCCAACGCCATCCGTATCGCGCGCCAGATCGGAATATGTCCACTCCGGCTGCGTCACGACCTCTTCCCGCACCACGTTCGCGCCGCTCAGGACGCGGACAGTGTAAGCCTCGCTCTCCTCGCCCAACGGCACGTCTGGCAAATCCCAGCTGTCGCCATCGATACGCGTGCGGCGGATCCAAGAAAACCGAAGGCCCGCGCCTGCAGCCGCCTGTCTCAGATGCGCGGGTGCATATGGACGCAACCCATTGCCATCAAACGCATAAGTGACCTGCTCGTAGCTGGGATCGTCCAGAGAACGTCGCGCAGGCCCGATCCGGTACGTCTGCGCGATGCGCCGCAGGCTCGACAGCAACTCGATCTGCTGCGGTGCGCCATTCAACGCAACAACCCAAGAGCCGGCAGGCCAGACATCCGGCACCAGCGCATCTGTCCCCAATTGCCCGCGCAAGCGGTGGCTCAGCAGATAGCGTCCCGGCGCCAGCAAATCGGCATCCTGGAACTGGATCAATTCCCACCCATCCGGTGTCCCGTCTCCGATCGCCAAAAGGTTCGCACCGTTCAACAGCGCCGCATCCGTGACGGAGGAAAGTGTTCCGTGCATCAACTGCACCTCCAGCTGCGCGCCTCGGTCCACAAGCCCAGCGCGCGCCTTATTGAGCGCATTCTGCGTGAACCCGATCGTCGCGCGAGCCCCAACAATCGCGTTCAACGCGAAATCCGCGTCGGTGCTGGACTGGTAGACAGCCACGCTTCCCGGCCATGGCGTCCCTGTGACGGCAAGATGCGGCGCGTGCGGCACCTCATCACCGGTCAACAAGGGCAGATCAAGAAAGGTCGACGTCAGCGGCACCGGCGGCACAAATTCGTTGACCGAAGCAAGCTCGTCCGACAGTTCGGACGGGGTGTAGACCTCCGGCTCGATCCGAACGGCTTCCAGCAGTTGCATCTCGCCCAATTCCACCCGGTCGACGCGGAACACCCCCGCCCCTTCGAACTGATCCGCCGGCACCTGGATCACGTCCCCGGCACCGACGCCGATCTGCGACGGCGGCAGCGCCAATCGCAGGGTGTCCCGCGCCACGCGCGCCTCGGCCAGCCAGCGTTCAACAACCTGCCGACCTTCCGGCCGGGTCATCGCCAACGGCAATTCGGACGCGCTGACCGCATGGGTCGCGTCATCCGGCAGCACGGCCTCTTCGGCCAAGACATCGAAATTCCCGTCCGTCTCGACAAACCGCAGCCGCACACGCCCCGCGAGTTCAGCCTCGGACTCGCGCGCCTGTTCGGTGCGCCCGTCAAGATCCGGGCTGATGGCAAGATGCGCTGCCTCCAAGGCAACCGCATTGCGCCCGGACCGCATGACAAATCGCAACACGCCGTCCCGCTCGATCGCGTCAAAGCCATAGCGAAGCATCAAGGGTTGCAAGGCACTGCGCGCATCGCTCACGTCATCGATGACATAGCCGCGCACCGTCCCGTACAGACCGTCCGTGTCGATATCGGCCAAGCCCGCACGCCCACAGATCTCGGTGACCACCGATGCAAGGCTGCGCGACGATGACCGGCCATTGATCCAATGCCCGCGCGGATAATTCTCCCCGTCAGACCACGTGGTGACTGCATTCGGAAAAAACGGATAGGGCCGCGTGTCCCACGCCCAGACAAAGGCGCGCGACATGTCGACCATCGGACTGCCATAGACGTCCGACACCGGGTTGTTCTCCCCGTCTTTCCAAAAGGTGTTCATCGCGCGCAGGTATTGACGCTGGATCAGATCATCGCGTGCACCGTTCGAATAGCGTGGAATGCTGCTTTCAGACGACTTTTGATCCAGAAACTTGTTGGGCTGGTTGGTGCCCTTGTCGATTGCGGCACAGCCATATTCAGTGAACCAAACAGGTTTGGATTGCGGCTCCCACTCTGTCGCGGTTTCTGAACGAACGCCATTGACCCGATCATGGTGCGCATGCGCCCACCAGTTGCGAATGTCCTTGTACCGCCAGATCCACGGCTCACCGTATGCCTCATCGGCGATCTGCGTCCGGATCTGCGCGTCACGTGCTTCGGGCGAATGATAGAACCAATCGTATCCCTCCCCGCCTGCAATATTCGCCTGCAGATATTCGAGGTTGTAGATGTCCTCCCAAACGGCGTCCAAGTGATCGTTGCCGTCCCGCCAATCCGATAGCGGCATATAGTTGTCGATGGCAACGAAATCGATGTTCTCATCAGCCCACAGCGGATCAAGGTGAAAGTATCGGTCGCCCGTCCCGTCCTGGGGCTGATACCCGAAATACTCCGACCAATCCGCCGCATAGCTGATCTTGGCATTTGGCAGGATCGCCCGAACCTCTGCCGCCAAAGCGATCAGGCGCTCGACAAATACGAACCGGTTCGCTTCCGCCCGCAGCTGGGTCATCCCGCGCATCTCCGAGCCGATGCAAAACGCCTCGACACCCCCCGCTGCACGGCACAAAGCCGCGTAGTGCAGGATAAACCGCGAAAACGACCATTCGTCGGCAGGACCGGTATAGTAACCCGCCTCGTTTGGCATGGCTGTGGCACTGAAATCCGTCGCCCGCACTGTGCCGAAAAATGCGTCAACCTCCGCCGCCGCCGCGGCCGTGCCGTCGGGTGAGCCTTCGACACCCGGTGCCTTCGACAGCGTGATCCGTCCGCGCCACGGCAGATACGCCTGTGTGTCGGCATCGGAATACGGATCGGACAGCGTGTTGCCTTCGACCTGGTCCATCAGAATAAAAGGATAGAACAAAACCGATTGGCCCGCGTTTTTCAGTCCTGCAATCGCCTCGATCACCGACAGGTCCGCTGGGGTGCCGCCATAGAGGGGCCGCTCTCCGTTCATCGGAACCTGCAAGGCCGCCTCCCGGCCGATCCCGCCGCTCGTCCATACCATGTTTTCGCCCGTCGCATCCTTGCGCTCCACCTTGGGCCGCAGCGTGCACTCAGAACACCGCAAGTCATCCCCGAACCAGGAAACGATCAGTGACACCGCTTCGCAGTTCGGCAACTCGTCGCTCAGCGCATCAAGCGACACCGCAAAATCAGCTTGGCCCGCCGGCGTGTTCACGTTGGCCGTCCACCGCCCGCGGTTCGCATCGACGTAGTTCACGGCGGTCGTGGCCAAGGCGTATTCGCCCGAACCAGGCATCAACGCGACACCCTGCACCGCGCGGGTCAATTCTTCGTCCGCGTCGGCCTGATCCGGCTGCTCGGGCCGCACCACTTCAAACGAAAACTGTGGCACTCGGTTCCCAAACCGTTCGAGCCCCAGAGCCTCAATCACCACATACGCCGTTCCACGATACGCCGGAACAAGGCCTTGACCCTCAATCGCCTCCATCAACGGATCCGGCAATTGGTCATCTGTCCCATGGTACACGCGCATGTTCAGATCACCGCGCGCCAGCTCTTCGCCGTCTGCCCAGACACGTCCAACGCGCACGATCTCACCCTCGCAGACCGCAAGGGCAAGACTGATGGAATAGCTGTAGCTTGTCGTTGTTGTGGAGGGAGCTGCCGGGCCACCCTTGCCGCCCCCGCTTGTAGTCGTGTTCGTCGTCTCCAAGAAATCGGAGGCCCAGATCACCTGCCCCGCCATCCGCATCCGACCATATAGCTGCGAAATCGCGTTGCCTTCGCCCGAGTTTGTCAGCCGAAACCGATCAATTTTGCCATGCTCGACAACCGCAGATCCCTGACCCATCAACCGCTGGTCGATCACACGGCCCAGCGTTGCCCCGACCGCTCGGCCAATGGCAACGCTCGACAAACCGGCCAATGTGCCACCGACGGACCCGCCTATGGCCGCGCCTGCCGCGGAAAGTATCACCGTTGCCATGAGCTGGCCTCCTTTGCGGGAAATTCAAAACGGGCCACAATCCGTCGCGCCCAGGGCGCGCTCAGCGGGCTTTCGACCACACCGTGACCGCTATAGGCGTGCACAAAGCGCGCGGTCGCTCCGACTTCGGATTGAATGCCCAGATGTTTGGCCACCGCACCTGCCTTCATCCGGAACAGCACCACATCGCCCACGGCCGCATCACTCAGCGCCTTGGGTTCCAGATGCCGCAACGCCGCCGCCCACAAACGCTCTTCGCCCTGCGGCTCTGACCAGTCCATTGTGTAGGCAGGCGGCACCTCAGGCTCCGCACCCAACACACCGCGCCACACGCCGCGCACCAGTCCCAGGCAATCACACCCGGCGCCACGACGCGCCATCTGGTGCACATAAGGCGTCCCCAACCACTGACGGGCCTCCGCCACCAAGGCATCCTGAAACGCATTCATCTGCGGCTCCCCCCGGTGTTCGCGCCCGCTTGCGTCGGATAGGCCATGACCCAATCCTCATTCGGAAGGTCGGGAAACCCCTGGAAGTTCAGGATGTTGTTGAACTTGAACCGGCACGTGTCCAACCGCTTGTCGCAGCCGGCAATCAATCGCACCGTCGCGTCCGCCGTGATCCGATACCGGACGGGCTCCCACAGCTCGATGCGCCGGACATTGTCAGCAAACCGATCGGATTTGATCGACCCCCAGAGACCGGCCGCACCGCCATCCAGCACATCCAGACGGCCGCGCTGAAACCACCCCACCTCAAAGCCTGCGAGGTCATCCCATTCAAAGACCCGCCCATCGATGACGCGATCGGGCTGGCCTTCATGGACATAGCCGGGCGTATCCAGGGCAAAGCGGCACTGCCCATCACCGAAAACCGCAGTGCAGGGCTTTTGATAGATGCGCCCCAGCGGACGGTTCAGCGCCTCGGTCAACCCGCGCAGCTCCGCATGGAACGCACCACCTGACCGGCGGATCTCTCCAATCGTGCCGCGAAACTGCAACCAACGGATGTCCACATCCGCCCAGTTCACGACCCATGCCTGCACCTCCGCCCCGTCAAACCGGCCCGCTTCGATCTCGTCCTCACGCACGGACGCGTCGGACAACGCGCCCAGCGCCTCGGTGTTGTCCACACTTAGGCCCGTGCTCTGCGCCAGCGCAGCTGCCGTCAGCCCCGTATCGGCGCGAAAGGTGATCCCATCAAAGCGCAGATCACAGTCATGGTCGGTAAACCCAAAGGACTGCCCATCGGCACGCTCAATCGCCCAGGCCCGACACAGCGTCGTCAGGCCGGTGGCTGCGTGATCCAGAAACGCCTTGCTCTGCCCGCCCATCAGACCCGTACCTCGATCACCGGCACGTTGGGCACTTCGCCCGCCTGGAAACTTGCGACAGAGGTCTGGATGCGATCGGTCTCGAACCGCACAGGCACATCAAACTCAAACCCCGCCTTGACGATGACATCCTTGTCCGGCGGATGTGTGAACGTCACAAAACCGTTCGTCAGGTCGACCTCGTAATCGACCCCCTCCTGCATCGCGTCGTTCTCAAGGCCGACGCGCACCGTACCGGATACCGGCTTCGCAATAGGCCGACCATAGCTTTGCGCGCCGCTGCGATAAGTCTTGAGCAGTTGAAAGCTTTGCTGCACCCCGTCACCGCGGCCGATATCCTGATCCTGAAAGGTCGGCGCCACGCTGGCCGCGGACGATTTGAAGTCTGACCAGTCCTTCCAGCGGAACCCGTACATCTGCCCCATGCGCGCCTCGAAAAACGCAATGAGCGTCTCGATATCCTCGAGCGACCGCATGCCCAGGCCAGCATCGTAGCGGCGGCGCGAATGCGCCCAGGGCGTATTGCGCTCTTCGAACCCGTTGGCGAGGGTCACAACTTCGGTGCGCCGCTCAGGCCCGCCCACCGATCCAAAGCTCAGAGAGGCCGGAAATCGTACATCGTGAAAGTTCATGGTCAGCTCCCCTGCCGATCAACGGTTGCGGTTGGATCGCGCCAGCGCGCGGTTCATCTGTGCGGCGATCTGGTTCTGGCTGCGGGCAAATCCCTGGACGTCCGGCGTCGTGACATTCATCACCACGGTGGTGCTGCCACCCCCGCCGCCCCGGACACCCAGCTTGCCATCGGGCCCGCGCGCCAGTGGCATGATCGCCTCCGGCCCCGCTTCGCCCATGATCCCCATGCCGCCCCGCATCCCGAACGGCGTTGTGCCGCTCACGACACCACCATTGGCAAAGGGCATCACACGACCCTGGCTGAACGGCGCCCCATCGGCAAAGGGCAGAATGTTCTGCATCAACCCGCCGACACCGCTGGACAGCAACCCACCGAAATGGTCCGTCACCGGCTTGAGCGCTGCGTTATACGTCGACTGCGCCATGGAATTGGCCAGCGTCTCCAGCGCGTCCGACAGGCTCAACCCGTCAAACACCACGCCGTCAAATGCCTTGCGCAAGCCCTTCGACAGCCCCTTTTCGAGGGTGGCGACGTCCTTGCCCGTCGCGGCCAGGCTCTCGCGCATCCGCCGCAGCTCACTGTCAAAACTCGTGACCATACCCGACGTCGCATCGAGCGTCTGGCGCAAGCCGTCCGTTTCCGCCTCGAGGCCTTCGATCTCGTCCTTGTAATCCGTCATTCGGAATCCCCTTCGATGTCATCGGGCCAGGCCGCCATGAGCGCATCCAGCCCGTCACTGAGCAGCGGTGCCGCATGGCTCTGTGGCCCCAGCATCACCTGCAATTCCGCAGGGGTCAGCGACCAGAACACATCCGGCTCCAGCCGGAGACCGACCAAACCGGCCCGGATCAATGCGGGCCACTCCAGCCCGCCGCTCATGCGCCCGGTGCCACAAACGCCCGCGCGATCAGCTCTGCGGCGGCCCGCGCCGCCGCCATTGGCCCGCCTTCGATCTCGGCGTGATCCAACCGAGCGGGGTCGAAATCAGCGCCCCCGCCGCGCAGCCCGGCCCGCAGCAGGGCCAACACATCCGCACTGGAAAACCGGCTCTGCTCGAACCGCTCCACCAGGGCGACCAGCGATGGCTCGTCCAGCGCCGCCTCCAGCGACGCCAATGCCCCCAGGGTCAGCCGCATCACGCAGACCTGCCCGTCGATGACCAGCGCCACCTCTCCCCTCCAAGGATTGGCCATGGCTCAGACGATCGCCGTAAAGGTCAGCGCACCCGCCGACGCCATCGCCATCTCATAGGTCGCCTCGCCATTATGGCTGCCGCTATACTCGATCGAGGTCACCTGAAACGGCCCTTCGATCACCCCGAAATCCGGCACGATGATCTGAAAACCAGGCGTCTCACCATCAAAGAAGATCTGCCGCGCCCGCTCGTCCGTGCCCTCGTCCTTGAAGACACCCGCACCCGAGATCGAGGCCGAACGGACGCCCGCACCAGAGAGCAGTTCGCGCCACCCGCCCTGGCTTTCCAGGCTGGTCACATCCACCGTCTCCGCGTTAAAGCTGACGCGCGTGGCGCGCAGGCCCGCAATCGTCTCGAACTGCCCGTCCGTGGACATATCGACCTTGATCAAAAGGTCCTTGCCGTTTTGAGCACCCATTTGAATTCTCCATTTGAAGTGAGTTGGTTAGCGCTCGCGCGCGTCAGTCGTCTTCCACGCGCGCGCGAAAGGTCAGGTCGATCTTGCGGCCCGTGCCCTTGTCGATCTTGGCAGCCTTGGCCGCCCGAAACCGCAACGACACCAGCCGGCCCCGCGTCAGCGTCAGCGGCGCCTCATGCAACGCGTCGCAGACAAGGCCTGCGGCCACCTTGGCCGAGGCAAAGCCAGGCGCTTCGGTCACCACCGACACGGTAAAGACATGCTCGGCACCGCCGCCGGTCTTGTCGTCGTCGATCCGCACCTGCTCGGGGCCAATCGCCACATATAACGTCGGCACGGCACCGCTGGGCAGCGCATCGAAGATCGCGCTTCCAACGGCGCCCTGCAGGTCCACATCCGCCGATAGCGTCGAAAACACCGCGGCCTGCAGGGCCGCTGACATGGCATAGCTCATACCGCCACCTCCTCGTCGGCCGCGCAGATCAGGTAACGCCCGGCCGGATCACGCTCCGCCACGCTGCGAATGTGAAACACCCGCGCCCCGTCCCTCAGACGCTGACGCGCCACAGGGCGCTCGGGATGACCGACAGGCGCGCCGCGCACGACGATGCTGTAGGGCACCATCGACACCGGCGCGCCACCCACCTGCGCTTCGCGACCCGCGCGGGCGGTGAGCTCGGCCCAAAGCACCCCAAGGGGCACCCAGGCTTCCTCAAACCCGCCCGCGCCGTCCGACACACGCTGGGGCGTTTCAAGCGTCAGGCGACGGTTCAGCCGGGGCGCGCTCATCTGGCACCCCCACCGTACAGCCGCACGACCTTGTAACGCTCGATGAGGCTCGTCACGCCAAACGGCATGCACCCCTCGCTCAGCGCGGTTTCGTCGCGATATTCGTAGTAATGCGCCGCCAGCAGCAGCACCGCCTGACGCAGATCCGCCGGAATGTCCGTCCAGGCCGGCCCGTACCCCGCCGTCAGCACAACTTCGGCCATCCCCGCATGAGGCACCGATGGCAGCCGCGCGCCAACCGAACGCAAACGCGGACAATGCGCGTCCCGCTCCAGCCAGTAGCCGTCCGCCGCAACGTCCGTGCGCGCGCCGGAGCGGTCCACCAGCACGACGTTCGAGATCACGCTGATCGGTGCAATGGGCAAAGGCTGCGCATCCACCTCCCGCCAGGTCGTGAACCCGGCCAGAAATTCGCGCTCGAACAACACCTTGCTGGTACGGGCCTCAACGGCTGTGACAGCCGCCCGCAGGAAACTCACCAGCACCGCGTCCTGCACACTGTCCGTGCCAAACCCGCTGCCCAGGCGCAAATGCGCCTTGAATTCATCAACCGGCAGCGCCGCATGGGGCACCGTGGTCACTTCGCTCAACATCATGGACCTTCTCCACCGCAAATCCGCCCTTGCCTCCCCGAAAAAACCGGGCGCACGCCTGTCCGCATTGCTCGGACGGAGGGGAGCAGCTAGACAACACGGCGCACATCGCGCACGCCCGGCACCGGGGGCAGGCGTGCACCTGCCCCCGGCTATTCACGTCCCCCTGATCAGGACGACGCGAATTTCAGCAGCTTGATCGCGGCAAAGTCGCTGACGTCACCACCCACGCGCTTGGTTGCGTAGAACAGGACATGCGGCTTGGCGCTGAAGGGGTCACGCAGGACACGCAGATCGGGACGCTCGGCAACCGTGTAACCCGCGGCAAAGTCGCCAAAGGCGATGGCGTTCGCACCCGCAGCAGCATCCGGCATGTCTTCGGCGATCAGAACCGGGTAGCCCAGCAATGTCGACGGCTGACCCGCCGCCAGACCGTCGGTCCAGAGAAAGCGGCCGTCGTTGTCCTTCATCTTGCGGATCATGCCCGCAGTCTTGGAATTCATCACAAAGGTCGCGTTCGCGCGGTATTCGGCGCCCAGCGAATAAACCACCTCGATGATCGCGTCGGCCGTGACGACACCGTCGATGCCCGACGGCACATAGCCCAGCGCGCCCCAGGACCAGTTGGTTTCAGCCACGTCCGCATGGGTCAGGAAACCCTTCGGCTTGTCGATACCGTCACCGTTGATGAACGCCGCCGCTTCGGCACGCGAGAACTTGTCGGCGATGCGACCGGCAAGCCAGCCTTCGATGTCGAACGCGCTGTCATCCAACAGACGCTGCGACGCCTTGGGCAGTGCCGACAGCTCGTGCAGCGGGATGGTGATCCGGTCGATGGCGGGCGTGTCGGTCTCGGTCAGGTTCGACGTCTCCGTCGCCCAGCCGCTGCCGACGTCGCCGTGATCGACGAGAACGTCGTAGGACGTGGCCTCCACATTGACCACCGACGCGATGGACCGGATGGAGGCCGTCGCATTCAGCACCGATTTCACGCTGTCCGAGGTGACCGGATCAACGAGGTAACCGCCATCCGAGTTCACCGCAGCGGACAGCGATTTGCCCTCCAGCTCCAGGCCCCGCAGGCCGTCATCTTCACCCGAGCGCAGATAGGCGTTGAACGCCTTCTGGTGGGGGGCATCCATATCCACGGCACCTGCCAGAGGGGTGCGCGTAGCCGTCATAGTTTTCCGATCCAGCATGGTCAGTCGCTCTTCCGTTTGTTGAAGTTTGGTTTGATATTCGGCCTGGAAGCCTTTGAACTCAGTCACGAAACCCATCATGGCCTCCGCAACCTCCTGGGCAGGGGACACATATTCCCCGGCCCGCGCCTCAGCGTCGGTCTTGCTCATCCGCAAATCCTCGATTGTTGTGATAAAAGGCCGCGCGTCAGCGCTGCACCAACTCCGCACGCGCAGCCCGCAGGGCCGCCGCCATGTCACGCAAGGCCGCATCCGCTTCCAAAGCATTCGCTTCGGATTTGCCCGCAACCCGCGCACTGGGCAACATCGGGAAGGTCACCAGCGACACCTCCCACAGCTCCAGTTCCGTGAGGACCCGCTGGCCCTTGTCATTCTTTGCCGCCTTCAGCGTCCTGTAACCGATGCTCAGACCATCGATGGCCCCCGCCGCAATCAGCTCCGCCGCCTCGCGGCCCCTGGCCACCTCCGGCAACAGGCGGCCCTTGACCCACAGGCCCTTGGCATCTTCGCGCACCTCGTCCCACACGCCGATGGGCTGCGCCGGATCATGCTGCCACAGCATCTTGACCCGCCGCCCGTCCTCGGCCAGCTGCTTCAGCGATGCCGCATATGATCCCTTGCGCACCACGTCGCCGCCTTGATCGCAGGCGCCAAAAAGGCTGGCATAGCCCTCGATCACATGCCCGTCCTGCACGGCCACGGCCGCGCCAAAGCGGGCGAATTTCGTCTCCAGACCGGTCTCTGCCTGCATCTGCACACCTCCTTGGTTAATGCGGGATCGCCGCCATGATTGATTGAAGACCCGTCGCCAGCACCGCGGCCACGACACCATACACCGTCAGCCACAGGCGCTTTTCCAGCCGCTCCATCAGCTCTTCGAGCCGGTCGAGCCGGGCTGAAATGTTGTTCAGATGCACTTCGGTAAGCCGCTCATGCGCCTCCAGTTTCAGACCCGGCGCACAGGCAAAGCGCTCAAAGAGCTTTGCGTCATCCATCGCCCGGCTCCTCGCTTGTCGCTGGCAGACCAAGCAGACGCCGCTTTTCCGCCTGGCTCAGAAAATCCGCGCCCGCCACACGCGCCCATTGCGCGTCGCGTTCCGCCGACAAGGCGGGCACCTGATCGAGATCGGGCGCCAGCATCACATCCTCGCCCGTATGGGATCCCAGCCACTCGGCCAAAGCCGCCGCCACCCGTGTGGCCAGCGGCAACACGGTCAGGCGATAGAAGGCCCGGTTCGCCTCCTGATAGTTGGCGTATGTTGCGTCGCCCTGGATCCCCAGAAGCATCGGCGGCACCCCGAAGGCCAGCGCGATCTCCCGCGCCGCCGCCTCCTTGGTCTTCTGAAACTCCATGTCCGAGGGCGAAAAGCCCATCGGCTTCCAATCCAGCCCGCCTTCCAGCAACATCGGACGTCCCGCATTGCGTGCGCCCGAATGGTTCGTCTCGATCTCGCTCACCAGCCGTTCATACTGATCGCCCGACAGCTGCGACTGCCCGTCGGTCCCGCGATAGACGATGGCACCCGATGGGCGTGCCGCATTGTCCAGCAGCGACTTCGACCACCGCGACGCCGCCGTATGGACATCCAGCGCCATCGCCGCCGCCTGCATCGGGCTCAGCCCATAGTGATCGTCATGCGGATGAAAGCTCTTGATATGGCAAATGGGCGAAACCGGCCCCGACGCGTCAAACCGATGCACCTTGCCCCCCACCCGGTACTCATAGGCGATGGGCCAGCCATCCGGCCCCGGCACCACCGACATCCGGTCCGACCGCAGCACATGCAGTTCCAGCGGCGCGCCGCTTTCTCCGGCCACCGCCTCGACATAGGCGTTGCCCGACAACAGCAGCTGCGCATACAGCGCCTCAAGCAGCTCGGCCCGCCCCTGCCCGGGATTGGGCGATTTGAGCAGCGACAACAGCGGATGCGTCTCATACCGCTGTGCGGCATCCTGCATCACCAGCGGCAAAGCCGCGGCTGCCTCCGAAATCAACCGCACCGACCGGAACCCGACCGGATTGCCCGAAAACCCCGACTTCGTCAGCGACACCGCATCCCGCGGGCTCCATGCCACACGCCCGCCGGATTGCCAGGCCACAACCTTCCCCGTCGCACTTGCCTTCTGCTGGGGTACATCCGCCGCAGCCCGGTTCCGAAAGAAATCAAACAAGGGGGGTCTCCTTCACGTGTTCCCAAGAGGCCGACAGCCCCTCCATCCAACGAAAAAGGCGGCCTCTGATCGGGGCCGCCCTGCTTCTTCTCTTTGTCAAATACGGCCCCCGGAGGGTCGCTCTCAGCCGCCGCTATCCGCCGAGGCTGCGCACCCCCGGCCGTCGGTGTTCCCGCGCGGGCTCGATCATCAACTCATGCAACGCCCAGACCAACGCATCCAGCCGATCGGGCGAACCGCCGCCCTCGAACCTGCGCCGCGTCATCCGCACCATCTCGTCTTCCAACGCGTCGAGCCCGGCGCCATGCGACACCCGCCCCTGTTCGTAAAGCGCCGCCGCCGGTTCGGCCCGCAGCGCCTTGCCATCCTTGGCCCGTACAGCCTTGTAGGGCACCATCGGATCCACCTGCCGGATCACGTCCCGCAAGGCGTCACCGCCCTGGTTCACCTCGACCACCATGCGGTCGGCACCAAAGGTCTCGACCGCCGCAACCGCCGCCCCGGCCCACTCGGTCGGGCTGGCCGCCTCGACCGTGCAATCGGCCAGAACATGCGCGCGCCACTCCTGTGGCGGCCCCTGCAGCGCGGCGCCCACGACCACGATACCGCAGGCATCCGACGTCGCCTTCGACGTCACCGAAGGGTCCACCGCAACCACGATCCGATCAAACGACGCGGGCGGCCTGCGCCGTGCCGCCTCCAGCATGTCTGTCGTCCACAACGCGCCTTCGGCATCGCTCAGCAGCACACCGTCCAGTTCCTGCCGCCCCAACCGGGTCCCGGCATAGCGCGCCCGCACCTCCTCGAGGAAGGACGACGCCAGATTGGCCGCGTTGGCCTCGGTCGGCGCGTGGGTCACCACCGTCGATGGCATCTCCAGCAGCGCCTTCAGCACCGCAACATTGCGCGGCGTCGTCGTCACGCACACCCGTGGATCGTCGCCCAACCTCAAGGCGAACTGCAACATGTCCCAGGTCTCCTGACCCTTTTTCCACTTGGCCAGCTCATCGACCCAGGCCGCATCGAATTGCGGCCCCCTCAGCCCCTCGGGGTCAAAGGCCGTGTGCACCGTGGCCACGGCGCCATTGGGCCATTCCAGCCGCTTGCGCCCCGCCTGCCACTGCGGGCGGCGGTCAGGCGGCGAGCAGGCCAGAATGCCGCTCTCGCCAAAAATCATCACCTCGCGCACCTGCTCGATGGTTTCACCCACCAACGCCACCCGGCGCGCCCGGCCCGGATCCAGCGGCATGGATCCCTCGACCATGCTGCGCACCCATTCGGCGCCGGCCCGCGTCTTTCCTGCCCCCCGGCCTCCCAGGATCACCCAGTTGCGCCAATCACCCTCGGGCGGCAGCTGATGCGCCATCGCCCAGAACTCGAACAGAAAAGGGAGGGCGCCCAAGGCGCCCTCTCCCAACTCATCCAGAAACCGCTCCTGCACCGCAACAGGCGCGCAAGCGACCAAGCGCGCACCGAATTTCAGCTCGGGCCGCGTCGTGGTCGATGGCATATCCGCTTTGGACAATGCCTGTTCGGGCTTGTCGGAGTTCTCCAAGTTGTGTCTCCGCCTTTTGAACGCTCGCGACCATCTTCGACAATGCCGACAGTTGGCCGTTCACTTCGGTTTCCTTGATTTCCTCCCCGGTGTTTGCCCGTTCTGTGAGGGCTTGAAACTGCCGCCGCATATCTGCAAGCGAGACCTGGACCGACAGCAAAAGCTCTGCGGTCTGTGCCTCTTCGGCCTCCGGGGTAATCAGTGTCATGTACGTCTGACCTCTCATGCGTTGGGATGATCTCCGCACGAGAGAAATAGAAAAGCGACCGCCGGGTCACCCCGAGGCCGCTTGCCCACTTCTTCTAGCTTGACACAAGTTATACGTGTGACCGTGCGCAGAGTCAAGGCAAATCGATGAGCATTGCACGCTAACCGTCCGGTATGATTAACAAAATTCTAAAATCTGGTTAACACGGCGTTAACGGATCGAAAGCGTGCTTTGATTTTCAACGATTTTCCGACAGCGCCCGGACATCACCGCAAGACGAACGCTCTTGCCGCCAACGTCCGCCACCGCCTTTGCCGGTGCGCATAAAACAGTCTTGCAAACACGGCTGTCACCGGGCTCAGCACACCCGCCTCGACATCTACGCGGTCGGTGTAGCGTGTGCCCTGCCCCTCGGGTGCAATCGAAATCAGGTGATCCCAGCGCGCCGCAAGGGTCCCGGTCCCGTTGTCTCGCACATATCTGGTCTCTCCCTGCGGCGCAGGCCACGACACCCGGATCCATTGCGTGCCTAACGGCACGAAACCGAACAGGCGCATCGCAACGCGGTATTCACCTTCGGACCATGTCTCCGGCAGGTTTGGTGGATCAAGCGGAAGGAACCGGATCAGCGGAGCCGAAACATGGCGCAGAACCGCGGTGCACTGAAGTGCTGCCCAAACCGCGTCCGGCGGCGCATCAAGATAGGTCGTGACCACAACCCGAGGCATCAGTTCTCCTCGGCTTGCTGCCTTTCCGCCTCGATCTCGCGCCAGCGCGCCACGTTGCGGTTGTGCTCGTCCAGCGTCTCGGCAAAAGCGTGGCCGCCTGTCCCATCCGCAACAAAGAAGATGTAGTCGGTCGCGTCCGGTTGCCCCGCCGCCATCAGGCTCGCCCGCCCCGGGTTCGCGATGGGCGTCGGGGGCAGCCCCTCGATGACATAGGTGTTCCACGGCGTCACCGCACGCAACTCCGACCGGCGCAAACCGCGGCCCAGCACACCCTGCCCGCGCGTGACGCCATAGATCACCGTGGGATCCGTCTGCAGCCGCATCCCCTGGTTCAGCCGGTTGACAAAGACCGAGGACACGCGCCCCCGCTCTTCGGCCACCGCGGTCTCCTTCTCGATGATCGACGCCAGGATCAGCAGCTCTTCGGGCGTCTCCAGCGGCACCGCCGGGTCCCGCGCCTCCCAGGCGGCCGACACCAGCAGTTCCTGCTGCTCCTGCATCTGCGCCAGGATCGCCGCGCGATCCTGCCCGCGCGTCACCTCGTAGCTGTCGGGCGCCAGCGCCCCCTCGGGCGGCACCTCCGCGACGGTGCCAGCCAGCACATCGATGTTTTTCAACGCATCCACGATCTGCCAGCTTGTCACCCCTTCGGCCAGCGTCACCCGGTAGCGTGTGTCCTGGTCGGCCTTCACCTCGGTGTAAGCCTCTGGTGCGGCCTCGTTCGCCGGCTCGAACTCGGCCCGCTCGACAAAGCGGTTGGTGTTCGGGTCCAACTCGCGCACCTGCGCGCTCAGCCGGTTCACCCCGATGCGGTAAACAACCTCGGTCCCGCAGGTGCTCGCCCCGCCGCGGGTCACGACGTCGACGATCTCTTCCATCGACGCGCCCGCCTCCACCAGAAAGCTGCCCGCTTTCAACGCAGAGGTTTTATCGGCATAATCAGCGCCCGCTCTGAACACCCAGCCATGGGTCACAGCGCCTTCCGCCTCGAGGTCCCGGCTCACCCGGCGAAAGTTCGACCCGCGATCCACCTGCAAGCAGATCGCCTGATCCAACGGGCCCGCCGCCTCGTAGGCGTTGCGCCCCCACAGGATGACCCCGCCCACGACAAAGAGCGCGACAATCAGGAACGTGATCGCGTTGGACGCAATCGATCGCCACATCAGCTGACCTTTCCGAAAATCACGCTGGCATTTGTCCCGCCAAAGCCAAAGCTGTTCGACAGCGCGTATTCCACCTTGCGTTCCCGCTTGGCGTTCGGCGCCAGATCCACCGGTGTCTCCACCGCTAAATTGTCGAGGTTGATCGTGGGCGGACAGACCTGATCCCGGATCGCGAGGATCGAGAAAATCGCCTCGATCGCGCCCGCAGCCCCCAGCAGGTGGCCCGTCGCGGATTTGGTCGACGACATCGTGACGTGACCCGCATGATCCCCCAGCAGCCGCTCGACCGCGCCCAGTTCGATCGTGTCGGCCATGGTCGAGGTGCCATGCGCATTGATATAGTCGATATCCGTCGGCGCCAGTCCCGCATTGCGCAACGCGGCCTTCATTGACCGCTCACCGCCCTCACCATCCTCGGACGGCGCGGTGATGTGATAGGCGTCGCCCGACAGGCCATAGCCCTTGACCTCGGCATAGATCTTGGCGCCGCGCGCCACCGCGTGCTCGTACTCTTCGAGCACGACGATGCCCGCGCCTTCGCCCATCACGAACCCATCGCGGTCCGCGTCATAGGGGCGGCTCGCCGCCTGCGGGTCATCCGCGCGCTTGGTGCTCAGCGCCTTGCACGCGTTGAACCCGGCAATGCCGATCTTGCAGATCGCCGCCTCCGCCCCGCCTGCGATCATCACGTCCGCATCGCCATGCTGGATCAGGCGGCTTGCATCGCCGATGGCATGCGCGCCCGTCGAACAGGCCGTCACGACCGAATGGTTCGGCCCCTTGAACCCGTACTTGATGCTGACCTGGCCCGAGATCAGGTTGATCAGCGCGCCGGGGACAAAGAACGGCGACACGCGGCGCGGCCCCTTCTCTTCCATCATCACCGCCGTGTTTGCGATGGAGTTCAGGCCCCCGATGCCCGACCCAATCAGCACGCCCGTCCGCTCGAGGCTTTCGGTGTTGTCCGGCGCCCAGCCCGCGTCTTCGACGGCCTGTTGTGCGGCGGCGAGGCCGAACATGATGAACGTGTCGACCTTGCGCTGCTCCTTGGGCTCCATATAGGCGTCCGGGTTGAACGTTCCGTCCGACCCGTCGCCCCGCGGCACTTCGCAGGCGTATGTCGTGGCCAAACCTTCGGGGTCAAACTGGGTGATGGGCCCGGCGCCCGATTGTCCGTTCAGGATCCGCGACCAGCTCGCGTCGACCCCATCGGCCAACGGCGTCACCAACCCCAATCCGGTCACAACCACTCTGCGCATCTGCTCAGTCCCCAATGTTTCTTCTGGCCGCCTCATACCGCGCACGGCCCAAGCTGTTCAAGTCCAAGGCGCGCCTAGACCTGCGGTGGCGATTTGCGCAGCATCAGCCGCACCGGGCCTGCCGCATGCTCGGCGTCGCGCAGGGGCACATAGCCCAGCGTCTCGGCCAGATGCAGTGACACGGCGTGTTCGGGATGCACCATGCACACCAGCGGGCCGGTCACCACGCGGTCAAACCAGTCATGCGCCGCCGCGACCGCCTCGCGGCCCAGCCCCTTGCCCTGCATGTCGGGTGTCAAAACCCAACCGGCCTCTGGCACCGCATCGAAATCCGCACCCAGGCCACGCGCGCCGTAAAAAAAGCCGGTCTGGCCAACCATCGCCTTGGTCCCATGCTCTTCGATCGCCCACTGGCCGAACCCGGTCATCTGCCAATGGCCCGCATTGGTCAGGAACGCCTTCCACGACAGGTCGCGATTGCGCGGCACGCCGCCGATATAGGTCACAACATCCGGCATGGCCCAGATTTCGGCAAAGCGGCCGAAATCCTGCGGCCGCATCGCGCGCAGCGTTATGCGCGCCGTGTTTATCGTCGGCACATTGCGATTCATGTCTGGTGTCCTGCCCGATCACCTTGTCGTTTTGACAAAGCCTGCGCCCTGCTCGCGAAAAAGACAAGAACCACCGAACCGCAAAAAGAAAAACGGCGCTTCTTTGCAAACCAAAGAAGCGCCGTCTGATGCAGGGCCGAGGCCCCGAATGGCTTAGGAGGCTTTGGTGATAAAGCCCACCGCATCGCCGAAGGTCTGGATCGTCTCGGCGGCGTCATCGGGGATCTCGATGCCGAACTCTTCTTCGAAGGCCATCACCAGTTCCACGGTGTCCAGGCTGTCGGCGCCCAGATCGTCGATAAAGGATGCGTTGTCCGAAACCTTGTCTTCGTCCACACCCAGGTGTTCCACAACGATCTTTTTCACGCGGTCCGCGATGTCGCTCATATGACTGTCCTCATTTTTCCGGGGCAAGTCGTCCGCCCCCAAGTGGTGTCCCCGGTCCTGCCGGGGCTCTGGTCTTGCCCCCTTGGGGCGGTGAAGCATCGGGTCCAAAGCTGCGGCCCGACGCCGGAATCTGCGCCGCCTATAGCATATCTTTGGTTGATAGCAAGGCTCTGGCGCGGTGCCGCTACAACATGGCCATGCCGCCATTGACGTGCAAGGTGGTGCCCGTCACGTACGCCGCCTCGGGGCTCGCCAGATACAGGGTGGCCGCCGCGATCTCATGCGCCTCACCCATGCGCCCGGCGGGAATTTGCCCCATGATTCCAGTCTTTTGGTCATCGGTCAGCTTGTCGGTCATGGCGGTCGCGATAAACCCCGGCGCGATGGCATTCACCGTAATCCCACGGCTTGCGACCTCGTAGGCGAGGCTCTTGGACATGCCGACCATGCCCGCCTTGGACGCGGCATAGTTGGCCTGACCGGGGTTGCCCGTGGCCCCCACGATGGACGAGATATTCACGATCCGGCCCCAGCGCGCCTTCATCATGCCGCGCATCACACCTTTGCACAGCTTGAACGTCGCCGTCAGGTTCACGTCCAGCACGCTTTGCCATTCGTCATCCGACATCCGCATGAACAGGTTGTCCCGCGTGATGCCCGCATTGTTGACGAGGATATCAAGGCTGCCCATCGCCTCCGTCGCCTGCTTCGGCAGCGCCTCCACCGCCTCCATATCGCTGAGGTTGCACGGCAGCACATGGGCCCGTTCGCCCAGCTCACCTGCCAGCGCCTCGAGCGGTTCGGTCCGTGTCCCGCTCAGCCCCACGTTGGCCCCCGCAGCGTGCAAGGCGCGCGCAATTTCCGCGCCGATCCCACCCGATGCGCCGGTGATCAGCGCTGACTTTCCTGTCAGATCAAACATCTATGCCCCTCATTTCAAGTTATTCCACGTCCAGATACACGTCACACACGTTGCGCGCATCATCGCGCGCGATGATCCGGTAGACCTCGCGCGCCAATCCCGTGGGCGTCAGCCCTTGCTCTGCCGCGGCGGCGTGCAGCTTGGGATACACCTCCGGCAGGCCCGCAAAGGGCCCGCGGTGGCGGTGATACAGCGCGCGGCTGCCCGGCAACTCAAACGGTTCAAAGCCGGGAAACATCTCGTCCATCGGCACGCCCACCGTCACCTCGATCTCGTCCCCGTCCATCCGGTACAGCGCCATCTCGGGCCCGCACAGGATCAGCCCGGCCTTCTGCTGCAACGTGCTCAGCGCATCGAAGGCGCCCGGGATCTGCGACAGCCGCTGGTCAAAGGCAAAGCGGCGGCGCACGCCGCCCAATGTCTCCGCCGCAAGCGTAACCAGATCAGCCATCCAACGCCGCCTTCACGTCATCGGGCGTGCCCACGCCGCGCGTGGCAATCGATCGGTCGATGCGGCGCACCATGCCCGACAGGGCCTTGCCTGCGCCGATCTCCCACATCTCGGTGACCCCTTGGCCGGCCATCCATGCCACGCTTTCGCGCCAGCGCACCGCGCCGGTGACCTGCGTCACCAGATGTGCGCGCAACTCCGCCCCCTTGGCACACCCCTGCGCCAGCACATTGGGCACAACCGGAACCGAAGGGTCGGCGATCTCCACCGCCGCCAGCGCCTCGGCCATCACGGCCGCGGCAGGCTCCATCAAGCTGCAGTGAAACGGGGCCGACACGGGCAGCATCACGGCGCGCTTGGCGCCGCGGGCCTTGGCCAGTTCCACCGCCCGCTCCACCGCGCCGGTGTGGCCGGACACGACCACCTGACCGGGATCATTGTCATTGGCCGCCTGACACACCTCGCCCTGTGCGGCCTCCGCGGCCACCGCACGCACGGTCTCGAAATCGAGCCCTAGCAGCGCCGCCATGGCGCCGATGCCCACCGGCACCGCCTCCTGCATGGCCTGCCCGCGCGTCCTCAGCAGCCGTGCGGCATCCGCCACGCTCAGCGATCCCGCAGCACAGAGCGCCGCATATTCGCCCAGCGAATGCCCCGCGACAAAGGCGGCCTTGCCCACGGTCACCCCTTCGGCCTCGAGCGCGCGCATCGCCGCCATCGATGTCGCCATCAGCGCGGGCTGCGCGTTCTGCGTCAGCGTCAGCGCATCCTGATCCCCGTCCCAGATCAGCGCGCTCAGCGCCTCGCCCAGGGCCTCGTCCACCTCATCAAACACCGCCCGCGCCGCCGGGTAGGCTTCGGCCAGATCCCGGCCCATGCCGATGGTCTGTGCCCCTTGCCCGGGAAATACAAATGCGATGCTCATGCGCGGCCCCTCTGCGTCCTGTTGGTTGCGAGCGGTGTAAAGCGCGCCGCTGCGCGAAACAAGTCGGCCCGGACAGGGCTGCACGGGACCTGTGCACCAATTTGCGGTTGTCACGAGGCAGTGTCGCATAACATTAGGACCAGACGTGTTGTCCTATCGCCCCGGATGGAGATTGAAGAATGTCGCTGACCAACACCGCATCCAGCTACGGCGGGGTCACCAAGACCCTGCACTGGCTCACCGCCCTGCTGATCATCACGTTGATCCCGCTGGGGGTCGTGGCCAACAACATGGCCTATGAGCTGCGCAACGCCGCGGCGCCCTCGGATGCGCTGCTGGCGCAGACCGCCTGGCTCTTTTCCCTTCACAAGACGCTGGGCGTGGCGGTGTTCTTCGTGGCGCTGGCGCGCATCGCCTGGGCCCTCACGCAACCCAAGCCCGGCCTGCTGCACCCGGATCGCAAGGCCGAGAGCCTCGCGGCCGAAACCGTGCACTGGCTGCTTTATGGCTCGCTGGTGCTCGTGCCCCTGTCGGGCTGGATCCACCACGCCGCCGCCAGCGGCTTTGCCCCGATCTGGTGGCCCCTGGGCCAAAACCTGCCGCTGGTGCCGAAATCCGAGGTTGTCGCCGCGGCCATGGCCGGCGCGCATTGGGTGCTGACCAAGGTGCTTGCCGCATCGCTTCTGCTGCATATCGCTGGCGCGTTGAAACACCACTTCGTCGACCGCGACATGACGCTGCGCCGCATGTGGTTCGGCAATCCCGACCTGCCCCGCGCCGAGGGCACGCATCGCCACGCCGCCCCCATCACCGCCGCCCTTGCGGCCTGGGCGCTGGCGCTCTCCGGCGGGGCCGCCATGGGCGTCTACGCCCCCCACGGGGCGGACCTGGGCGGTGTCGCGCTCGAGGAGGTCGCCTCCGACTGGGAAGTTCAGGAGGGCACGCTTGCCATCCGTGTCACACAGCTGGGCTCCGAGGTCGAAGGCGCCTTTGCCGACTGGACGGCCGCCATCACCTTTGACGAAACCGTCGAGGATGGTGCCGCAGGCACTGTCGAGGTCACGGTCGCCATCGCGTCGCTCACGCTGGGCAGCGTCACGGCCCAAGCCATGGGCCCGGACTATTTCGACGCCACCACATTCCCCACGGCCACCTTTACCGCTGACATCATCCCGGTGGTGGATGGCTATGAGGCGCGCGGCAGCCTCACGATCCGCGATCAATCCGTGCCGGTCACCCTGCCCTTCAGCCTGTCGGTGAACGACAATGACGCGTCGATGTCGGGTGGCCTCACGCTCGACCGCCGCAACTTTGGCATCGGTGACAACATGGCCGATGAAAGCTCGCTCGCCTTTGCGGTGGCCGTGGACGTGGACCTGGTCGCGACGCGCGGCTCGGACACCGACGGCTAAGCCGCGGCGCAAGGCAGTCTGAACAGGCTGTCTTGCATAAAATCGTGTCGCGCGGCAGCGCGTCCTTTTGGCAAAACCGCACGAAAAAGGGCCGCGCAGATCGCTCTGCGCGGCCCCGATGCGTCAGGCCAAAGGCTTAGCTGGTTTCCGCCGCCAGCGCCTCGATGGAAATCTGCACCTCGACCTCGTCGCTCACGGCGGGCGCGAACGCGCCCACACCGAAATCCGACCGCAAGATCGTCGTCGTCGCGTTAAAGCCTGCCGTCGGCGTGCCCTGCTTTGGACCGAACGGATAGGGGCCGGTCTGGTTCAGCGTGGCATCGAGGACAACCGACTGCGTGATGTCGTTCATCGTCAGATCGCCGGTGATCAGCGCCGTGTCGTCCCCCGTCACCTCGATCGACGTGGAGGTAAAGGTGATCAGGTCGTCATCCGTCGCCCCGAAAAAGTCATCGGCCATAAAGTGCTGGTCGCGCGCTTCCCAGCCCGTGAACATGGATTTCGTCGGCATCGACACCGTCACGCTCGAGTTGGCGGGGTCGTCCTGATCGAACATGATCTCGCCCTCAAAGCCGGAGAACATGCCAAAGGTGGTCGAAAAGCCGAGGTGTTTGTAGGAAAACACAACCTGGCTGTGGCTCGCGTCGAGCTCGTAACGGTCTGCGGCAAAGGCAAGGCTTGCCGAAGCGGCGGTCAGGGCCGTGGCCAAAAGGAGAGGTTTCATCGTGGGTGCTCCGTGGGTTTGGTTACGCACACCCAAATGTGATGCAATGCACGCCACATACAACTCCACAGAGTTCAACAGACCGTGCGCGGCAGCGAACACGGCCTGTCGGCATCCACAGGCAATTGGCGCCGGATCAGATCTTTCCGTGTGCGCTCAACGCGCAGAGCAGCGCATAGCGGGTCTCGGGGTCGGCCAGCGGCACTTCGGCCAGCAATTGCCCGTTCCTGTCCCACATCCGCACCATGTGCGACACGACATCCACCGCGCCCAGGTTGGAAAAGGCGCAGCGGTGCACCAGGACGGAGCGCGACAGGGGCGTGGCCGCAGGGCGCACCAGGCGCAGCACGTCACGTTCGAGGTCGACTTCCACCTCGACCGTGCGCTCGGGCCGACCGCTGCGGATCAGGGCAAACCCGGCCAGTCCTATGAACGCGGACAGCGCCAGCTTGAACAGCATCACGTCCTGATCAAAGGCCGCACCGGGCTGCAACCACAGACCCAGTGCCGCCAGCACCAGCACCACGCCGCCGAAACGACGCGCGACGCGGCCCAGCCAGCGGCCGCCGTCCACCGTGCGGACCGCCGCAAAGACGCCGCGGTGATCCACCGTTTCCGAAAACATCATATCTGTCGTCGCAACCATCGGTCTCATCCCTCATTCCACGCCAGGTTTTTGTTAACCAAGACAATCACGGGCAAAGGTGACCAGAATGGGGCGCGTGCAAGGTAATGCCGTGCAGGCATTGCGGCGGGTCCGGTCCCGCTTTTTTGTCTTGCGCGCGCATCGCGGCGGTGTATACGGGCGCATCCCTGCAACACCTTTTGCCGCGCAGTCTCTCGTGAGCGTTCCGCAGGGGATCATCGAACGCTCTTTGAAATGCGCCTTGATAGAAGTGGAGATACGTCCATGCCTCTTTATGAGCATGTGATGATTGCCCGTCAGGACCTGAGCAACACTCAGGCCGAGGGTCTCATCGAACATTTTGGCACCGTCCTGTCCGACAATGGCGGCACCCTCGTCGATAACGAGTATTGGGGTGTGAAGACGATGGCCTACAAGATCAACAAGAACCGCAAGGGCCATTATGCCTATCTGCGCTCGGACGCCCCCGCGGGCGCCGTGCAGGAGATGGAGCGTCTGATGCGCCTGCACGAAGATGTCATGCGCGTGCTGACCATCAAGGTCGACGCACACGCCGAGGGCCCCTCGGTCCAGATGCAGAAACGTGACGAACGCGACAGCCGTCGCGAGCGCCGCTGAGAGGAGACCTGAACAATGGCCGCAAAACCGTTTTTCCGCCGTCGCAAGGTCTGCCCGTTCTCGGGTGAGAACGCGCCCAAGATCGACTACAAAGACACGCGCCTGCTGCAACGCTACGTGTCCGAGCGTGGCAAGATCGTGCCAAGCCGCATCACCGCCGTCTCGGCCAAGAAGCAACGCGAGCTGGCCCGCGCCATCAAGCGCGCCCGCTTTCTCGCCCTGCTGCCTTACGCCGTGAAATAAGGAGAGACTGACATGCAAGTTATCCTTCTCGAACGTGTGGCCAAGCTGGGCCAGATGGGTGACGTCGTCGACGTCAAACCCGGCTACGCCCGCAACTACCTGCTGCTGCAGAAAAAGGCGCTGGTCGCCTCGGACGCCAACATCGCCGATTTCGAGGCGCAGAAAGCACAGCTGGAAGCCCGCAACCTCGAAACCAAGACCGAGGCCGAAGCGCTGGGTGACAAGCTGGATGGCCAGCAGTTCATCGTGATCCGTCAGGCCTCTGACGGCGGCAACCTCTACGGCTCGGTCACGCCCCGTGACGCCGCCGACGTGGCCACCGCCGAAGGGTTCACGGTTGACCGCAAGCAGGTCGTCATCCCCACCCCGATCAAGGAGCTGGGCCTGCACGACG
Organism: Pseudomonadota bacterium; assembly: GCA_038525585.1. GTDB lineage: Bacteria > Pseudomonadota > Alphaproteobacteria > Rhodobacterales > Rhodobacteraceae > Tateyamaria. Next base: position 48,378 of record JBCBHM010000015.1, read on the forward strand.
TGCACGTGAGCCTGCACCCCGAGGTCGACGTGGTGATCAAGCTGAACGTCGCCCGCTCTGCCGAAGAGGCCGAGCTGCAAGCCTCCGGCAAGTCGATCCAGGAGCTGGCCGCCGAAGAAGAAGCGGCAGCCGAGTTCGAAATCCAGGAGCTCTTCGACGATATCGGTGCCGCGGCATCGGACGACGACGATCTGGCCGAAGCGGCGGGCATCCAGTCCGCCGAAGGCGACGCCGACACCCCGACCGAGGACGACACGCCGCAAGCGTAAGTCCCGCGATCCGCATGAAACAAAGAAAAACCGCGCCGGCCCCCGGCGCGGTTTTTTTGTGCCGCAGCGCATGTGGGTCGGCAATGCGTCAGGCCGGCGCCTTCATGTTCTTGAGGCCAAGCTCATAGGTCTTGCCAAGCATCCGATCCATGAACAGCCCGAAGATGCGGAAGACGGGGTTAAAGCCCATGTCGGACGTGACGGTCCAGGTGACGCGCGATCCCAGCGCGGTTGGCTGTGCCTCGATTGTCTGCACGGGCTTGCCCATCGCCCCCAGATCAATCTGGTGCGTGACGCGCGTTTCGGTCACGGCGGTGACGGTCTGCGTGCCTTTGCCTTCCTTCCCCGCAAAGCGGAAGCCTGCCCTCACGCCCGCCTCTGGTCCGAACGGCGTGATCTTGAGGTCGGGATCGGTGGAGCGATAGGGATTGAACGTCTGAAACCCCGCGGTCGACGCCACACGCGCCAGAATATCAGCCGTGCGCAGCGGAATGTCCGCGCTCCGGCTGACGACAACCTTGCGCGGCAAAAGCAGGCTCAGCAGCACAATCACGGCGACGATGGCGAGAACGGTGTAAAGAATGGTCATGAAATCGGTCCTTTGTGTCAGTTGGCTCGAGAAGCGGTTCGGCCCCTTCTGACCTCACGACGGGCCACGCCGCCGCCAATCGACATCTCACGACATTTTTTTTCGCAGCCCGGCGCGTTTTGTCTCGAGCCAGCGGCGCGACGGCAGATCGGTGCACAAGGAAATCGCCTTGGCATAGGCCTCTGCCGCCTCTGCCACCCGGTCCAGCTGCGCCAGACACTGCGCCCGTACCGCGTGCGCGGGCTGGTAGCGGTCCAGATCGGCAAAGTCGATCTGGTCGAGCAGCTTCAGCCCCTCGACCGGGCCTGCGTCCTCGGCCACCGCTGCCGCCTGCCCCACGGCCGCACCAATGGTCGGGTGCAGTTTCAATAGCCCGGCATAAAGCTGCGACACGGCCCGCCAATCGGTGTTCCCCGTCACCGAACGCGCGGCATGGACCGATTGAATGGCAGCCTCCAACTGAAAGCGGCCCATGTGCGACAGGGACGCGGCACGGGTCAGCACAGCAGCCGACCGGTCCACCAGTGCCGCGTCCCAGAGGCTTGTGTCCTGCTCGGGCACGGGCACCAGGACACCGTCCCGCAGCCGTGCGGTGCGCCGCGCCTCGATGAAACCGATCAGCGCGGTGAGGCCGAGCGCCTCGGCGTTTTGCGGTGCCAGATCGGCGAGGATCGTCGCGAGGAAGAATGCCTCATGCGAAAGATCGCCCGCCCCTTCCAGCCAGTCGACGGCGTATGCGCCATACACCGCCTCCAACACGGCCCCCATCCGTTCGGGGTATGCGCTGGCGTCCGGCACGACAAAGGGGATACCCGCCGACTTGATCTTTTTCTTGGCACGGACCAGACGTTGCGCCATGGCGGTGGGCGAGACCAGAAAGGCCCGCGCGATCTGATCCGCCTCCAGTCCCAGCACCGTTTGCAGCATCAATGGCGTGCGAATGGCGGGATCGATGGCGGGGTGCGCGCAGACGAACAGCAGTTTCAGCCGCTCGTCCAACGCATCGTCCTCTGCGCATACGCTCAGATCGGCCATCTCGGGAACCTCATCGGTGATGACCAGACGGACATCCTTGCGCGCCTGATCGGTGCGTCTGTTCTTGGCCACGGTCAGCAGCCAGGCTTCGGGATTGTCGGGGATGCCGCGATCCGGCCAGGTCCGCAGCGCCGCCACAAAGGCATCCGACAGCGCATCCTCTGCGCTGATGATGTCGCCAGACCGGCTGGCGATCATCGCAATCAACTTGCCGTACGCGGCGCGGGCGACATCGGCGGCCCGCGCCTGAACGGTCGGATCCGTCACCCGTCGCCCATGGCCGAGGCGCGGATTTCGATCTTGCCGTGCTTTGCCGCCGGGCATTTTTCGGCCCAGGCCAACGCGGCATCCAGATCCGGCACGTCGATGGCGAAAAACCCACCAAGCGTCTCTTTGGTTTCGGCAAAGGGGCCGTCCTGGACCCGCTTTTCCCCATCCTTGAGGGTGATGGTCGTGGCCGTGTCCGCCGGGTGCAGCCAGTCGGTGTCGACGAACACGCCCGCCTCGTGCAGGGCGCCGATATAGGCGCCATACACCTCTTTCTCCTTGGCCCAATCGTCGGGGGTCATATGGGCAAAATCGGCGGGGTTGGTATATAGCAAAAACGTGTAACGCATGGTTTTCATTCCCTAAGTTGGCTGATGCCGATTAAGCGGCAGCTTGGGTGAGTTTTTCAAGGCCAAGCTCGAATGTCGGGCCCATCATTCCGTCCATGAAAAGGCCCATGACGCGCAAGACCGGGTTGAACCCCATATCCGCGTCGACGCGCCATGTGACCTGGGCACCACCACTGGCGGGCACCGCGCTGATGGATTGCGTCGGCTGGCCCAGGGGCCCGAGGTCCAGGGCATAGGTGACGGTGTCAGCGGTCACCGCGGACACGGTCTGGTGTCCGGTGCCGTCCTTGCTGTCAAAGTGAAACCCCGATCCCACGCCGGACACAGGGCCAAAGAGATCGACCTGCAGCTGCGGATCCATGGTCTTGTAGGGGTTGAACGCCTGGTAACCGGCGTTGGAGGCGGCGAGGGCCAAAACCGCGTCGGGCGCGACGTCCAGGATGGCCGAACGTTCCACGCTGACATGGCGTGGCAAGGCCAGGGCTGCGAGTGATGCGGCGGCGAGGCCGCCGATTGCGTAGGCTGCGATTGTTTTGAAATTCATCTGTCTGTCTCCTCGTTTGAGCGAAGCGCATTCTGCGGCTTCACTCAAACGACGGACGAGAAACCCGCCAATCGACATGTTCGGCAAATTTTTTGTGGGCCTTCGTGCGTGCGGTCGAAGCGGCGTGCAGCCCGCGCCCCCCTGCCCCGGCAAAACGTCCACGATCCGATCCTGATCGACGTGCCGCAGCACGGCACACCATTGGCGATGTTGGTGCAGGCGCAAGGCTTTGAGCCGGTTTTCGAAGCGGCCCGAGTGTTCAAGGGCACGCGGCCCGAGGCCGCGCCCCCGCCGTTTCCCGCAATCGCGACCATCGAGCTGGGATATCCGCCGCGCGACAGTCGGCTGTTACATGCGGCAAGGGCTGGACAGGCTCGGGACATGGCGGCACGGTGCGGCGCATGCGTATACCTGTTCTTCTGTCTCTTCTGTGCGTTGCGGGCTGCCTGGCCCAGGATCCCGCCGATATCGAAATGGCGCCACGGTCGCAGCCGCAGACCCCGACCGAGATCGCCTTTATGTCGCGCCTTTTCAACGACATACAGCCCATGTCCTTTGCCGATGAGCGGGAGTATTGCGGGCTGATCGGTGTGGACGAGGCCGGCAATTACGTCGCGACCGAGCCGGTGCGCGGGCGCAAGTCGACCTGCCTGCCGCCCGATCCGCGCTTTGCGGATTTCGAGGTGCTCGCCTCGTACCACACACACGGCGCATGGGATCCCGATTTCCTGACCGAGGTGCCGTCCTTTGATGACATACGCACTGATATCGAAGATGGCACGGACGGCTACATCGCGACGCCCGGCGGGCGATTCTGGTATGTGGATGCGCGCAATCAGGTTGCGCGGCAGATCTGCGGCCAAGGCTGCCTGATCCCCGACCCCGGCTACCAGCCCGATCCGGCGTTTCCGATCAGCACAACCTACACCCTCAACGACCTGCGCGCCTACTAGGCGTCACGCCGCGTCGTTGCGGTAAATGTTGAAAATCACCAGCGGCGACGAGGTCTGCGATGTCTTGCCCTTGCTCGTGATCACGCCAGTCTTGCGTTTGTAACGCTCCTTGCCCTCACCTTCCGAATATCGTGCCACGTCGGCCCACGACGTTTCGTTCCACGTCTTGGTCATCAAGGCGCGCGAGTAGACGCTGTTTGTCCCACTCCACACCGAATACCACGTCATCCACCAGGTATAGGGCACCTCGTAGTCGGGGATGTTGTATCCGATGGAGGCACAGGACCCCGTTGCCGCGCCCGACGTCTTGACGTGCAGCACCACCGAACATTGGCCGGGGTGGATTTCGTCGTCGTAGGTGTATTTCCAGATATGGCCATTGTGATCCTTGTCGTTTTGGAAGGTGATCGGCACGTCGAGCATGTTCTTGATCACGATGAGCGAAGACACCCCCGTCCCCCATTCTTCCTTCATGCCGTTTGCTTCTTCGACGCCCAGCTTCTCGAGGTCATCGCCGCGGTCCTGCGCGATCTTTGAGATGCGCTTGCGCAGCGTCGTCCCGGACAGTGGCGCGGTGGGATCGTCGCTCATATCCGCGACGGCTGCGGGGGTGAGCTTGGTGCCGAGAATCATTGGGAAATCCTTTGGTTGGAAATGGGTTCACGTGGTTGAAAATGGGTTCAGGTGGAAAGGGATGCGGTCATGGAATGCGCCATGGGCGCAGACATCATCGCCCGCATCTTGCGCGGGATATGCGCCGGGCCGAACAGCGTGTTGATCAGAAAATCAAAGAGCTTGGTGACCGCAACCGTGGCGGCAATGACCAGCCCCGCGGCCACCAACACGATGGCGACGGGCGGCACTTCGGCGGTGATGCCGGCCGCAGCGGCGATGCCGGCGAGGGTCGAGCCGATCGCGGTACTGGCCGCGGCCGAAGATCCGAGCGCGTCAATGGCAAAGGCCGCCCCGATGGCAAAGCCACCCGTGATCAGCGTCCGCGCCCAACGACCCGAATGCGCCGCGGTGGAAAAGGCAAGCGACACCGAAATCAGCGACACTTGCAGGATGCCCAGAAATTTCGACATCCGCTCGAAGAGCTCCGCCGTTTCCGAAAACATCTTGGCCGAGTAGTTGGTCGCCTTGAGCTTGTCGAGAAACTCGCCCGTGGTCGCCATCGACGTCGATGGAGAGATCGGCAGTTTGAGGAAACGCGCGAGTTTCAGCACCTTATTGTTCACGAAGGATTGCGCCATATCGTAATATTTCAACGGGTTGGCCGCCAGTTCTGCGACCGCTTCAGCCGCTTGTTTGGCCTTTTCCACATAGTCGGCAATCTGGGTCGTAACGTCCGATGCCTGCGCCAACGCGTCCAGCTCGACCCCGCGCTGCTTGGCCGATGCACCCAATCCGCGCAGTTTGGCGGACCGCATGTGCGGCGCGATCTTTTGGTTCACGAGCGGTTTGGCCGCCGCGAGGAACGCGGCGCGGCGCGCCTCCCAGCCGGGCCGCGTGGCGGATGTTGCGCGCGCGGGCACAGCGCTTTGCGATGCGAGATCCTGCAAGGCGACATAGGCGTCCTTGACGTGTGCGACGGATTGCGTCTGCTGCGCAAAGCTCTCGTAGGTGGTGCGCCGCACGGTTCGGATTTCGCGCCCGTAAATGGCCTTGGCAAGCGTCAAGAGGGACGCAAATTCGTCCGTGGAACTCATGAAATGCCTCAAAAGCAATGACGTTAATACAACGCGACCAGAAGAAACGTCGTGCCGGCTTGTGTCCACACAATTCGCGGAATGCGCGTATATAATGCAAAACGCCCCACACCTCGCTGAGGCATGGGGCGTTCGTGTTGGTGTGGGTGTGGCTTAGTCGTCTTCGAGCGCTTCGACGGCCTTTTGCAGATCGTCCTTGCTGACCTCTTTGTCGGTCACATCGGCGTTCGCGACGATATGGTCGACGACCTTGTCCTCGAACAGGGGCGCGCGCAGTTGCTGCTGCATCTGCGGGTTTTGTTGCACGAATTCAAAGAACTGGCGTTCCTGGCCGGGATACTGGCGCGCCTGCGCCATCACCGCCTGGCTCATCTCGGCGTCGGTGACTTCGACCTCGGCCTTCTGGCCGATCTCGGCCAGCAGCAGGCCCAGACGCACGCGGCGCTCAGCCAGCGATGTATGCTCGTCCGTGGTCTCGATCTCGGGGTGGTCGTGCCCTTCGACGTCCGGGTTTTCCTCGTGCCAGAGCTGGTGGGCGATCTGCTTGGCTTCGGCCTCGACAAGGCTCGGCGGCAGGTCAAAGCTGACCACGTCATCCAGCGCATCGAGCAGACCACGCTTCATCACCTGGCGTGCGGCACCGGCATATTTGCCTTCGAGCTGCTCGCTGATCCGCGCCTTGAGGCCATCGAGGTCGTCCGCGCCATATTTCTTGCCCAGCTCATCATCGATCTCGGCGGCGACGGGTTCCCTGACCTCTTTGATCTTGCACTCGAAGACGGCCTCTTTGCCCTTCAGGTTTTCGGCCTGATAATCTTCGGGGAAGGTGACGGTGATGTCTTTTTCCTCTTCGGCCTTCACGCCGACCAGCTGCTCTTCGAAGCCGGGGATGAACTGGCCCGAGCCCAGCACCAGCGGGAAATCCTCGGCGGCACCGCCGTCAAAGGCTTCGCCATCGACCTTGCCCAGAAAGTCGAACACAACCTGATCGCCGTCCTTGGCCTTGGCGCCTTTCTTGCGCGCCTTGAAATCCTGCGCGTTCTCGGCCAGCGACCCCAGCGTTTCGTCAATCGCGGCATCGTCGGCCTTGACCACCAGACGCTCGAGCTTGAGCGCGCTCATGTCGATCTCGGGGATCTCGGGCAGCGCCTCATAGGACATCTCGACGTTGACGTCGTCGCCCTCTTTCCAGTCCTCGTTGGTCATCTTGACGTCGGGCTGCATCGCGGGACGGTCACCGGTGGCCTCGAAATGGTCGGCCATGGCGCCATCGACGCTTTCCTGCATCGCCTCGCCCAGCAGACGCTGGCCAAACTGCTTTTTCAGCAGCGCCATGGGCACCTTGCCCTTGCGAAAGCCCTTCATCTCGACCTCGGGCTGGGCTTCGACCAGCTTCTCGTTGACCTTGGCGTCCAGTTCGGCCGCCGTCACGGTAATCGCGTAGCCGCGTTTCAGACCTTCGTTCAGCGTCTCGGTGACCTGCATGTGTGCTCCCATAGCGTCATTGCCCCGAGCTTTGGCCAGGAGCGGATCAGAAATCGCGCCCTTCTAGGCAGGGTGCGGGCCGGGTGCAAGGGGCTTGCACAGCCCCGCGCGGGGTAATTCCCGCAAACGGCCACGCCAAGCCCCCTGCACCAACCAGAAGTTGCGCCACAATATTGTCGCGCGTTAAGAGGTGAGCAACAAAATCTGGCCGATACTCGCGTGCCAAGCGCCGCCTGAGCCGGACGGAGGGGGAGGATCCAAATGAAACGCCGCAGATTAATGAAGCGCGTGCACCACGCTCTGGCCACGATTGGCCTTGTCCTGGCGTGCGCGGCAGCGCCCGCGCAAACCGAGCCGCTGGTCGTCGTGGCGGACGAATGGCCACCGTTTTCCGGCGCGGCCCTGCCGGACAAGGGCCTGTCGCTCGACGTGATCACGGCCGTATTGACCGAGGCGGGGTATAGTGTCGACGCCGCCGTCGTGCCCTGGGCGCGTATCATGGGCGATGCGGAGATTGGACAGTTCGACATCATCGGCTCGCTTTTTGCCGATGCCGACTTGGAGCGTTATCTGCATTACTCCGACCCGTTCTACATCACCGAGGTGCAGCTGGTGGAGCGCGCCGGCGGATCCTATACCTATTCCGGCATCGCGGACCTGCGTGGTTACGCGATCGCGGTGGGCGACGGATTTCTGTACCAGGAGGAATTCGACCGGGCCCAGGACCTCAACAAGATCGTGGTGACCACAAAGCTGCAGGCGATCCAGATGGTGGCCGCGGGTCGCGCCGATTTCACGCTGGACAGTGTCGACGTCATCCGCCACGCCATCACGCAAGACGACCCGAGCCTCGCGCGCCGCGTGCGGCTGGTGCCCGGTGTCATGGCGCGGCAGGGCATCCATATGGCCGTGCGCCGCGATCTGGACGGCAGCGCACAGATCGTCGCAGATTTCAACGCCGCGCTTGCGCGCATGCAAGCGGACGGACGCTTGGCCCAGCTGCTGTCCCGGCACGTGCAACGATGAACAATGCGTTCCGGTCATTGGGGTTTCGCAACCGTCTGGGCCTGCGGCTGGTGATCGCCTCGCTGATCGTGGGATCGGTCCTTTCGATCTTCTCGACCGGGATGCAGCTGGGGGCCAGCTATCTGCGCCAGCGCTCGGAGGCGCAGCAAGTGCTTGGCCGGATCGAAGAAACGCTGGCCAGCTCGCTGGAGCAGGCGATCTGGACGTTCAACTTTGCCCAGGTCAACATCATCCTCGATGGCCTGTCCTCGGATCCGAACATCGCCTTTGTCGAACTGACCACAAACACCGATCAATCCTGGACCCGCGGCGACGAAAGCGCGCGCGACAGGGCCTCGGATGTGGGCCAGACATATGACCTCGTGCACAGCTTTGACGACGGGCAGACCGAACTGCTGGGCGTGATGGATGTGCGGCTGACACTTGATGCGGCGCGCGCGCGGGTCTGGGCCGAATTCCTGACGACATTCCTGACCAACCTCGGCAAGGCATATCTTGCCGCGCTTGCGCTGCTGTTTCTCGTGGACCGCATGATCTCGCGTCATTTGCGGCGCATCGTGCACCATGTCGACAGCACCGCAACCACCGCCTTGGCGCCGCTGCGGCTTGACCGCCCGGCGCGCGCGGGCCCGGACGACCTGGATCGAATCGTGGACGCGGTCGGCCGCTACGAGCGACGCACGCGCGAACAGGTCGATGCGCTTGGCCTCGAGGTCAAGGAGCGCGAGCTGGCCGAAGCCGAAGCCCGAGAGGCGCTGTCGATCCGTTCGGGCTTTCTCGCGACGATGAGTCATGAAATCCGGACGCCGCTCAATGCGATCATGGGCTTTTTGCACCTGATCGAGACCTATGACGGCGTGCAGGACAAGCCGCGCATCTACGCCCAAACCGCCACCAAAGCATCCCACCAGTTGATGGGGCTGATGAACAATTCGCTCGATCTGTCGCGGATCGAGGCGAACGCGGTCGAGATCAGGCGCAGCGAAACGGACCTGCACAGCCTCGCCCGCGACTGGCATCAAAGTGCCGAGGGCATACGGCACCTGCGCGGGAAGGACATCGACATCACCCTGGATGTCGCGCCCGACCTGCCGCAGCAGGTCATGATGGACGCGCCGCATATCACGCAAATCGTGTCCAACCTCGTCGACAACGCCATCAAGTTCACCGATACGGGGCAAGTAGACATTTCGATAACGAGTACTACTTCAGGTGGTGAAGTGTCGTTGGACATTCGTGTCAGCGATACGGGTATCGGCATACCGGAGGACGCGCGTGCGCACATCTTTGACCGCTTCACGCAGGCCGACACCGGCATGTCGCGCGCGCATGGCGGCTCGGGCCTGGGCCTGGCCATCTGCAGCGAATTGGCACGTCTGATGGGTGCCGACCTGATCCTTGACGACCGCAAGAGGGATGGTTTTACCACCGTTTTCTTGTTACGGTTGGAAAACGTGGGCGCGGTGGACCTCGTAAGATGACCTATATGCACAAGGTTCTGTTGATCGAGGATGATGAGTTCACTCGGTTTATGATGCGGGAAATCATCTCGGGCCTCGGCGCCGAGGTCGAAATCGCGTCCAATGGCGACGAAGGGTGCAGGATGCTCGCGGACAAGCCCGACGATTTCGGCCTTGTCCTGATGGACCTGCACATGCCCGTCATGTCCGGCATCGATGCAACGCACAAAATTCGCAAGGACGTTCAGGGGCCGCCCCGGCAGGTTCCCATCATCGCGGTCACGGCGGATGTGACCTATCACGACAGCTCTCGTATCGAAGAACTTGGCATGAATGGCTATGCCAGCAAGCCGGTCTCGCCCGGGACGCTGATGTCTCTGATCGATCAATATTGTGCCGCCTAGCAGGTAATCCGGAATATGACGCAAGAGCCCGGATCGGAGAAGCCGATCACTGACGAGACTGAGAAGACCGAGACGTCTGAGCCTAACAAACACCCCTATGTCGTCGGCATCGCCGCGTCCGCCGGTGGCCTCGAGGCGGTGTCACTGCTGGCGCAGAACCTGCCGTCCGACGTCGCCGCGACATATGTGATCGCGTTGCACATGTCGCCCACGCACAAAAGCGTGCTCTCCACCCTGATCTCGCGCGAGACCAAGCTGCCGGTCTACGAACTCACCGGAGAGAACGTGCCGGAGCCCGATGCCATCTATGTCACCCCGCCCAACACCGATGTCGTCTATGAGACGGGCAAGTTGCGGCTGCGCAATCCGTCGGGCCATCCGGCCACCCCCAAGCCATCGGCGGACCGGCTGTTCAAGAGCCTCGCCGAAGTGTGTGGCGAGAACTGCGTGGGCATCGTACTGTCGGGCACGGGCTCGGATGGCAGCTATGGTGCGCAATCGATCCGCGAGGCCGGTGGCATCACGATCGCGCAGGAACCCGGTACCGCCAAATACGATGGCATGCCCACCTCGGCGATCGAAACGGGCTGCATCGACCTGACCCTGTCGCCCGAGCAGATCGGCACGCATCTGGAGAAAATCCTGGCCCGCCCCCGCAATTTCGACGGGTTGCGCGAGTTGATGGATACGCCCAGCCCGCTGGGCGATCTGTTCGGCATCCTGCTGGCCCGCACGCAGGTCGATTTCCGCGACTACAAGGAAAACACCCTGAACCGGCGCGTCGCGCGCCGGATGACCGCGCTGGGGATCGACACCTATGACGCCTATGTCGACTATTGCCGCGCCAATGCGGACGAGGTCGACGCGCTGCACCGGGATCTGCTGATCTCGGTGACGCGGTTCTTCCGCGACCCCTATCAGTTCGAGCATCTGAAATCCGAGCTCAAGGAAACCTTCGACAACCGCCCCACCGGCCCCATCCGCATCTGGATCGTCGGATGCGCCACGGGTGAGGAAGCGTATTCCGTTGCGATCATCATCGCCGAGATCCTTGGCGGCATCAGCGCACTGGCCAAACGCAATGTGCAGATCTTTGCGACGGATATCGACCAGAACGCCATCGAGGTCGCGCGGCGCGGCGTCTACCCGATCACGGCGGCGCAGGACATCCCGCCCGAGCTGCTGCCGGACTATTTCGTGGTGGGCGAGACGGATATCACCGTGCGCCCCGAATTGCGGGCCGTGACGCTGTTTTCGCACCACAACGTGTTTCAGGATCCGCCCTTTATCAATGTCGACCTGGTCAGCATCCGTAACCTTCTGATTTATTTCAACCTATCCTTGCAAGAGCGCGTTCTGAGTCGCCTTCACTACGCCCTCAGCTCCACCGGATTGCTGTTTTTGGGCACGTCAGAGACGGTGGGCGAAATGGCGGTGTTCTTTGAGGCGCGCCAGGGTGCGGACAAGGTGTTTGGCAAGCGGCGCGGCATCTCGGGTGAGCTGTCGATCGAACCGGGCACCGGGATGTTCCACCGCACCCGCCGCAGATCGGGCGGCGCAGGCAAGTCGGCGTCGGCCAACGATCCCAACGCGCAGGCCGACCTGTCGCTGGCGCGGGTCGTGGCGCCCAACGGGTTCATCACCACACGGAACGGCACGATCATCGAGGTGCTGGGCGATCTCAGCCCGTTCATGGAGATCCGCGCGGGCATGTCCACCTCGCTCAACCTCAAGATGCTGATCGAGCCGCTGCGGTCCGAGGTCACCAGCCTGATCGCGGTGGCCATACGCAACGAAGAGCGGCGCGTGGGCCGCTGGCATACGGTGACCACGCAAGTGGGCAACCGGGCGCAGCTGAGTGTCTTTCCGTTCCACAGCTACAAGGGCGGTGAGATGCACTGCCTCGTGGCGATCGACACCAAGTTCGAGGCGCAGGTGCAAACCAGCCTCGGCGACATCACCGACGAAGAGCAGCGCGCCTACATCGAACGGATGGAGATGGAGATCCGCTCGACCCAGGAAGCGCTGCAGCAGACCATCGAAGAGTTGCAGACGACCAACGAAGAGATGCAATCCGCCAACGAAGAGCTGCAATCCACCAACGAGGAGTTCCAGGCCACCAACGAGGAACTGGAAACCTCGAACGAGGAGCTGCAATCGACGAACGAGGAATTGCTGACCGTCAACGAAGAGTTGCAGATCAGCTCGGCCGAGCGGCAGGCGCTCGCCTCCGAGCTGGAGGCGACGCTTTCCTCGGCCCCCTACGCCATCGCATTGGCCGACCAGGCGCTGATGTTGCGCCGGATGAGCCAGGTGGCGCTCGAGTTCTTTGGCCTGGCCGAACTGCCGCCGACCGGTGTGCATCTCAGCCAGTGCAGCCTGCCTGCGGGCTTCCCGGCGCTTGCGCCGCTGGCCAATACCGTGCTCCGGGTGCAGGAAACGCGGCGCGTGCCGATCCTGTCCGAAGGCAAGCATTACACGATGATGCTGTCGCCGGTGCATGACCACCACAAAAAGCTGATCGGGTTGTCGATCACCATCACGCAATACGACAACGAACCGCTCGCGCGCATCGTGTCCATGGTCAGCGAGCTGAGCCATGTGGCGCACTGGACCTACAACCTCGACAGCCGCGAGCTGTTCTGGTCGCCCGGCATGTACAAGCTGCACGGGCTCGAGCCCGCGGAACGCGCGCCCACCTGGGAACAAGCGCATGCCAGGATGCACCCCGAGGACCGCGAGGTGCACCTGTCGCAGATGGACGATCTGATCAATGAAGGCGGCACGCTGGATTACGAGGCGCGGGTCTTTGGCGAGGGCGGGCACATCTCGCAGGTGCGCGGGATGATCACGCTGGTGCGGGATTCGCTCAACGAGCCGATCCAGATGATCGGCGTCGTCTGGGACGTGGCCACGCAACTGCGCAACGAAAACCACCGGCAAAGCATCGAGGCCTTGCAGGAGGATATGGGGATCGGCGTCTACTCCATCGACGTCGAGAACTATGATCCCAGCTGGAACAACGTGATGTACGACATCCTCGGCGACAGCGACAATTCGGCCACCCCGTCGGTCGAGCATATGTTGCGGCGCATCTCTGATGCCGACCGCCCCCGGATCCAGGAACTGATCCAGACGACGCTGGAACACGGCAAGGCCTTTGTCACCACGACCGAGATCACGCGCCGCGATGGCAGCAGCATAAGGTGCGAGTGCCGCGGCCAGGCGCGGTTTGGCTCCAACGGCAAGGTCAGCCATGTCTTTGGCAGTTTGCGCGTTCTGGACGGTGCGAAGGCCAGTGTTGCCTGAGGCGTCCACGCCCGACGCCGGGTCGGCCAGTCGCGCGACTGGCGACCCCGTCCAGTATGAGGCGAAACTGGCGCGGGCGGCCTTTGTCGCAATGCCCATCGCCGCGTTCTTGCTGCATGCGGATGGCCGGATCGTCCTGCATACCCGGCGCGCGGGCCGGGTCTATCATCACACCGCCGTTCAGCCGGGCACGGGCCTTGAGGGGATCGATTTTTCCGAGCTCACGCACCTTGACACCGACGGGCTGCGCCAGGTCCTGCGCGCATCCGTGTCCTCCGGTCAGGTGACGCTGCCGATGAATGACGCCCATCGCGGCGGCAAGGCCAAGGATGTCGCCTTTCACCTGTCGCTGATGCGGATCGAGGGGGTGCGCGACCAGCTGTTCATGCTGTCGCAAGACCACCTGCGGGCCAGCGCCACCGCGCTGCAGAACGCCAACCTGATGCGCGCGCAGGAAAGCGATCGGGGGCTGCATCTGCAGGCGCATATCAACACGCTGCAAAGCTCTGTCTTGTCGATGGAGACCTTTGCCAATGCCGCCAGCCATGACCTCAAGACACCGATCAATGCGCTCAGTGGCCTGCTCGATCTCTTTCGCGGCACGTTCGGGCCCAACTTGCCCGCCGAGGCGCAGCCCTATCTCGACCACATGCAGAACGCCGTGGCGCGGATGGATGTGTTGACCAGCAAGCTGCTGGCGCATGCGCAATCGTCGACCGCGCCGATGGAGCTGCACAAAGTGTCGCTCGCCGACACGATCCGCTCTGTGATCGACCAGCTTGAGCCCGACCTGCGGGCCACAGCGCAGGAGATTGCGGTGAACGGCCCGGATTTCGATGTGATGGCAGAGCCGACGATGCTGCAGATCCTCCTGGGCAACGTCATCGGCAATGCGCTGAAGCACAGGCAGGCCGATCACCCCCTGCACGTCACCCTGCAGATCCGTGAGGACGGACCCGGCGCGCTGCTGACCATCGCGGATACCGGCACGGGGTTCGATCCCAGCCAGGCCGAAACGATCTTTGAGCCCTTCGTGCGGCTCAAGCCCGACATCCAAGGCTCGGGCATGGGCCTTGCGACCTGCGCGGAGATTTGTCAGCGGCACAAATGGGACATTGCCGCCACCTCTGACGGGCAATCCGGCGCGACCTTTACGATCCGGTTTCCTGCGGTCCTGCGGCTTTAGAAACAGGCAACCATGGTAAACAAATAGAAACCAAGGCGCACGAGGCATCGCATTTGTTAGGCATAATTTAACACCTCGCGCGTATTGCTCCCGGCACGTGATACGAGGTGATGAATGGCGCTGGTATTGATACTTGAGGACGACGCGGGTTTGCGGTTCGCCTTTACCGAAGCGCTGGAAAATGTGGGGCATACGGTGCTCACGGCGGCGGATCCGGAAGCGGCCATTGCACAGCTCAAGCGTCAGGTGCCCGATGTCCTCCTGCTGGATCTCATGATCGGTGGCAGCTATTCGACCGATGTGGCCAACTACGCCGCCTTTGCGACGCCGGAGGCCAATGTGATTTATGTCACGGGCAGCCGGTTGTTTCCCAAGGGTGAGCTGTTCGACATGTGCCACAACGCACGCCTTATCCTGCGCAAGCCGGTGGATCTGCGCGAACTCACCGATATGGTGTCGCACATCTGCCCCGGAACCCCCACGGAAAAGCAGGCGCATGTCTGAGCCAGCGTCCTGACGCATCTCGTTTGCGGGGTGCGGGTGAAGCCCGGAAGCAAAGACGTTCGGCAGGTGACAGCGGTGCAGGTGACAGGCGCAACCCGGAGCCAAACCGGCCTAAAGGCGTCAAAGGCGGTAGGCCAACATAAAGTGGTGCGGGCGGGGAGACTCGAACTCCCACACCTTGCGGCGCCAGAACCTAAATCTGGTGCGTCTACCAATTCCGCCACGCCCGCGCACCTGACCGTCTAGCAAGTCCCGCGCGGGGTGGCGAGACCCATTTGGACCGCAGGTGGATAGAATTTGCAGGACATTAAAGGAAAGTTCAGCTATCCTGACGTTACCTGAGGCAGGTACATCAAGAGAGAAACGCCATGAAACCGAAAACGGTCGGGCGTGCATCGGGCGGGTACATCCCGCAACATCGCACGTGTATTTCCCACGTTGGCCTTGTGGCCGGCACCATCGTCCTGACCAGCGATGGTGAGATCCCTGTGGAATTCCTGTCGCCCGGCGACAGGATCATCACCCGCAACGCCGGTATGGTCGCGCTGCGCGCGGTCGAGACCGAAAAGGTCAAGACCGACGCGGTGCGCATCAATGCGGGTGCGTTGGGCCATATTCGTCCGCCCCACACCGTGATGCTGCCCGCAGCGCAGACGGTTCTGGTGCGCGACTGGCGCGCCAAGGCGCTTGGCGGGGCATCGCAGGCGGTATTGCCCGCCGGGTGTCTGGTGGATGATGAAAATATCACCTCGCTGGGCGCGCGCCAGATGGTGCTGGTCAAGCTGGGGTTTGACGCACCACACGTGATCTACGCCGACGGGTTGGAGCTGTCCGTGCCCGCCATGATCGCCGAAGAGGCCGTGGTCGCGGCCTAAGCGCCCAAATCGCCAAGGACGCGCGGCACCATCTCGGACAGATCCTCCGCGATCAGCCCGGGCCCGAAGGCGCGCGCACATTCCACGTGCAGCCATGCCGCCGCCTGGCCCGCGGCCATCGGCACCAAGCCGCGGGCCATCAGCCCCGTGATGAAACCCGCCAGCACATCCCCCGCCCCGGCGGTGGCAAGCCAGGGCGCGGCGCGGTCGTTTTCGGCCGCGTGGATCGCGCACTGGCCATCGGGATGCGCGATGACCGTGTCCGGCCCTTTGAGGAGGACAACAGCGCCGCAACGGCTGGCCGCCTCGCGCGTGGCGGCGACTTTGGCGTCTCCATCAAGGTCATCCGCCAGATCTGGAAACAGCCGCGCAAACTCGCCTGCATGCGGGGTGAGAACGCAGCGATCGTGCAACATGGCAAACAGGTCGCCTGGTGCATCGGCAAAGCTGCTCAGCGCATCAGCGTCGAGGCAGACGGATACCTGCCGCTCCGGACCGAGCGCCACGGGCACCAGCGCGCGTGCACGGTCGAGCCCCAGACCGGGGCCGAGACAGAGCGCGTTGAGACGCGGATCCTGCAGCACGGCGGCCAAGCCATCCGCATCCGCGATCCGGGTCAGCATCAGCGCCGTGATCTGCGCCGCCACCTCCATCTGCGCCGCCGGTGGCACGCCCAGTGTCACAAGGCCCGCACCCATCCGCAGGGCACCACGGGCGGCGAGGCGGGCGGCACCGGTGCGCCCGGCGCCCCCCGTGAGCACAAGGGCGTGGCCGTGGTCGAACTTGTGGCCCTGCCCCTTGGCGAGGTCGGGCAGCGTGTCGCGGGTGATATGGGTCGGGTCAGAGATTCTATGCCTCCGGCGGGGATTTTTTGGGGACAAAGACGGGCAAGCCGATATCCTTGACGACGACCGTGATGCCTTGGGTTTGCAGCGTCTGGTGCACCGGTTTCGGGGCGTGGAACGTCACGACGAGGTCGGGGATGATGGCGGGGAACGGATCCTGGGTGGGTGCGTCGGACCAGATGATCTCACCGCTGTCGGTGTCGAACCCGCTGGGCACATCGATGGCCACGATGCGCCGGTTGTTCAGGTCGGGGAAGGTCGATAGGTAATCCATGTGCCGCATGATCGCCGACAGGCCGGTGATGGGTCGCGTCAGACCGATGCCAAAGAGGGCGTCGATCACGACAAAGGGGGGCTTGTCCTGGCCGCATGGGTCATCGCGCAGGTGGCTGGCGGAGAGGCCGAACGCCTCTTGTCCAGCCTCTGTCGCGGAGGGAAAGCCGAGCGGCTCGACGTCATGTTGGGCGGCGTATCGTTGGTAGTTTGTCCGGGCATCCTGCGGCAGCTTGTCCGGCTGGCCGTAGAAGAACGCCTCAACGGCCCAATCCCGCTCTGCCAGCAGGCGCGCCACCACAAAGCCGTCCCCGCCATTGTTGCCGGGCCCGCACAGCACCACGGCGCGGTGCGCGCCCTTGGCCAGTTCCGGCCACTGCGCGAGGATCGCCTCGACGACGCCGACCCCTGCCCGTTCCATCAGCTCCAGCCCCGTCACGGCGCCGGAGGCCATGGCCGCCTGTTCCAGGGCGCGCATCTGTGCGGCGGTCAGCTGGGCAAACATGGCGATCCGGCTCGAATTTTCAATTTGCACATAATTTAGGCCCTCTGCACAATTTATCGACGCACTCTTTCAAATCCCCGGGCTGTGACCGGAAACTCCGCCCCGCGCAATGGACGCCCTTTGGTGCAAATGTTCCACCCCTAACCCAAGACATGCCACAGGGAGGCGCCCCATGAAGAAGATCGAAGCCATCATCAAGCCCTTCAAGCTTGATGAAGTCAAAGAGGCCTTGCAAGAGGTCGGCGTTCAGGGGCTGTCGGTGATCGAAGTCAAGGGGTTTGGCCGTCAGAAGGGCCATACGGAGCTATATCGGGGTGCGGAATATGTCGTGGATTTCCTGCCCAAGGTGAAGGTCGAAGTGATCCTTGACGACGATCAGGTGGACGGGGCGATCCAGGCCATCGTGGATGCTGCCAAGACCGAAAAGATCGGTGACGGCAAAATCTTTGTATCTTCGGTTGAACAAACCATCCGCATCCGCACCGGCGAGACCGGATCGGACGCGCTTTAACACCATAACTCACTCAGGAAGGAAATTCGGGACATGGCAAACCCTGTTCTTGATCTCATCAAAGAAGAAGATGCGGCATATGTCGACATCCGTTTCACGGACCCGCGCGGCAAGCTGCAGCACGTGACGGTCATGGCCGACCAGGTCGACGAGGATTTCCTCGAAGAGGGCTTTATGTTCGACGGCTCGTCCATCGCGGGCTGGAAGTCGATCGAAGCCTCGGACATGAAGCTGATGCCCGATCAGGACAGCGCCTATGTCGATCCGTTCTATGCCGAAAAGACGATTTGCGTGCATTGCTCCATCGTGGAGCCCGACACCGGCGAAGCCTATGAGCGTGACCCGCGCGGCACCGCCGAAAAGGCCGAAGCCTATCTGAAATCCACCGGCATCGGCGACGTGGCCTATATGGGTCCCGAAGCGGAGTTCTTCCTGTTTGACGACGTGCGTTTTTCCAACAGTATCAACAAAGTGTCCTACGAAGTTGATGCAACGGATGCATCGTGGAACACCGACACCGAGTACGAGATGGGCAATATGGGCCACCGTCCAGGCGTCAAGGGCGGCTATTTCCCCGTGAACCCCACGGACGAAAGCCAGGATCTGCGCTCCGAGATGCTGTCCACCATGAAGCGTCTGGGCATGAAGGTCGACAAGCACCACCACGAGGTTGCGTCGTGCCAGCACGAGCTGGGCCTGATCTTTGACAGCCTGACCAAGCAGGCCGATGAGCTGCAGAAATACAAATACGTGATCCACAACGTCGCCGCCGCCTATGGCAAGTCGGCCACGTTCATGCCCAAGCCCATCGCGGGCGACAACGGCACCGGCATGCACGTGAACATGTCGATCTGGAAAGACGGCAAGCCGCTGTTCGCTGGCGACAAATACGCCGATCTCAGCGATGAGGCGCTGTTCTTCATCGGTGGCGTGCTGAAACACGCCAAGGCGCTGAACGCCTTCACCAACCCGTCGACCAACAGCTACAAGCGTCTGATCCCCGGCTTCGAGGCCCCCGTGCTGCGCGCCTATTCGGCCCGCAACCGCTCGGGCTGCGTCCGGATCCCATGGACCGAATCGCCGAAAGCCAAGCGTGTCGAGGCGCGTTTCCCCGACCCGTCCGCCAACCCCTACCTGTGCTTTGCCGCCCTGCTGATGGCGGGCCTCGACGGGATCAAGAACAAGATCCACCCAGGCGATCCGTCGGACAAGGACCTTTACGATCTGCCGCCAGAAGAGCTGGCCGGCATCCCGACCGTCTGCGGCAGCCTTCGTGAAGCGATGGAAGAGCTGGAGGCCGACATGGACTTCCTTCTGGCCGGTGACGTGTTCACCAAGGACCAGATCGAAGGCTACATCGCGCTCAAGATGGAAGAGATCGAAACCTACGAACACACGCCGCACCCGGTGGAGTTCGGTATGTATTACAGCTGCTAACTCCTCCCTTTTCGGCAGCTGAACTGATGGGCGCCCCTTCGTCGGGGCGCCCTTTTTCGTCGTGGGGGACCAACATTGCCATGGCAGTGCCGAATTTCCACCACGGTTGGGCTGTAGCCAGGCTCCGCTCAGGACGGGATGCAGTCATGGACAAAAAGCAAAAGAGCTTTGCAGAGCGGCTCGCTCAGATCGAAAAGGACAAGCGCGCCGCGGCGCCGCCGGTCGCACCGGTTACGCAGGCTGCGTCGGATATCCCGCGCCTCGGGCCTGCACCCGTCGCGCGGGCGCTTGACCGCGCCTGGGTCGCGGTTGCCGGGCTGGCCACCTGCGTGGTGGTCGTGAGCATCGGTTTTGCGGTGGCCTTTGCGCTCAGCGGTACCGACGGCAAGCTCCGGATCCTGTCGCTGGTGTCGCCCGGCTTTGGTCAGGTCAATTCCACCGATGATTCACCGCAGGACCGCTATGAATGGGACACCAAGCCCACACCGTTCAATGCGTCGCGCTTGGGGATGAAGCGGATGAACGCCTTTGCCCAGGATATGTCGATCATGGAGATGAACGCGCTGATGCGCGAGGCCAAGAGCCTCGGCCAGCCCTTTCTCGCCAACGAGATCGCGCGCGAAATGGGGGCCTGCGAGACATTGCGATGCCGGTCAGCCCTGAAGGACCATTACACCGCGCATCTGAAGAAACTGCGCAAATCCACGCCCACCTGGTAGGGCCGCACCGCCACAAGCGTCAAAATGCCCGATGCGGCAATTGTCTTTGCCTGATCCGTGCGCAATCCGTTACCTTGCGCGTAACGCAATGAGACGGAGCGCGGGAATGTTGTTGTACCGAATTGCATTGGGTCTTGCCCTTCCTCTGGCGATGGCGGGCGCGGCGCAGGCCGCATCCTGCGGCAATACCGGCGCTGGGTTTGACGCCTGGAAGGCGGGTTTTGCACAAGAGGCGCAGCGCGCCGGTGTCCAGAGTGCGGGGCTGCTAGCGCTGCAGAATGCGACCTATGCCACGCGCACCATCGCCGCCGACCGCAACCAGAAGAGCTTTCGCTATTCGCTCGACAAATTCATGCAGATCCGCGGGGCCGACACGATCGTCGCGCAGGGCCGCAAGCGCAAGGCGCGCAACCCCGACTATTTCGCAAGCCTCGAGCGGATCTATGGCGTGCCCGCGGGCGTGCTGATCGCCATTCACGGGATGGAAACCGCCTTTGGCAACTTTATGGGTGACAGCAGTGTGGTCTCGGCCATCGTCACGCTGACCTATGATTGCCGCCGGTCGGATTTCTTCAAGCCGCATGCGATCGGCGCGCTCAGGCTGGTGGACCAGGGGACGATCACCGGGGCGACCAAGGGCGCCAAACATGGCGAGCTTGGCCACACCCAGTTCCTGCCCGGCAATGCGCTGACCTATGGCGTGGACGGCAATGGCGACGGTCGCGTGGATCTTTACAACCAGACCGACGCGCTGGCCTCCACCGCGAATTTCCTGCGCCAGAAAGGGTGGAAACCCGGTCAGGGCTATCAGGAGGGGCAGCCCAATTTCGCCGTGATCAAGCAGTGGAATGCCGCAACGGTCTATCAGCAATCCATCGCCATCATGGGCGCGCGCATCGACGGCTAGGATGTTCCAGCCCAAACCGGGAACCAAGCAAGACCCGGTCAGACGCTGGGCGCTGCCGGACCGCGCCTTCTTTGCTCATGGCGCGTGCCACATCCTGGCGGGCGTGTACCTGACCGACCTGCCATGCGGCGGGTTTCGGGCCGAGCGGGTTGTGCCGAACGGCCCCTTTCCCGGCAACCACGTCTACCTCACCGATGGCACGGTTTGCTTCGACTACCGCGGATATACCAGGCGCGACCGGCTGCTGGCTTGGTACGCCAAAGCACAAGCCAGGATCACACCAGGTTGGTCGGGCACCATCGAAGCGGTCCGCTTTGATCTCCTGGACACCGCAGCCCTCAACGCCCACCGGATGCGCGGCCCCGATCAATACCTGCACGACCCCGTGCCCCGGGCCCGCGCCTTCATCGCCGCGAGGGCGCACCCGCCCCGGTCTTTGTCCGAATAAATCCTCCCCGAAGGGTCGGGTTGCCAAATGCGCCACAACCGCCTAATGCGCATCCAGGGTTCCAGGCCCCTGCCCTCCGCGCTTCGGTGAAGTTCTGGACAATCGACCCTGCATGATCAGGTCGCTCTTGAGGCAATGCGGAGCCCTCACATCTCATCGCGACCGATGACATGGAGACGGATATGGATATCCCCCTTCCCTCGCGGGACGCTCTGAAAGCGCAAGCCAGGCGGCTGCGCGCCTCCCTTTTGGCCGCAGGGCGGCCCTGCACCCACGCGCAGGCGCTCGAGGCGGTGGCCCTGCAATGGGGCGCGCGTGACTGGAACACGCTCGTCGCGCGGGCGCGTGATCATGGACAGCCTGCGTATCATCCCGGTCAACGCATCACCGGGCGTTATCTCGGCCACCGCTTTGCCGGTCGGATCAAGGCGGCACGGGGCATGGACCGCGGCTATTACGGGCTCACGTTGCGCTTTGATAATGCGATTGATGTGGTTGATTCGGAACACTTTTCCTGCCTGCGCCAGCAGGTCAACTGCGTGATCAAGCCAAACGGGCGCAGCCCGCGCACCACCTCCAACGGCCAGCCCCACGTGGTGATTTTCGACGCGTGGTCAGGCGGCTAGGTCAGGGGCGGAACATCGGCCCTGGCCAACACGAATGTGTGGATGGCAAAGACCACCGCCCGGCTTTGCGGCAGGCGCAGCAGCGTCTGCCGCTCGGTTCGGTAAAAGGGGCCGTCCCGCATGCCCGCACCGACCCGGCGCGGTGCCGCCTGCGAGCGGGGCTGATAAAGCTCGGGGTCCTGATACCACAGCTGATTGAAGCGCCAGAGCGGACGGCCCACCTGTATCCCGTCAAAAAGCCGTTGCACCCGCCGGGCCACATCGGCGTCATACTCAGCCACCGGCACGTGAATATCGATCAGCGGTCGCCCCGCCTTTTCCCGCAACCGCCACGAGGCTGGAAAGCACAGCACCGCGCCGGTCAGCACATGCGCCTCTCCCCGTTTCTCCATCAGGACAAAGTCGTTCTGGCACAGCGCGCCCAAGGTCTCGAGCGGGCGCGCAGCGTCTGGCGTGACGCACCGTCCGTCGGGGCAGCGCACAGTGCCATCCGTGACCGCAAAGCCAAGCGCAGGCAGGTCATCCAGCACGCAGGCCAGCAGTTCCACGGCGGCAGGCCGCGCCTCGGGCTGCAGATACAGCACGTCACGCGGGTGGTCGCGCATGACCTCAAGACGCCGCGCCATCTGCGCGCCATAGGCTTCATCGACGCGCAGCCACGGCCCGGTTTCGGGCCGTATCCCGGGCAAAGCCCGGGTGGTGCGCATGTCGTCGGGCAGATGGCGGTGCAGAATGGCGGTCATGGCCGGTCTTGTGCCATGGCGCAGCGCGCCTGACCAGTTCAGCCCGCCGCCCACGCTCGGGCCGCGGACCCGTCTGCGCAGGGCGTGATCTGCAACGGACCGGCCGCCACCAGATGCGCTGCAATCTCGGGCGGTGTCGTGGGGTGCGCGAGGCCCGTCTCCCAATCGTGCCACGCGTTCGACCAGCGCACATGGGCGCCCGTTTCCGGCAGGTCGATGGTGTCGCCTTCGGCCCAGAACTGCAGGCCATCGCCCATCGCCTCGCCAAAGAGGCGCGCGCCGAGGTGGTGCTGGAACAGCACCGCCGAAACGATCGCCGCCGAAAAGGTAAACCGGTCGACGCACACCGCCACGCGCCGCCCCTGCCACCCTGCGCGCAGCTTCGCGATGATCGGCAGGACGCGCAGAAAACTGCCGCCCGCATTGCCCCGCAGGTCGATGACGATGTTGGCATCTGGCCGGTCCAGGACCGCATCCGCCAGCCCGTCGGGCAGATCCACGTCCAACCGCGCGATCCGAATGTGCCAAACGGGCGCATCCCAATGGACAGGTGCCGCGCGCGCCCATTGGTCGGTGTCCGGGTCCGGCCCGCCGACCTCCCCACGTGGATAAAGCGGCGCTACAGGGACAAGCGCATCGGGCCCATACGCAAGCGTGCCGTCGCCGAGTGTATAAGTCACATCGCGCGTGCCAATGGCGGCGGGCCACGCCATCGGCAAACCACCGATCACCGTTTGACGCGCGGCCGTCCCGGCCAGACACGGGCGCAGGCGGTCCAGGACCGCCTCGACCGGCTCACCATTCACGGCGTGCAAGGCACGCGCCACGCCGTTGTCGATCAGCACAAAGTCCGCGCCCCGCGCCACGATCCGTACTGGCCAGACCCGTATGGCCGCGTTCGGGATCACCCGGCTGTGCCCGTTTCCGCCGCAGGCCAGCACGCGCATCGCGGCCAGCAGAAACGCGTCCCTGGTCTGGCTCGCGTCCATGTCAGCCAGCGGCGCCGACAGGTCCAGACCGGCAAGGGCGGGGTCACGGGCCACGGCCTGCCTCACGATGGCACGATCGGTTTCAAACGCCATAACACCTCCAAAAAACGACGCGGGCCGAGGTCGCATTCCGGCAACACCGTCCGCCCGACCGCCGCCACTCTAGGCCTAACGGAGAGTGCCATGAACCAGCATTATCGCGACACGCGCAAGATTGATCCCGCCCGCGGCGCAACGCTGCCCGATGGCACGCCAAACGATGCCGACCGGATCGAGATCGGCCCCCCGCTGGCCACCCAACGCGCCTGGCAGGCCGCGGGGCTGACGCTGCCGAACCTTGCGGATATGCGGGCGTTTCGCTGGCGCCGCCTGACCCAACACATCGTGGATCGTGACTATGCCGGGCTGCTGGTGTTTGACCCGCTCAACATCCGCTATGCCACCGACTCGACCAACATGCAGCTGTGGAACACGCACAACCCGTTCCGGGCCGTGCTGCTGTGCGCCGACGGGCATATGGTCATCTGGGATTACAAGAACGCGCCCTTTCTGAGTTCGTTCAACCCGCTGGTCAAAGAGGTGCGGTCGGGCGCCGACCTGTTTTATTTCGACCGCGGGGACAAGGTGGACGTGGCCGCCGATGCCTTTGCCAATGAGGTGCGCGTGCTGCTCGAAGAGCATGCGCCGGGCCTCAGGCGGCTCGCCGTTGACAAGCCCATGGTGCATGGGCTGCGCGCGCTGGAGGCGCAGGGCCTCGAGGTAATGGATGGCGAGGAGGTCACGGAAAAGTCCCGCTCGATCAAGGGCCCGGACGAGATCCTGGCCATGCGCTGCGCCGTGCATGCCTGCGAAGAGGCGGTGCAGGCG
>JBCBHM010000016.1:0-67822 GCA_038525585.1 Pseudomonadota bacterium
GCAACTGACTTTTAATCAGTGGGTCGCAGGTTCGAACCCTGCACGGCTCACCACTACACGCAATTCGTGATGTACCTCTATTTGCAGAGATGGCTGCGTTCAGCCGGTCGCGAGCCTTTGTCATTTCTGTGAAAGGGTCGCCGCTTAGGTGGTGGCGGCAGGCCGGTGAAGCCGGCGTGCTTCACAAACTGGAAACAACCCAAGGACGAGAGAGCGAAAGGCGCCGTATTTGCCACAAGGGGATGACGGCCGTCGGCCGCCAGCTAAGTGGATCGGTCGAGACCGAAGAAAATGACCACCGCTTTGTGCTTGCGTTGCAATTGCAGGTGCAGGGTTTTACCGCAGGTGCAGGCGATTCCCGCCGCGACAGTTCCGGAGACCGCAGAAATGCCGAAGCGGCCCGACTTTGAGGTTCATGTTTCCGCCGACACGGCGTTCGCCGCGTTTGAAGAGGCGGTCGTAGGCGCGCGTCACCAACTGCTTGGCGGATTTCGCATTTTCGACATGCGCACACCGCTTGTCAGTGATGCGGGGCGCGCGGTGGGCGAGACCTGGTTTGATTTGCTTTTGCATGTGGCGCGTCGTGGTGTGCGCATTAATTTGACACTCAGCGATTTTGATCCCGTCTATGCCGACGCACTGCACCGCCAAACCTGGAGCACGGTCAAGCAAGGCGCTGCATTGGCCGAGGCGGCGGATGCGCCGCCAGGTCAGGTGCGGGTGCGCGCCGCACTTCATCCGTCCACGCCGGGGTTGCTGCCCTGGCTGACCTTCTTGCCGGTGACCTTGCGCAAGGCAAGCGCGCGCCGCGCCAGGTTGAGCGCGGAGGCGTTGCGCGAGGCTCCTGGCCTGCACAGTGAACTGCCGCGGCTGCATCCGGTGTCGCATCACCAAAAGCTGGCCGTGATCGATGACCATACGCTCTATATCGGCGGGTTGGACCTGAACGCGCGCCGCTACGACACACCTGATCACGACCGACCCGCCGAGCAAACGTGGTCTGACGTGCAGGTGATGGTGCGACACGACCCTGCCGTGGCAGAGGCCAAGGCGCATTTGCAGAGTTTTGATGCGGTTGTGCGCGGCCAAGCGGCACCACCCGCCACGACCCATGTGCGCCGCACCCTGTCGGCGAACCGACGGATCAAGCTGCCGTTTCTGTCGCCCCGCACCGTGCTGTCAGAGATCGAAGCGTTGCATCTGGACGCAATTAGCGCGGCACGGCACCTCATTTACCTTGAGACCCAGTTCATGCGCTCGCACCGGATCGCAGACGCATTGGCAGAGGCCGCGCAAGCGCGTCCGGACCTGTCGCTGATCCTTGTGCTGCCCGCGCTGCCCGAACCCGCCGCCTTTGAACACTCCAAGGAACTGGCGCTTGAGACGCGCTATGGCATGGGCCTCGAGCGAGAGGCGCTGCGGATCATTCGCGAGGGATTTGGAGCGCGCGCGACCGTGGCGGCTCCCGTGCAGCCTGTGATGGCCCCGCGGGACAGCACGGCGACGCTGGCCGGTTCGCCGATCATCTATGTGCACAACAAGGTGTTGGTGCGAGATGATGACTATGCCTTTGTCGGCTCTGCCAACATGAATGGCCGGTCGTTGCGCTGGGACACCGAAGCGGGCCTGGTGATCACCCAAGCGGATCGGTTGGCGACGCTGCGCGATGCACTTGTTGCGCATTGGTGGCGCACCCCGTTGCACGCGGATTGGGTCGATCCTGCCGGGATGCAGCCAATTTGGCAGGCGGAAATCCGGCGCAACGATGTCCGCAGGCCAGAGGCGCGGCACGGGTTTCTGGTGTCACACGATCCATCGCTGCATGCCGCCGAAGGGCAGAACCTGCCATTGGTCACCGGTGACATGGTCTGACACCGGTCGATGTGCCCGGCGCGCAGATTGCGCGCGAACCTCTCATCGGAAAAGCCTGGCAGAGCCATCTGGATCAGACCGCCTAAGCCACGTGCGGACATTCTGACCCCGATCACGAGGGTCGCGCAGCGACCTGAGACACGTTGGCGACTGGGCACAACAGGGCTGGTATCCCCCCACAAAACCAGCCAATTTCAGGCAAAACATACAACGGGAGGGTCGGCCATCGTCGATCTGTGGGAGGGTTTGCGCCACGCCTTTTGGCTGGTCGCCACGTTCGATGCCGCGCTGGCAGAGATCGCGCTGCGCTCGCTCCGCGTCACCCTCACCGCGTTGGTCATCGCCTGCCTGATCGCCTTGCCTCTGGCAGCACTCCTTGCGGTGCGCCGGTTCCGCTGGCGCCGTGCGACCATTGCGATGCTGAACGCGCTGATGGGCCTGCCGCCGGTGGTGGTGGGGTTGATCGTCTACATCTTTCTGTCCCGCTCTGGCCCTTTGGGCGCGCTGGGGTTGCTGTTCACCCCGACGGCGATGATCATCGCGCAGGTGATCATCATCGTGCCGCTTATCGCCTCGATCGCGCACCAGTCGCTGCGCGAGCTTTGGGCCGAATACCACGACCTGCTGATCTCGATGAATGTAACGCAGATGCAAAAGATGCGCACGCTGCTCTGGGATGCGCGGCGGGCGCTGCTCACCGCGGCGCTGGCAGGCTTTGGTCGCGGGATCGGCGAGGTCGGCGCAATCATGATCGTCGGCGGCAATATCGACAACGCGACCCGCGTGCTGACAACGGCCATCGCGCTGGAGACGGGAAAGGGCGAATTCGCCCTGGCCTTGGCGCTTGGCTTCATTCTCATCGCGCTGGCGCTTGGCGTGAACCTGATGATCCACTGGATCGGCCAGACCGAACGGGACAGCCGATGGTAGCGCAGCTGTTCCCCCTGACCCTCACGCAGGCCGAGACGTCGCGGCGTGGCAAGCGCCTTGTCGGGCCCGTGGATCTGTCGCTGGACGGCACTGGGCTGTGCGTCGTGATGGGCCCGAACGGGTCGGGCAAGACGACGCTCTTGCGCCTGATGCATGGCACCGCGCGGCTCACGGGCGGGTCCGTGTCCTGGGCCTGTGATACCGAGACGGCGCGCCACAACCAGGCCTTTGTGTTCCAGCGCCCCGTGGTCCTGCGCCGCACGGTCGAGGAAAACCTGACCTACCCGCTGCGCTTGCGCGGGACGGGCCGCAAGGCAGCGCGGGAAGCGGCGCAGATATGGGCGGAACGCGTCGGTCTCGCGCCGCATCTCGGCCGGCGTGCGATGGTGCTGTCGGGTGGTGAGCAGCAAAAGCTCGCCATCGCGCGCGCTCTGATCACCGACCCTGCGCTTGTCATTCTGGATGAGCCCACCGCCTCGCTCGACGGACGTGCAATGCGCGAGATCGAGGCGATCCTGCGCAAGGCGCACGCGGACGGCACGCGCCTAATCCTGTCGACACATGACATGGGGCAAGCCAGGCGCATCGCAGATACGGTGGTGTTCATCCTGGGCGGCAAAGTGCACGAGACCGGCCCGGCGGCAGCCTTCTTTGACAGCCCGCAAACCCCGGAGGCCCGGGCCTTTCTGAAAGGAGATATCGTGGAATGAAACAGACCCTCATCCTGACCCTTCTGACCCTTCTGACCCTTCTTGCCAGTGCGGCCCATGCGACCGATCAGATGCGCATGGCGGTCACCACGTCCTTCCACAACTCGGGTCTGGCCGATGTGCTGCTGCCCGAAATCGCCGCCGATCTGGACCTTGAGGTGCAACTGCTTGTCGTCGGTACGGGCCAAGCGATCAGACTGGGCGAGACGGGGGATGTCGACGCGATCCTCGTCCATTCCCGCGCCGCCGAAGAGGCGTTTGTGGCCGATGGTTACGGCACCCACAGGCGCGAGATCATGTATAATGATTTCGTGCTGGTCGGCCCCGCGACCGACCCCGCGGCCATCGTCGACGCAGAGACCGCAACCGCCGCCCTGCAGGCCATCGCCACGGCCCAAGCGCCATTCGTCAGCCGCGGCGACGACAGCGGCACGCACAAGAAAGAGCTAAGCCTTTGGTCAGCCGCCAGCCTCGACGCCAGCACCTTCGGTGCGTGGTACAATGCGGTGGGCGCAGGCATGGGTGCGGCGCTCAACACCGCGTCCGGCCTCAATGCCTATATCCTGACGGACCGTGCAAGCTGGCTGAATTTCGGCAACACCGGCGATCTGGCGCTGCTCTTCGCTGGCGATCCCGTGCTGTTCAACCAATACGCCTACCTGCCGGTAAACCCCGCCCGCCACGGCCACGTGAAATCCGATTTGACCGCCCGCCTCGAAACGTGGATGGCCAGTGATCGCGCCCGGGATCTGATCAACAGCTACACCATCAATGGCGAAACGCTGTTTACCTTCAACGCAACACCCTGATCTTCTTCTCTTTGATAAATACGGCGGGGGTGCGGGGGCGGAGCCCCCGCGTCGGTCGGATGGGCGCAGCCCATTCGAAACCAAATCTACTGTTCCATATCCCCATGGATCGCAAACTGGTCGAGGCCCGCGTCCTGCGGCTGGATCGTCCGATATGCCTCGCGCACGCCAGCCTCCGTCAGCTCGCGCGCCACGGTGATCAGCGTGTTGGGGGCGTGGTCCTCGCACAGCTCGATCATCTGCGCCAGTTCTTCGGCCGCCACGGGCCGTGCCGCTTCGACCGAAGGCGCGCCGTAATAGGTGACGAAATGCTGGGCGAGCAAATCGGTCAACGTCTCCAACTCGACCTCCTCCAGCTGCGTGACGGCCACAAACGTCACGCGCCCGCCGGTCTCGAGCCCGAACCAGCCGTTGGCAAAGGCTTGGCGCGCCTTGCCGGTCAGATCGCCCTCGCCCCAGTTCGAAAACTCGAACCCGCCCGAGATGCACCATTCGCCTGTGCGCGCGGGCGAGGCGAAGACGTTCATGTCGCTTTCGTCGAAATGGATCGCGCGGGCGAGCTTCATGTCGGTGCCTCCAGCAAGGTGGTCAGGGGGATCAGGTGGGTCGTCTCGTCATCGCGCAGCAGCATGCCAAAGGCTTCGTCCACGCCCAGAAACGTGCCGCTAAGCGACTGATGCGCCACCGCTTCGCCAATCCCGTGGGCGAGGCCGCGCCATTCGGCGTGCAGTGGCGCGGTGCCCTCATCTTCCCAACGGTTGAGCCAACCCATCGTGTGCCGTGCCCACGCCTCGAGCAGGTGCGGCGGGGACACGTCGGCACAGCCTTCGGCAAAGAGCGCGGTTTCGTCCGGCGTCAGCCCCATATCCTCGGACGGTGGCACCAGTGGCAGGACAAAGCCCACGACCAGCCAATCCGGTACGGCGTCCGGGTCGGTGCCCGACGCCATCACGCGGAACGCGCCGCAGCGTGCGCCGTTCACACGGATCCCGCCCCACCAGTCCAGATGCACGGCGACCTCGGGCGGGGCGAGCGCGCCAAGCGCGTTCTGAAAGCCCACGCCGCACAGCGGCAGCATCGACATGGCCTGTGACAGCGGCACTTCGGGGGCAAAGACCAGCGCCGCCTCCAGGTCAGCCGCGCCCAACTGGTAGGACACCAGGCCCGCGTCACAGCCAAGCGTCGCCCGCATCACCGCGTGGTCAAAGGCGCCCGATGGCGCCTCTTCCCCCCACATCAGCGGGGGGAATGTGACCTCGGCCACCATGCTCATGCGGCGCCCTGTGTCACGAGGCCCGCAGCCACATCCTGAAACGCCTTGGCCTGCGGGCTGTCCGGCTGGCTCACCGTGATCGGCGCGCCGCCATCCGCGGCGAGGCGGATCTGCAGGTGCAGCGGCACCTCGGCCAGCAGGGGCACGCCGAGCTTCTCCGCTTCGGCCTTGACGCCGCCATGGCCGAACACATGCTCCTCGTGCCCGCAATTCGAACAGATATGGGTGCTCATGTTCTCGATCATGCCGACGATGGGCACCTTGAGCTGCTGAAACATGTCGATCCCCTTGCGGGCATCCAGCAGGGCCACATCCTGCGGGGTAGAGACGACAATCGCCCCATCGACCGCAAACTTTTGTGCCAACGTCATCTGCACGTCACCGGTGCCCGGCGGCAGATCGACGATCAGCACATCCAGCGCGCCCCATTGCACCTGCGTCATCATCTGTTGCAGCGCGCCCATCAGCATGGGCCCGCGCCAGACTACCGCCTGATCGTCATTCATCATCAGGCCGATGGACATCATCGTCACACCATGATTGCGCATCGGCAGGATCGTCTTGCCATCGGGCGAGGCGGGGCGACCGGATACACCCAACATCCGCGGTTGTGACGGCCCGTACACATCGGCGTCGAGCAAGCCGACGCGCCGCCCCTGCTGTGCCAGGGCACAAGCCAGGTTCGCCGACACGGTCGACTTGCCCACGCCACCCTTGCCGCTGGCAATCGCGAGGATGCGGTCGACACCGGGGACCTTTTGCGGCCCCGTGGGCTCGGCAGGCCGTTGCGGTTTGAGGTCGGGCGGCGCCTTGTCCGTGTGCCCGGTGAGCACAATCGAAACGCTCTCGACCCCGTCGAGCGCGGCCAGCGCCGTTTCGGCCCGACCCTTAACCGCTTCGTAATCCGCGGCCTGCGCCGGATTGATCTCCATCACAAAGCGGACGGTGCCGCCGTCGACATTCAGCGCGCGCATCACACCCGACGACACGATATCGCCGCCCGGCGCATCGATCCCTTTCAGAATCTCAAGAACCTGTTCCCTGCTCACGCCTTAGTCCTGTCCCGTGATTTCGCCGGACACCTCGTGCGTCATGTCCAGGTCCTCGATGGTCACAACGGCCTTAATCGCGTAGGTCTTGCCGCCGGTTTCTGCCTCGCGCATCGCCTCTTCGATGGCTTGTTGTGAGGTCACGCCGACCTGCTTGAGAAACTTGCGCATGGACATGTTGAAATCGTCGCTCATCGTGGCTCCCTATCGTTGACGCCGCGCGTGGGCAGGCCCTAGGTTGGGTCTATGCGCGTGTTGGTAATGATCTTGGCCCTGTTGCCCGGTTTGGCAATGGCCGATGACAGGCGGGTGGCATTCTATGCCCCGCCCGCGCTGATCGAGGCGGGGCTGATCCAGCATATCGCGCCCCGGTTTTCGCTGAAAACGCAAGTGAAGGTCGCATTGGTGGATGACCCGTCCCAGGCCGAACTGGTGTTGGGCCCCGAGGGCCGTGCACTGTTTTCGGGTCTGGGCGAGACCTGGCATATGGAGGTGCGCGCCGCGACCAAAGGCGCGCAGCGCTTTGCCGACTGGCTGACGTCGGACGTGGGCCGCCGCACGATCCAAAGCTTTGCGCCCGATGGCGCACCGCTCTTTACCGAGCCTGCGGTGCAAGAGGTTGCCGCGGCAAAGGTCGAGATGACGGGTGACGCCATCGCGGGGCAGGGGGTATCCTGGGACAAGTGCGGGCGCTGTCATGTGACCGAACGGAGCCGGGGCGGATTTGGCATTGGCTCGACGCCGAGCTTTTTTGTCCTGCGCGGGTTCGAGGATTGGCAGGCGCGGTTTGCGGGGTTCTATGCGCTGAAACCCCACGCGGCCTTCACCCAGCTTGAAGACGTCACTGACCCGTTCCCCATCGACCGTCCATCGCCCATTGCACCGGTCGAGATGACGCTCGACGATCTTGAGGCGATCCTGGCCTATGTGGCCGCGCTGGATCCGGCTGATCTGGGTGATCCGCTGAAACATCAATGATCGCGCCGCTTGGACAGGTAATCGTCCGTGGTGCGGACGCGCGGGCGCTCGCCTGCGGCAAAGGGGTTGTCGTCGGCATGGAACTGCGCGTTCACCCGACAATTGTCGCACATCTGGATCATGCGCAGCTTGTCGCCTGCGAACATGGCGTGATCCTTCAGCTTGTCCGTGATCCGGTCGATGGCGGATTTGGAACCAAAGAGCGCGCCGCATTCGATGCAGGGAAACGGTTCTTCCTCGTTCAGAACTTCTTGGGTCAAGGCGGCGTCCGTCAGGTTCAGGCGCGGCTCGTATGTGATCGCATCCTCGGGACAGATATTGGCGCAAAGACCGCATTGCAGGCAGGCATCCTCCTGAAACCTGAGCTGCGGTTTGTCTGCATTGTCACCAAGCGCGCCCGAGGGGCACAGCGACACGCAGGACAGGCACAGCGTGCAGGCGTCCGTGTCCACCAGCACCGCGCCATACGGTGCGCCCTCCGGCAGCGCGATGTTGTCGCTGTCGGGGTGCAGCGCCTTGGCCGCCTGCCGTGTGATCTGGCGTCGGGTGCCCATCGGGCGGACGGGGCTTGTGACCGGGGCAGGCGCGGCCGCCGCGTAGAGCGCGTCGCTCATGGCGTCAGGATCGGTCGTGTCGAGCAGGGTGGCCTTGCCCGACCCGGCGATGGCGTTCATCAGCGCCAGTTGTGTCTCTAACGCAGGCACATCGGCGGTGGGTCCGGGCAACAGCGTGACGCTGGCGAAACCTGCGGCAAGCGCGGCGACCGCTTCGGCATGGCCAAAGGCACCGATGGCCGACATCTCGAGCGGTATTACATTCGCGGGCAGGCCGCGCCCGTGGCGGGCCGATAGGCGCACCATCTCGGCCCCATGCGCATCGTGGACCAAAAGGCGCGGTGCCGTGCCCCCTGCATCAAGGTAGGCCTTGGCCATCGTCTGCACCCGGCGCATCACCAGGTCCACCGGCGGCGCGTCATAGGTGATCGCACCCGATGGACAGGCGGCGGAACAGGCGCCGCAGCCCGCGCAGATCATCGGGTCGATGGCCACATGCTCACCGGCAGAGGTGATGGCGCCGGTAGGGCAGAGGTCAAGGCAGTTGGTGCAGCCCGTTTGTTCGGCCCGGGAATGGGCACAGAGCAGCGGCGCGGTTTTGACATAAAGCGTCTTTTCGAACGTGCCAGAGAGGTGTGAGGCCGCAAGGATCGCGGCAGCCACACCCGGGGCGTGGCCCGGTTCGGCGCGCAGGTATCCGTCACGCTTTTCATGGGCTGGAAACAGGGGCGCATCCCCCCGCAGGTCCAGAATGATATCGCAGTGCGATGTCGCACCGTTCTGCGGATCGGTCAGGGTGAACGCCCCGCGCCCGCCAGGTTCGATCTGTTGTAGGTTGTCGATGACGACTTCGAACTGGGCAAAGGCTCCGGATGCGCGGCGCAGCGTGCCGACAACGACGTCGTAGGCGCGGGTGTCGGGCATATCCGCCGCATCAGACAGCAGCACCGTCACACCCAGATGATCTTTGAGTTGCTCGGCAGCGTCCAACGCCACGGCGGCTGGACCAAGGATCAGGCACAGCCCTTCGCTCATCACATCGAGCGTCTTTTCCGGCTCAGCGGGCAGCATTGCATCGGCGATCAATGCGGACATTTTGGGCAGTTTTGGGGTGGCATCATCGCTCCACCCGGCGCGGTCGCGCAGGTCGAGCGTCGGGGGTGCGGGCAGGTCCATCGCCTCTGCCAGCTCGTCGAACACCCGTGCCTCTTGGGCGCAGCAAAAAACGACGTCACCCTCGGCAAGGGCCGCTTCGGCTTGCGCGATCTGGGTGGTGCACAGGGCCGAACAGGGTGGCCGGACATCGAGGTTGGTTGCGCGGGACAACCCCTCGGCATCGATGGTCTGCGTGCCCAAACAATCGCACGTTATCAATGATTTGACCACGTTCGCCTCCCCCAATTCAGAGGCGCGTGTTCGCCCCTGCTCGCCCGTGTCGTTGCGGCAGCGTACACATGATTCGAAGCGCTTCACAAATCGTTTTCGGCTGCGCGCCGGTGCGGCAGTGCGGCCGGAACAGCGTCAGTGATTCGCGATTCGGTATGCAAATGTATTCCCGAGTGAATCTGTCGTGATGGACAATTCGACCCTCGGCGCCACAGGTCATCGGACAGGCTGGCCAATCTGCCTTTGGGTCGGATCAATGGGGCCATTCGCGGAATAGCCGCTTTGAAGATGAAACTTTTGGCAGTTTGTTAAAGCGAGGGAGGACATAGGGTGATCCGAAACCCCGACCAGTACCAAACCATGCCGTTGGGCGTCGTCTTGCGGCGTTTGCCGGGCGTGACCCGCTGGGCCTCCTACAGCTGGAAAGCGGTTGCCGTTCTGCCGGGCGCCGGCCCTGCCGATTGGCAGGAAATGCGACGCGAGGGCGAGGCGGTGGAATACCACGCCGCCACCCTGCCGCTGGACCTGCATGGCGCGGAGACGGAGGCGTATCTGCATGGCCTGTCGGCGGAGGTGCCCAGCATCTACGTGGTGATGCGTGAGGGCGACGGCGACCAGCCGCTCGACGTGCTGCTTGTCACAGCCTCGCCCTATGAGGCGCAGGATTACACCGACAGCGGCGAAGAGATTGTCGAGAAGGTCGCGATGCCGGCCGGTCTGATGGCCTGGGTGCAAGGCTTTGTAACCGACTTCCACGCGGACGAGGTGTTCGTCAAACGCAAGCGCGACAAGAAGCGGACGGACCTCACGCAGGACGGCATCGGTGATCCGCGGATCGCGACAGCCGCCGATATTTATGCCTCGCCCGCGCGGCAGCGGAGGCGGGTGCATTGAGCGCGACGCGTGATTTCTGGTCCCGGCGGCGTGCCGGCGTTGAGGCCGAAGCGCAGGCCGTCGAGGCGCGCGTCGCCGAAGCCGAGGCCGCCAAGCTCGAAGAGCGGCCCGATGACGAGATTCTGGCGGAGCTGAACCTGCCCGAACCCGAAGCACTCGACAGCCCCGATGCGGTGCGCGCCTTCCTCAAGGAAGAGTTGCCACAGCGGCTCAAGACCCGCGCGCTGCGCCGGTTGTGGCGGTTGAACCCGATGCTCGCCAACCTGGATGGGTTGGTGGACTACGGTGAGGATTACACCGACGCGGCCACGGTCATCGAGAACATGCAGACCGTTTATCAGGTGGGCAAAGGGATGCTGACCGCCTTCCTCGAAGACGAGGAAGAGGCAGCCGAAGAAGAGGCGCCCGCCAAAGAGATAGAGGAAGAGGCGCCGCTGATTGCCGCCGCCGAACCCGCCCCCCTGCCGGAACCTGACCCCGAGCCGTCTGCGATGCCGCAGCGCCGGATGCGGTTCGCCGTTGATACTGCCTGATGGAAAACCCGAATATGACAGCCGCCGAAGACATACAGATCGCCGACATGGACCGCGCCCGCGCGGACCTTTACAACTTTCTCGGTGCGTTGCTGGCGGGGCCGCCGGACGAAATGCTGCTGGCGCAGACCGCCGGTCTCAGCGGGGACGACACCGAATTGGGGCAGGCCATCGGGACACTGGCCAAGCTGGCCAAGGTGACCAAACCCAAGGCGGCGGAAAGCGAGTTCAACAAGCTGTTCATTGGGCTGGGCCGGGGCGAATTGCTGCCCTTCGCCAGCTACTACCTCACCGGGTTCCTGAACGAAAAACCACTCGCGACGCTGCGCCAGGATATGGCCGCCAAGGGCATGCAGCGGTCGGAGACCGTGTTTGAGCCAGAGGACAGCATCGCAAGCCTGATGGAGATGATGGCGGCAATGATCGTGGGCCGGTTTGGCACGCCCGCGGACATCACGGCGCAAAAGACGTTCTTCAACACGCATATTGGCCCCTGGGCCGGACACTTCTTCTCCGATCTCGAAGAGGCCAAGACGTCGGTCTTTTACAGCCCCGTCGGCACGGTCGGCAAAATCTTCATGGCCGTGGAGGCGGAAGCCTTTCGGATGAGCGGCGCGGACTGACGCGTCAGAACGGGGTGGGGCAACCCGCCCGCAACAGCGAGAGGAGACGATCGCATGAGCAAGAAGGAAGACGGTGCATCGCGCCGCGACTTTCTCAAGCTGGCCGGTACGGCAGCCCCCGCAGCAGCGGTGGCGGTTGCAGCCGGTGGGCAGGTGCAGGCGGCAGAGCCTGACCTGACCCAGGAAACCATGCAGGATACCGCGCACACGCGCGCGTATTTTGACAGCGCCCGTTTCTAGGAGCGCAGGGAGGGAGGGCCGCGCCCGGGAATAAGCCCGGACGGGTAGGTGAACAGCGACTGGTTGCGTGACGCCCGACTGCTGCAAGCCAAGGACGAAACCAAGCGAGCGACCCGGCAAGGGGAAGCAAGCAAGGGAGAAGCAACATGCTTAGGAAAAAGACCAACGGGGTTGCGAGACGCCCCCAGCGGACAAGTATCCTGACCGAAGCCGCAAACGCTTCGGTAGACCGCCGCGCGTTTCTGCGCGGATCGGGACTGGTGATCGGGGGCCTGTCGGCCATTGCCGCCACGGGCGGAAC
Source organism: Pseudomonadota bacterium (assembly GCA_038525585.1). Classification (GTDB taxonomy): domain Bacteria; phylum Pseudomonadota; class Alphaproteobacteria; order Rhodobacterales; family Rhodobacteraceae; genus Tateyamaria. The sequence continues at coordinate 12,153 of JBCBHM010000016.1, forward strand.
CGTCACCCAGGCAACCGCGGCGACCGCCGCTGCGGGCAAAGTGGATTTGAAGAAAACGGTGTGCACGCACTGCTCGGTCGGCTGTACGGTCGTGGCCGAGGTGCAGGACGGTGTCTGGACGGGGCAGGAACCCGGCTGGGACAGCCCGTTCAACCTGGGCGCCCACTGCGCCAAAGGGGCCGCGGTGCGCGAGCACGCCCATGGCGAGCGTCGCCTCAAGTACCCGATGAAGAAAGAAAACGGGGAATGGAAGCGCATTTCCTGGGAACAAGCCATCGACGAGATCGGCGGCGGCATGATGAACATCCGAGACGAAAGCGGCCCGGACAGCGTCTATTGGCTGGGTTCGGCCAAGCACAACAACGAACAGGCGTACCTGTTCCGTAAGTTCGCCGCCTATTGGGGCACGAACAACGTGGATCATCAGGCGCGTATCTGTCACTCGACCACCGTTGCGGGTGTTGCGAACACATGGGGCTACGGCGCCATGACCAACAGCTACAACGACATCCACAACTCCAAGGCGATCTTTATCATCGGCGGCAACCCTGCCGAGGCGCACCCGGTGTCCCTGCTGCACCTGCTGCGCGCCAAGGAGCAGAACAACGCCCCCGTCATTGTGTGTGACCCGCGCTTTACCCGCACGGCCGCCCACGCGGATGAGTATGTGCGGTTCCGGCCCGGGTCGGACGTGGCGCTGGTTTGGGGTATCCTCTGGCACATCTTCGACAACGGGTGGGAGGATCAAGAGTTCATCCGCACCCGCGTCTGGGGCATGGACCAGATCAAGGAAGAAGTGGCCAAGTGGACGCCCGAAGAAGTCGAGCGTGTGACTGGTGCGCCGGGGTCGCAGTTGAAGCGTGTGGCCCGCACCATGGCCAACAACCGCCCTGGCACCGTGATCTGGTGCATGGGTGGCACGCAGCACACCAACGGCAACAACAACACGCGCGCCTACTGCATCCTGCAGCTGGCCCTGGGCAACATGGGCACCAGCGGTGGCGGCACCAACATCTTCCGCGGCCACGACAACGTGCAGGGGGCCACGGACCTGGGTGTTCTGTCCCACACGCTGCCCGGTTACTACGGTCTGTCCGCAGGCGCTTGGGGCCACTGGGCCCGCGTCTGGGGTGAGGATTCCGATTGGCTGGCGGGGCAATTCGCCAAGACCACCGGTGCCGATGGCAAGGAGAAGTCGCTTCAGAACCTCACCGGTATTCCGGTGTCGCGCTGGATCGACGGTGTGCTGGAGGATCCGGAGAACACGGATCAGCCCAGCAAGGTCCGCGCCATGGTGCTGTGGGGCCACGCGCCCAACTCGCAGACCCGCATGGTCGAGATGAAGAAGGCGATGGAACAGCTGGATATGCTGGTCGTCATCGACCCCTTCCCGACCGTGTCCGCCGTGCTGCATGACCGGACGGACGGTGTGTACCTGCTGCCCGCCTCGACCCAGTTCGAGACGCGCGGGTCGGTCACGGCTTCCAACCGTTCGATCCAGTGGCGCGAAAAGGTCATCGACCCGCTGTTCGAGTCCAAGCCGGATCACGAGATCATCGCGCTGTTTGCCAAGAAGTTCGGGTATCACGACCGGATGTTCCGCAACATCCAGCTGGAAGAGGACGGCCTGACGCCCAATCCAGAAGACACGCTGCGCGAGATCAACCGTGGCATGTGGACCGTCGGCTATACCGGTCAGTCGCCTGAGCGGATCAAGAAGCACATGGAGAACCAGCACACGTTTGATCGCACCACCTTGCAGGCCATTGGCGGCCCCGCAGATGGCGATTACTACGGTCTGCCATGGCCCAGCTGGGGCACGCCCGAGATGAACCACCCTGGCACGCCGAACCTGTACGATATGTCGAAACCTGTGGCTGAGGGTGGTCTGACCTTCCGCGCGCGTTTCGGCGTGGAGCGCGACGGCGACAACCTGCTGGCCGAAGGGGTCTATAGCGTGGGTTCGGAAATTCAGGATGGATACCCTGAGTTCACGATGCAGATGCTGATGGATCTTGGCTGGGACGGTGATCTGACCGCCGAAGAACGCGCGACGATCGACGCCATCGCGGGGCCAAACACCAACTGGAAGACCGACCTGTCGGGCGGCATCCAGCGGGTCGCGATCAAGCATGGCTGCGCGCCCTTCGGGAACGCCAAGGCCCGCGCGGTCGTGTGGACCTTCCCCGATCCGGTGCCGGTTCACCGCGAGCCTCTGTATTCCAACCGCAGGGACCTTGTGGCCGACTACCCCACCTACGAAGACCGGAAGTTTTATCGCCTGCCGACGATGTACGCATCGATCCAAAAGCAGGATTTTTCGAAGGACTACCCGATCATCCTCACCTCCGGCCGGTTGGTCGAGTATGAGGGCGGCGGGGACGAGACCCGGTCGAACCCGTGGCTGGCCGAGCTGCAGCAGGACATGTTTGTCGAGATCAACCCGCGTGACGCCAACAATCTGGGCGTACGGGACGGCAGCCAGGTCTGGGTCGAAGGGCCCGAAGGCGGCAAGGTCAAGGTTATGGCTATGGTCACCAATCGCGTGGGTGCAGGCGTGGCCTTCATGCCCTTCCACTTTGGCGGTCATTTCCAGGGTGAGGATCAACGCTCGAAATATCCCGAGGGTGCCGATCCATACGTGTTGGGCGAAAGCACCAATACCGCCCAGACCTATGGCTATGATTCAGTAACCCAGATGCAAGAGACCAAAGCGACTCTCTGCAAAATCTGGACAGCGTAAGGAGGATACGACATGGCATTAGGAGGACAGGCGAGAGCCAAGTTCCTGTGCGACGCCGAGCGCTGCATTGAATGCAACGCCTGCGTCACGGCTTGTAAGAACGAGCATGAGGTGCCCTGGGGCATCAACCGCCGCCGCGTGGTGACCATCAATGATGGTGACCCGGGCGAACGGTCGATTTCCGTGGCTTGCATGCACTGTTCAGATGCACCTTGTATGGCGGTCTGCCCGGTAGACTGCTTTTACCAGAACGAGGAAGGGGTGGTTCTCCACTCCAAAGACCTCTGCATCGGGTGTGGATATTGCTTCTACGCGTGCCCCTTCGGCGCGCCGCAATTCCCGCAGGCCGGCAACTTTGGGTCCCGCGGCAAGATGGACAAATGCACCTTCTGCGCCGGTGGCCCCGAGGAAACCCACTCGACCGCCGAATTCGCCAAGTACGGGCGCAACCGGATCGCCGAGGGCAAGCTGCCCATCTGCGCCGAGATGTGTTCGACCAAGGCGCTGCTGGCCGGTGATGGCGACGTTGTGTCGGCCATCTACCGTGAACGCGTCGTGGCCCGCGGCTTCGGCTCGGGTGCGTGGGGCTGGGGTTCGGCCTACGGCAACCAAGACGGCTAAACCCGTTCCGCCATCGGCGCGGCACAGTGCGTGCGCCGGTGGGACCAAGGCCCGGACCGTGGCAAGACGGTCCGGGCGCCCAATCCGAATTTCGCGTCCCTGCCGGGGATGCCACATCGTTTGAGTGAGGACTGACATGCGCGCTCTTCTCTGCATTCTCGCCTTTTGCCTTGCGCTGCCTGCGCTTGCGCAAGAGGCGTCGCAGCCCATCGACCGCTCCGCCACGGGTGGGGCGCAAACGCTCGAAGACATCGTGGCGCGCCAGCGCGGTGAAGAGGTCGCGCCCAAGACAGGCGATGCAGACGGTGCCGCGCAGGAATTGTCGGGGCAATTGGGCACACTGGGTGGGGCGTCTGACCCCGCGCTGTGGCGTGCGCTGCGTTATGGGTCGGCTGATGTGACGGTGTCGTCCGGGGGCGAGGTTGCGAGCGTTCTGATGCAGGACGGTGGCATGGCCTGGCTGACATTCCGTCAGGGGCCGCTGGCCACCTATGGCGGCTATCTGTTGCTGGGTACCATTGCGTTGCTTGCGGTATTCTTCGTGCTCCGCGGCAAGGTCAGGCTCGATTACGAGAAAACCGGCCGCACTGTCACCCGCTTCAAATCCTTTGAACGGGCCGCGCACTGGCTGCTCGCCGGTTCGTTCATCCTGCTGGGGGTCACCGGGCTTTTGACGTTGTTCGGGCGCATGTTCATCGCGCCTTACATCTCAAGGGAATTCAACGCGACGCTTCTGATGGGGTCGAAATACATCCACAACAACGTGGCGTGGGCCTTTATGGTCGCGCTGGCGGTCATCTTTGTGCTGTGGGTCTGGCACAACATTCCAAACCGCACCGATATCACGTGGTTCGCCCAGGCGGGTGGCATCGTCGGGTCCAAGCACCCGCCCGCCAAAAAGTTCAATGGCGGGCAAAAGATCATCTTCTGGTCCGTGATCCTGCTGGGTGGGTCGATCTCGCTGTCGGGCGTGTCGCTGCTGTTTCCGTTCGAATTCCCGATGTTCATGAAGACGTTTGATTTCATGCGCAGCGTCGGGATCGAGGCTTTGCCGCTCTATGGCCCTTTGCCAACGGGTATGGCCCCGCACGAAGAGATGCAGCATGCGCAGGCGTGGCACGCGCTTGTCAGCTTTGTCCTGATGGCGATCATCATCGCGCATATCTACATCGGGTCGGTCGGCATGGAAGGCGCCTATGACGCGATGGGGTCGGGCGAAGTGGACGAAGCCTGGGCACGTCAGCACCACTCGCTATGGCTCGAAGAGCTGGAGAAAGAAGGTAAGGCCGCACCCAAAGATGCGACACCTGCTGAGTAGCCTGCTCCTGTGCCTCGCACTGCCCGCCGCGGCGCAGGAGTTCACAACGTATAAGGGCCACGGCGGCCCGATTATGGCGCTGGATGTTGGGCCGGATGGGGCGCTTGCGTCGGCCAGTTTCGACAATTCGGTGGGTCTGTGGCCAGGGCCAACGTGGATTGAGGGGCATGACGCTGCCGTGACGGCGTTGACCTATCAGGCGTTTCCGTTTCTTTTGTCTGGCGGTGACGACTTCCGTGTCTTGCTATGGCATCCGGATTTGGGTGAACCGACTGAGCTTACCCAGCACAACGGCAAAGTGTCTGCAATTGCCGTGGACAATTACGGACAATGGAAAAGGATTGCGACGGCGAGTTGGGATGGGTCGATTCACTTGAATGACATCGGGCGCATTGCAGGGGGATCGACGCCTTTGGCGATCTCCTTGACAGACCATCGCTCAAACGTGACCGACGTTGCCTTTGCGCAGAACGGGACGCTCTACTCGTCGTCCTCGGATGGGACCGTACGTGTTTGGGAACAGTTGGACAGCCAAGCCACATCGCGCGTGATCGCAAACCAAGGCTTTGGCATCAACCGGATCATCGTCACCGACAAGTGGCTCGCCTATGGGGCTCTGGACGGGACGACGCGCGTGATTGATTTGGCGACCGAAGAAGAGATCGCGGATTTAACCCTCGATCGCCGCCCGATCCTGTCGATGGACTATCATGAAAGTACGGGCCAACTCGCGATTGGTGATGGCGAGGGCTACATCATGATGGTGGACACAAACGACTGGCGCATCACGCGCGACTTCCGCGCCATGCGGCAGGGGCCCGTTTGGGCGCTGGCCTTTTCGCAAGACGGGACGGTGATCCATGCGGGTGGCATTGATGACGTCATCTACGCCTGGCCGGTCGCCTTGCTCGACACGTACGACCCGGCGGGCGGGGACACGCGCAGTTTCCTGCGCGATGCGGACACCATGAGCAATGGGGAACGGCAATTCATGCGCAAATGCTCGATCTGCCACAGCCTCGCGGCTGGCCCCTCGCGCAAGGCGGGGCCGACGCTGCACGGGGTGTTCGGGCGCCGGGCGGGGGGTGTGCCGGACTATCGCTACTCGCCAATCCTCGATGGTTCGGACATTATCTGGAACGACACCACCATCGACGCGCTCTTTGACGAGGGGCCCGATCACTATATCCCCGGTTCCAAGATGCCGATGCAGGTGATTGCCGCGCCGCAGGACCGCGCCGACCTGATCGCATTCCTGCGCACCGCAACCAAGGAGGACAGACCATGAAAGCCATGTTAACGGGCTTTGCCGCGATGATCGTGATCTCTGTCAGCGCCTATTTCGCGCTGCAAGAGCTTGGGTTCTCGGCGGGCAACGTCAATTCGGGCGACGCGGTGAGGCTCGACTGACCCTCATGAACGCACCGCCGAAACAGACCATGGACATGTACGGCCCCTCGCTGGCCGGGGCAAAGGTTCTGGTAGTCGACGACGAACCCGGCATGCGCCACTTTCTGACCAAAACCCTTGAGGCGCGGGTCAAGCGGGTCGAGGCCGTCGGCTCGCCGGCGCAAGCGACCAAGGCGCTGGACGAAGCGCAATATGATCTCGTCATCCTCGACAACCTGATGCCAGGCGGCACCGGTCTTGACTGGCTGACCGAACAAAAGCGGCGCGGGCTCTTTGCCGACGCCATCATGATCACCGCCTACGCAGATCTCGAAACCGCGATTGCCGCGCTGCGGGCAGGTGTCAGTGATTTTGTCCTCAAGCCGTTCCGCGCCAACCAGATCCTGAGCGCGGTGGCCCGCACGCTTGACCGCAAATACCTGCAACGTGACAACGTGCTTTTGCGGCGTGAGCTGTCGTCCGGGCAGGGACACGGCAAGCTCCTGGGCAATTCCGAACCCATGGAGGATGTGCGCGCGATGCTTGCCCGGCTTGCGCCGCTGCCGACCCCGGTGTTGTTCACAGGTGCCAGTGGGACGGGCAAGGAAATGGCCGCGCGTCACCTGCACGACTTGTCAGATCGGGCCGACGCCCCCTTTGTCCCCGTGAACTGCGCCACGATCCAGCCCGACCGCTTTGCCGAAGAACTGTTTGGCGTGGTCGAGGGCGACGAACGGCTGAAGCCGGGCCTGTTGCTGCTGGCCGATGGTGGCACGCTGCTGCTTGATGAGATCGCGCAGATGCCGGACACGGTGCAGGCCGCGCTCTTGCGGGTGCTGGAGGACAAGAAGGTGCGACCGGTTGGCGCCGAACGTGAAATCCCCCTCAACGTCCGGTTCCTCTTTGCCACCAACGACGACATCGAGGCGTCGGTGGAGGCGGGCCGTTTCCGCGCCGATCTGTATCATCGCATCCACGTGGTCAAGATCCACATGCCGGCCCTGAAGGATCGGATGGACGACATCGTCGAACTCGCAGCCTATTTCATGGACCGGCTGTCGGCCTCGCTGGCCATGCCATCGCTCGAGCTGGATGCGGAAACGCTGCTGAAATTGCGCCGGTATGACTGGCCCGGCAATGTGCGCGAGTTGCGCAATCTGATCGAACGGTCCGTTATTCTGGGCGATTTCCCGGACGCCTTTTCAGGCGCGGGCAGCGTCACCGGCACGCAGGCCATCGAAAACCTCGATCTGGTGGTGCAGCGCCATATCCTGCGGATGCTCGATCTGTGTGGCGGGAACAGGGCGGAGGCTGCGCGTCGCCTCGGTGTGTCGCGCAAGACCATTGATCGCAAAATGCAGGCGTGGTCGGAATAGCCACAGCGCGTTGTTGCTGCTGCGGCAACAATTGCAATCGCGCGGATGATTGCCTATCACCGATCCAATCGAGCAAAAAAACAAGGCAGATTGGGCGATGTTGGCAGAGTTGTTGGCCGAAACCTTTGGCGATGTTTGGGGCCCGCTGCGTCTTCTGACCTCAATCACGGTGTTGAGCGTCGTTGGCGTGCTTTTCGCTTCGGCAGCGAGCCTGTTTCTGCTCCCGAAACTTGCGCATTACGCGACCCGCGACAAGGGGCGCAACTTTGCGCACGGGGCGGAGGCGAGTGTTGGCAAACCCTTGGGCGTGGGCATTTTTATCAACCTGTTCTTTGCGGTCGTTGTTCTTCTGGTCGCGCCGATCAACATGCAGGTCTACTTGTGTGTTCTGGGCGTCCTTGCGGCCTCTGCCGTGGGGTTTGCCGATGACGTGAAACCTGGTGGTTTCAGTGAGTTGACGCTGGGGTTATCGGACCTGCTGCTCTCGCTTTTTGTCTGCGTCGTCGTGCTGTGGGGACAGCCGACGGTGATCTGGCTGCCCTTTACTTCGGAACAGATCGAGCTGCCGTTCTGGGCGGGTGTGGCGATTTACACGGCGGTCATCTGGGTGTCGGTGAACGCGCTGAACTGCAACGATGGTGTTGATGGGCTGTCGGGCATGCTGTCGCTCATGACGTTGATGGCACTCGGTTTTATCCTGTACTCCGCGGTCGGAAATACGGAAAACGCCGATTATCTGCTGATCCCGTTTAATCCGGATGCGCCGACATGGGTGATCGTCACCTCGATCATGTGCGGGGCAATCTTGGGCTATCTGTGGCACAATGCCCCGCCAAGCGCGATGCTGATGGGCGATGCCGGGTCGCGGCCCATTGGTCTGTTTATCGGGATCTGTATAGTCGTGACGGGCAATCCGATGATCATCCTGTTTGTCGCGCTCATGATTCTGGTCAACGGTGTGACAGGTCTGGCGAAGGTGGCGCTGATCCGGGTGTTCAAGGTGCGGGTATTCAAATCCATCGCCTTTCCGCTGCACGATCATGTGCGGCGCAAGCTGGAATGGTCGAATTCCCAAGTGCTGATCCGGTTCATCCTGCTGCATTTTGTGACGTTGGCCTTCCTCGTGATCCTCTTGCTCAAAATCCGCTGACGGATCCGAAATTGGACTTGGGTCCTCTTGACTCGGGCGATTTCGACACAACCTATGAGGTCGTTCGGGAACGTCCGGTGACGCATGGCCAAATCGCTTTGCGTCTGCTGGCGATTCATGAGCACATATGCCCTTGAGCCTCGCCACGTTAAGGAGTTCGCGTGTCCCTCTTTATCATCGTCGCCTTACCATTCCTGGGCGCGCTACTACCGGGGCTCATGTACACGGCGGGACGGGCGGCCTGTGCGGGGGTGACATTCACGGTGACGCTCGCCGCATTTCTCGGGCTGCTGACCAACCTACCGGCGGTTCTGGCGGGCGACGTGCTGATGGCACGGTTCGACTGGATGCCCGAGTTGGGGTTGAACCTCACACTGATGCTGGACGGGCTTGGGTTTTTCTTTGCTCTGCTGATCCTGGGCATTGGCCTGCTGATCATCGCCTATGCGCGCAACTACCTGAGCCGCGATGACCATATGGGCGAGTTTTTCACCTATCTGCTGCTTTTCCAGGGGGCGATGGTGGGCATTGTCCTGTCGGATAACATCCTCCTTTTGCTGGTGTTTTGGGAACTGACGTCGCTGTCGTCCTTCCTGTTGATCGGGTTCTGGAAACATCTGCCCGAAGGGCGGCAGGGCGCGCGCATGGCGCTGACGGTGACCGGCATGGGTGGCCTGGCGATGATTGGCGGCATGCTGATCCTTGGCCAGATCGCGGGCAGCTATGATCTGAGCGTGATCCTCCAGAACCGCGAGTTGATCCAAGAGAGCCCGCTGTACCTGCCCGCGCTGATCCTGATCCTGCTGGGGTGTTTCACCAAATCGGCGCAATTCCCGTTCCATTTCTGGTTGCCCCACGCGATGGCCGCCCCCACGCCCGTGTCGGCATACCTGCACTCTGCCACGATGGTGAAGGCGGGGATTTTCCTGATGGCGCGCATGTGGCCCGTGCTGGCCGGCACGCCCGAATGGTTTGCAATCGTCACCACCGCGGGCCTTGTCACGATGGTGCTGGCGGCAATCATTGCGCTTTTCAAGCATGACCTCAAGGCGCTGCTCGCCTTTTCCACGGTCAGCCATCTAGGCCTGATCACGTTGCTCTTGGGCACGGGTACGCCGTTTGGGGCGATGGCGGCGATGTTCCACATCCTGAACCACGCGACGTTCAAGGCCGCCCTGTTTATGTCCGCCGGCATCATCGATCACGAGGCGCATACGCGCGACATCCGCCGATTGGGCGGCTTGCGCACGCTCATGCCCATCACCTTTGTCATCGCAACGCTGGCGTCGCTGTCGATGGCCGGTATCCCCTTCCTCAACGGGTTCCTGTCCAAGGAGATGATGCTGGAGGAGGCGACGCATACCACGCTTTTTGGTATGCCGATGCTGGTGCCGATCCTGGCCACGGTCGGATCGCTGTTTTCCGCCGCCTATTGTTTCCGGCTGATCGGGCATACCTTTCTCGGCCCCGTGCGCGATGATTACCCCGCCACGCCGCATGACCCGCCCGCCGGGCTCTGGTTGCCACCTGCGCTGCTCATGATCCCTGTGGTCGTGATCGGTGTGGCCCCGTTCGTGGCCGAACCGTTTGTCAAGCTGGTCACGGCCTCGGTCCTTGGCAACGCGGGCGAGGTGCCGACGGCATATTTCAAGATCTGGCACGGGCTGGTGCCTGCGCTCTTCATGTCGATCATCGCGGTTGTGGGCGGCTTGCTGTTGCTCGGGGCCTTCAAACCGCTGCTGAAAGTCTGGGAAACCACGCCGCGCCCCGAGGCCAAGGTGATCTTTGAGGCGCTGATCGAAGCGGTCGCGTCCGCCGCCCGCTGGGCGATCCTCGGCCTGCACAACGGCGCCTTTACCCGCTACGCCGTGATCGGTGTCGCGACGATTGTCGTCGCGGGCGGCTATGCTTGGAGCACGGGCACCGTCGCCCCGCCCACGCGAGAGCTGCAGGCCGTTGGTCCTGTGCATATCGGCGGCGGTCTGATGCTGATGGCGGCGGTGGCGGGCCTTGTCCTGTTGCACCGCAACCGGCTCTTGTCGCTGGTGCTGATCGGGATCGTCGGCCTCATGGTGTCCATCGGTTTTGTGCTGCTCAGCGCGCCCGATCTGGCCATGACGCAGTTCACGGTCGAGGTTGTGACGATCATCCTGCTGTTGCTGGCACTGAATTTCCTGCCCAAGCGCACCCCGGTGGAAAGCACCGTCTTGCGGCGTATCCGGGACGGGGGCGTTGCTGTTGCGGGCGGGCTCGCCGCCTTTGTCATGGCTTACCACTACATGCTGCGCGACGCGGTCAGTGCGCCCATTTCCGAGTTCCATCTGGCGAATTCGTACAAGGGCGGCGGTGGCACCAATGTGGTCAACGTGATCCTGGTCGATTTCCGGGGGTTCGACACCTATGGCGAGATCATCGTGCTGGGCATCGCGGCACTGCTGATCTACGCGCTGACTGAGACGTTGCTGTCCGGCCCCGTGCGCGCGCGGCTCTTGAACCGCAAGCTGGATCAGGCCCGGGCGGGGGATGTGCACCCGATGATGATGGTTGTGCTGACCCGTGTTCTGTTGCCCGTGGTGCTGCTGGTCGGTTTCTACATCTTCCTGCGCGGCCACAACGAACCCGGTGGCGGGTTCATCTCGGGCCTTGTCGTGTCGATCGGCGTCGTGATGCAATACATGGCCAGTGGCTTTGCCTGGACCTCGGCCCGGCTACGCTATCCCTATCACGGGGTGATCGGGGCGGGGGTGCTGATCGCAGGCTTTACCGGGATCGGGTCGTGGTTCGTGAGCAAGCCGTTCCTCACGTCGGATTTCACATATGTCCGCATCCCACCGTTCAATGAATTCGAACTGGCGACCGCCGCCCTGTTCGATCTTGGCGTGTTCCTCGCCGTGGTGGGTGCCGTGATGCTGTCGCTGGAGAGCTTTTCGCGCCTGGCGCGCCGGGCCCACGTGGATGACAGCGAACACCCGATGGATATCGACCCGTCCCGAGAAGCCCAGACAGAGGGGGCCGCATAATGGAATTGCTTGTGGCCGCCGTGATCGGCGCGATGACCGCCGGCGGGATCTACCTGTTGCTCCGCCTGCGCACCTTTCCGGTGATCCTGGGCATTTCGCTGCTGACCTATGCGGTAAACGTGTTTCTGTTCACGTCCGGTCGTCTGACCGTCGGTGCTCCGCCTGTGCTGCGCGACACTCTCGAGGTTTATGCCGATCCGTTGCCACAGGCGCTGGTGCTGACGGCCATCGTGATCTCGTTCGGGATGACGGCGGTGGTGGTCATGATCGCTTTGGGCGCGTTCCTGGGCTCGGACGACGACCATATCGACGACGACCCGCACGAACATGACAGCCACCCGGTGGAGGAACAGCCATGACTCACTGGCTGATCGCCCCCATCATCCTGCCCGCACTGCTCGCCCCGTTCATCGTCCTTGCGGCGCGGTACCACATCACGATCCAGCGCGCCTTTTCGCTGGCCGGGGTGGTGGCGCAGGTGGTGATCGCTGCCGCGCTGGCGTGGAACGTCTCGGACGGGTCGGTGCTGCTGTACCAGCTGGGCGACTGGGCTGCGCCCTTTGGCATCGTGCTGGTCGGCGACCAGCTGTCGACGCTGATGGTGCTGCTGACCTCGGTCCTGTCGCTTTTTGTCCTGCTCTATGCCATCGGCTCGGGCTGCGACAACATGGGCAAGCATTTTCACCCGCTCTTCCAGTTCCAGCTTATGGGCATTCTGGGCGCGTTTCTGACCGGCGACCTCTTTAACCTCTTTGTGTTCTTCGAGGTGCTGTTGATCGCGTCCTACGGGATGATGATCCATTCGGGTGGCAACGCGCGGCTGCAGGCGGGGGTGCAATATGTGCTCTTTAACCTCATCGGGTCGACCCTGTTCCTGTTCGCGCTCGGCGCGATCTATGCCGAGGCCGGCACGCTCAACATGGCCGACCTGGCACAGCGTGTGACTCTGATTGGCCCGGAGGAAACGGTGGGCATCCGCATTGCCGCCGTGCTGCTGTTGCTGGTGTTCGCGATCAAGGCGGCGGTGGTGCCGCTGCATTTCTGGCTCCCGTCGAGCTATGCCGAAGCGCCGGGGCCCGTCGCCGCGCTCTTTGCCATCATGACCAAGATCGGGGCCTATGCGATTATCCGCGTCTACACGATGGTGTTCCCCCCCGATCTTGAGGTCACCGCAGGCCTGCACGGCCAATGGCTGCTGCCCGCAGCCCTTGTGTCGCTCGCGATCGGGATGGTGGGCGTGCTCGCCGCGCGGCGACTGGACCGGCTGATCACCTATTCCGTCATCGGGTCGATGGGGATGGTGATGGTGTCGATTGCGCTTTTCACGCCCGAGGGTGTGGCAGCCGCGCTTTACTACATCATCCATTCTACGCTTGCGGCGGCTTTGCTGTTCGTCATCGTCGATATGGTGCGCAACGCACGCGGGTCGGTCGAACTGACCGAGCAGCCCGCGATGGCGGGCACGGCGCTGGTGTCGGGCATGTTCTTTGTCGGTGCCATTGCGATGGCGGGCTTGCCGCCACTTTCGGGGTTCCTGGGCAAGCTGCTGGTGCTCGACGCCGGGTTCGACACCGACCAGGTGGCGTGGATCTGGGCCACGGTCCTGATCTCGAGCCTGATCAGCATCCTTGGCTTTGCGCGCGCGGGCAGCATCGTGTTCTGGAAGGCGCACAGCATCGAGGCGCCCGACGGCGCACCCGAACGCGCGCCGCCCGGCGTGCTGTCTGCGGTTGCCGCGGGCGGGCTGGTCACGCTGCTGATCGCGCATACGGTGTTTGCGGGGCAGGTGCATGGCTATACCACGCGCATGGCGGCGACGCTGTTTGCGCCCGATGCCTATATCGCGACCGTGATCGGCACACCGGGCAAGCTCAGCACCCCGAAAGAAGAGGAGGAGAAGTGACATGACCGGTTTTCTGCGCCGCGTGTTTCCTCATCCGCTCCTGACACTGCTGCTGGCTGTGGTCTGGGTCCTGCTGCAGAATGAGATCACGGCGGGCATGGCTGTTTTCGGCCTGATCCTCGGCATCATCATCCCCGCCGCAACCGCTGTCTGGTGGCCGGACCGGCCCGGTGGCCTGCGGGTCGGCAAGCTCTTTGGCTACGCGATGGTGGTGATCTGGGATATCATCGTCGCCAATATCGAGGTGGCATGGATTGTGCTGACCGTGCCCAACGCCCGGCTCAAGCCCGCCTGGATCGTCGTCCCGCTCGAGCTGAACCAGCCCGAAGCCATCACGGTGCTCGCAGGTACCATCACGTTGACGCCCGGCACCGTCTCGTCGGACCTGTCGACCGAAGGCAACAGCCTGTTGGTCCACGTGCTGCACACCGATGATCCCGACGCCGTGCGGGACGAGATCAAGAACCGATACGAGCGCCGCCTGCTGGAGATCTTCATATGAGTTTTTCTGCGCAACTTCTCGACATTGCTGTGATCATTACCTTTCTCGCGCTGGTCGCGGGGCAGATCCTGTCGATGATCCGCCTCGTCATCGGGCCAACCGCAGGGGACCGTATCCTCGCGCTCGACACGATGGTCATCAACGCGCTGGGTCTTGTCGTGCTCTTGGGTATCTTTCAGGGCGTCCAGATCTATTTCGAGGTGTCGTTGCTGATCGCCATGCTGGGCTTTGTATCGACCGTGGCGCTTGCGCGCTTTATCCTGCGGGGGGACATCATCGAATGAACGGGTTCGGAGATATCGTGACCGCCCTGTGCCTGCTGATCGGGTCGGGCTTTGTCATCGTGGGGGCCATCGGCCTTGTCCGGTTCAACGATTCCATGACACGCCTGCACGCACCGACCAAGGTGGGCACGATTGGCATCGGCATGCTGCTCCTGGCGTCGATGATCCATTCCGTCACGCTGGGCGAGACGTCGATACACGAGACGCTGATCCTCGCCTTCCTTTTTGTCACGGCCCCGATCTCGGCGCATTTCGTGGCCAAGGTGAACATTCACCGGCGCGCCTGCGACACCCCGCCCGACCCGGTGCAGGACGAGACGTGGGCGACGCTCAACGCGCCCGCCAATGGCCACCCGCCGCCGCCCGACACGCCGGACACCAAACCGTAGCGGACATTTTGCGCAAAGCCGCACGCTTTGCTAGCGTGGGCCCATGACCTCTGTCCGTGTCCGCCTGTTGATCCTCGCCCTTGCGCCGATGGTCGTGCTGATGCCGCTTTTGCTGTTTCTGGGCATGACGCGGTGGACGGCGGACTATGACGAGGTGCTGATCGCCAATGTGGAAAGCGATCTGCGCATCGCCGAACAGTACCTGTCGCGCCTGATGGTCGAAACCGGGGACCAGTTGCGCGCGGTTGCCGGATCCGTCGAGTTTGCCGAAACACCGCCCGATGGGTTCGATGCGTTCTTTAACGACAAGCGGGCGGCGCTGGCGCTCGACTTTCTGTATTACCTGCCGCGTGGCGCTGTGCCGGACATGTGGCCCGTCATCACTAGCGCCGCCGATGGGCAGGGCCGGACCGAGATCGACATATTCTCGGGCACGGCGCTTGCCGCCATCTCGCCCGCCCTCGCGGAACGCGCGCGCCTGCCGCTGATCGAGACCGAGGCGGCAATGCCCACCGACCGCACCGCAGAAGTTCGCGGCATGGTCATTCATTCGGCGACACCCGTGTCGCTGCCGGACCGCGACGGGGTGCTGGTGGGCGGCGTGCTGCTGAACCGCAACCTCGGGTTCATCGATACGATCAACGGGCTTGTGTATCAGGAAGGGGCCGCCGACGGCTCGCGTCAGGGCACGGCGACGCTGTTTCTCGACGATGTGCGGGTCTCGACGAATGTGCGGCTGTTCGAAGATGTGCGGGCCCTCGGCACGCGGGTGTCCGCGGCCGTGCGCGAGCGGGTGTTGGGGCAGGGCGAAACATGGCTCGACCGGGCGTTTGTCGTGAACGATTGGTATATTTCGGGCTACCTGCCGCTGACTGACAGTTTCGGCAACCATGTCGGCATGCTTTATGTCGGCTTTCTCGAAGAGCCGTTCACCGTCGCCAAGCGCAACGCCTTCCTCGCTATCCTTGGCGCCTTCCTCGCCGTTCTGCTGCTCTCGGCGCCGGTGTTCCTGAAGGTCGCCAAGGGTATTTTTGCCCCGCTGGAGCGGATGACGCACACCATGTTCCTCGTGCGTCGCGGCAACCTGTCGGCCCGCAATGGCCATGGCGGCGGCACCGGTGAAATCGGAGAGGTGGCGGGCCACCTCGATGATCTGCTCGATCAGGTGCAGGAACGGGATGAGGAGCTGAACGTCCGCGTCGCCCAACGCACCGCCGAGCTGCAAAGCGCCAATGAAAAGCTTGAAGAGACGTTCCGGCAGCTGGTGATGAGTGAAAAGCTCGCCTCGATCGGCGAGATCACCGCCGGGGTCGCGCACGAGATCAATAACCCGGTTGCCGTGATCCAGGGCAACATGGATGTGATCCGCGACAGCCTCGGCGAGGACAGCGCCAAGGTCGGGACCGAGCTGCGCCTGGTGGATCGCCAGATTGCCCGGATCCAGACCATCGTGGGCAAGTTGCTGAAATTCGCGCGCCCGGGGGAGTTTGCCGATCTTGAGCAGACCGTGCCGGTGGGGCCGGTGATCACCGACTGCCTCGTGCTGGTCAATCACGTCATCTCGCACGGTGAGATCGAGGTCGAAACCCGCCTTGCAGCCCAGACGCCGGTGCGCATCGACCCTGGTGAGTTACAGCAGGTGCTGATCAATCTGATCATGAATGCCGTGCAGGCGATGGGTGCGCGGGGTGTGCTGACCCTCGAAACGGCGGAGGTGGCACAAAACGGCGTGGCGGGCGTTCAGATCACAGTGGCCGACACCGGGCCGGGCATTGCGGCTGGCGAAATCGATGATGTGTTTGCGCCGTTCTATACGACCAAACAGGCCGATGGCACGGGGCTTGGCCTGTCGATATCGCAAACGCTGATCCAGCGGGCCGGCGGTCTGATCAAGGCGCGCAACCGCGCGCAGGGCGGCGCCTCTTTCGACATCTGGTTGCCGGGCGCTGCGGTGGATACGCCACCGCTGGAGCACGCGAGCTGAGAGGTGCCGGACCCGCTGATGCGGGTCCGGCCATGGACTTGATCCAGGGTTAGGCGACGAACTCGTTCACGTCAAAACTGCTGATGATGCTGGCTTGGAGATCTTCCAGCGTCAGATCATCGCCCCGCACGACGATGTTGTCGTTGCGCGACGTTCCTGTTTCGGCCAGCTGAATGACGAACTGGTTGTCGCCTTCGCGGATGCGGTCGATCTCGACACCGTTTGCGAGCGCGATGGTATCCACACCAACTTCGAAGTCGGTGATGATGTCCCGCTCGGACGTGCCGTTGCCCACATCGTTGCCGAAGAAGAACACGTCCGCCCCTTCGAACCCGACCATCACGTCGCGCGCACCGGCGCCTGCGATGAACAGATCGGCCGCGTCCGTGCCGCGCAGGACGTCCGTCTCGTCGGTCCCTTCGATCAGGTTCAACTCCGTGTCGAAGATGGTGTCGGACCGGAAGGTCAGGTTCTGGATGCGATCGTCCAGCGCGGGCCCTATATCAACTTCATCAAAGGCGAAACCGCCATTATCGGGATTGAAGAAGTCATTCAGGTATTCCGCCAGCGCATCCTGCTCTGATCCATCCTCGGCAAAGGTCGCGGCCCCGGTGGTCAGCTCGTCATCCGTGCCATCGCCATCGATGTCGATCAGGTCCACGCGGTTGGGGTTCGACAATGTCGACAGGATCTCGTCGCCGGAATTGGCGAGGAAGTTCAAGGTGACGATCCGGTAGGTTTCGGTCGTGTCGCCGACGATTTCGCCGTCGCGCACCAGCTCGGCGATCAGATTGCCATCTTCGTCGAAGATGCCGGCGTTCTGGATCCGCTCTCCCGGCACGTCGATTGTGCCATCGGGATTGTAGGTTTGCGACGTTTGCGTCTCGTCGAACGAGAACCGGATGCCCGAGATCTGTGGGAAGCCGCCCGACACGCCGTCCGGCAGCGCGGCGACGGACCCTTCGAGGAAGGCAACCAGTTCGGCCTTGGTGATGTCCAGCAGCGTCAGGCCGTTGTTGAAGGCAAGCACGGTCTGGATGTCGTTTTGGCTGATCCCGCCTTCGGGCTTCACCTCGTTGCCGTCGGCATCGATCACGGACGAATTGGGCACGCGTTCCGCCTCGGTCCCGCCTGCGGGCACGACAATCTCACCGATATCGGCGCGGATGCCGCCACCGTTCTTGATTGACACGACAACCGGGTCGCCCAGGTCATTTTCTTCGATCATCTGGTTGGCATAGGCCAGGTTGGCATCTGCCGTGAGGTTGCCCAGATTGGTTTCCTGGGTGCGCACACCGTCGGGGTCGTCGGCCGTGAACGTCCCGGACCGATTGCCGTTCAGGAACACATCCGACACGCCAAACACGTTGCTTTCGGTTGCAACGATCTGTTCTTGAATGGCGTCGGTGATGGCGTCGATTTCGGGGTCGATCAGGTCTTCGGCATTCAGATCGGCCACGCCCTGGTCGTCGGTGGCATAGGCGCCCGAGACGTCTTCGTCATAGCTGTCGGCAATGATCTCGCCATTTTCGTCAAAGTCGATGACGAGGCGGCCGACATAGCTGTAGTTCGCGTCGGTGTTGACCACGGCGGTCTGCGAGCCGTTCGCGTTGTCGACAAAGATCGGGTACTGGCCCTGATCGCTGTCGCCGTCGCGGATGCGGTCGTTGTCGTCGAAGAGGCGCGTGTTGGAGCCGCCGGCCACGATGATATCCACGTTTTCCAGCCGTTCGGCCAGTGCCTGCTCGATCGAGATCTGCTGCATGTGCGACAGAAGGATGACCTTGTTCAGCCCTTCGTTCGCGGCCAGAAGCGCATCGACTTCCTCTTGCAGGACGGCCGCGAGCGCGTCGAGTTGCGCGTCGGTCGGGTTGCTGTCGAAATTTTCGGGGAAGATGCCCAGATCGCTGCCCGCGCTCGAGATCGAGTCGATGGTGGGCACGGTCGCACCCACGATGCCGATCATCTCGCCATTCACGTCAGAGACGGTCGACGATGTCACGACATTCTGCAGCGTTGCGGTGTCCTGACCGCCTTCAACTTCCAGCGGGGCGAGGTTCGGGTCGGTGTCGAAGCCAAGGTTCGCCGACAGGTACGGAAAGAGTGCCCCTTCGAAATCGAGGCCATCCAGCGCTGTGCCGGACAGGGCCGAAAAGTCGCCCAACGCCACCGTTTCGAAAAAGTCATCGGACGCGTCGTCGGGCGTGCCGTTGTCGTTCAGCACCTGTGTCTCGCCCGAGATCAGCTCGGCCAGAAATTCGGTGCCCAGGTCAAATTCGTGGTTGCCCAGTGCCGCGACCTGCAGGCCCAGCTCGTTCTGGATCTGGATGTCGGCGATACCTGCCGCGCCGAAAACCGCTTCGGAGGCGTCAAAGAAGAGCCCGGGAATGATCACGTCACCGGACGACACGGTCAGGGTGTTGTCGGCCAGCCCGTCATTGCCCAGATCCTCTTCACGCAGTGCGTTCAGCACGCCCGAGAGGTTGTCGATATTGTCGATTGTGGCCGCGTTGGCCTCTTGATCGGTGAAATGCAGCAGCTCGAGTGTAAAGACATCCGCCGCCGTATCATTGGATACGATAATCGGCTGTTCGGTGCTCGCAGCGGTGTCGAGTGTTTCGGAAACGTTCGTGGTCAAAACCAATCCCCCTATAGAAGCGCACCATGCGCAGAGCGCGACATAAACCCATGGAATTTCACACGCAGGCAACGAAAATGTGAAACTTATGCAACAGCCTGTTTGCGCGTGGCTGTCACCCTGATCCAGTGGACCATACGTGCGCGCCCTGTGCGGCCGGACGTGTCGCGATCCTGTGCATTGCGGGTGCCGCGCGCGCATCTTCGGGGTTGCCAGATGCCTACCTATGCGGGAAACATGCGGTCGTAACGAGTATTCTCCGGAAAGCAGAGAGAATGGCACCGCAAACTTTGGCGCAAACATCGGCTCAGCACTACGAAACGGTTATGCTGCGGACGTTGAATGCGTTTGCCGTCGACCTGATTTCGATCCCGAGTGCGGAGGATCTGTTCTGGTACGTGGCGCAGAACGTCGTCGGACAGCTGCATTTTGTGGATTGCGTGATTTACGAGGCCGATCGGGACCAGACGGAGTTGATCCAAGTGGCGGCGCTGGGTGAAAAAAACCCGTTTGGCCGGAGCATCGTCAATCCGCTGAAGATCCAGTTCGGTCAGGGGATCACGGGCCGTGTGGCCAAACTGCGCGAGGCGATCATCGTGGATGATCTGCTGACCGACAGTGACTACATCCCCGATACGCAGCCAGCCCGGTCCGAGATCTGCGTGCCCATGATGGTGGGCAACCGGGTTCTTGGCGTGATCGATAGCGAACATCCGAATCCTGCGGCCTTCGGACACGCGGAACGTGAATTTCTGACCACCGTCGCCGCGATGACAAGCGCCAAGCTGGAATTGCTGGCCGAGGCCGAACTGTCGCACCGCCGCTACCAGGAGCTCGTGGATTCGCACGCCCAACTCACGCGCGAGATCAACAGCCGCAAAGCGCTTGAGGCGCAGCTGTTTGAGGCGCGCAAGCTGGAGGCCGTGGGGCGGCTGTCGGGCGGGTTCGCGCATGACTTCAACAACCTGCTCACGGTGATATCCGGCAACCTCGATCTGCTGCACGCAGCGGGTACCGATGCCAGCGTGGATCCTGTTGCCTGTCTTGGTGAGGCGCGTGCCGCAGCTGATCGTGGGGCGGTCATGATCCGCAACATGCTGTCGTTCTCGCAGCGGTCGCGCCTGCAGCCGAATGCGGTAGACCTGCAGGCCCTCGTGCGCGGGATCGACATGCAGGCCCATGCCGTCGAACCCGCCGTGATACAGTGCGACGACGACCTGTGGCCGGTCTGGATTGATCTGCACGCCCTGGGTGCAGCCATCGAGACGCTCTTGCTCAACGCAAGCGAGGCCATGCAACCGGGCGCACAGCCATCAATCACCCTGAAAAACGTGCATCTCATGGTGGCGGACGTCCACAGGCGCAACTTGTCTATCCCGCCGGGCCGCTATGTCCAGCTTGGCGTTGCGGACACAGGCGCGGGTATCGCGCCTGATCACCTGCCGCGCATCTTTGATCCATACTTTACCACCAAGTCCAGCGTCATGGGGGCCGGGCTGAGCCTGTCGGCGCTGATGGGCTTTGTTCAGCAATCGGGCGGCGCGGTGGATGTGACGTCTGAACTGGGCAAGGGATCAACATTTCACCTCTATCTTCCCGCGCATACATCGCACCCGTTAACCGATGATTAACCAAGATTAACGCATTACTCACGCACCAAGGGATGGGCCGCCGCGCCCCGATCACCCCTCACAAGAGGTTGAGACTATGGACCTGCCGCTGGTCAATGTGTCGGATCTGCACGGTGCGGATCCCGAAAAATGGAAGCGTGTTGCCGATGAAATCGGGCAAGCGGCGCGCGAAATTGGTTTTTTTCGTATCTGCGATCACGGCATCTCGCCCGAACTGATCGAGGCGACCTACCGGGCGGGGCGGACGTTCTTTGCGCTGCCTGATGTGCAAAAGCGCCACTACTACATCGCGCGCAGCAGCAATCACCGGGGCTATGTCCCGTTCACCGAAAAGGGGGATTACCCCGACGAGGTCAATCGCAATTACGAGGCGTTCGATCTGGGCCTCGACCTGCCTGCGGATGACCCGGATTATCTGGACGGCAACCGCCTTTTGGGCCCCAACGTCTGGCCAGAGGTCGCCGGGTTCAAGGAAACCGTGGGCACCTATTACAAGCGCATCTCGGCGCTGGGGCGGCTGATGTGCACCGCG
This sequence comes from Pseudomonadota bacterium, assembly GCA_038525585.1. Taxonomy (GTDB): domain Bacteria; phylum Pseudomonadota; class Alphaproteobacteria; order Rhodobacterales; family Rhodobacteraceae; genus Tateyamaria. Next base: position 33,633 of record JBCBHM010000016.1, read on the forward strand.
CTGGAATTGCATTTGGGCCTGCCACCCGGGGCCATCACCGGTCAGATGACCCGCCCGATCTCGCAACTGCGACTGCTGCACTACGTGCGTCAACCGGGGATGAGCGATGCGGCTTCGGTCAATATGGGCGCGCATACGGATTACGAATGCCTGACGCTCTTGCACACCCGCAACGCGGGCCTGCAGGTGATGACGCGGGACGATGTGTGGATCGATGTGCCGGTCAACCCGGCCACCTTTGTGGTCAATATCGGCGACATGCTCGAAGCGTGGAGCAACGGGCTCTTCCGGTCCACGCCGCATCGGGTGCTCAACCTCAGCCCCGAACGGTTCTCGCTGCCCTATTTCGTGGCGGCGAACCACGACACGGTCATCGCACCGTTCCCGCAACTGGTTAGCGCCGAGCGGCCTGCGCGGTACGCGCCGTTCCGGGCGGGCGAACACTTGGAACGCATGCTGATCCGCGACTTTCCCTATCTCAGGACCGTGCCGGGTACATCCGTCGAAAACCCATTCGAACATCGCATGAGCGCTGCGAGCTAGCCGATGCCATCACTCGAGACGATGCTGTCCGTAACGCTTGCCGGTCTGGCGCTGAGCCTGTCGCCGGGTCCGTCGATGCTGTACGTCTTGTCGCGCAGCGTGGGGCAAAGCCGGGCAGCGGGCCTTGCCTCGGCGCTTGGGCTGGGACTGGGCGGTGTGCTGCTGGCCGTCGCGACGGCGCTGGGGCTGGCCGTAGTGCTGACGCGCATCGACGGCCTGGTTGTCGCGCTGCGATACGTGGGATCAGCCTATCTGGTGTGGTTGGGCATCGGCATGATCCGCGACGCGCGCGCCCCGGCGCAAGTGACCGTCCGCGCCGATACGGTGGAGGCGGGCACGTTCTCCCGGATCGTCTGGCAGGGCGTTCTGGTCGAGTTGCTGAACCCCAAAACGGTCCTCTTCTTTGCGCTGTTCCTTCCGCCCTTCGTCGGGGCCGGTGCGGGGGTCGACGCGCAAACGAATGTTCAGCTGCAGTTGCTGGTTCTGGGTATTTTGGTGCCCCTCACCGCGATCCCCTGTGATCTGTTGGTGGCCTATATGGGCGGCACAATGGCCCAGGCGATCAACCGCAACCAACACTTGCGCGCCGGGTTGGCTTGGCTGGGTGGCCTTGTCCTGATCGCCATCGCGGCCAATCTGCACTGGGATGTCATTTGACGCGGGGCAGGGCGCTTGGGTTTTCGACAGAGCTGAACATGATCCGTTTCCGCGGATCCTTCGCGCCAAACTGCGAAGTCAGCCCGCTGGCGTGGGGCGGGCGATGCGCACGGTGGGCGACGTGGCCGGGGCAAATACGGCCGTGCCGCGATACCGCGCCATAACAAACACCTCCTCGCTGTCGGGATGGCCAGACACATCAAAGGTCGTGTCATAGACCCCGCCCGGTTCTAGCGCCGCGCTGATCCAGACCGGTTCGGTGCCATCGCGGAAATCCAGCCGCAGCGACACCTGCCCAACACCGATGCCGGGTTTGATCTGGCCGCGCAGCTTGAGCGTGGGCGGAATCCAGTACCCTTCGACGCTCAGCTCGGTTTTGCGCGTGAGCCGCAGCTTGTAGAGCGATGCGCCCCACAGTTCTTCGTTGTGCTCTTCGTTGCGGATACAGCGAATGAGCACATCCATTTCCCGCCGGCAGGGATCTTCGATCATGTCCTCGTCAAACTCGAACTGCAGCCGGAACGTGCGCTGCGAATAGGGCGGGATGCGCATAACGGCAGGCCGGATGGTCAGTCGCGCCCCGACGGGCAGCCCCTCGGCCACCAGATGCGCCTGTTCGTTGAATGGCCCATCATTCGTCACGGAAAACCGACTTTCGAGCGGTTCGGGCGGGCTCTGGAAATTGACGTTGGATTCAAAGATGTTCTGTTGTGCCCAGTTGTTGGTGGGCGACGCGTCGGACACGACAATCTGCGAGCTATCGCCGCTGGGCAAACGGAAATCACGCACGACCGCGCGCCAACATACGTGGGGTTCCTGCCCCGGCGCCACGTCCCAGTCAAAGCGCAGAAGCGTCGGCCCGAAATCCTCCACTGGTCCCAGGCTCGGGATGGTCAGCGTGCGATAGGGATTGCCGTCGCCCAGATCCCCCGCGCCGCCCGGATCCTTGAGAAAGAGATCAACGCGCACGTCCTCCACGGTGTCATCCCCGAAATTGTGGACCTGAACGATGACCTGATGGCTTTCGGCGCTGCTGCCGCTGGGCGGGATTTGCACGGTGTCGCCCACGCCTTGGGGCAGTCCGTTTGACCAGTCTCCAGGCCCGCTTTGCGGATTGCCGGCCATTTGTCCGGTATAGTCGATTGCGATGTCGGTGCTCTGCCAGTCCACCTCGCGGTCTTGAAACCCCACGTCAGGGTTCCGCCGGCCGGTCCAATCCACGCGGACGTGATAGATTGGAACGGTGCTGGACCCGAGTGCGCCGCCGTTGTTCACGGTGATCTGACCCTCGTCGACAATTGCCAGTTCCAGCCCCTGATAGGGAAAGCCTGGCGCCCCTTCAAAGTCGAAGGTCGCGCCTTCCTGCAGATTGCGCGCAATCGGGTGCAAGATACGCCGGTACCGCAACAGCCCGTCGACGACCGCGTCAGACACGTCTTCGGCGTCTTCAATGATCTGCCCGTATCGTCCATTCTCGCCGTAATCGAGGATATTTGTGACCGTGACACGCCCGATGGCCCCTGTCGGCATGTCCGGAACCATGTCGCCGGAAAAGCGGGGGCCGGGCGCGCGCGCTTCGATGGCGCCCAGGACACCGCCGTCGCCATTCAGGTTCAAGAGCACGACACCGGTGACAAAGGCGTCGCCGGGCGCGCCTGGCACCGCGGCCCGGGCATCCGCCTCATCGATGTCACCCCACCATTCGGTCGGCACGAGAATGAAATCGGTGGTCCGCTGCGTGTCCTCCTCCGGCGGGTCAAGGCGGTCGCGTTCGTCTGCATCTAGGGTCCACCAGCCAAGGGCCAGTTTGTGGTAGGCGCACAGATGCGACCAGTTCGCCTGCGAACTGCCCATCAGATCCAGCTCGCTCATGTATTGGATCGTCGGGTCGAACTTGGTCGATGAATACATATCCTTGAGCCCGAGCGTGTGCCCGATTTCATGGGCAAAGGTGCGTACGTCACTTTCACGCGGGCTGATGCCTCCCGTGGGCGCCACGGGATCGAAGCTTTGAAAGTTCATCGCCCAACGCAGGCTGACGGATTCGCCAATGTCATCGGGGGCATTGGTTGTTTGCCAGCCGCGGACAAAGGCGCGCAAGGTACCGGTGGAGCCGGGCAAATCGACGGACCAGGCACCGCTTGCACCCGGCGGCGGCGCATCCACGGGAAAGGTGTAGATGGTTCGGAAACCTGCCAGATAGGTCGCAAGCCCGTCCCATCCGTCGGGCGGCGGCCCGTTATGTTCGGCCTCCACCGCTTCGATGATCCGGTGATAGACCATCTCAAAGAACTTGTCCTTGTTCTGCGTCGGCATGACGTTGTGATCGTCCGCATCGAATGGCGAGCTTGGGGTCGGAACCGCATCGGCCAGGCCCAACGGGTCGGCCCCCTGGCCGGCGCCGGGCTCAATCGCCGCGTTCTCACCGCCGTGTTTGTCGGACATCAGGAACTTGGTCACATAGACGAGCACGCCGCCCGACTCGCCATATGAAAACGCCGCTGAACCCAGCTTGGCCTCCCGCACCTCACTGTTGTTGGCATCGGCATTCGCCGCGATTTCCGCGAGCCGCGACACCAGAACAAGGTAGTTTTTGAACTCCGCTTCCCGGTCGGCCTTGTCATCCGGCGACAGGGTCGGGTCGAGGTCCACCGATCCGATCCACCGCCGCGCATCATCATCGGGGATTTGGAAGAAGTCCCCGATCTCTGACGTACTGCCCGGATTGTCGAAATGTGGCACGTCGCCCCCGCCCGCAAACCGGAACAGGACATAGAGACGGCCCAGGGTTTCGCCCGCGCGTTTGCCCCAGACAACATCGATATCCTCAAAGTCGTTGACCTGCGGTGATGCAGCCAACGCGTCGTTCAGCGCGGTGCGAAGTTCGTTGACCTCAGCCTCGAACGCGCTTGGCACGCCCGCGGCCTCGAATGTCTGGTCATAGGGCGCGGACAGCGCCGTGTGCGCGAGCGAGAGCATTTGGGGCGCGCCGGTGTTGTCGGTGTAGTTCAGCGTCCACGAGGGGCTGCCCGGCCCGACCTGCACCCGGTTTGTGCCGTCGAGGTTCAGCCGGACGACAAGTGCCGGAAAGCGCAGTGTAAAGGGATGGTGATGGGCATCCGCATCTTCGTCAGGGTTGAAGTTGACCGACGAGATGGCGTTGATCTCTCGGGTCTCGTTGCCGCGCAGGGACACTCGGGTGCGGGTCGTGTTCAGGCTGATCAGCCGCTGCATCCCGGCTGCGACAAAGTCGCCATTGTACAGCGACGGCACTGATTGATCGATCTGGATCGGGCCGCCGGTATAATAGGCGCCGCTATCGGCACCAAAGACGGTAAAGCTAAGATCCTGTCGGCCCTTCGCCTGTTCTTCGTAATAGGTCAGCACCTTGGTCAAGGGGGCGTCTTCGTCCGTGGCCTCGGTGCCCAGAAGGGTCCATAACGCATCGCGGTAGGGCGCGACGCTGTTGGCCGGGGTGTAGTTCTGGCCGGGAAATGCGACCGGAACAATCAGCACGTCGGCGGGTTCGGACGCAAATTGTGGCCCGCGTGATTGGATCAGCCCGCGCGTGCCGACGATCAGTTTTTCCGAGACTTGCGCGCCGAGGTCGAAATTCAGATCCAGCGCCGACTGCGCGGCCTGAACGACGGTCAACTGCGACAGGTCCGGCGCCAGTGCGAGCAACTGACCGGCTGCGGGCGCAGGCAAGAGCAGGCTTTCGCTGCGGGGCAGTGTCACGTCCTCGATCGTGTGCAGCGACCGCGCATCCAGCCGGGTCAGCGCGCGCCCGCCCTTGGACTGCGCAAAGAGCGAATGGCCCACAAGCTCCAGCCGTTCGATACGCCGATGGACATGGCGGCGGCAGGGCGTGCTGCCGGGCCGGCAGATGTTGCGGCAGGTGATGCTGTGGCCGGTGACGACGTAGACAAAGCAGTCGTCCTGCGTTCCGTCCGATCCGTCTTCGCAGTATTCGGGCGGTGGACGGCGCGGCGGGATGGGGTCGGGGTGTTGATCTTCGGGGATTGGTCGGTGCGGCGGCGGGCAGCATCCACAGCCGCGGCCGGTGTCGTCATATGGCGTCGGCCGCTCCGGTCCGGGGCGAGGGCCGTCGCCGCCCGATCGTTCGGGCCGACAGTTGGGATCCAGATCCACCCGATTGACGCTGCGCTGTTGTGGATCCAGCGCCAGGACGGCCCTGCCGGCCACCGGTCGCAACTGCGCGACCGAGGCTGCGACCTCGCGGCGCGAGATCAGCGCGCCACTGCGCCCATCAATGTGCAGGATTTCAGCCATCGTACCGCGCGCAGGCGGCAACAGGACCGAAACACCGGCCTCACGCCCTGTTCCGGACGTCACAACCGCGCGTGGCGCACGCGGCAGGTCCGCCAGCGGGTCAAGCCTTTCGCCGCGCAAGCGATAGAGCGCCGCGCCGTCCTGCGTGACCGCGCTGACGATCAGGTCCTCTCGACCGCAGGTGATGTCGGTGATCTGTCCGGGGGCGGCAATCGTGCACAGCGGGGTCAACGTGGCCTGCGCGCCCTCTTGCTGCGCGATTTCATAGACCTCGAGGGTTGCGTCGCGCGCCGCATAAAGTCGCGTTGCGGTCGGATCGCAGGCGATGTGTCGATCCGTATAGGTGCATGCATCCGCTGATGTCCGGCGCTTACGTTTTGAATACCGTGCCATGATGGCCCCCTGATTTTGCAGTCAATGGCTTGTGAACAATAATGCAAAGGGTAGCGGGTGGGCGGCGGTGGGCCTATGGCCACTTCCTTAGGTCTGGATTAGGTCCAATTCAGAAAAGATGAGCGATGGCGTCCCGCAAGCGTCTGACAGCGGGCTCGATCTGATGTTCCGGGATCGCGGCAAAGCCCAGATGCAACCCGTTGATGGGCGGGGCGACGGCAAAGTTGCCCGACAGATCCCGCGCAACCAGATCGGCGCGCGCCGCCGCGACGCTCACGTCCGACGCGCGGATATGGGGTGGAAGATGTGCGATAATCTGCAGCCCGCCCGGTGGCGCGTGGCACGTCAGGCGGTCATCAAAGATGTCTTTCATAGCCGCCACCAGCCGCGCGCGCCGCGCGCCGTAAAGCTTGCGCATTTGGTGGATGTGGAGGGCAAACCGACCCCCGCGCATCATGTCGGCCAGCGCGGCTTGCACATGCAGGGCCGGCTCGATCGCCCGTTCGAACACCGCCTTCTCGAAGTCTTGGACGCGCGCAGGGGGCACAACCAGATAGGCGACCCGAACCGAGGGCGCAAACGTCTTGGAAAAGGTGCCCATGTATATCACCCGTTCGGGGGCGCGGGCATAAAGCGGCCTCAGCGGTTGCGCCTCGAACCGGAACTCACTGTCGTAGTCATCCTCCAGTAGCCAAGCGCTTCGCGTCGCAGCCCAGTCGACCAGAGCGGCCCGGCGCGTGGGCGACAGCGCCACGCCTGTGGGCCAGTGATGCGCCGGGGTGAGATAGGCAAGTACTGCGTCGGTCTTGGCCAATGCTTGCACGTCGATGCCATGCCCGTCCACGGGCACGGGCCGCACGACATGCCGCCGCGCCAGAACACGTGCGGCCACCTGGTAGCCCGGGTCTTCCACGGCCACTTGGGCCTGCGCAGGCACCAGCACGGACGCCGCCAGCGCAATTGCAGCGCGCACGGAGGTCACGACAATGATCTGGTCCGGCTCACAGGTCAAACCACGGCTTTGGCAGAGATAGTTGCAGACCTGTTCGCGCAAGGGGCCGTATCCGCCAGCGTGACCGTAATCAAGCAGCGCATCGTCCTGACGCAGTGCCGCGCGGGACAGGCGCCGCGCCCATTCCATGTGTGGAAACGCATCCAGGGCCGGAATGCCGGGTTGAAAGGCGACATTGTTGCTTTCATCCCCATAAAGCGCATTGATGTAGGTCGGCGTGGGTGCCTGACACCGCTGCAGTGTGGGTGCTGCGCCCGTGCTGCCCGCCATGACACGGGTGCCCGAGCCGCGTGCGCAGATGACGATGCCCTCGGACGCCAGTTGGTCATAGGCTTGCGTCACCGTGATCCGCGAGACTTGCAGGTCTTCGGCCAGAACGCGGGACGGCGGCAGACGCGTGTCCGACGCCAGTTGCCCCGTCAGGATCGCATCGCGCACCTGATCGGCGATTTGTCGGTAGAGGGCCTTGCCCTGCCCCTTGTGGAGTTCGATCCAGTTGAGAGAAACCGCATGCGTCATGACAAAAATGAAGTGCTGAACGGAAATCGATAGGCATGCAGGACCCTAGCAAATTTACCGGTCTGCGTCCGGTTCCCTAGGTTACGCCGTGGCATTTGAGCCAAGTTCCGCGTGCGCGCCTCGGCAGTGCCTACGACAATCACCGCGCAGATCGATGCGTCCGCGATACATTGCGATTGGTTCGGCCCGGGATGCGAACGCGTTGGCACCCCATTCGAGATGGGGAACAGAGGTCGGTCAGTGTCCGCCGGGCGAAGCCTGACCGATGATGTGCTCACGCCATTCGACCATCCCCGCTTATTTTCACGATCGCTTAAAAAGGGTCTGCCGCTTGGGTGCTGCGCCGTGTCAAAGAGGTGCGGCAAAGGACATGATCCAGATGAAGCTCAACGGCCCGTTTCTGTTTATCCTCGCGACCCTGATGATCGATGCCATCGGCATCGGCATCGTGTTCCCCATCATGCCCGACCTGATGGATCGGGTGGGTGCCGGCAGCACCGCCGAGGGCGCGCTGTGGAGCGGGGTGATGATGTCCGCCTATGCCGCTGCCATGTTCCTCTTTGGACCGATGATGGGCAGCCTGTCGGACGCGTATGGGCGCAGGCCGATCCTGATCCTCGCGCTGGCGACGCTGACGATAGACTATGTGATCATGGCGCTGGCAGAGACATATTGGCTGCTGCTGGTGGGGCGGGTGATTGCGGGTATGGCCGGGGCCACATACATCACCGCGACGGCCTATATCTCGGACATTTCCAAGCGCGAAGAGCGTGGCGCGGCCTTTGGCATGATTGGTGCCGCCTTTGGCATCGGGTTTGTCATGGGGCCCGCTCTGGGCGGGTTGGCGTCGGGTTGGGATATCAGTGCGCCGTTCTGGATTGCAGCGGCGCTGTCATTGGTCAACGTGCTCTTTGGTCTGTTGGTCCTGCCGGAATCCCTCAAGCCCGAAAACCGGCGGCCCTTTGGCAAGCGGGACCTGAACCCGTTCGGGACGATCCTGCGCGCCTTTGCGATGAAGGGGCTCGCCGTGCCGCTCATCTGCATCTTTGTGTTCGAGTTTGCGAACCTCGTCTATCCGACGTTGTGGTCGTTCTGGGGGCGCGAGGTTTTTGGCTGGGACGGGTTTACCATCGGGATCACCCTGTCGGTCTACGGTGTGTTGATCGCCGTGGTGCAGGCCGGCGTGCTGCCGCAATTGACCAAGCGGTTGGGGGATTACAAGACGCTCATGCTTGCCTTTGTCGCCGCGATTGTAGGCATGCTCGGCTTTGGCTGGGCCAATGCGGTCTGGGTCGTGGCCATCATCCTGCCCATCGCTGCGCTGTCGGACATGGCGCCGCCGCTGATCACCGCCTTTGCTGCGAATGCGGTGGGTGAAGACGAGCAAGGCCTGGTGCAAGGTGTGATCGCATCACTGTCATCCGTGGCGGCGGTCGTGGCACCGCTGGTGCTGACAAACGTGTTCCAACAGTTCGTGAACCCGGATGGGTGGTATCTCCCGGGCGCACCGTTCCTGTTTGCGGCCCTTCTCGTGGCTGCACTCACGCCCCTTATGTTGCGCTTCAAGTCGTATTAGGCGCCGCCGGTTTGCCCCGTCAGAACTTGGCCACGACATTGAAGAAGGCGCCGCGATCATCCAGCGTCAGATCTGTGAGGTCATCACTGAAGTTTGTGAAGTTGTAGCCGACGCCCAGTTTCACGTTCTTGCCCACATGGCGGTAGATTGCGGCAAGGCCGCCCACCTCGGTCGTGCCCGCATCGCGCAAGTCGAGGGCCCGAAGCTCAAAGAGCGCATCCCATTTGTTGACGATATGCCAGCGCGCGTTCACGACACCCAGAACGGCGTCGTTCGAGGCAAAGACATCGTCGACAGTCGCCGCGCTTTCGCTGAAACGCGCGCCAAGCTTGCCGCCAATGCTCCATGTCTTGGACAGGTCGTATTCGGCATCGAGGCTGAAGACATGGCTGCGCTGCACCGGGCCCGGTTCGTCGCTGCCGTCGACTTGCTGGCCAAACCCGTCATCGAGAAAGCGGTAGCGCAGCAGGACGTTCAGACGTTCGTCGTGGATGGGGCGGTACGCATAGCCCAGCGAGATATCGGTGTAGTCACTGTCGGGCGCAATGCCACTGTTGCCGTCGGTTTCCGACACTTTGGCGTAGAACACGAGGCGCTGGCTTTCGTCGATCTTGTAGCTGCCCGAACCTGTGAACAGCCAGGTGTCGCTGTCGCGGTCGGAATTGCTGCGTGTGCCGTCTTCGTTCCGGTATTCCAGCCGCGCCTTCGCCTCCCAGATCTCGGTCTGGTATTGCACGCCAAAGGACAGGGCATAGCGGTCAAAGTCGCCATTGACCTCGTCCCGGACACGGCCCGTTTCAAAGGCGGTGACAAAGGACAAACGTTCGGTTGGCTCGTAGGTGACGCCGTAGGCCGAGGTCAGACTGTCATAGCGGCCAAAGCGGTCAAACGTGTTTTCGCCGAACATGGTGACCGTCCCGCTGACCCGTCGTTCGCCGCCCGCGATAAAGCGACCCTGCGAGCGGCCCGTTTCCGACAGGCTCAGGCCTGCGATCTCACGGCTTGGGTCAAGCTCGTACCCGAAATAGGTGTTGCCGGCTTCGCCCCGGTCGTTGCGGATCAGGATGCGGCCCCCGGTACCGCCGTCACCGTCGGAAATCTCGCCCTCGGCGGTCCATGCCTCGGCCCAGCTGAGGCTGGCGCCCACGCCGATGCGGTCGTTTTCCTCGAGCGTGCCCGAACGGTCGAGCGTTTCCTGAAGGTAGACGTACCAGCTGAACTCTTCGGTGGGCGTGACGGTCACGCGCACAACCGCGTCGGTGCGTTCCCCGTCGCCTGATCCCGACACGCCGGACCGGTCCAGGTTTTCGAGGCCGAAGCCCAGCGTGACGCGGTCGGAGACGATGTATTCGGCCTCGATCCCGCCCTCGCGGTCGATCTTGCCGCCATCTTGTTCGAAGCTGTCGAAATAAAGCGCGATGTTCAGCCGCTCGGTCACGGCGGCGTCGAGGGCCACGCCCCACAATGTCTCGTCTGCCGTCACCGAATAGTCGAGCGTCGTGAACCCTGCCGTCCGCTCTTCGAAATAGGCGCTGATGGCGCCGTCGGCGCTGATGCCCAGATCGGTGAGGGCGGCGCGCCCTTCGATGCGGTAGGCTTCGCCATCGCCGCCGGATGCCGCGGTTTCATCAAAGACAAGGCCGCCATCTGTAGAGGTGTCAAAGCTGAAACCAGGCCCCTTGGAGCGGGCATATTCGGCCTGTACATAGGTGTCTTCGTTCAGTTGGTAGCGCAGGTCGATGCCGTAGGATTCCTGCGTGCCGTTGCCGGTTTGCTCGCTTTGCAGAGTTGCGCCAAGCCGCAGGCGGTCCGCGGCCCAGGCCTCGCCCCTCAGCCCGTAGGAAAACGCGTCGATGTCGCCGGTGTCGGGGCTGTATTCGTATTGCGCCACCAGATTGACGTCGGCTGCGCCGCCCACATCCGTGACAACCAGCCCGTTGGACCCCGTGCCCGATTGCAGCGGCTCTTCGAGCGTGATGATGCCTTGGATGTAGTTGATCGTGTAGTCGCGTCCGGCCACAAGCGATTGGGTGGAGATCACCCGGTCTGTCGTGGCGTCGCGCACTTGGATCAACAGGGTCTCCGACCCGATGGTCAGATCCTGCCGGCTGAGGAAGTACACGGATCCGCCCGTGCCGCGGAACACGTCGCGCTGGGGCAGGGTGTCTTGCTGCGCGGCATAGGCATCCAGCTGCCAGACCGGTTCGCCCAGCGATGTGGTCTCGGACGCCTCGAGGTGGCCGCGCGCGCCATACAGCGTGCGGTCATTGCGCAGGTATGTCGTATTGGCGATGTCGGCCCGCCAGTCGCCCCACAGGGCATAGTTGTTGCCCTTTTCGACGCGCAGATAGAACTTGCCCGATGTGGGCGTGTCATCGACCAGCGTGCTGTCGTCGCCATATGTCGGGTAAAGGTCATCCGGGTCGAGCCGCAGGAAGGTTGAGCGTGGATCACGCTCGCCCAGTCCCGAGAAGATGTCGTCCAGATCGCCTTCGCCCGTGTCGACCTGTGCGGTCAGTTCGACGCCGTTGGCGTAGCGTCCGTTGAAGTATCCGGCGATGCGTCCGCGCTGATAATAGTCCCGTCCATCCAAATCGCTGTCGGAATAGCCCAGCGTGAGATCGAGTTGCAGGGCGTAGAAACGCTCGGACCGCGGCACTTCGATGTCGCGGACGACGTCGATGGGCACGGCGCCATCACCGCGCACCTGCACCGCCACGGCATGTGCGCCGGGGGGCAAGATGCGCTGAATGACGAATTCACCATCCGGGCTTGGCCGGATGCTCTCGCCCAAAGTGCTGACCTGTGCACCCGGTGCCACGCTGCTGCCCGACACGGTGATCGCGCCGCCATGGACCGGGATGCGCCGCCGGGCCGTCGCGTCATTGCCATCCTCGACGCCGTCGACCAGGTCGCGGTCGTCCCCGCGGCTCAGGCGCAGCGGCGACGTTTCATCAAAGCGCCCCTGCGCGTCATAGACGCGGTGCAGGGCCACGATGTTATCGCCTTCGGGAATCTGAATGGACACCTGGCCATTGGGCCGGATGTCAACGCGCTGCAGCGTCTTGGGCCCGCCGCGGGCGTTCAGATCGAGGATCAACACTTCGCCCCGCGTGACGAACCCGGGGTAATTCAGCGCGGATTGCAACGTGACGACGTCGCCTGCGCGGCGCCCGGCATCGTCCCCCTCGATCTCGAGATCGAGGCGCGGCGTGATGTCGAGGCCGTCATACTGGACGCGAATGTCGGCGCGTTCCAGCACCTCATCCACCTTTTTGATCTGGCGTTCCAGTCGGGGGTCGTCACCGACGACCTTGTCCCCATTCAGCTGGATGACAAAGCCGTCCTGCGCCCAGAGTGGCAGGGCGGTGGTGCCCAGCAGGGCGGTGATTGCGGATGTTGCGATAAACCGTTTCATACCCATACCCCTCACTGCAGCCGCCGCACGGATCGATCGACATCGAGCCTGTAGGTGCCCTTGCCTTTCCATGCGTTGCGCAAGGCTTGTTCCGCCGCACGCAACCGGGCCCGCGCGGTCGCGACGCTTTCATCAGCGCGGTAGTAGCGCAGCGCGATGGCCGACGGTTCGTCGCGGATCTGCTGAACCAGATTGCGCAAACCGTCTGTGAGCGCGGCACTGGGCGTATCCCCGGCAAAGGCCGCGGCACTCAGATCGATCTCGACCAGGTTCCCGAGGCGCGCGCCAAAGTTCATCTCGACCATCTTACCGGCGGTGACACGCATCACGCGCGGGTTCTCGGTTGTCACGCGGTAGCCGGTGGGCAGCGTGCGATCATCCAGCTTGAGCATGAAGTTCGAGCCGATCTTTTGATCCGGCAGCAAGGCGCAAGGGACGTTGAACCGCCCGTATTTGTCCGTCGTGATGATATCGCCGCGGGGTGTGACCAGCTTGATGCCGGGCAGACCGGGCTCGCCACCGTCGGCCTCGATCTCCTTGGGTGTCAGCTTGTCGAGGGCGCGGCGGATGCCACTGCTGTTCTTGAACCGCAGGAGCGACCGGGGCGGATCCTGGTAGCCATCGCCGTTCAGATCATCAAAGACCTTGCCGATGATGTCACCGCAATCGAACACCGCCTCGGGCGTGACCCGCAGAACGGCTGTCGCGGTGTTCGACGCGCGGCTGCCATCCGGGCCGATCACATAGGCGCTGTTGATGTATTCACCGGGTCCGCCGGTCAGGCGCGCGCTCAGCCGGATCGTGACCACCTCGGCCGGTGCAAGCGTCTGATCGGGCCACGTCACGGCCCGCCCGGCCAGGACGGGCTCGGGTGTGGTGGCGCCGTTGAAGGTCGCCGAGCCGGGGACAAACAACAGGCCCGCGGGCAGTTGATCCACAAAGGTGAGCCCGCTTTCTGCCGTGTCGTTGCGATTTTCGAATGTCAGCTCAAAGCTGACAACCGCGCCGCGTTGTACGGCGCCCGAGGTCAGCAACCGCTTGGTTGCCACGATGTCCGAGACGGGCTCGCTGCTGGCGACGGTTGTGCTGGCTGTGACCGCGGTCGTGATCCGGTCGGAGGTCAGGAGGGCCGTGTTTGTGCCTGCGGGCGAACCATCGGTGGTGTCGTATTGAACCGGGATCGTGACGGTTGCGATCTCGCCCGGTGCCAGCGATGTGCCGGTGGTGAGCGTATTGGTCTCGCTTTGACCATCAAAGGCGCCATTTGCGCCGCCGGTGGTGAACCCGCTGGCAACAGGCGCGCCGACATCGACCAGCGTGGCCGGCGCGACAAAGGCGGTCATGTCATCGGTCAGCACCAGATCGGCCTGGGTGACGTTCCCGGTGTTTTCCAAGGAAATGGTGAACACAACCTCGAAGATCGCGCCATTGATCCGTGTGGGCACACTTGCCAACTTCTCAAGCACGACGCTGGTGTCCGCCGGGATCGCAATGACGGTGGGGTCGTTCAGCGTGTTGCCATCCGTGTCGTCGCCGTCGTCCGACCCATCGGTGACCGGCAGGCCAAGCGGATCGGTGGCCGTGACGCTGAAGATGTTCTGGACACCGCCCGCATCGAAGTCTTCCTGCGTGAGCGTGTACGCCACGGTGAGCGTGGTCGACGCCCTCGCGCCGAGGCTTGCAGGGCCCGCGCCCGGCGGCGCATTCAGCGACAGAACCGCACCGTCCAGCCGGGTGATCGTGTCGGTATAGGTAAGATTGCTCAGCGTCACGTTGCCCAGGTTTTCGATCAGGATGTCGAAGGTGACCGTGTCGCCGGGGGCGGAGGGGGCTGTGCTCTGGTTGGTCGAGGTCTTGGTGACCACAAGGTCGGGCGCGGGAGCGATGCTCAGCACGGTTGGATCATCGGTGGTGTTGCCATCGGTGTCATCGCCATTGTCGCCCGTGTCCGAAACGGGCTGGAGGTCCGGGCCGGGCCCGGTGCCGCTGACCACCACCACGTTGGAAAGGCCCCCGGCGTCGATATCCTCGACGGTGAGGGTGTGCGCCACCTGCCAAACGACCACACCGCCGGGCGCCAGCGTTGCAGGCACGGCGCCAACCGGGGTGGCGGCTTGCGCCCCGATGGTCGACCCGTCGGCACGGCTGAGTGTGTCGGTCACCGACAGCCCGGTGATATCGACGTTGCCGATATTTGTCGCGCGGATCTCAAAAGTGACGGTATCACCTGCCTGCGTGCCGGTGCTCAGCACCGTCTTGATCACGTCGAGGCGCGGATCGCGCGTAATTTCGACAACGGTCGGGTCATCGCTGACATTGCCATCGCCATCATTGCCATCGTCCGACACATCCGTGACCGAACCGGTCCCGGTGGGACCGCTGGCCGTGACCGAGGCGGTGTTTTGCACGCCGCCGGCGTTCAGGTCCGACTGGGTGATTTCGTAGGTCGCGGCATATTCCCAGACCTCGTCCACATCCAGCAAACCATCGCCGTTTGCGTCGCCTGCCGCCAGTGTGAACGGCGTTGTCAGGAACGTCGGCGCGCCGGTGTTGATCCGGGTCATCGTGTCGCTGATGCCGGTGACGTTCAGCGTCACGTTGCCGGTGTTTTCGACGCGCAAGGTGTAGTCGATCACCGAACCGGGCACGAGGCTGGCGATATCCGCGGTCTTGGTGACCTCCAGTGCGGGTGCGCGGCTGGGACCGGCGGTTGTGATGCTGTCCGATACGGTCACGGTCCGCGTGCCCGACACATCGCCAGCGGTGGCTTGGGCCGAATTGTCGAGGCTGCCGCGGTCCACATCCTCTTGCGTGACCGTGTATGTCGTGGCGCAGCTGGTGCTGTCGGTGGCGCCGGGGTCGAGTGTGGGCACCACGCAGGTGAAGGCGGGGATCAACGGATCGGTGACCGTCACATTCTGCAGCGTAAAGGGCGACGTGTTTTCGACGGCAAAGCTGTAGGCGATTACGCTGCCCGCGCTGCCAAAGGGTGTGGGCGACGCGGTCTTGGTCAGGTCAAGCGTCAGGGGCTGGCCGATGGGGCCCGGCACCGTGACCACACTGGTCACCGGCGGCACCGTATCGCCCGCCGGATTGATGCCCGTCGCCTCGGCACTGTTGCTGAGGGTACCGGCGTCAATGTCGCTTTGGGTGATCACGTAGTTCGCGGCACAGGTCAGCGTCGCACCCGGCGCAAGCGTATCGACGCGACAGTCAAGTTTCGGGATCAGCGGATCTGTCACCTCGAGGTTGGTGAGGGTCTGGTTGCCCGTGTTGCTGAGCACGAAATCGAATGTGATTGTCTCGCCCAGCGTCGTGAACGCGGTCGCGGCGGTGGATTTGACCAGATCGAACATCGGGTCGGTTGCCGCTGCGGTTGTGATGCTGTCGACATTCGAAATGACCGGAGCGGTCAGCCCGGCAGAGCTGGTTTCGGCAAAGGCTTCGTTGAACACCTCGCCCGCGTCGAGGTCATCTTGCGTGATCACGTAGGCCTGCGTCGTATCGGTTTCGCAGGTCACCGTCTCGCCAGGCCGCAGATCCGGGTCGGCAGCGGAACTGCTGAAGCAGACCAAAGGAGCCGCCAGGCGTTCATCATTGATGACCACGTCGTTGACGAAGGCCAGTCCGCCCGTGTTCGACACGGTAAAGCGGTAAAAGAGTTTGTCGCCCACAGCCTCGAAGCCCGCGCTGCGCGCTGTGTCGGCGGCGTCGGTGACCTGCACCAGCTCCTTGCTGATTTCCAGCGCCGGAACCGCGTTGTTGGGGATGGTTTCGGTTACCTGGGGTGCCGTTGTCGTGCCGTCACTGGCCGAGGCGAGGTTGGTGACAGAGGTCAGATCAACGTCCCCAGCGGTGACGGTGTACGACCCGGTGCAGACATAGGTCGCTCCGGGTGCCAGCCCGTCCGTCGGGAAAGGGGCGCAGGTGATGTCGGCCGCGGGGATCAGGTTGTCGGTGACCGTGATCGGGGCCGTGACGGTCGTGTTGCCGGTGTTCGTTGTCGTGTAGGTGTATTCGATCAATGCGCCGACAAAGAACTCGGTTGCCGGGTCCACGTCCTGTGCCTCTTTCACCAGTTCGAGCGATGGCGTCTGGTTGGCGGGCACGGTGACGCTGTCGGTTTGGTCGGAGGCGGGGCCCGCGCTGGCTGTCGCGGTGTTCTCGACCTCGCCACGGTCCAGGTCGGATTGCTGGATCGTGTAGCTGGCAGAGCAGGTCCGCTCGGTCCCCGGCGCCCAAGGTGCCGCGATGGACACCGGATCGCAAATGATCGGCGTGGTGATCAGAGGATCGGTGATCGTGATGGGGTCGGTCAGGGTGATGTTGCCGGTGCTGACCAAGGTGAACGTGTAGTCGAGCACGTCGCCCACAGCGTCAAATGTTGCATCGGTGCCGGTGTATTCCTTGGCAAAGCTGAAGGCTGGCGCGGGCGCGATGTCGAGCGATGTGGGCGTGTCATCGCCATCACCGGGCACACCGTTGTCGGTCACATCCACGGCTGGCGGCCCCGTGGGCGGGGTGCCTGCGACGCGGGCGGAATTGGTGATGCCACCGGCATCGATGTCCGCCTGCACAAGGACGTAGCTGGCGGTATATGTGGCCGTCTCGCCCACTTGCAGCATGCCCATGGGCGAGCCGCCGTCATTGGCGTTGAACGTCGGCCCGTTTGTCAGGGACAGCGCGGTGCCATCCTGCCGTTCCAGCGTGTCCGAGAGGACATCGACACCGGTCAGTGTGACGTTCCCGGTATTCTGGATCGTGATCAGGAAGCTGACGGTGTCACCCACGTCGGTGCCTGTCGACGTGATGGTTTTCACACCTGTGACTTGCGCATTGGCAGGGAGCGGGAATGTGGTTGGCGTGTCATCGCCATCGCTGGGCACGCCATTGTCGGACAGATCGGTCACAGTGGTGTCACTGGGATCCTCGGCCCGCACCAGTACCGAGTTGCTGAGGCCGCCGCTGTCGATATCCGACTGCGTGATGGTGTGGCTGACGCGGTAGGTCCAGGTCTCGCCCACGTCCAGCGCAACGCCATCGCCCGCGATCAGGACAGGGACGGGTGCCGGGGTTATCGCCTGGCCGTTTCCGTTGCGCAGCGTGTCGGTCAGGGCGACGTTGTCCAGGCTGACATTGCCGGTGTTGCTGATCGTGATGTCGAAGGTCACCGTGTCGCCTACACCCGTGCCGGTGCTGGCGCTCACGGTTTTTTCGGCGGTCACTTCTGGTGCGGGGGCCTCGACCGTGACGCGTTGCGTGTCATCGGCCACAGGCGGGGTCAACGTGCCGGGTGGTGTGCCGCTGCCGGTCACGGTGTTGGTGATGTCGCTGCCGGCATCCACATCCGCTTGGGTGACCGTGTAGGTCGCGGTCAGCGTCTGGCTTGCCCCGGGTGCCAGCGTGTTGACCACGCCCCCGTTGCCGAGCGCCAGCGGCGCGGTGCCCGACGCGCTTGTGTGACTGTCGTTCAGCGTGATGTCGGTCAGGGTTACGTTGCCCGTGTTGGTCACGAGATAGCTGTAGGTCAGGTCCTGACCGGCCTGCACGTCCGTCGCGTCATCCACCGTCTTGTCGATGGTAAAGGCGGGGCCTTGGCTCGCTGTGACTGTCTCCGTCGCCTCGGCGCGGTTCGGGTCGGACGGGTTAAAGGGCACCTCGGTGCTGGTGACTTGTGCGGTGTTGGTGACCTGGCCTGCGTCCACATCAAGCTGGGTCGTGACGTAAGTCGCGGTGCATGTGATGCTGTCGAGCGGGGCCAGTCCGCCCGTGGGCAGCGCGGGGCATGAGACGCTGGATATGCGGTCATCGGTGACGGTGGGTTGCGCGGTGAGCGTGACATTGCCCGTATTGGCCACAGTGTAATTGTAGGTGATCGTCACGCCTGCCGTGGCGAATTGGGTGATGTCGGCGGCCTTGACCAAGCTGAAGGCCGGTTCGGCTGCGGGGCCGGGCACCACCAATGCGCCGTCATCCACAACCGGTGTGCCCGGATCGCTGACCGGTACGGCCGAGGCGCGCGCGATGTTGGTGAAATCGCCGCGGTCCACATCCGCTTGGGTCGTGGTGTAGGTGAATGTGCAGCTTGTATCCTCGTCGCCCGGCGCCAGGCTGGGCACCGCGCAGGTTTCGCCCGGAACCAGATCGTCCGTGACCGTCGTCGCGCTCAGCGTCACGTTGCCCGTGTTGCGTACGGTGACGGTGAATTCGACCTCTTGGTCGACATTGGCAAAGCTGGCGAAGGGCTCACTGGGGCTCAGCGCCTTGGTCACCTCGACCGCTGGCGCGTCGGCCTCGATCGGTGCGGCCACTGATCCTGTCTGCTGGACCGGATCGCCTGCCGGTGTCGTGGCCAGGGCGGTTGCGGTGTTGGTCAGGCTTTGGGTGTCGATATCATCCTGCGTCACCGTGTAGTCGCCTTCGCACAGCACCTGCTCGCCCGGGGCAAGTGAGGTCGGCAGCGTGACGGATGCGCCGGTGTTCGTTGCCCCGGCAAAACAGCTGAGGCTGGTCAGCAGCGGGTCGGAGACGTCGACGCCGTTCAGCGATGTGTCACCGCTGTTTGTGGTCAGGATGGCAAAGGTGATCGTGTCATCCGCCCCAGCCGGGTTCGGCCCGGCCGAGACGCTTTTGACGACCGACAGGCCGGGGTCGTTGATGGCGGTTACGGTCACCGTATCGGCAGGCGATTGCACCGCTTGCCCGCCAAAGACGGTATTAGCCGTGGCCACGTTGGTGACAAACCCGCCCGGCAGGCCCGCCGCAACGGCATCGAGGTCTGCCTGCGTCACGGTGTATTGCGCGGTACAAGTGATCGTCTGTCCGACCAAAAGCTGCCCGCCCGGAGGCGCGGGGCAGGTCACGGTCGTACGGTCATCTTCGACGGTGATGGCGTTGGCAAAGGCCGGAGAGGGCGACCCGGGCGAAGTGTTCTCGACCACGTATTCATAGTTCAGAACGTCGCCGACAGCGGTGAACGAGCTCTCGAGCGCTGTTTTCGTTACGCTGAGCGCGGGGTTGGCGCCTGTGGGCACGGTCACGACGCTCGGGTCGGAGGTGATGCCGTTGGATGTTGCGGTCGCGTTGTTTGTCACGCTGCCCAGTTGGATGTCGACCAGCGTCAACTCATAGACGCCGGTATAGGTGATGACGTCCCCCGGCAGCAGACCGCCAGCCGGGAACGGCGCGTCGATGCTCAGCTGGGTGGCCGGGATCAGGTTGTCGTTGATCGTCGGCTGGGTCGTGACGGTGGTGTTGCCCGTATTGGTGACCGTGTAGCGGTAGGTGACGTCGTCGAACGCGGCAAAGGCGCCATTCTCGAACGACACGAATTCCTTGACCACACTCAACGCGGGCGTTTGCACCGCGGGCACGGTCAGTGTGTCACTGACCCCCGGCACCGGCGCGCCGCCAAGTGTGGATACGGGTGCGGCCACGTTGGTGATGCTGCCAGCGTCGATGGCGGGTTGATCGGCGACCCAGACCAGTTCGCAGGTCAGGCTGGCCCCGGGTGCCAGATCCGCGTCCGAGCAGAATTGCGGCGCACCGGCGGCGATCCGATCGTCGGTCACGTTGATCGTGTCCGTGATCGTCACATTGCCGCTATTGGTGATCGTATAGGCGTATGTGATCGTGTCACCAGGTGCTGCGAAGCTGCTGGCCGAGGACGCAGCGAGCGCCTTGGAGAGTGTCAGCTCGGGCGTCTGGGCACCCGTGACCGTTGCCGTTTGCTCGGGCGAGGTGGCGGTGATCGTCGTCGGGCCACCGGGCGTGTCCGGCACGACGGGCTGCGTGACGCTGGCAGTGGCCCGGTTGGTCACGGTGCCTGCGTCAAGATCGGCCTGCGTGACGGTGTCGGTCGCGGTGCAGGTCAGCGTGGCGCCAGGAGCCAGCCCGCCCAGTGGCAGCGCCGGGCACGTCACCGACGTGCGGTCATCTGCGATGGTGATATCCGCGGTCAGCGTCACGTTGCCCGCGTTGGTCACCACATAGTCGTAGGACAGCGTGTCACCGACAGCAGCAAAGCCGCTGCCGCTGGTCGGGGTCTTGGTCATCGTCACGGCAGGCGCCTGTGTCGGACCGTCCAGCCTCACGCTGTCGGTCGCCACGATGGCGGAACTGTCCGGCGCCTGGCCGGTGACGCGCACCTCGTTTGTCAGGAACTTGCCGTCCACATCCGATTGCTGAACCGTGTAGGTATCGCCAAGCGCCGTCGTGTCAGCGCATGTCGTGGTCGATGCGCCGGGGGGCAGGTCCGACAGCGCGCAGGTGAAACCGGTCAGGTCATCCGCAAGCGTCAGGTTGCTGAGCGTGACGTTGCCGTCATTGAAAACCTCGAATGTGTAGGCTTCGGTGCTGGAGGCTGCCCCGAACGTACCGGTGCCATCTGTTTCCGTCTTTTCAACGCGAAGCGCCGGTACGGCGGGCGCGACCGTGACGGTTTCGGTGTCTGTCGTTGTCGGCGGTGTCAGACCGATCGGTGGCGGCGTGCCGGTGCCGCTGACCGTGTTTGTCAGGGCCGCGCCCGCATCCACGTCATCCTGCGTGACAGTGTAGGTCGCGGTAAGGGTTGCGGTCGCACCAGGGGCAAGGCTGCCGGTGTTGCCGCTGCCCGTGATCGTCAGTGCTTGCGTGCCCGACGCGCTGGTATGGGCATCGCTGAGTGCGACATTGGACAGGGTCACGTTGCCCGTGTTCGTCATGCGGTAGGAATAGGTCACGACCTGCCCGGCAACCACATTGACGGCGTCATCCGCCGTCTTGTCGATGGTGAACGCGGCATCCAGGCCTGCGGCGGGCACGGTCAGGCTGCTGGTGTCGCCGCTGCTGCCGGGTGCCGCGACACTGGCGACATTGTCGACCTGACCATCGTCGAGGTCATCCTGAGTGACAGTATAGACAGCCTGGCAGGTGCTGGTATCGGTTGTGCTGGGCGCGAGCGTCGGGATGGTGCAGGTCAGCCCAACCAGCGGGTCGGTCACAACGATGTCGGTCAGCGTTTGTGTCCCGGTGTTTGCAACGGCAAAACTGTAGCGGATCTGGTCACCGACCGCGGTGAATTCGGTGACGTTGGCCGTTTTCGACAGGTTCACGGACCGCGTGGCGGCAGCCGGGTCGATTGGCGTCACCTCGGTATCGGTTGCGGGGTCCAACGTCTCGCCGGTGCTGGACATGCCGTTGACGGTGGCGGTGTTCGTGATCGTTTCTGCGTCTACGTCGGCCTGGGTCACCGTGTAGGTGCCGGTACAGTCCTGCGTGGCAAGTGGCCCGATGTCTGTGAGGGTACAGTTCAGATCGGGGATCAGCGGATCGGTCACCGTCACGGTGCTGATGCTCTGTTCGGTGCTGTTGGTGACGCGGAACGTGTAGGTGATCACGTCGCCGACGCTGCCGAATTGGGTGGGGCCGATCTTGTCCAGCGTAAAGGCGGGTGTGATCGCAACCGGCACGGTCGACTGTGCCGACGGCGAGACAACGGTGAACGGATTGCCGCCATTGTTGCGGGTGAATTGCGCGGTGGCGGTGTTCACGACCTCGCCTGCATCCAGCTCGTCCTGTGTGGGCGAGGTGCTGCCGGTACAGATGACAGAGTTCGGAGACCCTTGGCCCACGGGGAAAATCCGCTGGGTTTGCGAACAGGTGACCGTATCTATGCGCGGGTCGTTGATGGTGATCGTGCGCGGCGTGCCGATGGATCGGTCGCCCACATTGGTGACGGTGAAGGTGTAGGTGATCACGTCAGACAGGCTCGAGACCGATGCAAGATCCGCGACCTTGGTCAGCTCGAGCGCATCGGTTCCCGCCTGGGGCACGGTTTCGGTGTCGGCGTTCGATGTGGTGGTGCCGTCCGACGCGGTCGCGGAGTTGGTGACAAAGCCTAGGTCTTCGTCCGCCGCCGTCACGGTGTATGTCGCCTGGCAGGTGCGCACGCCATTGACGGCAAGGTCTGCCGATCCACAGTCTATGGGCCCGGTGATCCGGTCGTCGGTCACTGTGATGGGCCCGGTAAACGTGGTGTTCCCCGTGTTGCGGATTTCATACGTGTAGGTGATGGTCTGACCTTCGAAAAAGTCGACAGGGGCCACTGTCGGCGCCTGCTTGTCGAGCGTCAGTTCGGGCATCTGGTCGGCATCAACGGTCACTTGCGCAGCGGCGGTCGTCACCTCGGCTGCGTCGGGATCGTCCGCTGTGGCCGTCGCGATGTTGGTCACCGAACCGGCATCGATGTCCAATTGGGTCGTCAGATAATTGTCGGACGTACATGTGACGCTTGTGCCCGGTGCAATCTCGGTCGCAGAACAGGTGGCCGTGATCCGGTCGTCGGTGATGCGCGGCGCGGTCAGCGTGACGTTGCCGGTGTTGGTGAGCACGTAGTCGTAGATCAGCGCCGTGCCCAGCGCATCATATGTGGTCGCGCTGGCGGGGTTCAGCTGTTTGACCAGCGTAAGGCCTGTGGACCGAAGGGCGGGCAGCGTCACGTCGTCAGAGCCGCTCGCGCTTTGCCCACCGACGGTGATGTTTGCGATGGCCAGGTTCACCACCTCGCCTGCGTCCACGTCGTCCTGGATCACGGTGTAATCCGCCGAACAGATCACCGCGGCGTTCGGAGCGATCGTGCCCGCAGGGCAGGACACCGTGCCGCCCGCATCCGTGACCAGCGCATCGGTGATCGTGGGCGGGCCGGGCCAAGTGACGTTGCCGGTATTCGTCACCTCGATCCGAAACTGCAGCACATCGCCCTCGGCGTCGAAATTCTGCTGCAATGCGGATTTGGTCACAACCAGTGCGGGCGCGGCTGCGGGGCCGTCGACCGTTTCGGCCTGGGTGCGGGTCAATGACGCCTGCCCGCGGTCCTGCGCATTGGCGGTCGCGGTGTTGGTCAGGGGGGTGCCGTTGACGGCAAAGTCATCCAGGTCGGCTTGCGTCACCGAATAGGTGCCGGTGCAGGTCAGCGTGTTGCCGGGCAGCAATTCCTGCTGCGCACAGCTGAGCGACGGGATCCGGTCATCGGTGACCGACAGGGTGGTCAGCGTCGTGTTGCCGGTGTTTTCAAGCGTGTAGTCGTAGGTGATGACGTCGCCCACCGCCGAGAAGGTGGACTGGCGGGCCACTTTGGTCAGGGTCATGTCGGCATTGGCGGGTGGGCCGGGCAAGGTCACGCTGTCTTGCACTTCGCCGAGTTGGCCGAACTCCGGATCGCCATTGGCCCGCGCCACGTTTGTCAGGCTGCCTGCGTCGATGTCTTCTTGCGTGACCGTGTAGGTCGCGGTGCAGGTCGCGGTTTCGGGGCTGCCCCCGCTTGTGGTTTCGTTGATCGTCGTGCGGTCGCACGACACGGTGCTGCCCTGTCCGTTCACCTTGTCATCGGACACAGTCAGGTTGTTGATGTTGACCGACCCAATGTTCGTGACGGTATATGTGTAGGTGATCACATCGCCGACGGCGGTGTAGTCCGTCGCGGTCGTCGTCTTTTCGAACTCATAGCCTGGGGCGATTGTGCGCAGCTCTTCGGCGCTGAGGCTTTGGCCACGACGGAAGTCCCAGTAGTTGTCATCGGGATCGTTATCGAGAACCTGCGTGGTTGTGGCCCCGGTTGTCAGCAAGCTTTGAAGCAGGGTCGAATTGGTGGAGGTGAACCAGCCGGTGTTGAAGCTGTTGTTGCCAAAGCCTGTCTCGAAACCCTGGCTCGACGTGCCCGCGTTGTTCGTCCGCTCGGTGGTCAGACCGGACCAGCTGCCGACATTCACCCCGTTCAGGATCAGGCTGATGTCATTTTCATCAAATCCGCCGGGCTGCGTGTCGCCGTCATAGGCCGAAAAGCGGACATAGACCTGTGCAATCGCGCCACCGAAATAGTCGGTACAGGACCGGATACCGCATTCGAGGGGGATAGGGTCATTTACAGTGAACGGATTGCCCCGAAACCGTGACGGCTGCCCGTTGGAGTTCCGCCCACGGAAGGCCCCGTTGGGGTCGCTGAATTGGTAATAGATCTGTCCGTTGACGCCTTCCATGACGATGACAACACCGCCCGCCTCGGGATAGGCGTCGGGCAGGGCGATATTGGTGCCCGGTACGTTGGTGGTAAACGGCGTCGCATGTGCGTCCTGCGTGCCTGTCGCCAATGCAAAAAGAACCGCCAGCGCCGCTGTGGCGCTGTGACCTAACCTGAACATCGCTATCCCTCGCGAAAGCATTTTGCCATGCGTCAGGGCGCTTCCACTTTTTTGAGGTTTAGCGCCCTGTGTGAAGCCAAGGATGCCACCAGGGTCTTTGACGCATCAACGGTTTTCTTTTGCAAACGTTCCCCGCGGAAAATCATGCGGGGTTTGTCGCAAAGGGGTCACAGCAAGCGGGTGGTATAATGCATGTTTTTGGCTGATCCTGCGGCGCCGTTGACCATACCAAAGGGCATGGTCAACTTGGCAAGGCCAAGGCCGCGCACCCGACGGCAATTTCAAACTTTCGTCAAACTGTCACGGCAGCGTCACACGCCCCCCGCCACGCATTCGGATGATTTTTCAATGGGGAGATGATACATGAAATTTCGTTCTTTTGTGGCTGGTGTTACGCTGGCGATTGCCACCGCATTCGCGGCACATGCCGACACCTGGCGGCTTGCCGTCACGGATGTCGAAGGGATGGAGCGGCTGCAGCTCGAGTGGGGGCCGTTCAAGGAGGCGCTCGAGGCGGCCACCGGTGATACCTTTGAGTTCTTTGCCGTGAACTCGCGCACCGCTGCGGCCGAAGCCCTGCGCGGCGAGACGGTTGATTTCGTCGTATCCGGCCCCGCCGAATACGTCGTCATCAACAAGCTGACCAACGCCACGCCGATCGTCGGCCTTGGCCGTCCTGATTATCACTGCGCAATCGTCGTGCGCGCCGACAGCGGCATCAACACCGTGCAGGACCTCAAGGGCAAAAAGATCGCCTTTGGCGACATCGGTTCGACCTCGAACATGTTGTGCCCGATGCAGGTGCTGGCCGACTACGGTATCGATCCGGTGAACGACGTCGACAAAATCCACACCAGCCGCAACATCGCCCACGAGGCGCTCAAAGCCGGTGACGTCGACGCGTTGGGCTCGAACGCGGGCAGCTGGCTGCGCGTGCGCAACGGCGAGACCGATCTGCCATACGGCTTTTTCAAGATGATCGCCCGTTCGGGTGACCTGCCCAACGATATGATCATGGTGGGCGCGCATGTCCCGGCGGACGCCGCCGAGAAGGTGCAAAAGGCCATCATCGACAACAAGGCGTCGATCATTGCGGGCATCACCGCGCATGAGGAAAACGACAAATATGTCGGCATGGACCTCGTTGAGATCGAGGACAGCGCCTATGACTATGTGCGCGCGATGTATTCGAACGCGGGCTATCCACAGTTCGACAGCTTTATCGGTGACTGATCTTACCACTACACGGCAGGCCCCCGCGCCTGCTGCGACCGGGGCGGTGATCACCGCCCCGGTTTTGCCTGTGGACATGCGGGTCACCGGGCTCGCCAAGAGCTTTGGCGACACGCCTATCTTTGCCGACGTGTCCTTTGGCCTGTCGCGTGGCGAGGCGGTCGCGATTGTCGGCGCCAATGGCACGGGCAAATCGACATTGCTGCGGTGCCTGATGGGGCTGATCCCGGCGGACGCGGGGGACATCGACGTGCTGGGCACGGATGTCGTGCGCGCCAACACCGCGGGCTTGCGCAGCATGCGCGCGCAGATGGGCCTTGTGTCGCAAAAACACAACCTCGTGCCGCGCCTTTCCGTGCTGTCGAACGTCGTGCATGGGCTCTTGGGGCAACATCCCGGCGTCCGACACTGGAGCCAGAGCTTTGCTCCCGCCGCCTCGCGCAATGCGGCGATGCAAGCGCTTGAAAAAGTGGGCCTGGCCCATCTGGCCAACCGCCGGGCCGACCGTCTGTCCGGAGGGCAATCACAACGGGTGGCCATCGCACGCGCGCTGGTCGGCCAGCCCAAGATCCTGATTGCCGATGAGCCGACAGCCTCGCTGGATCCGGCAGCGGGAGAAGACGTGATGGACGTGTTCTTTGCCCTCGCCCGGCAGGAGGGTGTCACGGTCGTTTTCATTTCGCACAATGTCACGCACGCCCTGCAATACGGGGATCGTGTTCTGGGCCTTGCCGGTGGACGGATGCAGCTGGATGCGCGCGCCAGCGCACTGAGTGCGGCGCAACTGCGAGGGCTTTATGACTGATACCGCCGAACCCGCGCCGGCCCCCGCCCGTTATGATCGTCCGACGGCACTGGCCTTTCTGGGCTATGCGGCGGCGGTCGTCATCATCCTTTGGTCCTTCGCCGGGGCAGGGTTTTCGGTGGACAAGATGCTGTCGGCCCCGCCGCGTTTTGCCGACTTTGTCGACCGCGCCTTTCCACCGAACCTCGAGCCGCGGGTGCTGGAACGGCTGGGGTGGAAGATGCTGGAGACGCTGCAGATCGCGCTGGCCGGGGCCGTGATCGGCGTGATCGTGTCGATCCCCGTGGCGCTTTTCGCGGCGCGTGGTCTGATCGTCGGCCCTTGGGTGAACCAGATCGTCCGGACCATCCTTGGCTTTATCCGTGCCGTGCCGGATATCGCCTGGGCGCTGGTTTTTGTCGTGGCCGTTGGCCTTGGTCCCTTTGCGGGCATGCTGGCCATTGCCATCGACACGATCGGCTTTTGCGGCCGCTTCTTTGCCGACGACATGGAAGGCACGGACAAGGGCCCGTCCGAGAGCCTGTCCGCCACGGGCGCGCGCAAGCTGGACGTTGTGGCCTGCGCGACGATCCCGGCCGCGATGCCCGCGTTCATTTCCACCTCGCTTTATGCGCTGGAAAAGGCTGTGCGATCCTCGACCATCCTGGGTCTGGTGGGCGCAGGCGGGATCGGGATCGAGCTCAAGGTGGGGTTTGACCTGTTTGACTACCCCACTGCGATGACCGTGATCCTGATGATCGCCGTCGTCGTGATCGCCATCGAACAACTCAGCGGCTGGGCCCGCACCAAGATCATCGGAGAGCAGCGTTGAAGACCGACACAGCACATGAACACTGGAACGCCCATTGGGCCGGCAACGTCGCTGAAAAATGGTTGGTGCCCGAACAGGATGTCGCCCGCTGGGCCGAGGGGTTGGCACCGGGTTGCCGCATCCTCGACCTTGGGGCCGGGGTGGGGCGGCATGCGCTGGCACTGGCCAAGGCCGGGTTCGACGTCACCGCGCTGGATGCCGCAGCGGACGGGCTGGCGGCGATCGATGCGGCAAACGCGGGTGTCACCACCGTGCAGGGGCCGATGGATGCCTTGCCCTTTGACGATCACAGCTTTGACCACGTGCTCAGCTGGAATGTTATCTATCACGGGAACGAGGATGTCCTGTTGCGCACCATACATGAGATCCGGCGTGTTCTGATGCCCGGCGCGACGTTCATGGGTACGATGCTGTCCAAGCGTCGTTTGCCCCATGACACCGCCAAGATGGAGGGCGGACGCGAGATCAGCCGCAACACCTGGGTCTTTGACAGTGATCAGTCCGACAAGCGGCACCCGCACTACTACTGCAACGCCGCCGAACTGTTGGCGCTGTTTCAGGGGTTCGAGGTGCGTTGGCTTGAGGATCGTGAACACGACAAACCCGGCAGCTTTCACTGGCACATGGTGGCAGAGAAGCTTGCATGACACTGACCTTTGAAGGTGCGCATGTCTACCTGCCGGACGAGATTGTCGAAACAACGGTCACGGTCGAAGACGGTGTGATCGTCGCATTGGGCGGTCCGGCCCATGGTGAGGTGATCGATGCCCGCGGCAAGGTCGTGGCGCCCGCCCTGATCGACGTGCATGGTGATGCGTTCGAACGGCAGGTGATGCCGCGCCCGGGCGTGTTTTTCCCGATGGAAACCGCCGTGCTCGAGACCGATAGGCAGCTGGCGGCCAATGGCATCGCGACCACGTATCATTCGATCACGCTCAGCTTTGAGCTTGGGCTGCGCAGTGTGGCGCGCGGGCGCGAGATGATGCAGGCGTTGCGCGATCTGGCCCCGCGGCTGAGCATCGAAAACCGCGTGCAACTGCGGTGGGAGACGTTTGCTTTTGAGGCGCTCGAGACGCTGGAGTGGGCGATGGATGCGCCGCTGACGCCCTCGCTTGCCTTCAACGACCATCTGTCGATGGCGATGCGGAGCGCGGGGACACCGATCCAGGACCGGCTTTTCGAGCACAATCCGGAATTTGCGATCATGGATCTGGCGGACGCCGCGCTGTTCGAGACGCGCTATCGCAAGCATGCGGAGCGGTCGGGCCTCGACTTTGCTGATCACAAGAAGCTTGTGCAGCGCGTCTGGGACCGGCGCGGCGAGGTGGTCGCCACGATGCAAGGCGTTGCCGCCAAAGCGCGGGCCAAGGGCATTCCGATGCTCAGCCACGATGACACCCAAGCCGAGACGCGGCGGTTTTATCACGCGATTGGCGCCACCACGTCAGAGTTTCCGATGACCATGGCACCGGCGCAGGCCGCGCGGGACAATGGCGATCTGATCATCTTTGGCGCGCCGAACGCCGTGCGCGGCGGCAGCCATATCGGGTCGCTCGGGGCGGCGGATATGGTCGAGGCGGGGCTGTGTGATGCGCTTGCCTCCGACTACTACTATCCCGCGATGCTGGCCGCGGTTGCGCGGGCTGGACCACGAACGGAGGGCGGATCGGCTCAGGCTGTGGTCGCTCGTCTCAGACGGTCCGGCGCAGGCGATGGGGCTGCACGACCGCGGCCGGATCGAGGTGGGCAAACGCGCCGACCTGGTGCTGGTCGACTGGCCCGACGGGGCCACGCCCGCCGTGCAAGGCACATGGGTCGCGGGGCGGGCTGCGTACCGGGCCACACCTTTGGGATGAACGCAGCAACGGAGCATGCCATGACACCTCTCAAAATCGGTGCCTGCCTCAAAATCGCGGAACTCCCTGCGCATCGCGATTGGCTGTTCGATGACGACCGCGACATTGCAATTCAGGATTTCATGACGCTTGCGTCGTTGACCAGCGATAAAGACGATCTGATTGCCGCGGCACGCACCGCGCTGGACGGGCACCAGGGGCGTGTGGGCATACACGGCCCGTTCGAAGGGCTCGACATCGACAACAAGGATCCGGAACTTCGCGCGCTGATCACCGCGCGGTTCCTGACGGCGGTCGAGGCGGCGGAGGCAATCGGCGCGCGCCAGATGGTCATGCACTCGCCCTACGACAAGTGGTATCAGAACAACCTGCACAGCTGGCAAGGCTACGGCCAAAGCAAGCTGGCGCGCATCCACGAGGTGCTGGAACCCGTGGTCAAACGTGCCGAAGGTGCAGGCGTGACGCTGGTGATGGAGAACATCCAGGACGTGGACCCGGCCACCCGGCGCGAGATGGTGGACAGCTTTGGTTCGGATGCCATTGCGCTGTCCATCGACACAGGGCACGCGCATCTGGCGCGCTGCATGTCGGGCGCGCCGCCGGTCGATTATTTCGTGCGGGACGCGGGCGCACAGTTGGCGCATGTGCATATCCAGGATGTCGATGGTCATGCGGATCGCCACTGGGCACCGGGTGAGGGCGCGGTGGAATGGCACGCGGTGTTCCGCGCGCTTGGCGATTGCACTGCAGCGCCGCATCTGGTGCTTGAGCTGCGCGACAAGGCCGATATTCCGAAAGGCTTTGCGCATCTGCAGGCTCTGGGTTTGGCCTGTTGATGTATCGGCCTTCTGACGTGCGCGCGTAAGCATCCGGAAGTCTTGCTGTTCTGTGTGGTCTGAGGGTCACCGCTGGATCCGTTCGGCTTTCATATGTCCAAGCCGCACGAAAGGCCGGTCAGGCGGAGGACGCTGCGTATACGCACGGTGACGTCGAAGGCGACGCGTATCTCGGCGATGCAGCCGTCACTGCGTCGGCCAACGTACTGGTCGGGCACCAGTCATCGGTCAGCACCCAACGAAAAAGGGGCCCCAAGCTGGGACCCCTGTCTGTCTCAGTGATCCTGTCGGATCAGAACTGGATGCGCAGCTGGCCCGTGATGCCAAAGCTGTCGACGTTGCTGCCCGACCGATAATCGACGCGCGCCGCTGCCGACAACTGCCGGGCAGGGCCGTCACCGCCGGTGTTCAGCAGGCGGATGTAGTTCACGCCAAGGCTGATCTCGCCGTAGGAGCCGAGGTTCGACAGTTGCAGGTCATCCGCCGCCGCGCCTGTCGGAAGGCCCGTGATCGGGTCCAGGGCTGTCAGCGTTGCGGTCGGGTCATCGGCAAAGTCGTTATAGTAGGTCAGCGTGCCGAAGTAGTTGATCGCGCTGATTTCGTCCGGCAGGACCCGCGACCGCGACAGCGTCCCCGAGACAAAGCCCAGCTCAACCGAGGAATCCGCGAGTTGCAGGCTGTTCAACGTGTCACCCGAACTGTCCGTCCCGGCGAGGGTCACCGCATCCGTCTCAAAGTCCGAATAAGAGAACCCGGCCGACCCGACAAAGCTCAGCCCCTCGACCGAGGGGATTTGCCAGGAATAGCCAACCGCACCCGAAACGGTCGTGCCGGTGGTCGAGAAATCGCTGACATCGTCCAATGTGCCGTTCGTCACGTCTACGTTGGTCGGAGTAACCTCGTAATCGAGGTTTTCAAAGCGCAACTGCAGGTCGGCAAAGAACGATCCGCGCGAGGCGGTTGCGTAGAGGCCCGCATAGGTCTGATCAAAGTCGGTGTCGATGATCGTGTCGACGATGTTTGTCCCGCCGACAAAGGCCGTGCTGTTGGTGTCGCCGGTGCTGTAGCCCGCCAGCAGACCGAAGGACATGTCGAAACCGTTGAACCGGTTGTCGAAACACGCGATGTCGCCGCCCGTCTGGATGCTGTAGAAGTTCACGTCCTGCGTTGCGGCCACTTCGTTACCGTCATTGAGGTTGAACGAGCCGTCCACATCAGCCGTACCACCGCTCACACGCGCCCAACCGCCAACGCCGCATGGGTCATCCGATGATGCCTGGCGCTTGAGCCTGCGCTGACGGCTGTCGCCTGTGTACCCGACATAGTCCGTGACATAGGGGCTGGTCGGGCGGTTGACGATGGAGCCGACGACCGATTGTGTCAGGCCGATACCGGCAGCAAGGTTACCGATCCCTTCGGCCAGACCCACGGTCAGGTCAACGCCGGTATTGGTGTTGGTGAACGTGTATTGCGTGGCCCCGACCGTGAGCGACGCCACGTCCGCGCCCGCCCCGTTGGTCGAACCCGAGAAGGTGCCGGTGGTGGTCACTTGCGTGCCATCGATTGTGCCAAAGGAAAGGCCGGCGGAATCTCCTGCCGTGACAACCGACACCGTGCCCGATTGGTCAAAGACGTCTTCGGCGATGTTCAGCGACAGGTTCACCTGTCCGGTGATTGTGCCCGCAAAGGTAAAGGTGTCTGTGAGCACGCCGCCGACACCGTTGGTGCCCACGTCAAAGGCCAGCGTACCAGCGCTCAGGTCCGACGTGCCGACCCCCGACACCTGCACCGCCGTGCCGGAATCCGTTCCGCCGGCATCCTGCAGCGACAGCGTGCCGCCCGTGCCCAGCGTCAAGTCACCATTGATCTGCGCCGCTGAACCCGTGACGTTGATCGTCCCGCCCGTGCTGTCCACGTTGCCCGCCAATGCGCCGTCAAGGTTGATTGTCCCGGTATTGTCAAAGGAGGTGGCTGTCAGGCTTTCGCCGCTTTCCACGTTCAGCGTTCCGCCCACGTTGTCAAAAGCGCCGCCGATGGTTTGCGCGCCGTTGATGTCGAAGGTTGATGTGTTGTTCACATCGTCGAGCATCCCGGCCGAGAAGGTAAAGGCCTGGTTGTTGTTGAACGTCCCGTCGATATCGCCGCCTGCATTCAGGTTGAACGTACCACCGTTGTTGAACACATCGCCTTGGACCAGCGTACCGATGTTGGCTGTGCCTGCGCCGGAGGTGGTCAGCGATCCGGCCAGGGTTCCACCTGTTGCCGTCAGCGTCCCGCCTGAAACGGTCACGGCATCTTCGATGGTGCCGCCTGTCATAGTCGTCGTGCCTGCGGTGTTGTCGAGGCTGTTGACGCTGCCATTCGCAATGTCGACCGTCCCGCCGGTGTTGTTGACATCGCTGACATCGCCATTATCGACATCCAGCGTTCCGCCCATGGCGACTGTGGTCGTGCCGTTGATCACGGCGCCAGCGCCGGTCGTGTTCAACGTACCGCCGTTCACCGACACTGCGCCGGTCAGCGTTCCGCCGGATTGCGTGATCGTGCCTGCGTCGATGTTTGTGGTGGTGGTGACCGTTCCGCCGGAAATCGTGGTGGCGCCGTCGGTGTTGTCAAGGCTGCCGACTGTCCCGCCTGCGATGTTCACCGTTGCGCCATCATTGGTCACATCCGTCGATGAGCCGCCCGACTGGGTGTATGTCCCGGTCCCGCTGGCCGACGCTGTCGTGATCGCCGCGCCTGCATTGGTGACCGTGCCGTCGGCGACGGTGGTCGCACCCGTGACGGTGCCGCCGTTCAGCGCCGCGTCGCCGGTCGTGTTGGTGAGGCTCGCGATGTCGCCGTCGGTCAGCGTGACCTCGGTCGCGCCGCCGGATGTGCCCTGGTTGATGACAGCGCCCACTTCGCCGTCTGTCACAGTCAGCGACCCGTCGTTGACAGTGGTCGTGCCGACCAGTTCGAGGTCCGCGTCGTCCGTCGCCTGATCGACGACAACGGCGCTGCCGTTGATGGTTGTCGTGCCCGTGACCTGCCCATCTGTGACGGTCGATGTGCCGGCGCCTGCGCCATTGGTTAGCGTGGCAGTGGTTCCGCCATCCAGATTGACGGTGCCGCCATTGTTCGCCACGTCCGTCGACGTGCCGCCGGTTTGCGTGTACGTCCCGGTGCCGGATGTGGTCGCAGTTGTGATCGCCGCACCAGAGTTCGAGACGGTGCCGTCCGCCACATCTGTCGCACCTGTGACAGAGCCGCCGGTCAGGTCGGTCGTCCCGCTGTTGTGGTCCACATTGGCCACTGTACCGCCGGAAATGGTCACGTTTGTGCTGCCGTTGTTCTCGACCTCGGCCAGCGTCCCGCCGGTGACCGACAGGGTCGCGCCGGTGGCGACGGTTGTCGTGCCAGCCACATCGGTGTTGTCGGATACATTTGCGGTGCCGGCATTCACAACCAGCCCGCCATCGACATCGGCATCGGTGGTGAGGTTGGCCACACCGCCACCAACGGTCACGTCATTCGCGACGGTGCCACCGGAGATATTCGTCGTGGTTGCACCGACTCCGTTTGTGACGCTGTTGGCGGTACCACCCGCCAGATTGACCGTGCCGCCATTGTTGGTGACGTCGGTCGCGGAGCCGCCGGATTGGGTGTAGGTGCCCGTGCCGGACGTCGCCGCCGTTGTGATCGCCGCGCCTGCGTTGGTCACCGTGCCTGCGGCGACGGTGGTCGCACCCGTGACGGTGCCGCCGTTCAGCGCCGCGTCGCCGGTCGTGTTGGTGAGGCTCGCGATGTCGCCGTCGGTCAGCGTGACCTCGGTCGCGCCGCCGGATGTGCCCTGGTTGATCACCGCGCCGACTTCGCCGTCTGTCACAGTCAGCGACCCGTCGTTCACCGTGGTCGTGCCGACCAGCTCGAGGTCGGCGTCATCGGTGGTCTGATCGACCACAACCGCGCCGCCGCCGATGGTCGTGGTGCCGGTGACCTGGCCGTCAGTGACGGTGCTGGTGCCCGCGCCCGCGCCGTTGGTGAGGGACGCGGCGGTGCCCGCGTCGATGTTCACCGTGC
>JBCBHM010000017.1:0-67788 GCA_038525585.1 Pseudomonadota bacterium
TCACGACCTTGCCGGCGCCCCAGCGCCCTTCCATGTCGTGGTGCAGCGTGCGGCCCTCGCGCAGTTGCACGCGGATCATCTGACGCTTGGCCTGTTCGGTCGCCTTGCGGATGGCCTCGGGCACCTCTTTGGCCTTGCCTTTGCCAAAGCCAACGCGGCCCTTCTGGTCGCCCACAACGACGAGTGCGGCGAACCCAAAGTTCTTGCCACCCTTGGTCGTCTTCGACACCCGGTTGATCGCGACCAGGCGGTCGGCGAATTCGGGCGTCTGGTCTTCGCGGTCGCGGCGGTTGCCCCGACGGTTTTCACGTTCTGCCATTGCAAAGCAGTCCTTTTATTGGTGGCTTGCGCCAATTTGGTCCAACCGCAGTGGGCAGCCTGCCCCCCGGTCATCGGGTGGGGCGTTGCCGCCCCGCCGCACATTTAGATCTTCAGCCCGCCTTCACGCGCAGCGTCGGCCAAAGCCTTCACCTTGCCATGAAAGAGGAAGCCGCCGCGGTCGAAATAGGCTTCTTCGACGCCCGCTTTCTTTGCGCGCTCGGCAATCGCTGCACCCACCTTGGCGGCTGCATCGACGTTGTTCTTACCCGCCAGCCCGAGGTCTTTTTCGAGCGTCGAAGCGGCTGCGAGGGTCACGCCGTTCACATCGTCGATCAGCTGGACGCTGATGTTCTTGTTGGAACGGTGCACGCTCAGGCGGGGACGCCCGGCGTTGACCTTGCGCAGTTTGTTCCGGACGCGCAGGCGGCGCTTGAGGAACAGGGTCCGTTTGCTGTTTGCCATCTGTCTGGTCCTTACTTCTTCTTGCCTTCCTTGCGGAAGACGAATTCCCCTTTGTAGCGAATGCCTTTGCCCTTGTAGGGCTCTGGCTTGCGCCACTCGCGGATTTTTGCGGCCACTTCGCCGACCTGTTGCTGGTCGATACCCTCGACCACAATCTCGGTTTGCTTGGGCGCGGTCACAGTCACGCCGTCGGGCGCGACGAAATCCACGTCGTGGCTGAGGCCGAGGTTCAGCTTGAGCGTATTGCCCTGCATCTGTGCCCGGTAGCCAACGCCCTGGATTTCCAGCTCTTTCTTGAAGCCTTCGGTCACGCCGATCACGCAGTTCTGCACCTGCGTGCGGGACATGCCCCACTGCTGGCGCGCGCGCTTGGACTTGCCGCGGGGTTCGATCGTCACGACGTTGTCCTCGACCTTGAGGGTCACATCGTCGGTGGCGGTAAAGCTGCGGACCCCTTTGGGCCCTTTCACTTCGATCACCTGACCGGAGACGGATGCGGTCACACCCGAGGGCAGATCGACCGGTTTCTTACCAATACGAGACATCTGCAGCGCTCCTTAGAAGATCGTGCAAAGCACTTCGCCGCCAACATTGGCCGCCCGTGCATTTGCATCCGACATCACACCTTTGGAGGTGGAGACAATCGACACACCCAGGCCCTGACGGACCGACGGGATGTCATCCTTGCCCATGTACACGCGACGGCCGGGCTTGGACACGCGCTTCAACTCGCGGATCACGGGCTCGCCTTCATAGTACTTGAGGCTGATTTCGATGGCGGGGTGGCCGTTGACACCGGTGGTTTTCTCAAACCCACGGATATACCCCTCGTCCGCCAGCACTTCGAGCACGCGCTCGCGCAGTTTGGACGCAGGGGTTTCGACCACGGATTTACCGCGCATCTGGCTGTTGCGGATACGGGTGAGCATATCGCCGATAGGATCGTTCATAACTTATCTCTCCCTTACCAGCTGGATTTCACGAGGCCGGGGATCTGACCCTGGCTGCCCAGATCGCGCAGCGCGATACGGCTGATCTTGAGCTTCCGATAATACGCGTGGGGGCGGCCGGTCAGCTGGCAGCGGTTGTGCAAACGGGTGGCAGAGCTGTTGCGGGGCAGTTTTGCCAGCTTCAGCGAGGCGCGAAAGCGCTCTTCCATCGGCTTGCTCTCGTCGTTGATGATTTCCTTGAGCTCGGCGCGCCTGGCAGCATACTTCTCCACCAGCTTTTGACGCTTCACTTCGCGGGCGATCATGGATTTCTTGGCCATTCTCTATATCCCTCTTACGCGTTGAAGGGCATGTTGAACGCTTTCAACAGGCTCTTGGCTTCCGCGTCTGTGTTCGCGGTGGTGGTGATGATGATGTCCATGCCCCAGACCTCGTCGACCTTGTCGAAGTCGATCTCGGGGAACACGATGTGCTCTTTCATGCCCATGGCAAAGTTGCCGCGGCCATCAAATGACGGCTTCACGCCGCGGAAGTCACGGACGCGGGGCATCGCGATGGTGATCAGGCGGTCGAGGAATTCGTACATCCGGTCGCCGCGCAGGGTCACCTTAGCGCCCAGTGGCATCTCTTCACGCACCCGGAAGCCCGCGATGGATTTCTTGGCGAGCGTTGCCATGGCCTTCTGGCCTGCAATGGCTGTCAGGTCCTCGACGGCGGCTTTGGCCTTCTTGCTGTCTTTGACAGCCTCGGCGCCACAGCCGATGTTCAGCACGATCTTGTCCAGACGCGGGATCTGCATGTCGTTGCCGTAGCCGAACTCTTCTTTCATCGCGGCACGGATCGTCGACTTGTAGAGATCCTTGAGACGCGGGGAGTAGTTTGCAGTGTCGAGCATCAGATCACGTCCCCTGTTGTCTTGGCAAAGCGCACCTTCTTGTCGCCGTCCATCTTGAAGCCCACGCGGGTGGGTTTGCCGTTGGCGTCGAGCAGCGCGAGGTTGCTCAGGTCGATCGGCATCGCCTTGGGGATGCGGCCGCCCTGGCTCTGTTGGGTCTGGCGCGTGGCGCGGATGGCGATATTGATGCCGTCAACGACGGCCTTGTTCGCCTTGGGATCGACGGAAGAAATGGTGCCTTCCTTGCCCTTGTCCTTGCCCGCGAGCACGACGACCTTGTCGCCGGTTTTCAGTTTCGCAGCCATATCACAGCACCTCCGGAGCGAGCGAGATGATCTTCATGAAGTTCTTCGCGCGCAACTCGCGCACGACGGGCCCAAAGATACGGGTGCCGACGGGCTCGTTGTTGTTGTTCAGGATGACGGCGGCGTTGCGGTCAAAGCGGATGGCGGTGCCATCATCGCGACGCACCTCCTTGGCGGTGCGCACGACGACGGCCTTGCGGACATCGCCCTTCTTTACGCGACCGCGCGGGATGGCTTCCTTGACCGACACGACGATGATGTCGCCGACGGACGCGTATTTACGCTTGGAACCACCCAGAACCTTGATGCACTGAACACGGCGTGCGCCGCTGTTGTCAGCAACATCCAGGTTGGTTTGCATCTGGATCATTTGGTGTCTCCCGACCTTTGGGGGGCGATGCGTGCCTGATCCCCAGGGTTTCGATTAATGCGAGGGGGCGCTCAGGCTTCGAGCACTTCCCAGCGTTTTGTTTTCGACTTGGGCGCGCATTCGATGATGCGAACGCTGTCGCCCACCTTGAATGCGTTCTTTTCGTCGTGGGCCCGGTACTTCTTGGACTTACGAATAGTCTTTTTCAGAACCGGGTGCGTAAAGCGGCGTTCGACGCTTACGGTGACGGTTTGGGCGTTGGCATCGGATGTCACGGTGCCGGTCAGAATACGCTTGGGCATATCGTGTCTTCCTTATTCCGCAGCCGCTTGAGCTTTTTCGTTGAGGATCGTGTTGACCCGGGCCACGTCGCGGCGCACCTGGCGCATGCGCGCAGGGTTTTCAAGCGCGCCGGTGGCGGCCTGGAAGCGCAGGTTGAAGGCTTCCTTTTTCAGATTGACCAGTTCATCGCGGAGCTGGTCCGGGGTCTTATCCCGAAGTTCTTGGGCGTTCATGCGCCTTTTCCTTTCAACATCACGGGGGAGCCGCCAAAAAGCGTTACACCGATTCCCGTGGAGTGGGTGAATAGACGGGCCGTATATGAGGGTGCTGGTGCTATGGCAACCCTTTAATCCCAACGCGTCATTTGGTTTTATCTGCGCCATGACCCAGTCAAAACTGCCTGAGACAACCAAATCCGGACTCGCACCGGTCAAAGCGTTCGAATTCACGGCGCAGCAGCTCGACCACGAGGTTGAGCGCTCCGCCGCCCGGATAGCGCGTTTCCTTACCTTCAGCGGCCTCTTGCTTGCTAGCCTGGCGATTGCCGCGCGGGCGCCCGAAGCGGATCCTTTGCGGGTCCTCTTGATGCGAATAACGCCGATGGCGGGGCTGGCAGCTGCTGTTGCAACGTATCTGGGTGTTGGTGCTGCACAATCCGCACGCGATCGGATCAAAGCCTATTGGCGCGACACCGGTTTGGAGGACCATTTCCCTCCGCTTTATTCTCCCCAAAAGTCCAGCCGGAAAGGCCGTTGGGCCAGCAAGGGACTGATCATTATCATCGGCATAGTCTGGGTAGTCATATGGATTGGTACTTTGACCAATGCTCAACTATGAGCTGGCGCAGTCGTTTGAATGCCGTGCACACGCGTTGTTACGCCGAACCAGATTGTATCAGGTACCCCCATGACCAAGATCAAATCGCTTTTCGCCACACGTCTCTACCACGCCACACTGTCGGAGTTTGACCCGGTAGTCCCTGCCAGCGACCTCGAACAGCACTGCTATGCCATCGCCGAGGATGACGAGGCGGGGCATGACTGGTGCGAGCGGGAGGGATATCCGGGTTACACCTCTTATGCGTCTCTGGACGATCTGCCATGGCGGTTTCCGATCTTTGCCGATCTGGTCAAGGCGCTGGACGCCCATGTCGCGGCTTTCGCCGAAAACCTCGCCTTTGATCTGGCCGACAAGCCGCTGAAGCTCGACAGCATCTGGATCAACATCCTGCCCGAAGGTGGCATCCACACCGGGCACATTCACCCGCATTCCGTCATCTCCGGCACCGCGTATGTGGCGATGCCCGAAGGCACTTCGGCGCTGAAACTCGAGGATCCGCGCCTGCCGATGATGATGGCGTCACCGGGGCGGACCAAAGACGCGCCGGAGGATTTGCGCACCTTCCACTACGCCAGACCATCGGTTGGCGACGTGCTCTTGTGGGAAAGCTGGCTCAGACATGAAGTGCCCATGAATATGGCGGAAGACGAACGTGTCACCGTCAGTTTCAACTACGGGTGGGGATAAATCCGCAGCCGCTCCGGCGCCGCGCGCCGCGTCACAAAAACTTCAAAAAACTGATACAAAACTGAGTCCTGCCGTCCCGATACAGCGCGTCGTGCGAACCGGGGGATGGGATGCTCAGAATAGATCAACTGACCAAGTCATTTGGCCAGAACGTTGCGGTGGACGCTGCAACGCTCGAGATCGACAAACCCACGATGATCGGGATCATCGGCCGGTCCGGCGCAGGCAAATCCACGCTGTTGCGCATGATGAACCGGCTGACCGACCACACCTCAGGCTCCATCCATTTCGACGGACGTGACGTCACCGGGCTGACCGGCGCGGCAAAGCGCGCATGGCAGTCCGAATGCGCGATGATTTTTCAGCAGTTCAACCTCGTGCCGCGCATGGACGTGGTGTCGAACGTGTTGCACGGCACGCTCAACCGCCGCTCGACGCTGGCCACGATATTCAACCTGTATCCGACCGAAGACATCCACCGCGCCATCGACATCCTCGACCGGTTGGGCATCGCCGAACACGCGCCCAAACGGGCCGAGGCGCTGTCGGGCGGCCAGCAGCAGCGTGTGGCCATCGCCCGCGCGCTCATGCAGGACCCCAAGATCATCCTCGCCGACGAGCCCATCGCCTCGCTCGACCCGATGAACGCCCAAGTGGTCATGCAGGCCCTGCGCCGCATCCACGAGGAAGATGGCCGTATGGTCATCTGCAACCTGCACACGCTCGACACCGCGCGGCGCTATTGCGACCGGGTGATCGGGATGCGCGCGGGGCGCATCGTATTCGACGCGACCCCCGACAAGCTCACGACAGACATGGCCCGCGACATCTATGGCGCGGGCGAAGAGTTTTCCGAAGCGGCCACCTCGACGGAGATCGAGACACTGGATGCTCAGGAAAAAGCCAAGATGGAGGCCGAGGCCTACGTCTGACCTTGACCCCCTGCCGATCCCGGCAGGGCTTTTTCGTTCCAACGGAGAGACACATGAAAAAGATCATTGCTGCCGCACTGGCAACAACCGCGTTGACCACCGCTGCCATGGCAGACGGCCACGCGATCACCGAATTCCGCATCGGCCTGCTGGGCGGCGAAAACGCTCAGGACCGCCTGAACTCGAACGAGTGCCTGCGCGCCTACACCGAGGAAGCCCTGGGTGTCGAAACCAAGCTCTTCGCCCCTGCCGATTATGCTGGTGTGATCCAGGGCCTCGTGGGCGGCACGCTCGACATGGCGTGGCTGGGTGCCTCGTCCTACGCGGCGACCTACCTGCAGAACCCCGATGCGGTCGAGCCTGTGCTGGTCAAGATCAACCTCGACGGCTCCTACGGCTACCACTCGATCGGTTTTGCCCGCAAAGAGGCTGGCATCACCTCCATCGACGACATGGAAGGCAAGGTGTTCGGCTTTGGCGACCCGAACTCGACCTCCGGCTACCTGATCCCCTCCATCGAGATCCCGCAGTACAAAGACGGCGTGACCATGGAATCCGGTGAGTATTTCGGCGAAGTCAAGTTCACCGGCGGCCACGAGCAAACCATTGTTGCCGTGAACAACGGCGACATCGACGGCGGCGTGACCTGGGCCGACGGCCAGGGCAACTGGGAAGACGGCTACAACTCCGGCGCGCTGCGCAAGGCCGTGGACGCGGGCCTGATCGACATGAACGACCTGGTGCAAATCTGGAAGTCCAAGCCCATCCCCGAAGGTCCTATCGTTCTGCGCAAGGACCTGCCCGAGGACGTCAAGGCAACCATGATCGCGCTGGTCGACAACATGTTCGACACCGACAAAGACTGCACGTACTCCATCTCGGCTGGTGAGAGCCTGGGCTTCGACCCGATCACCCACGAGGCGTATGTGTCCGTGATTGAAGCGCGTAAAGCAAAGTCCAACTGATTTAAGTAGCGCTCTGCCGGGCTCCCGTTTCCGGGGGCCCGGCAATTCATTTGGGGGTGAACGATGGCAGAGACCACGGCGGGCGCGAGCGATCTGCGCGACATTCACAGCGACTATATGGCGCTGACACGGCAGAAGCGTCTGTATTCGTTTATCCTTTTGGTCATTTTCATCGCCCTTATGGTTGCGGGGTTTTCCGTTGCCGGGGGCCGCAATGCCGGCTCGTTCTGGGGCGGGCTCGACAACTTCTTTGACTACCCGTCCGAACTGGTACTGGAGGCGAGCGGTAAGCTGGCCGAGTTCCCGGCCCACTTCGTCACATTCTTTCCCGCGCTGATCGAAACGGTTAATATCGCCGCCGCCGCCACATTGCTGGGCGCGCTGGCCGCGATCTTTCTGTCGCTGCTGTCGACCCGCGGTCTGGCGCGCTATCCGCGCCTCATCCCCGTCTTTCGCCGCCTGATGGACATCAGCCGGGCGATCCCCGAGATTGTGGTGGCGCTGGTGCTGATCTTTATCCTCGGCGGCGGTCCGGTGCCCGCGATGATCGCCATCGCGATCCACACCGCTGGCGCGCTTGGCAAGCTGTTTTCCGAAGTGAACGAGAACGCCGATCTCAAGCCCATCGACGGGCTGGCGTCGGTCGGCGCCACATGGGGCCAGCAGATGAGCCTTGGCATCGTCCCGCAGGTCGCACCCAACTGGCTGAGCTACGCGCTGTTGCGATTCGAGATCAACGTGCGCGCCTCGGCGATCCTCGGCTTCGTCGGCGCGGGCGGTCTGGGCTATGAGCTCAAGAACGCCATCAGCTGGGGTCAGGGCCGCTATGACGAGGCGGCGGCGATATTCCTGCTGCTGTTCGTCACCATCATCGTGATCGATCAGGTGTCGAGCCACTACCGTGACCGCCTGACCCATGGTTCCAAATCCGAGCGGA
The DNA here is from genome assembly GCA_038525585.1 of Pseudomonadota bacterium. GTDB lineage: Bacteria > Pseudomonadota > Alphaproteobacteria > Rhodobacterales > Rhodobacteraceae > Tateyamaria. Next base: position 7,947 of record JBCBHM010000017.1, read on the forward strand.
GGGCGTCCTGATGACCATGCTCGACACTGCCGACCTCAAAGGGTCCGCCGACCGGGTGATGGCGCGCAAACGGTTGGCCAGCTTTGGTCTGCCCGCGCTGATACTGGTGTATCTGACATACGTCTTCTTTGCCTTCGGCGTGCCGGAACTGTTGCAAAAGGCGAGCGGGGACAATGCCCGCGCACTGATGGCCGACACCTACAGCCACAAGGTCCATGTGACCCGCGACAATCGCAACGGCGATGTCCGCGTCGCCATCGAGGGTGAGAACAAGGGCGCCTATCCCGACGGGACCAGCCCCGATTGGGTCACATTGGGCGCCGAGACGGTGATTGATCTGGGCGATGGCCACGTGATCACCTACCTGCCCGACAACAATGGCGTGACCTATGATGTGCCGGGCTATGGGCTGATGACGTTCCAGGTGTCGCGCAGTCAGGGCGTCATCCAGAACTACCCCAGCGACGAGATCCCCGAATGGATCAACGCCTCGAAGAACCGGGTGGCGATCACCACCGATGCGGGCCGTCTGTCGATCACCCGCAACCGCACCGAGGTGTTCCGCTACTTTATCGGGTGGGAGCTGTTCTTTTTCACACTCGAAAGCCCCTATCACGGGATGGGTCTGGGCGAGCTGACGGGCCGGGCGTTCAGTGGTGAGGCGGGGGCCATCGCCGACGACTTCTGGAACAACCGGATGTGGCGGCATGGCGACGTGGCATGGGCCATTTTCGAAACGATCCTGATGGCGTTCCTCGGCACGATGGGCGGCGCCATCCTGGCGCTGCCGCTGGCGTTCCTTGCGGCCAAGAACTTTACCCCGCTGGTCGCCGTGCGCATGGCGACCCGGCGGCTCTTCGACTTTATCCGCGGGGTCGACGCGCTGATCTGGACGATCATCCTGTCGCGCGCCTTTGGCCTTGGGCCGCTGACCGGTGCGCTGGCGATCCTGATCACCGACACCGGCACGTTCGGCAAGCTCTTCTCCGAAGCGCTGGAAAACGTGGACGACAAGCAGATCGAGGGCATCCAGTCGACCGGGGCCAAGCCAATCCAGCGCTACCGCTTTGGCGTGATCCCGCAGGTGACACCGGTACTGATCAGCCAGATCCTATACTTCCTTGAATCCAACACACGCTCGGCGACCATCATCGGTGCAATCACGGGGGGTGGCATCGGCCTCTTGCTCACGCAGGCGATCATCACGCAAAAGGATTGGGAAGAGGTCAGCTATTACATCATCCTCGTGATCCTCATGGTGATCTTCATGGACTGGGTGTCGGGCATGCTGCGCCGCAAGCTGATCAAGGGCGACGAGAGCGGACACTGAGTGACGACACTATCCCAAGACCCGTTGATCCACGACGGCTGCGACATCACCGATACGACCTTTGGCGCCTATGTCGAGGTCGGCGCACACACGAATCTCGCGCAGGTGGAGATAGGCGACTATTCCTACTGCGCGCGGATGTGTGACTTTGCCAACGTGACCATCGGCAAGTTTGCGAACATCGCAAGCAATGTGCGGATCGGCGCGACGGATCATCCGCTTGACAAGGCGTCGTTGCACCACTTCCTTTACCGCTCGGCCAGCTATTGGCCGGATGCCGAGGATGACGCCGACTGGTTCGCGCATCGCAAGACGCGCCGCGCCTTTGTGGGTCACGATACCTGGATCGGCCATGCCGCCCAGATCAAGCCGGAGGTAACGGTGGGCCACGGCGCGGTTGTCGCGTCGGGTGCCATCGTGACCAAGGATGTGGCGCCCTACACCATCGTAGGCGGGGTCACGGCGACCAAGATCCGCGACCGGTACGCGCCAGGCGTCGCGGACCGGATGATGGCGGTGGCCTGGTGGGATTGGGATCACGCGACACTGCGCGCACGGCTTGATGATTTTCGCAGCCTCAGCGCTGAGGCCTTCTTGGACAAATACGAGTGCTGATCACTCCGCAGCGACGGGCATGGCTGCAGACAGCCCGCTGACCCGCGCGGCCACGTCACCGCACAGATGTGTCCAGCGGCCACCGGACATCGTGCCCTCGATCAACCGGGTCGCTTCGTTGATGATGGTCAGGTCGGCGCGTTTGCCGACATCCAGCGTCCCGCGGTCGGTCAGGTTCATGATCTGCGCCGGCACGGATGACACCATGGCCCACGCTTCGGGCAACGTCTTGAACCCGTCATCGACCAGCGCAAAGGCCGCTTGCGGCAGCGCGGGGTAGTAATAGTCCGAAACCAGTGCGTCGCAAGCGCCTTCGGCGATCAGATCGGTCGCGGCGATGTTGCCCGACTGGCTGCCGCCCCGCACGACGTTCGGCGCGCCCATGATGATCGGATCGTCCCAGGTGCGCGCCACGACGGCGGCCCCCATGGCGGTCGGGAATTCGCAGATTTTGGCCCCGATCATCGAATAGCGCTCGCGCGTGGCGCCATCCGGATCGTCGTGGCTGCCATAGGTCACGCCCATCCGATCAAAGGCCGTCGCGAGATTGCACAGGTAGCGCGGCACATCCTTGTCCCGCGCCTTGGCGCCATGAACCAGCGCCATATGCGCCTCCGCGCTGCGGCCCGATTTCTTGGCCCAGAACGCGATCTCCTGCGGCCGCGCCTCGGCCAGCTCCAGCGCCTCATCGAGGTGGTTGTTGAAGATGACGTAGTCGATCCCGTAGTGATCAATCGCCTCGATCAGACGGGCTTGCGTGTCCATCGTGTGCGTTTCGCAGCGGATCTGGATGCGCAGATCGGTCTGCATGTCGGGGCGGTAGGCCGAGTGTGCGGCCATGAACCGCTCGGCATAATCGGGGCCGCGATGCGCGCCCTCCCACGACCAGCTTTGCGCCATCCAGGCGGTGGTCACGCCGTTGGCCGCGGCATCCCTGTCCGTGCCAACGAGCCCTGTGCGCATGGGAAACGGTGCCGTCGGGCGGGGCGCCATGTGGTGTTCGAACGCGTCGCCGTGCAGGTCGATGATCCCCGGCAGCACCAGGTAGCCCTGCAAATCCACGCTCGCCAGCGGTGCGTCACTGAGTGTGCCGCCCTCGACCGACAGGCTGTCGTGCACCATCGCGCCGTCCCGCAGGACGCGCGCCCCGGTCAAGCGAAGGGAGGGCCGTTTATATGACATTGCGCTGCTCAGTAGGTGTGCGGAAGCACTTGGATTGACGAAACGTAGCCTGTGGATATGTCGGAGAGATGACAGATTAACATCATCATAGCGCGCCCGGATCAAAGGTGAGTGTGACGCGGTCCCCGGCGAACCAGGTGCGCCCGTATTCGACCGGTCGACCGGATGGATCGACGTTGATCGCCACGCTGCGCAGGATCGGCGCGCCCTCGGCGATGTGCAAATGGAGCGCTTGCGTGGCGCTGGCCACCTTGGCCGTCAGCCGGGTCGAGGCCCGGGTATAATCGGTCACGCCCGCCGCATTGAGCGCGTGGGTGACCGAGGCCGACCGCCGCAGGGCGGACGGCAGCTCGGGAAACGGGGCTGCAGGAAACACCGAGCGAAAGAGCGCAATGGGGTGGCCGTCCGCAAGGCTGAGACCCTCATAGACATGCACCAGCGCGTCATTTCGCAGCGCCAACGCTTCGCGCTCTTCCGGCCCTGCGGCACGGGTTTCGACCGACAGCACCTGCTTGGCCGGGGTCCGGCCCGCAGCCGCGACGTTCTGGTGAAAGCGGACGCGCTTGCCGATCGGATAATCGGTGGGCACTTGCGCCACAAAGGCGCCCGCCCCGCGCCGGGTGTGCACCAGCTTGTCGTCGACCAGCGCACGGATAGCATGGCGGACGGTGTGACGGTTCACGCCAAAACGGCCGGCCATCTGCGCCTCGGTCGGCAGCTTGTCACCGGGCCGGTAGCGCCCGTCGGCAATCTCGCGGCGCAGCGTGTCGGCAATCGATTTCCAGATGGCTGTGCGAGGCATCGCGCGCGCCCTGTCATTAAAAATTCACGAAAGGAGGCATGGACGCGCATCGCGCAACCTCGTATGATTTGTCTAGTTGTATAGTAACCTCGACAAGTTGGCAAGGTGTCTAGATGGACGGTGCTTCTGATCCAAACATAGCGCGCAAAGCCTGGCTGTCGCTGCTGGCCAAGGCCCCCGCGGCGGATGTCGCGCGCCTGTGGGCGGCGGCGGGTCTGACCCCGGATCACACGCTGTTGCGCGCGCCCGAGATCGGAGCCGTGATGGTGCGCGGCCGCGCGGGCGCGGTCGGTGCGCCATTCAATCTGGGTGAGATGACGGTGACACGCGCCTCCGTGCGACTGTCGGACGGCGCGGTTGGTCACGGCTATGTGCAGGGACGCGACAAGGCGCACGCGACGCAAGCCGCGCTGGTCGATGCGCTGATGCAGACGGATGAGGCGCACAAGGTGGAGGCCATGATCCTCGCCCCGCTCCGCGACGCGGCCGAGGCGCGCAAGGCCAATCGCGCGGCCAAGGCGGCGGCGACCAAGGTCGATTTCTTCACCATTGCACGTGGGGAAAACTGATGGATCAGGCCAGCCTCGCCGGTGGGTTTGCCGACCCTCCCCAGGACGCCGCATACGCGTTTCGCGGGATCATGCAAGCCGTGGCGCGGCCCGGACGGATTGAAACGGTCGGCGGCGTGGCGCCACCCGCACCGCTGTCCATCGCCGCCGGAACCATCGTGATGACTTTGTGCGATCCCGAAACGGGGCTGCACCTGACGGGCGCCCATGACACGCCCGCGGTGCGCGACTGGATTACCTTCCACACCGGCGCGCCCTTTGTCGACGCGTCGGACGCGGCGTTCGTCTTGGGCACTTGGGCGGAGATCGAGCTGGACACTCTGTCGCTGGGCACGGCCGAATATCCCGACCGTTCGGCGACTGTGATCGTTGAACAGGACGCGGTGAGGGCCGAAGGTGCGACCCTGCGGGGTCCGGGGATCAAGGACACCGCAGAGCTTAACCTGCCGGACATCGCGATCTTTCAACGCAATGCGGCGCTGTTCCCGCTGGGGCTCGATTTCTTTTTCACCCACGGGGCGCAGCTGGCGGCCCTGCCCCGCAGCACCAAGGTGACCTGAGATGTATGTAGCTGTCAAAGACGGCGAAAAGGCGATTGACGCGGCGCACGCCTGGCTGGCCGAAGAACGGCGCGGCCCGGTGGATGTGGCCGAGCTGACCATAGACCAGATCAAGGGCCAGCTGAGGCTGGCCGTGAACCGGGTGATGGCCGAAGGGTCGCTGTATGATCCGGATCTGGCAGCGCTTGCGATCAAGCAGGCGCGCGGCGACATGATCGAGGCGATCTTTTTGATCCGCGCCTACCGCACCACCCTGCCCCGCTTTGGCGGCTCAGAACCCGTGGCGACGGACACGATGGCCTGCGACCGCCGCATTTCGGCGACGTTCAAGGATGCGCCCGGCGGGCAGGTGCTGGGCCCGACCTTCGATTACACGCACCGGCTGCTGGATTTCAAACTGGCCGCCGATGGCGAGGTGCACACGGCCGCCGAGCGCCCCGACGATGGTGCGCCCAAGCCGCATATCATGTCCTTCCTGGACCGCGAGGACCTGATCCAGACCGAGCCCGACGGCACCGAAACGCCCCCGGACCTCACGCGCGAGCCGCTGGAACTGCCCGCGGCGCGCAGCCTGCGCCTGCAATCGCTGACCCGCGGGGATGAGGGGTTTGTGCTGGGCATGGCCTACTCGACCCAGCGTGGATACGCGCGCAACCACGCCTTTGTCGCCGAATTGCGCATCGGCACATGTGCGGTCGAGATGGACATTCCCGAGCTGGGATTTGCCATCGAGATCGGCGAGGTCGAGCTGACCGAATGCGAGACGGTGAACCAGTTTCAGGGGTCCAAGACCGAGCCACCGCAGTTCACACGCGGCTATGGGCTGGTCTTTGGCATGTCGGAACGCAAGGCAATCTCGATGGCGCTGGTGGACCGGGCGCTGCGCTGGCGTGAGCTGGGCGAGGACAATGTCGGCGCACCGGCGCAGGACGAGGAGTTTGTGCTGTATCACGCCGACAATATCCAAGCCACGGGCTTCCTCGAACATATCAAGCTGCCGCATTACGTCGATTTCCAATCCGAGCTGGAACTGGTGCGCAAGCTGCGCCGCGAAGCGATGGCCGCGACACGTCAGGAGGCGGCGGAATGAGCAGGCTGCACATGTCGGACGCCTCCGGCGGGAGTATTTGGCAAGAAAAGAAGCAGGGCGCGTCAGTCGCCCCCGCCATCGCCGCCGCTGTCGAGGTCGAACGATCGCCCGCGCGGCCCGGACGATCCGTCCGTGTCGCCGCCGTCGCCACGGACGTCATGCGGTCTTGGGCCCCAGTCGCGGCTGCTCCATACGGCCCAGAAGATCGCCGCCACGATGATACCGAGGCCGATGCCAACGCCGATCGCGATTTCCATGCCGGTCATTGCACAAAGGACCCCTGCGATGTCTGACTACAATTTCGCATATCTGGACGAACAGACCAAGCGGATGATCCGCCGCGCGATCCTCAAAGGGCTCGCGATCCCGGGCTATCAGGTGCCCTTTGCCAGCCGCGAGATGCCGATGCCCTACGGGTGGGGCACCGGCGGGGTGCAGGTGTCGGCAGCGGTAATGACGGCGGGAGACGTGTTCAAGGTGATCGACCAAGGCGCGGATGACACGACCAACGCGGTCTCGATCCGCCGCTTTTTCGAACGCACGGCGGGGGTCGAGACGACGGAGGCGACGGCGGATGCCTCGGTGATCCAGACCCGCCACCGCATCCCCGAGGAGCCGCTGACCGAGGATCAGATCCTGGTCTATCAGGTGCCGATCCCCGAGCCTTTGCGCTTTCTCGAACCGTCCGAGGTGGAAACGCGCAAGATGCACAGCCTTGAAGATTACGGGCTGATGCATGTGAAGCTGTACGAGGATATCAGCGCGCATGGGTCGATCGCCACATCCTATGCCTATCCTGTAAAGGTCGAGGGGCGGTACGTGATGGATCCGTCGCCGATCCCGAAATTCGACAACCCGAAGATGGAGATGTCGGCGATCCAGCTGTTTGGTGCGGGGCGGGAGCAGCGGATTTATGCGCTGCCCCCCTACAGCAAGGTCGTGAGCCTCGATTTTGACGACTACCCGTTCGAGCCGAGCAAGGCGGATCACCCCTGCGGACTGTGCGGGGCGACCGACAGCTATCTGGATGAGCTGATCGTGGATGATGCGGGCGGGCGGCTCTTTATGTGTTCGGACACGGATTATTGCGAGACGCGCCGCGCGGCAGGGCATGTGGGCGCGCAGGGCACACCGGTGGAGGGTGCGGCATGAGCGGTTCGGTTCTGTTCCTCACCCATGCGGAGGTCGTGATCGACCCGACGGTGCCCGTGCCGCGATGGGGCCTGAATGACGTGGGCCGGGCGCGGCATGCGGGCTTTGCTGTGAGTGATACGCTCGCAAGGGTCACGTCGATCTACAGCAGTGACGAGCAAAAGGCGGTGGACGGCGCGCAGCCGGTGGTGGCGCATATGGGCCTGCCGCTGCATCAACGCGCGGATCTGGGAGAGAATGACCGCAGTGCCACGGGATTTCTGCCGCCCGAAGAATTTTGGCCCGTGGTCGATCAGTTCTTTGACAATCCGGACGTGTCCGTCCGCGGGTGGGAAACGTCACGCGCGGCGCAGGCGCGCATTGTCGGTGCGGTGCGGGCCATCGTGGCCGAGGCGCCGCCGGGCGACATATTGATCGTGTCGCACGGGGGCGTGTCGACCTTGCTGCGCTGTCACCTTCTGGGCTGCGAAATCACGCAGGACCAAGGCGGGCCGCATGGCGGCGGGGGCAACTGGTTTGCCTTTGACCGGTCGATGACAGGCGCGCCGACGAATTGGGGGACGATATGACACCGCTCTTGCAGGTCGCCGACCTGTCGAAATTCTACGGGCACCGGATTGGCTGTGCCGATGTCGCCTTTGACCTTTACCCGGGCGAAGTGATGGGGATCGTGGGCGAAAGCGGTTCGGGCAAATCGACATTGCTCAATTGCCTGGCAGGACATCTGCCCCTCGATACCGGGTCCGTCGGCTTTCACATGCGTGATGGCGAGATGCGCGACACCGTGACCATGTCCGAGCCGGAGCGGCGAATGCTGGGCCGGACTGATTGGGCCTTTGTCCACCAGCACGCGCGCGACGGGCTGCGGATGAATGTGAGCGCGGGCGGCAACGTGGGCGAGCGGTTGATGGCCGTCGGCGCACGGCATTATGGCGATATCCGGGGCGCCGCCGTGGACTGGCTGGGCCGGGTCGAGATTGCCGAGGACCGGATCGATGACCGCCCACGGCAGTTTTCGGGCGGCATGCAGCAACGGTTGCAGATCGCGCGAAACCTCGTCACTGGCCCGCGGCTGGTGTTCATGGATGAACCGACCGGCGGCCTCGATGTCAGCGTGCAGGCGCGGCTGCTGGATCTGCTGCGCGGGCTGGTGCGCGAGATGGGGCTGAGCGCCATCATCGTGACCCATGATCTGGCGGTCGTGCGGCTGCTGGCGGACCGGCTGATGGTGATGAAAGACGGGTACTTGGTGGAAACGGGGCTGACCGATCAGGTGCTGGACGATCCGCAGCATGCCTATACGCAATTGCTGGTGTCGAGCGTGTTGCAGGTGTGATTGCGGGCCAGCCCCCAAACCCCCGAAGTTTATTTGGCAAGATGAAGATGGATCATGATCAGGGTTGAAAACGTCGCCAAGAGTTTCGTGCTGCACAATCAGGGCAGTGCGGTGATCCCCGTGATGGAAGGGGCGTCGTTGGACGTGGCTGCAGGTGAATGCGTGGCGTTGGTCGGTGCGTCGGGCGCGGGAAAATCGACGCTGATGCGGATGATCTATGGGAATTATACAGTGGCGTCTGGATCGATCCTTGTGGGCGATGTGGATGTGGCCAGCGCGCCGCCGCGCGACATTCTGGCACTGCGGCGGCATACGCTTGGATATGTCAGCCAGTTTCTGCGGGTGGTGCCGCGGGTGCCGACCCTGGACGTGGTGGCCGAGCCACTGTTGGCGGTGGGGGTTGATCCCGCCGCGGCAAAGGCGCGTGCCCGCGATTTGCTCGCCCAGTTGAACATTCCCGAGCGGCTGTGGTCGCTGAGCCCCACGACGTTCTCCGGTGGTGAGCAGCAGCGCGTCAACATCGCGCGCGGGTTTGCCCATGATTACCCGGCCATGCTGCTGGACGAGCCGACGGCCAGCCTCGATGCGACGAACCGGGCCGTGGTGCTGGACCTGATCGAGGGCGCCAAGGCGCGCGGCGCCGCCATCGTCGGCATCTTCCACGATGCCGAGGCGCGCGGCACAGTATGTGACCGCGAGGTGGATGTCAGCGTCTTTACCCCCGGCGTGGCGGCATGACCGGACGGCTGATCGCTGTCGTCGGCCCATCGGGCGTGGGCAAGGACACGGTCATGGCGGCACTGGTCGCGGCGGACCCGCGGCTGGCGCTGGTGCGGCGGGTGATCACGCGGCCCAGCGATGCAGGTGGTGAGGATTTTGACGGGGTCGACCGCGCAACGTTCGAAACGATGCGCGATGCAGGCGCCTTTGCCCTGTGGTGGTCGGCGCATGAGCTCAGCTACGGGATCCCGGTCGAGGTCGATGCCGCACTCGCCGCTGGGCGCGATATGGTGGCGAACCTGTCGCGTGGGGTCTTGGTGCAGGCGCAGGCGCGGTTTGTGCGGTTGCACGTGATCTCTCTGGTCGCGCGCCCCGAGGTGCTGGCCGAGCGGCTGGCCGCCCGAGGCCGCGAGGACCCGGCGCAGATCGCGCGCCGGCTGGCACGGGCGGGATCGGGCCTGCCCGAGGGCATCGTGGCACAGGAGGTCGACAACTCCGGCGCGCTGTCAGAGACGGTCGCGGCGGCGCTTGCAGGCCTTTACCCGGTCAAGGCATAGCGGGTGATCTGATGGAACATGCCGTCCTCATCTTCGCCCAGCAGGGTCAGACCCGTGATACCGTAAGGCCGCAACGACAGCTCCGCGATCATCGGTGTCAGCGCTACTTCGGCGGCGGCAGCGATATCCGCCTCCAGACGTCCCGACAAGGTGAGGTGAAAGCGGAATTCATCGAGCACATAGGGATAACCCCATTGGACCAGCAGGGCGTCCTGCGCGGGGCTCAGGCGTGCCGCGCGGCGCTTGGCCAGCTCGGCATCGGTCGCGGGGGCGCGGAAATGGTCGAGCTCTTGCACCGCACGGGCCGCCAAATGCGCCAGCGCAGCGGCGTCACCATCCGGCACGAGCGCGAGGAACTTGCCCAGGCGGGCCAGTGTCAAACCGTCAAGCGTCACAGGGGCCGCATCGGCGCAAAGCGCCGCAAGTTCCGCCGCGAGCGCATCGGCCGTCTGCCCCTCGGCCAGGCGGAAGGGCGGTTTGATCGTGCCGTGGAGCCCGTATTTGCGCGGCGTGCCGGTGATCGCCGCGACGTCGAGGCCGGAGGCGTCCGGATGCGCGACGGTGCGACCGGTGGCACTGTCCCAGCCCAGCCAGGCCGCCCCGAAATCGGCCAGCGCACTGCCCGGCGCGGGCGTGTAGTAGATGGCGTAGCGTTTGAACATATCCCACCCTTTTGCCCGCAAAGATGACAGGCTCATGACACAAGACATCACCCTCGCCAATGCCCGGCTTGTCCTCGAAACCGAGGTCGTGTCGGGCCACCTGAGATTGGTGGACGGCCTCATTGCCGATGTCGGGCGCGGCAGCGCAGTGCCCAAAGGTGCCGTGGATTGCAACGGCGACTACCTCGCACCCGGGCTGATCGAATTGCATACCGACAATCTGGAGCGGCATATTTCACCCCGGCCCAAGGTGCCCTGGCCGCACGGGCCCGCCATCATGGCCCATGACCGCGAGCTGGCGGGGACCGGGATCACCACGGTGTTCGATGCGATGCGCGTGGGTTCGATCCCCACGGGCAAGGGCCGCTACCTCAAATACGCGCGCGCGCTGGCGTCCGAGATGCTGGCCCTGCGCGCGCAAGGCGTTCTCAAGATCAGCCACTTTTTGCACCTGCGCGCCGAGATCTGTTCGGAGACGTTGATCGAAGAGCTGGCGGAGTTCACGCCGGAGGATCGCGTGGGCATCCTGAGCCTGATGGACCACACGCCCGGGCAGCGACAGTTCCGCGACATCAGCAAGATGAAGGCCTATGTGATGGGCAAGAACAACCTCACCGAAGAGGAGTTCGCCGCACATGTGGAAAAGCTGCAAGGCCTGCAGGACCGGCTGGGCGCGAGGCACGAAGCGGCCGCGGTGACCGAGGCCGGACGTTTGGGTGCGGTCCTGGCCAGCCATGACGACACGACAGCCGCGCAGGTGCGCGTATCGGCGGGTCACGGCGTGGCTGTGGCGGAGTTTCCGACAACCGTCGAAGCCGCGCAGGCCTGCCGCGACGCAGGCATCGCGATCATCATGGGCGCGCCCAACCTTGTGCGCGGCGGGTCGCATTCGGGCAACGTGGCGGCGGCGGATCTGGCGGGGATGGACCTGCTCGACATCGTTTCGTCCGACTATGTGCCTGCGGCACTGCTGATGTCCGCGGTACAACTTGGCGAGATGTGGGGGGACATGGCACGCGGCATCGCGACCGTCACGGCGAACCCGGCGCGCCATGTCGGGCTCGAGGATCGCGGCGTGATCGCCCCGGGCAAGCGGGCCGATCTGGTGCGCTTTGCCGTGCAGGATCACATGGCGGTGGCCGGCAGCGTCTGGAGCATGGGCCGTCAGGTGGCCTGACCGTCCCAGATGCTCTTTGGCACCATCACCTCGCCACGGGCGAGCAGGCGCGCGGTGCGGGTGAGCCCGGCAGAGATGAACTGGAACCCGTCCGCGCCATTTTCGAACTGCACCAGCACATCCATCGTGCCCATGGGGTGTTCGAGGGTGAAAGTCGCCGGGCTGTCGTTCGGGCGCCGGGCCAGGCCATCTGCCACGGTGCCCGGTGCCAGGGCACAGGCCGTGAGGCATTGCGAGCCTGTCACCGCGAGCGTCGGGTGCGTCGTCCACGGCATGAAGTAGCGCGCGGCCATATGCCCGGCGCCTGCGGGTTCCGACACCAACCCGACCTTGGGCACCACGGATTTGGTCACATCACCAAAACCCATGCGCTGACCCGCCTCGCGCCGCAGCGCCTCGATCCGGTCGAAGAGGCCGGGGTTTTCGTCCAGCTCTTGCTGGCTTTCGTGGCCGGTGATCCCAAGGTCGGCGGCACGGGCGATCATCATCGGCATGGCGACGTCGATGCAGGTGACCTGGGTGCCATTGATCTCTTCGCGCGCATGGCCCGTGGGAAAAAGCGCGCCGGTGCGCGAGCCCACGACCTCCATGAAATTCAGCGCCACCGGTGCGGCCGTGCCCGGCACACCGTCGATGGCCACGTCACCGTCATAGCACACCGCACCGCCCGGCGTTTGCACCACCGCCTTGACCAATGCGCCGGTGTTGACGGCGCGAATACGCAAGGTGGTCGTGTCGCCCGTGATCGGCACCAGCCCCATCTCGATCGCCGCGGGGCCGACGCCGACAAGGATGTTGCCGCAGGTCGGCCCGAAATCCACCAGCCGCTCCTCGACCGCGACCTGGGCAAAGAAATAGTCGATGTCCGCCTCGGGATCGTCCGACGGCGACAGCATGGCCACTTTGGTCGTCACCGCATTGCCACCGCCCAACCCGTCGATATTGCGCGGGTTTCCCGCGCCCATCAAGGTCGCGAGCACCTCGGCCAGGGTCGCGCGATCCGTGGGCAGGTCGTCCCTTTTGAAATACGGCCCGCGCGAGGTGCCGCCGCGCAGAAAAACATACGGGATTGCGGTCTGGCTCATATGTCGCCCACGCGCTGTGCGACGGCGGCCGCATAGGCCTGCGTGCCCAGCGTCCCCCCCAGGTCGGGCGTGCGCGCTTCGGGATCTGCAAGGCAGGCGGCAATGGCCGCCGTGATGCGGTCCGCCGCATCCTCCTCGCCCAGATGGCGCAGCAGCATCGCAAGCGACAGGATCAGCGAGGTCGGATTGGCCAGGTCCATGCCTGCGATCGCGGGGGCCGAGCCGTGCTGCGCCTGGGCCGCCGCCGCCTCAGGACCGCGATTGAGCGAGCCTGCCAGACCCAAGCCACCGGCCAGTTCCGAGGCGAGATCGCTGAGGATGTCGCCGAACATGTTGGTGGTCACGATCACATCGAAGCGCGCCGCATCGCGGACCAGCAAGGCGGCAGTGGCGTCCACCAACTCCTCCTCATAGGTCACCTCGGGAAAAAGCCGCGCTACATCGCGCACCGTGTCGAGGAACAGACCATCCGTCAGGCGCATCACATTGGCCTTGTGGACGGCCGTGACCTTGCGCACCGGGCGCTGCATGGCAATCTCGAATGCCGCCTCTGCGATGCGGCGGGACCCGGCTTCGGTGATCTTGCGCGTGGCCAGCGCGACGCCCGGGACCGGCATCACCTCGCCCGGGCCCATATGCATGTTGCGGTCGGCATAGAACCCTTCGAGGTTTTCGCGCACCACGATCAGGTCCATCGGTGTGTGCGACAGGGACGGCAATCCGTCCCAGGCCCGCGCAGGTCTGATGTTGGCGTAAAGGTCCAGCGCGCCGCGCAATACGCCCGACGGATTGAGCCCGCCGTGATCCTGTGACGGATACGCGTTGTGCGATACCGGCCCCAGCAGAACGCCATCGGCCTCCCGCGCCCGTTCGACCACGTCGCCGGTGATTGTGGTGCCCATGGTTTCGAGCGTGGCAAATCCGATCTCGTCCCGCTCGACGTGCACCTCGCGCGTGATGTAGGGGCGCGCGGCGTCCAGAACGCCGAGCGTGGCGGCCATGATCTCGGGGCCGATACCGTCGCCATCAAGGCTGAGAAAGGTCAGGTCAGCGGCCATGGCAGATCAAGGTACCCCTGCAGCAGTCCGGGCGGGAAATCGCGATTGAGCAGTGCCGCCATCCCGCACATGAACGCGATCCCCGCCGCCGTATACATCGCGGCAAATCCCGCGCTGCGACCTGCACGCACCTTGATAAAGGCAAAGAGGAAGATCGCAAGCGCAAGGATGAACCCAAGGAGTGCTGTGAGCACCAAGAGCCCGGCAAACCATGCAAGCGTGGCCCACAGCCCGTGGCTGTTGACCTCGGCATCGGTCACCTCGCGGTCGGCAAAAAGCGGATGCGCCTCGTCTCGCAGCATCATCTGCACCACGAGAACCAGTGCGCCCGCAACCGCAATGCCGGACACGAACATGGGAAACACCCGGTCGCGCCAAGCGTAATCCGGGATCGTCCAGGCGTTGGCGAAGGCGGTGAGCAGGAAGGCGAGGACCACGAGCAGGAAGATGAACGGCGCACGCTTTGTGCCGGCCTGCACCTCGCCTTCGGCCATGATCTGCTTGGCCTGCCGCAATCCGACGACAACCGAAATCACGGTGATGATGATCAGCACGATGACAATGGGCGAAAAGATGTAGTCGAGCCCTTCGCCCATACTCTTACGAAAGCGGGATTGCGCAATCTGAACAGCCTGGTTGGCGTAGTTTTCCGCCGGGTTGGACAGGACAAAGCCGATCAGGAAGGCAGGTCGCGACCAGTCGAACCGGCGCATCAGGATCCCCAAAAGGCCGATGCCAAGGAGTGCCACAAGGTCCATCAGGTTCTGTCCGGACTGGAAGGCGGCAAAACTGATGATCATGAACAGGAAGGGTGCAAGCAGGCCAAAGGGAATGGTCGTCAGCCGTGCAATACCCCCAGACGCCGCGATGCAGATCAACGTGCCCACCACGTTGGCCAATGCCAAGAGCCACACAATTGCATAGGTCACGTCGAGGTTGTTTTGCAGCATGGAGGGGCCAACCTCGATGTTGCCGCTGCCCAGCAGGGCAATCGCACCGATAAAGATCGCCATGGATCCCGACCCCGGGATCCCAAAGAGGAGCGTCGGTACGAGACCGCCGCCTTCCTTGGCGTTGTTGGAGCTTTCCGGCCCGATCACGCCGCGGATCTCGCCATTTCCGAATTTGGATTTGTCGGATGTGGTCTGCACCGCGTGCCCGTAGGCGATCCAGTCGACCACGGAGCCGCCCAGCCCCGGGATGACGCCGACGATGACACCGATGATGGAGCAGCGGATCGACAGCCAGATATTGGCGAACCAGTCCCGCACCCCGACCAGCCAACCGCCGCCCAGCGGCGAACGGTCGGATATCGACCGATCCTGACGCAGCAGCGCCACGATTTCCGGGATGGCAAAGATGCCAAGGCCGACGATGACCAGCTTTAGCCCATCGCCCATGTATTGATAGATTGTGAAGGCGGCCGTGCCGCTGTCGGCAAAGACCCAGTCGGAGGGGATCATGCGCAACTCGCCCTCAAACGCGCCCTCGCCGATCACGCCCACCAGCATGCCGAGGGCTGCGGCCACAAGGCCCTTGAGCGCCACGCGGCCCGCTAGGATCCCCACCATCGACAGGCCAAAGATGGTGATCATGAGCAGTTCCGGCGTCCGAAACTCCAGCACGATGGGACGTGCGACCAGAATGAACAGCGTGAGGAATGCCGCCCCCACAAGGCCACCGAAGAGCGAGGATGCGAAGGCCGCAGAGAGCGCGCGCGCCGCCTCCCCCTTCTTGGCCATGGGAAACCCGTCAAGCACCGTTGCCTGGCTCGCAGACGAGCCCGGGATGCCCATCAAAACGGATGCGAACGTGTCCGAGGTGGGGACCACCGCCACCATTCCGATCATCAGCGCGAGGCCCAGCACCGGGTCCATCCCGAACATGAACGGCAGCAGCAGCGACAGGCCGGCAATGCCGCCCAGGCCGGGAAACACACCGACGCAGAGCCCCATGACGACACCCATCACCAGGTAGCCGAGCACGACAGGTTGCAGGATCAAGCCTGCCGCATCGCCAAGCGCGGGCAGTGCAAGCGTAAAGAATTCCATGGGGGCCTCCTCGGCCAGGACGGTGTCATCCGCGTGGGCAAATCTTCAAGATTTGCCTCAAGGCGAGGGTAAAACCCCTCGCCTTGCCGATTTTTGCAAAAATCGGGTCCGGTCAGCCGTCGAGCGACACCCCGTAACGGTCTTTCAGCCAGTCGACGACAAAGGTCTTGGCTGCGTCCGGCACATTGGTCGCGCTGTTCAACGCTCCTGTTGCCGCATCCCCCGTCATCTGCGGGTATTTGCCCAGACGCGCGCCGGAGATTTCGGCGAAATCCGCCCGCGCCTTCACCGCCTCGAACGCGGCCGTGTAGGTCACGATCGCGTCGTCAGACGCACCCGCTGGCAGAAACACCATCTTTTGCGCGGGGAAACCGGCGATAAAGAACGCTTTCCACGCATCCCACTTCTCGCCGCTTGTCTCGCAGGTCGGCGTGGCATCGCACACCTCCTTGAAGGTCGGCATGTCGGGGAAGGTCGGGTCGCGCACGATATTGCCATCGGCATCCAGTGCGCCCCAGGACATCATCGGCACGGCAGTGCCCGCCTCAACCAGCGGCGTCACGCCTTTGAGGTAGGATGACGAGGTCTGGTAATCGATGTTGGCCTCACCGCGTTCGAACATCAGGCGGCCATCGCCGCGGCCCTTGATCCCGAACACAGGTTCGACATCCAGGCCCAGCATTTCCCAAGCCAAGAGCGGCACGAGGTCGAGGCGCGTGGCCCCTTGCGAGCCATAGATGAAATCCTCGCCCCGCAGCGGGGTTGCATCCATGCCGTCCATCTTGTCCGCCATCGCGGGCGGCAGGTAGGCCACACCGCCCGTGCCCGACGCCAGCACGACGTTCCAATCCTTGTACTCGTAGCGCACGCGCGGATCACCCAGCAGATAGGGGAATTGCGTGGACCCGGACGAGCCGAAGATCAGCGTGCCCTCGCTGTCGTCATAGGACTGTTCCTGGAACCAGTTGGCCCCTTTGGTCGAACCTGCACCCGGCATGAACTTGACCACCACGGTCGGCTCACCAGGCAGTGCCTCGCTCAGCAGCGGGGCATAGAAGTTGGCCCATTTGGCCGATCCACCCGTTTCCGAAAAGGGGATGATCCACTCGACCGTCTTGCCCGTCAGGTCAATCCCGTGGCCGCCGGCCGTGGTTTCGGTTGCAATGCTCGCGGCCACAACCGCAGCGCTCAGAGCGGCCACATGGGCCGTTTTCTTCAATGTCATAGACTTCCTCCCAATGTGCGCGGGCCCTCCTCGGCCCAGCGTCACGAATCGGCGGGATTGCCCCGCCGGACTTCATCAGCTTAACTGCCGAAACTTGCACGAAGCTAACGTCAGAGCAAAATCCGCCATGCGCATCGCGATTGTCGAAGACAATGAGAGTGTCGCCAAGGGCATCGCTTACCGGTTGGAGGATCGCGGCCACGCCACCGATCTGATCCATGACGGGGTAGATGCGGATGCGTTTCTGCAGGGCGACGCAAACGATCTTGTGGTGCTCGACATCAACCTGCCGCATCTCGACGGGCTGAGCGTGCTGCGCAATCTGCGGGCCCGCGGCGATGCGCGGCCCGTGTTGCTGCTCACCGCGCAAGGGGACGTCGCGGCGCGGGTGACAGGGCTCGACGCGGGCGCCGATGACTACCTCACCAAACCTTTCGACATGGACGAGCTTGAGGCGCGCATTCGCGCGCTGCTGCGCCGTCGGGGGCAAGAGATCGAGACGACGCTGGCATTCGGCCCTCTGCGCTTTGCCGTACAGACGCGCACCGTCACAACAGGTGGCGCAGCGCTCGACCTGCCCCGCCGAGAGCTGTCGGTGATCGAGGCGTTGATGCGGGCGGATGGGCGTGTGTTGGCCAAGGCCGAGCTGATCGAGCAGGTCTACGGCACCGGTGCGGATGTCGAAGACAGCGCCATCGAGGTGCATGTATCGCGTCTGCGCAAACGCTTGCGCAGCCATGGTGTCGATATCCGGGCACAACGCGGTCTGGGCTACCGGCTCGAGCTGATGTGATGGGCGCATCGCTCCGTCTCCGGCTCTTTGCGATCATCCTGATCCCGCTGCTTCTGATCTCGGTCGGGGTCGGCTTGTGGCGATTGGGCGAGGCGCGCGAGACCGGCAAGGACCTCTATGACAACGCCCTGCTCTTTACCGCGCTTGCCGTGTCTCGGGACGTCGCGCTGGCCGATGGCGACACCATCTCGCTCGAGACCCAGGCCATGCTGGCCGACACGGCCGGCGGCCCGGTCCGTTACCACGTCTATGCACCCGACGGCGTGTTCGTCACCGGCTTTGCCGTGCCGCCCATCCCCATCGCCAATGGCCCCTCGCTGACCGAGCCATACGCGTTCTTCGACGCCACCTACAAAGGACGGCCGGTCCGCGTGCTGCGCCTGAAATACGTGACCGAAATCGGCGGCTTTTCCGGCCCGTTCACGGTCACCGTCTGGCAGGACATCGCGGTACGCAACGCCTTCGTCACGGGGCTGGCGATGCAAGCGCTTGCCGTGATCTCGGTACTGATCCTGAGCACCGGCCTCGTGGTGTGGTTCGGGGTGAACTACGGCCTCAAACCCCTGATCGATCTCGAAGACGCGATCTCGCGCCGCTCGCCCGAAGACCTGAGCCCCATTCAGCGGCGCGTACCCGTCGAGGCGCGCGGGCTGGTCGACCGGCTCAACGCGCTGTTTGGTCAGGTCAGTGACACAATGCAGGCCCAGGCGGCGTTCATTTCGGATGCCTCGCACCAGCTGCGCAACCCCATCGCGGGCGTGCGTGCGCTGGGTGAGGCGATCCTGACCGCCCGGTCGCTGGATACGGCCAAGGCGCGGGCCGGCGATCTGGTCACCGCCGCCGAACAGGCCGGTGATCTGGCCGAAAATCTGATGACGCTGGAACGGGCCCGCGCGGGCCTTGGCACGGCACTGGCGCCCAGCGATCTGGCGCAGGTCCTGCGCCGCACCATCGCCGATTTCGAGGGGCGCGCCGCACGCAAGGGCGTGCAATTGCGCCTGACCGGCGCAGACGCGCGCGCACTGGTACCGATGGACACCACGATGGTGGAGGAAGCCGTGCGCAACCTCATCGACAATGCGCTGCTACACGGCGGCCCGGGGCTGAGCGGCATCACTGTCGCCCTCATCGGTGATCAGGATTGGCGCATCAATGTGACGGATGACGGACAGGGCGTGCCCGAAGGCGACTATCCCAAGATCCTGGCCCGCTTCGGTCAGGCCGCCCCCAGTTCGGGCTCGGGGCTCGGGCTGTCGATTGCCGAGGCTGTCGCGCGCAGACATGGTGGCGCGCTCACCATCGATCCGGTTGGGACAGGCTTCAGCGTATCGCTGCGCCTGCCCCGGGCGCAATAAGGGGGCGGGCCCTCGTCGCGCTCAGGTCGGTCCCGCGCGGTGCACGCCGGGTGGGGGGCATGGTGCACCGCGGTCGGGGCCAACAACCGATCATCAGGGGATCAGAACCTTGTCGATCACGTGGATCACACCGTTCGAGGCCAGGATATCGGCCTGGATGACATTCGACTGCTCGACGCGGACACCGTTGCGGCCGTCGATATGCACATTGGCGCCGTTCACAGTCGGCACGCTCAGACGCTGACCGGCGAGGTCCGCGGCAAGTGTCTGACCAGGCAGGACATGATAGGTCAGGATGGCGACCAGCTGATCCTTGTTCTCGGGCTTCAGCAGGTTTTCGACCGTGCCCGCGGGCAGAGCGGCAAAGGCATCATCCGTCGGTGCGAATACGGTGAAGGGCCCGGGGCTTTTGAGCGTATCAACGAGGTCAGCGGCCTGCACGGCAGCCACCAGCGTGTTGAACGACCCTGCCGCGACGGCGGTATCGACGATGTCGGGCGTGCCGCCCATCTCGGCACAGGCGCCCAAAGCGGCGAGTGCGGCACCTGCCACGGTCAGTTTCACGAAAGAACGGCGTTTCATAATGTCTTCTCCTTGTCGGGATGTGCCGGGCGGCTCCCGCAGTCAGCTTGATAGTGGGATTATTTCCCACAAGTGGCGAGATGTCGCATCTGCGTGAGAAATCAAGCTTTGGTGTGGAAAAATTTTCCACTGCCTGTAAGTTTGCGTGATGAACAGTGGCGATCAATCAAGCGGATCTGGCGCATTCATGCGTGTTCTCAGGGGGTTACTGCGCCCCCTCGTCCGCACGATGATTGCGCGCGGGCTGACGGCGCCCGTGGTCTACGGCCTGCTCAAGCGGGTCTATGTCGAAGTGGCCGAAAGCCACTTTGCCCTCGATGACAAGCCGTTGACCGACAGCCGCATCGCAATGCTGACGGGTGTGCACCGCAAGGACATCCGCACGATCCGCGCCGAAACCGACGACGGCACCAGCCAGGCGCGGCGCAAAAGCGCGCTGTTGGCCACGGTGATCGGGCAATGGATGACCAACCCGGATTTTCTGGACGACACCGGCGCCCCGCGCCCCCTGCCCCGCTCCGAGGATGGCTTTGACGCCCTGGTGCGTACGGTCAGCAAGGACGTGCGCCCGCGCACCGTGCTGGACGAGTTGATGCGCGGCGGCATGGTGGCCGACGGGCCCGGCGGGCTGCTGAGCCTGCAGGCGCAAGCCGTTGTGGGCACCGGCAACACCGCTGATCGCGAGGCGTTCTTTGCCGCCAATGTGGGCGACCACCTTGCCGCCGCGTCGGAAAACCTGCTGGCCGACGCGCCGCCCTTCTTTGAACGCGCGGTGTTCTACAACCAGCTCACACCAGCCTCCATCGACCAGATCGAAGAGACCGCGCGCCGCGACGCCCAAAGCCTGCTCGAAGCGCTCAGCCACCAGTCCAGCGCCCTGCGCCGCGCGCAGGACGACGGTGACGACACCCCGCGCCAACGGTACCGCATGGGCATATATTTCTACCGCGAAGATACCGATGCTGCGCCAACGACCGACGACAAAGGGCAAGATACGCCGTGACCACCCTAGACCGACGCCAAGCCCTGGCCCTCATCGGCGCTGCGACCGTGGCAGGCTGTGCGCCTGCGCTCCAGACCGGTGTGATGGGCGAGGACCCGTTCGAGGGTGGCATCGGCGGCACCGGCATCGTGGGCATCATGGTGGGTGCGGGCAGCGTCCTGATCAACGGCCTGCGGGTCGAGGTGCCGGATGCCACGCGCATCGTCGACAATGGCGGCATCGGGGGCACTGGCGCGCTGGTCGCGGGCCGCGCGATGACCATCGTCGCGCGCGCCCGTCGCGACCGGCTCGAGGCGCAGCGCATCGAGGTGCAGGACCCGCTGGTCGGCGTCCTGCGCGGCACGCGCAGCGCGCTGAGCATCAACGGCAGCCCCGTTACGGTCGAGCCGGGCGCCATCGGCGGCACCCTGATCGGGCGCCGCGTCGCCGCCAGCGGCGTGTGGCAGGCGGACGGATCGTTGCGCGCCAGCCTCATCCGCCCCGCACCGGACCAGCCCGACAGTGTGTCGGGCACGATCATCGGCAGCCCCGCCACGGGCTGGCGCATCGGCCAGACGCCGATCACGCCGCCGCGCGGTGGCAACCTGATCGCTGGTCAGTACGGATCGCTTTCGGGCAGCTTCGACGGCACCAGCCTCATGGCCCGCGCGCTGCGCCTGGGCCGCTTCCGCAGCGGCACATCGCTCAGCCAACTCGCGGTCGAGGGCTACCTCGAACCGATCGACACCGCGCCGGGCTTCCGAATCGCGGGCCTCGGCCACAGTTTTGACCGCCAGTTGGATCTGGCACCGCTGGCACAAACCCGCGCCGTATTCTTTGGCCGCTATGACGGGCTCTTTGCCGCACGGCGCGCGGTGCCCCTGCCCGACGCCGTGAGCGGACGGCGCAGCCTGCTGCGCCCGGCGGATGGCGAGGTATTTGCCGCCGCGCTCGGTGGGTCAGGCGCACGACGGATCGGCAACCGCTGACCGCTTTCGCCCCTTGGTTGATTTTGGACTCGCACTGAGGCCGCGCGCTCTTACATTGTAGCGCATAACAAAGCGGCGCGCGGACGTCCCTCTGCGCCGCACCAGCCAGACACCAACGGGAGTTTAGCCATGAGCCTGAAGCTGAAACTGAACGGCGTCGACCACGAGGTGGACGCCGAACCGGGAACACCCCTGCTGTGGGTGATCCGCGATGAGTTGAAAATGACCGGGACCAAGTTTGGCTGCGGCGTCGCTTCGTGCGGGGCCTGCACCGTGCATGTGGACGGCTTTCCGACCCGCTCGTGCCAGACCTATATCGAGGATGTCGACGGGGCGGAGATCACCACCATCGAAGCCATCGGCGACACGCCCCAGGGGGCCGCGATCCAGCAAGCATGGGAAGAGTTGGACGTGGTCCAGTGCGGCTACTGCCAATCCGGCCAGATCATGTCGGCGGTGGGCCTGCTGACCGAAAACCCCAAACCATCTGTCGACGAAATCCACGACTACATGGACGGCAACGCCTGCCGCTGTGCCACCTATCAACGTATCCGTGCGGGCATTCAGCGCGCATCCGAAATCCTGGAGGGCTGAGCCATGACCGTGAACACATCCCGCCGGGGTTTCCTCAAAGGTGCCGCCGCTGCTGGCGCCGTCCTCGTTGTCGGCCTCAAACCCAATGGCGCGCTTGCCGCCGGTGGTGAGGCGGCCCAGATCAACCCGTTCGTCAAGGTCGGCGCCGATGGCCGCGTCATCGCGATCATCAAGCATTTTGAAAAGGGGCAAGGGCCCGCCACCGGTCTGTCCACGCTCATCGCCGAGGAAATCGGCGTGACGATGGATCAGATCGATTACGAATTCGCCCCATCCAACCCCGAGATTTACAACAATCTGGCCTTCGGTCCGTTCCAAGGCACGGGCGGGTCGACCGCGATGGCCAATTCGTTCACGCAGTATCGCAACGCCGGTGCCGCCGCACGCGCCATGATCCTCGAGGCCGCAGCAAGCGCCAAGGGCACAAACTCCGCCGACCTCGACATCGTGGACGGCATGGTCACGGGTGCGGGCGATCCCGCGCCGCTCGGCGACTTCATCGCCGCTGCCGTGGCGCTGGAAGCGCCGGCAGAGCCGACGCTGAAGACGCCCGACCAGTGGCGCCTGATCGGCAATCCCGATGTGCGCCGCCTGGACAGCAGGATCAAGGGCAACGGCCAGGCCATGTTCGGCATGGATGTCCACCTGCCCAACCAGATGATCGCCATGCTTGCCCGCCCCCCGCAGACCGGTGGTCTCGTGGCCAGCTTTGACGACACCGATGCCAAGGCGATCAAGGGGTTCATCCGCGCAGCCACCCTGCCGAACAACGCCGCCGTCGCCGTTTATGCCGAAAACACATGGGCCGCGATGCAGGCGCGTGATGCGCTGCGCGTGGAATGGGATCTGTCCAACGCCGAAACGCGCGACAGCAGCCAGATCAAGGACGAGATCATAGCGGCCCTCGACGCGCCCGCCGAATTCAACGTCCTGAAAAACGAACCCGGTCCCATGGATCAGGCGGCCCAGGTGATCGAAAAGACGTTCTACTTCCCCCTGCTCGCCCATGCCGCGCTCGAGCCGCTGAACTGCACGATCGAGGCCGATGACGACGGCGGCATCACGCTGCACGACGGTGCGCAAATGCCGACGGGGCCGCATATGGCGCTGTCCCAGATCTTCGAGCTGCCGATGGACAAGGTGCGCATCAACACGATGCTCGCCGGTGGCTCGTTCGGTCGCCGCGCCACACCCAGCGCGGATTATCAGGTCGAGGCCGGGCTGGCCTTTATCATCACCGACCGCACCCGACCCGTGAAACTGGTCTGGAGCCGCGAGGATGACATGCGCGGCGGCTACTACCGTCCGGCGTTCGGCCACAAGGTCCGCGTCGGCCTGTCCGACAGCGGCGACATCGTCGCCTGGGATCATCGCATCGCAGGCCAGTCGATCATGAAGGGCACCCCGTTCGAAAGCTTTGCCGTCCATGACGGCGTCGACAGCTCCTCGGTCGAGGGGGTGTCGGACACGCCTTACACGATCCCCGGTTTCCACGTGGGATTGACCGACACGAAAAAGGCGACCAGCACGCTTTGGTGGCGCTCTGTCGGGCACACGCACACTGCCTACGCGATGGAGGTCATGATGGACATGGCCGCCAATGCGGCGGGTCGAGACCCGGTCGAATTCCGCCTCGCCCATCTGGGCGACAGCACGGATGCGCGCCGCAAGGCCGCCGTATTGGAATTGGCGGCGGAGCAAGGCAACTGGGGCAACGCCCCCGCAGGCCGTGCGCAGGGCATCGCCGTGCACAAATCCTTTGGCAGCTATGTGGCCGAGGTGGTCGAAATCTCGGGCAATGCCGACGACGGCGTGCAGATCGAAAAGGTGACCTGTGCCGTCGATTGCGGCATTGCGGTGAACCCCGATGTGATCAAGGCGCAGATCGAAGGCGGTGTGGGCTACGGCATCGGCCATGTCATGCGGGACGAGATCACGTTGACCGGCGGGGTCGTGGACCAATACAACTTCCCCGACTACGAGCCGCTGCGCATGCGCGACATCCGCGAGATCGAGACGCATATCATCGCGTCTGCCGAACCGCCCACCGGCATCGGTGAGCCCGGCACGCCGCCCTCGGCGCCTGCGCTGGCCAATGCCATCGCACAGACCGGACCGGTGGTCGGCGTCCTGCCGATGATCAACGACGGGATCGCCTTCGCCTGATCCGGTCGCAGTACCTTGCACGACCCTCCTGATCGGCGCTTAATGCGTCGATCAGGCAAGGGGACGAGGCGTGCCACAGATTTTGACGAACCCGTGGCGCGGCACCGGCCTGCTGCCTGATGCCGAACAACCCATCGCGGATGCCTCGGGCGTGGCCCGCTTGCTGACGCTCTGCCCGGCGCATGCTGAAACGCCGCTCCTGCACGCTCCGGATCTGGCACAGACCTGCAGTATTGCAGCCTTGCATATCAAGGATGAACGCGGCCGTATGGGCCTGGGCAGCTTCAAGGCGCTGGGGGCCGCGCATGTGATCGCACGCGACGCAAAAGCGGCTGGCGCGGGCCCATGGGACCAACGCCTCGCGGGTCGCACCTATGTCACGGCCAGCGCAGGCAACCACGGCCTGTCGGTCGCCGCAGGTGCCCGCATCTTTGGCGCTGACGCCGTCATCTACATCGCGGACACCGTGCCCGACGTCTTTGCGTCACGCCTGGCCCGCTACGGCGCCCGCGTGATCCGCGAAGGGGCGGCCTACGAGGCCAGCATGGACGCCGCCGCGCGTGCCGCTGCCGAGAACGGCTGGACCCTGTTGTCGGACAGTTCATGGCACGGCTACACCGAACCCGCCTTGCGCGTCATGGAGGGGTATACGCAGATGGCCGCCGAAGCGGCGGCGCACATCCCCACACCACCGACGCATATCCTGTTGCAAGCCGGTGTCGGCGGCCTGGCCGCCGCCGTCGTCGCACACGCCCGCCACGTGTGGGGCGACGCGCCCCATATCATCGTCGTCGAACCCGACGCGGCGCCTGCCCTGATCGAGAGCATCCGCGCCGGCGCACTCACCACCACAAACGGCCCCGTATCCTCAATGGGTCGTCTCGACTGCAAGACGCCCTCTTTGATTGCCCTCGCTGGCCTGTCGCGTGATGCCGACAGCTTTGCTACCATCACCGAGGACGAGGCCGCCGCAGGCGTCGCGACCCTCGCCGAACACGGCCTTGCCACCACCCCCTCGGGCGGCGCGGGCCTCGCCGCCCTCATCGCCGGGCTCGACCTGCCACCACACGCACGCGTCCTGACCTTCCTCAGCGAAGGCCCGGAGGATGGCTGAGCCCTTGCACATATTCCCGGATGATGAGTTCCGCGCCCGCACCGCGCGGCTTCAGGCCGAGATGCACGCCCATGACCTCGACGCGCTGCTCCTGACCACGCCTCCGGACGTCTTCTACACCACCGGCTTTCTCACCCGGTTCTGGGAAAGCCCGGCGCGCCCCTGGTTCATCATCGTACCTGCCGCGGGCCTGCCCGTCGCCGTCATCCCGTCGATCGGCGCACCGCTGATGCAGCGCACCTGGGTCGCGGACATCCGCACATGGCACGCGCCCAATCCGGACGATGACGGCCTCAGCCTGCTGACCGACACGCTGCGCGACCTTGGGCTCCACCGCATCGGCGTGCCGATGGGGCTTGAGACGCATCTCCGCATGCCGCTTGCCGATTTTCACAGCCTGTCCAAGAGCTTCGATATCCTCGACGGCACCACCGCCCTACACCGCACCCGAGAGATCAAGAGCGAGGCGGAAATCGCCAAGATCCGCGACATCTGCACCATTGCCGGACGCGCCTTTGACCGAGTGCCCGAAATCGCCCATGCAGGCGTGCCGCTCGACCAGGTGTTCCGCGACTTCCAATCCCTGCTGCTGCAAGAGGGTGCGGACTGGGTCAGCTATGTCGCGGGGGCCGCGGGCCCGGATGGCTATGCCGATGTGATCTCACCCGCTGCACCGACGCCGCTGCGGCCGGGCGATGTTCTGATGCTGGACACCGGCGCCGTCCGCGAAGGCTACTTTTGCGACTTCGACCGAAACGCCTTTGTCGGCACGCCATCCGATACCGTACGCCGCACCCATGATCGCCTGTGGCAGGCGACGGAAATCGCACTCGACACGCTGCGCCCGGGTATGCGGGCCTGCGACGCCCACCGCATCCTCAGCGGGCCGCTTGACGCGCCCGGCGCTGGCCGGCTGGGCCATGGCCTGGGCACTGCGCTGACCGAATGGCCATCCTTCACCCCGCACGACACGACGGAGCTGCGCGCGGGCATGGTCCTGACGCTCGAACCCAGCGCCCATGTGACCGACACCCACATCCTCGTTCACGAGGAAAACATCGTGCTGCGCGATCACGGGCCAGAGCTTTTGTCGCCGCGGGCGCCGCAATTCGCCACCGTACTGCGATGACGTATACGGTCAAAGCGCCGACAACGCCTGCCCTTGGCCTCATCGTCCTGCGCGTGGATGAAACGATCGAACAGGACTTTCGCACGCTCATCCCGCCCCAGGCAGCGCGCCTGCATATCTCACGCGTCAATGCGGGCGACGATCTGAACCCGGAAACGATCCACGACATGGGCACACAGCTGACGACCGCCGCGGCGCTCTTGCCGAAAGGCGCGGATTTCGACGTTGTCGGCTACGCCTGCACCTCCGCCACCGCGCAACTCGGCGCGGACGCGGTGCGCACGCACATTACCGCAGGCATCCGTGCGCGCCACGTCACCGACCCGCTCACCGCCGCGCTGGCGCAGATCAAATCCCTCGGCCTGCACCGCGTCGGCATCCTGTCGCCCTACACCCCGGCTGTTGCCGCCCCGATCCAGCGCGCGTTCCACGCCGCAGGCATTGCGGTGCCTGACACGCTGTCCTTCAACGAAAGCACAGAGGCGCGCGTGGCGCGTATCGACCCCGCCGCGACCTACGCCGCGGCGAAGACACTGGCCAGGCGCACCAGCCTCGACGGCCTTTTCCTGTCCTGCACCAACCTGCAAACGCTGCCGATCCTGCAACCGTTGCAAGCCGCGCTGAACATCCCCGTGCTCAGCTCGAACCAGGCGCTTGCCTGGCACATGACACAGCTTGCCGGGATCGACGTCAGAGCCGCACAATCTCAATCGGCACACCCAGCCGCCCGACGGTGATCGCCCGCTCGTGCTGGGCCAGCATGCCGTCCGCTTCGGACCAGCTCGACCGGCCCGAAATCGCCACGCTGCTCACCGTCAGAATCGCCTGGCGTATCGGTGGGCAGTCTTGCCCGCCCCGCGCGTAGAACGCCCGCAATTCGTCCATCGTGTTCGAGAATTTGCCGACCAGCTTACCGTTTTTCAGCTGGGCTGAATCCAGTTGCGACTTGGCCTCGACCAGCACCAGCCCATCCTGCGTCGACGACATCGCCACAAAGTCCACGACGCGCCCGTCCTGCCCCGTCGGGTTGGCGCACACCATATGCCGCAAGGACCTGTCGTTGAGGAAGGGGCGCACACCCAGCGTCCCGGTCATGAACGACTGCGCGGCAATCTCCGATTGCGTGCTGACCGCATGCAAGGATTGCAACGCGCCCTTGAGGCGTGACAGCGCCTCTGCCTCGAACTGCGCTGCGGACGCGGCGATAAACGCCTTGGGGAACACGCGATTGATCTCGGGATCACTGATCATAAAATCACCTTATGAAAACCTCTGCCGACACTTTCTAACACAGCCGCGCGGGATTCGTGTCAATGCATTGGAGCAAGAAAACGCAGAAGCGTGCGCAGATGAAGGATACCCCTCTGACAAGCAAATGAGTAGGACTCTGAAAGTACGCCACTTTTTCCACCACTCCAAGACGGCGGAAAACATGAAGCATGCGCAGCCAACCAGAAGCATGCGCAGAAAAAAAATTTGAAAAAATCGAAAAAAGTTGGGAGCCCGCATCAAGAACGAAAAAACCCGCGCTAGGCGCGGGTTCTTGTCAGATCTAATCGGGGGTCGATTTAGGTGGTGAGAGATGCGTGGAACGGTTGCTCCCTTCGGAACAGCGTAGCGTAGTTATCATGTGTGAAGGGCGTAGCTGCCCTGTTTACATTGGTCTTCATGACCCACGCATCCACAAAATGATCTTTCGTCAGATGCGGTGACCGTGCGACTAGGGCGCGTTCTACTGCCTTGGTCGTGATCTCGCAGACAAGGCCCCACCGAAACGCAGCCGAAGTGGTCAGGCGATGGATGAAGTCTCGCGTGTTCAGGTCATCGTCGACCTGGAGGCCGACCTTCATTGCATAACTTGTCACGATTTCCTGCACAGTGATCTCGTCACTATGGTAGTCGATATCCTCGAAGTGGATGTAGGTAACCTTTCGACAAAGCTGCTCGAACACGCGCACAGGTTCGTTGATTTCCGGTAGACCAGACAGGATGAGCAGGAACGGCCAGCGTTTGGACTTCAGAATTGACTTGAAAGAGTCAAGTTCGGCCTCAAGCGCTTCTTCGCTCTTGTTGGCAAGAATATGTTGCATCTCATCGTAGTTGATCCCGATGACGCCGTGCTCCTCTCCCTGCTGTACAACGCGGGCCCAAGTTTCGGGCTGAGTAAGGCGTGCCCTATCGGACAAAGGATAGCCTATGTTCGTGAGGGTCTTCTGACCAAGGACCTTCCAGTTATCCCTACGGTTGAGTTCACAAGCGGCCATGCGAGCAGGTTGGCCGTTGGGGAGCATCGCACCGCTTGTATTGAACTTCTTGAGGAGGTTCATGATCTCCGTAGACTTGCCAGCGCCACTTTTCCCGGTGACGACCAACACCTCGGACTCGAAGTAGTCCCCTCCTCGAAGGTTTCCCAAGTGACGACTGAACATTTCAGCGAACGCTCTCTCGAGCTGCGCGGCTCTTGGCAGAGGAAAAAGCTTCCCATTAAATTCTTCAGCAGAATTCGCGATTTCGGAGATGATGAACGAGCTCATAGTTTGCTTTCCAGGATAGGTTTCAGCCGCCCGGAGACACGTGGATCGGTACGGTCCTCCTGTGCTCCAATACTCTCGTTGACGGAGGGCTTTGTCTTCCGCCGCTTCGTAATCGTTCCTGGAGCGACTGCCTTCGAATAGGACCGATCGGGCTCGAAGCCTACATGCGTAAGCGCTTCGGCCTGCTTCTCGAGCTGCGCCAAGGTCCGGTAGCTTTCTGGCAGGTTGGGATCTGGCAACACACCTGAGAGTTCGGCGCGGTCGCGCCTTGCCTGTCTGACCATCTCGTCATTGATCCTGCGCCTATCCGGATTGCCTTGGGCCTCATCCGACATCACTTTGCCGGCCTCTTCGAACGTCAGGTCCTTCAATGCCGTCATGGACAGCTCCGCTTGAAAGCTCTTCTTGCTGCGCACGGGTTGAACCGTGACTTCATCGATAAAATCTGGATCAAGATAGACGTTCACCTTTTTGGGCGTATCATCATGAAACTTCAGCAGTTCATGAGAATTGTATGGCAGATGGCTGAACAGAACGCCTTCAGACGTCGTACTCACGGTCTTCTTGTAACCCAAATACAGCCGCCGCGCCTCCGGGCTTGGAGCTTCGATCGGGCCGTAGTCTTCGATTATCTGCTCGAATTTCTCCCAGGGAGTTGCCTTGAACATGCCTGTACCCCGGTGCTCCGTGTGAGCGTATTCATCCACCAGATATCGAGTGATTACCGCCATGACATCATTCGGTGTCAGACGGGCATCCGCCACGGGATCCGCGCCGGGAAGAGCGCCTGGTCGACCACCGACATAGCCCTTTTCGAAACGCAAGACGTCCCACTCGATCGAGCCAATCAGCCGTTCGATATGAGTATTGTCATTCGAATGGTGTGTACGGCCTAGTTGCGCCACGGTGCCCATGCCCATCTGCGCGGCGTAGACCGGTCCGTTGCGTGTCGCGCTCCCATTATCAGCAACGGTCATGAGAAGGCCGGCGGGAGGAGCGGCTTTTTGGCGGCACTTGTACTTCACCACTTCACGAGACTTGTCACGGGTCGCCATTCGCAACAGCGCCAAAGATTGATCCGAGTGCGCAGTTTCCGAAATGATCCAACCGAGCGGAAGCCTAGTCGCGACATCAATCATCACGTGCAACCAAATCCTGATCAGTTCGCCTTCCTCGAAAGCTTTAGATGCATCCTCTGCCTTGATGATCTTCGCTTTGATCTTACCGGTCGTGTCGACAAAAATAGACAGATACGCCTGATCCATCGCTGCACGCTCGCCGAACATAAATGCTCTGATTTCAGTCGCGCCACCACCAGCCGTGTTCTTGGTGTGACGGAGCCCGTTGCGGCCGATTTGCTGAGCCAGCGAAGGAACACCAGCCAACCAATTTCGGACAGTGGTGATAGAGGGATGCCCAACATTTCGAACGGCTTCTTCTTCGGGCACCTGAAGCTTCGCGCAGGCAAGTCGATAAAGCCGTGCCAGGTCAATTTTGGAGGGAGACCGGAACGCACCGAGAATGTAGCGAACAACGCTCTTCTGCCATTCTGATAGCTTGCAGGCGCGCTCTGGATCGTGAACGCCCTTCTTGTTGTGACGATTAATCAGAACGACCGGGTTGCGGTTAAAACGAATGTATAGCTCTCGCAGCTTTGCCAAGGTCCGCCCCTTGGGAACTACCGTCTCCGGCTCGTCGCTACTTCGACGGGTAGGACCAATGTTCACGTTATCGAACAAGCTCACGTCGCCGGAAATCTCAATTGCTGAACGATAAAGGGCTTTGCGAACCGGAACCTGGTCGAGATAGCGGTGCGTGAGCTTTTGGCCCTCTTTTTCGAGGCGGTCCATAGCCATAATCAATGCTTGGCGGGCCCGCGCATTTTGTTGCTCGATGTCTGGAGTTTGATCGAGGTTGCGAAAGCCGCCTGTGAACTCCAGAAGCTGTCGTTGGTTCTCGGCCTCCTTCGGCGTGATGACTTCGCACTTATTGTTCTCAAACGCATGATCGACGCGCTGGTAGCCAAGTATGACCTGCTCTCCATCTGCCCCAGATACAAGGTATCCATGGCGGTCTTTCGCCTCGACGCGCCATGTATGCCCGTCAAGGATCAAGTCCGATCCAAGGATCACCTTATATTTGGGGCGATAGCTCATTCTGCGAGCCAGGCCCGAGAATGGCGATTGATAACCGCATCCCAATCGGCCTCCAAAACCCCCTGAGCGATGAGGCGCATACAGGACCTCCAAGCGTTCACTCGGGGAAGCGGACATTGATCAATGAGGTCCGACATGAGCCAAAACGACACTCTATGGGCAATCTCGGAAACGGCTTCGTCATCGCTCGGGTTTTTCAACCCGTGAAGGTACCACATTCGCCGCAGATTATCGCGACGGGCGCGCGAGTAATTGTCTGTATTCACGACAATGGTCTCGTCCGCGAAACGGTCATCGACACACGAAAAAATGGCGTCAATCTCTTCCTGCACGCGCTCAGTTCGCAAACCCTTACCGTTCTTGACGTATGCGGCAATCCGGTAGCCGTCATTCATGGTGATTCGCAGATCGAAATAGTGATCGCGGTATCCCCGTTTGTTGTATCTCCATGGGTAACGGATGGGTGGTAGCTGAACCTCCAATCCATGAAAGTCAGGATCAAGCGACGCTTCCAGGGCAACAGCGAATTCACCCTCGGACTCAAAATGATAAATCTGCGGCTGCCCCTTTGTTGCGGGCGTCGACATGGCAAGGGAAACACGATGCGCGGCTTTGCTCCGTGTCATAGGGTTTCGCGCGCCTCTGTACGGAAGAACACCGAGGGGAGCGGGCACCTTAAGCGGTGGCAACTTTTTTGTTTTTACCGGTGTTGGGTCCCAGTCCATTGGGTAGGGCATGACTTCTCCGTTTCCGAAAGATCACTCTTTCAGGTGTTTACTGTTACGTTCTACGGAGCCGACATTGCGCTTGCCTGGACCATTTTTGGTCTCTACTCTGGCAAGGGTTATCGGGCATCAGCCCCGCCTTGTTCGGCGCGCCGTTTGGCGCGCCGTTTTTTGTTTCCGCACCTCTGTCGTGAAATCGACCATGTGAGATGCGGGGTCGCCGAGAAACGTTCGTCGCGCGGCGTGTCGAGTCAATTCTTATTTTATATCAACAAGTTGAAACCATTCCTCCTATTCAAATTCGCGCGCCAAAGTGGCTTCTTTCTCATCCACAAACCGACGCCAAAGGACCCAGGTACTGAGTTTGGCATCGTTCTTTGAAGGGCAATTAGGACGAGGATTTGGCTTCCGGAAGAGCGATCGGCAAGTTCGCCAAACTAGGGTGTGGACGAGCTATCTACTTTACTCAATTCCGAGCATCTGCCAGCGACGTCTCTGTTGCACGGTGAGGAGCCAACGAAGGTAATCATCGGACGTAGGATCAATATCTTGTGGGAAATCGAGTTCATTTACGCAAATACAGCATCCGAGAAGTCCGCCATTCTCTAGCGACAGATCCTTGCGCACCAAATTACGTATCCTGAATGCAGTCGCATAGGCGATACCGTATCGTTCTTTGATTCCATTCACCGTCGGTAAAGACCTACTGGCTTTGCTCCGGACGATCTCTTCTGCGAGGCGAAAGTACGTCTTCAAACCCAGGCGCTGCCCGTGAAGAACAGTGCCTGATGTGATTGAAAACTGCGCGTTACATTCACGGCAGGAGTAAGGTTTTCGCGCCTTTATTCTAGCGAAGTTTTTTTTCGAACACGCGGGGCAAATCGGTCCATTTGGCCAACGGATCTCGTGCAGACGGTTTTCGCACGCCTCTTCCGAAGCGAAATACTCATTAACGCCCTCAACTGGCAGGCGTAACGACAACGAGAGCCAATGAGCGCGATCTTCCATAATTGAGTTCCCTTGGCACAATGCCTGCGCCACCACATCAGTTCGACATATGGCGTCTTTAGGGCCTTCTGATCTTCAGAACGCGACCACCAGTCCGTGCAGGCGCAAGAGTTGCAAAGTGAATTGCCCAGCATAGCTCTCGAGAATCTAGCCAACCGCTCGTAAGATCGATTCACCTTCAAGCCCGAACAGCCGTTTTCCTACCTGATGTGCCCGAGAAAAACCATGCTATTCAACCCCGCTACGCCACGACATCGTGAAACTCTGATTTCACTCTTTTCACGCTCTGCATCGATGCATGGGCTGCCCTTCACAGTTTTTGCCAACGAAATGGGCCTGGGGGTTAGATCCATTGTGAATGCTGAAGATCGAGCTGTCAGGCGCATCCAAGAGCTTCACGGACTGTCAGAAGATGCAGTGCGCGAGCTTGTCTCATGGAGTGGCAAGCCCATCGGCAAAGTTCGAATTCACTTTCGCGGCGCCGAGGTCGTATCACGTGCTTTGAGAAACCCAACCATTAGAGGTTGCCTTACCTGTCTGAAGGAGGACGCCGCGCTGACGCCGAAGTCGCCAGCGAACAGTATGGCACTGCGCGGCGACTGGCACCTACGCCATGTCGCGATTTGCCTACGGCACTCCAAGCCTCTCGAGCCACTTTGGACTGAAGGTCCGCTTTCCACGAGGTATGATCTGACAACACAGATGCAAAGATTGAATGAGCGACTGGCTACCGGCGATCTGACGAAGGAAAAAGTTGCGATCACAGAATATGACCGTTGGCTCGACAACCGCCTGGAAACCGGTGAAGACCCAACTTGGCTTCGCCAAACCAGTCTGGCGAATGCGGCTGCATTTGTACGTCTCCTGAGCTCAGAGTTACTCCGTCTTGAGGATCATGCTCCGCTTGCTGACGATAAAGTTCTTGAGGGGCGAAGCTTTGGATTTGATGCCGTCAAACATGATGAGGACGCTGCATCCAAGGCTCTGGTCCACTTGGTTGAGCTTGCAAATGGACATCTGGACGAACCCCAAAAAGCATTTGGAAAGCTTTATTCCTGGCTTGCGAGGGATACACTTGAGGACCCTGATTGCGATCTTTTTCGAAACATCATGCGAGAAGTCATTTTAGACAGATGGGCGGTCGCACCCGGTGACATTGTTCTTGGAAAGGCAATCTCCCAACGCCGAGTACATTCTGTGACGACAGCAGCTTCGAGCGTGGACCTCGGCACACGACTCACAAGGCGCCTGCTCTCAGCTAAGGGGCTCATAGAGGTTGATGATCCTCGCCCGTGTTCCCGCCTCACGTTTGATGCTCAAAGTGCGGTACCGGTCCTTGCGAAGATTTCCCGCCTGGTGGGACCCATGGAAATGCGACGCTGCATGAACACAACTCGCAAGCAATTCGATGCGCTTGTCGAGGGCGGTCTGTTGACCCGGTTTGACGAAGCAGAGCCGCTGAAGTCGCCATGGGACCCGGAAGAGGGTCTGTCGCTAATTGCAGAACTTACTTCCGATGCAGAGGAAGTGAGCATCGACGAGACCGAATGGGAGCACATATATCAAGCCGCGCTGCGCGCACGTGTTCCCATTGAGCAAATCGTCGCCGCTATCCGTGAGGGAAAGATTAGAACGGGTCATTGCACGGATCTTAGCGGTTACGCTTCTGTCTTCGTACGAAAGTCAGATGTCGACGCGACGGTTCGGCCGAAGCGCCCTTCAGATCCAACGGTAGCCGAGTTCGCGCGTATGGTGGGGCTTCATCGCGATGGTGGTATGCGTGCATTGGTCAAATGTGGCGCGACCCCCTCGACACCAAAGTTCAATCCGCAAACGGCAACGGTCATCGAGTACATCACGGAAGCCGACGCTCTCGAGTTCCACGGTAAGTTCACAACCCTTAAGCTCTTGGCCAATCGGATGGGTCAGCCTAGCCGCACACTGTCTGCCCGCCTCAGAAAAGCAGGCATCAGTCAGTTTCGTTCTGATGGTATCGCTTGCGGACCAGTTTTCCTGAAAAATGACCTAGACCGCTACGTTGAGTTTTCGCGCGACAAACCTGATCTCGAGGCCCTTCAGACCAAATGAGCCAAGGTGGTAGAATTCCCTGATGCGGGTCGACGTCGGCGCCCACATAAGGTGTTGGCTCAATCGAATTTCTCTCGGCTTTGCGCATCGTTGAAGAGAAGGGATGCACGAAAGCTGGACAACGCGATAAAAGAAATTCTCTTCAATTGTCCATGTATGCAGCGTTACTGACCAACTGATCGCCCCTCCCCTAGCTCACCAATCCTTAGGCCACCTACGCCTGACACCCGAAAGCTCCGCATCCGGCTTGTACATATTCGTTGTTGCAAATGGTAGACCAATGTCTTTGCGCCGCGATCTAGCAACGACGTCTTCGGCTCAAGCAGACATTGAGCATCCCTCGGACATTCTACGATCGCAGCCTGCATAGCCGACATTCGCGGCAATCCCACTATCTGAGTCAGGTCGAACTCACACATCGCGGACAAAGCTGCCGTAGGCCCAATGTCCACTATTGAAAGCTTGATACCTATGTTTCCTCTAAGGCTTTGAGGCCGTCTAAAATCAGCTTGGAATAGCCGGGCGGCAGCGCTCGATAACTGTTCCGGAAACGCTCGCTTGAGCGGACTTCCATATGGCCGCGCCCTCCACCTTCGATATCGTCCAGAAGAAGGATTAAGGTCGCTACCGCAAAGGACCGGCTATCGCCATTGTCTGGCACAAACGCTCGTAACTCTACCGCTTCCATTGGATACCAATAGTGTTCTGACCAGTCCGCTCTGCAATTATAGTTGTCAATCATATCCTTAAGGCCATGAAAGTGCATACCGCACGCTTGCTCATAGGTAACGCCGCCACCGCCGTGATTGTCGTATTGCGATATGTCACGCAGAATTTCGTCGCTTGTGGAGGCAATTAAAGCAGTGATTTCTAAGGCAATCGAGCTTGGTCTCTGATCTATAGGCATAGTAGTTCCAAAGCGGTTCCGTTTTTGCTGCCAATGGTTTGATGCTCCTAGCCTAATTGTAGACCAAACAGCATTGGAGCCGCTAACTATTTTGGGTACGCCTTGGCAAACAAAGCGGCCTTTCGCTGCGACCTGAAGAATGGGTAAGTTGGGCTCTGAGCGGTCATTTTCCGCTGCGCGGTATTGCACCAAGAAACCGGTAAGGACGTCGTCACGAACGGCCCATTCCTGCCGTTGGTCGAAGCCTAGCAATGCTGCGCTCGCAGCTCGCTTACCGGCCATTCGCAGCAGTCGCGAAAACTGGGCCGGTTCGAACTCACAGATCGCGGACGAAGGGTGCCTTCGCTGCGGCTGCGCCAACGGCTGCTTTCACATGTGGTCGCGCTAAGACCAACACTTGCATTTGGGGTAGTTGAAGATGTCGCAATCTATTCGCGCGTTCCTGCATCACGGTGGAACGATCGTTTGGCCGCCTGCCGGTTGCGTATGGCGACCCATACGAAGCCGATGAGGATGACAACATCAATCACGATCAGTGCGGCGGCGACCGGACGGTCGAGAAAGATCCAATAGCCTTCGCGCGAGATCAGAAGGGACCGGCGGAGGTTGGCCTCCAGGATCGGACCGAGGATCAAACCCAATACGATCGGCGCGAGCGGGTACTTCGCCAGTCGAAACAGGACGCCGATCAGCCCAAAACCCAACATGACCAACAGGTCAAACACCGAACCCTGCAAGGCGAACGTGCCGATACAACACAGGATCAGTATCGCTGGGATTAGGTAGGCTTTCGGGATCAGCAATACCCTGATGAAGATCGGTGCCGCGAGAATACCCGCAAACAGCAGCATCACATTGGAGGCCATGTAGACGAGGAACAGGCCGCCGACGAAATCGGGCTGCATCAGGAACATCTCGGGCCCCGGAATGAACCCGAGGATCAGCAATGCGCCCAGCAGCATGGCCGACGACGCATCGCCGGGGATGCCCAATGCCAAGGTCGGGACCAATGTGCCACCGACCGTCGCGTTGTTGGCTGCCTCCGTGGCAACGACGCCGCCTTCGGCGCCCTCGCCGAACTTCTCTTCTGGTTTGGCGAAGGATTTGGCGACCGCATAGGAGCTGAAGGAACTAATGTCGCCACCGGCACCGGGAAGGGAGCCAAAAAACACACCGATCGCAGACGATCGCAGCAGGTTTTTCCAATGCCACAATGTCTGCGCTACCGCCTTGAGGCTTGGCCTGGCGATCTCCAGCTTCGGTTTGCGCAAAAGATCGCGACGCGCCATCTGAAACGCCATTTCTGAGATGGCAAAGAGCCCGACGACCACCGCCACGATGTGAAACCCGTTCAGCATGTGGTGCGATCCAAATGTGAAACGGTACCCTGTCGAAAATTCATCCGTGCCGATGGTCGACAGCAGCAGACCGAAACAGCAAGCCAGCAGCCCTTTGACAAATGTCCCTTCCGAGATCAGCGAGATCGTGAGCAGTCCGGTGATGGCGAGCATGGTGTATTCTGGTGGGGCAAATCGGCTGGCAAACCCGGCAAGGACGGGGGCGGCAACGATCAGGACGACGCCGCCGACAAGACCGCCCAGCGAAGAGGCCGCAAGCGCGATACCGATGGCTTTGGACGCCTCGCCCTTCTGGGCCATCGGATAGCCATCCAGTAGTGTCGCCGCCGCGATGGGCGTGCCGGGTATGCGCAGCAGGATGGCCGAGATCGCACCGCCGCAGGATCCGCCAACGAAGATGGATATGAGAAACCCCATACCTGCGAGCGGCGGCAGGCTGATGGCCACGGGCAGCAGCAGGATGATGCCCATGAGCGGGCCGAGACCGGGAAGTGCCCCGACAAGAAGACCGATCAGGATACCGGCGAATGTGAGCGCGATGGCGAGCGGTGAAAAGAAAAGGTCAAAGCCGCCGACGATTGTCTCAAACATGCGCGCTCACCATGGGATGTTCAGGCCCAGGACCCCGCCCGGCAATACCACGTTCAGGATCTTTTCGAAGGCGAACGCCAGTGAAAAGGCCATGACAAGAGCGACGCCAAGGGCTTTGCCGATATTGCGCAATCCGCAAAGCCACATAACGGTCGCGGCCATTGGTGTCGTCGAGAGATGGTAGCCCAGCCAGTTCAGGCAGGCGAGATAGAGTGCGAAGATCAGCAGCAAACCCACACCGCGCCGAAATCCCGCCGCGGTCGGCGGCTCACTTTGCGGCTCGCTGTTCACGAAAGACGCACGGACCAGCTGCACCGCCAGCAGGCCCATCATGAAGATGGCGACATTGCGAGGATAGCTCGCCGCATTGTCATAGGGACCGCCGGAGGCGATCCCCTGTTCCGACATGGACGTTGCGATCTGCTGGAAAACGAGAACGACAAGTGCTCCGAAGAACGCAAGTGCCACCCATTCCGCACCCTTGGTCGACATGACCTGTTCCTACTGGAGCTTTTTCATCTCTTCTTCTTCCCAGGTGAGCGCATTGCCCATAGCCGACAGCTGATCCTGGACCGAGCCGACGACCTCCTCGTATTGGGTGTGATCCCATTCGAGCGGCACAAAACCGATCTGGGCAATGGCATCTTTGACGTCGTCCCGCGCCATCGCAGCCCCCATTGCCGTGCGCAGCGCATCGGTCACGTCATCCGGCGTGTCTGGATTCACGATCCACCAGGTCCAACCCATCGGGCCCAGCTTGGACAGACCGACATCGACCTGAAGATCGGCAATCGTCGGCGCACCGTCAAAGGACGCTTTCGATCCGGGCAATTCGGACAGCACCAACATGATGTTGAAGGCGGACGGGTCGGACTTGTAGTTCCCCACGTTGATGAACGAAAAATCGAGCACTCCGGA
The DNA here is from genome assembly GCA_038525585.1 of Pseudomonadota bacterium. Lineage (GTDB taxonomy): Bacteria > Pseudomonadota > Alphaproteobacteria > Rhodobacterales > Rhodobacteraceae > Tateyamaria. Next base: position 47,107 of record JBCBHM010000017.1, read on the forward strand.
TTTCAGATCCTTCACGGCATTCCCATCCTGCGTGTAGGGCACATTCTGGGCAACACAATCATAGGATTGCAGCGCCTTGGCGATGACCATGTGCGGCAGGTTGTTGCGCGAGCCCGAGGAATAGCGCAGCGCGCCGCGGTTCTCCTGGCAGTGTGCCATCATCTCTTCGAACGTCGACCAACGCGTTTCGTCCGTGCGTCCACCGATGGCAAAGGCGTTGGACACGGCGGAGTGCAGCGGTGTGAACTCCGAAAAATCCCAGTCCGCGTTGCCGAGGATGGGCTGCAAGACCAAGGGGGCGACGTAGCCGTCAAAGACGGTGTAGCCATCCGCTGCCTTGCCCATCGCAGTCGTTTGCGCCTTGGTGCCCGCGCCGCCAGGCACGGACAGCACGGGCATATCGACGCCAAGCTCTTCGCCCATCGCTTTTGCGATGATCTGGCTGACCGCCATCGCGTTGCCGGGCCCCCACGGGTGGATCAATTCGATCGTGCGGTCCGGGAACTCCGCCATGGCCTCGGTTCCCGTGATCCCTGCAACAATGGCGGCGCTCAGCATTTTCAGTGTCGGTTTCATATCTCAGGTCTCCTCCCGTAGGTGTCGTTCAACGTCCTTGATGGATCGCTTCTTTGGGTTCGGATGTCGCCAGCCCGAACCGGTTGTAAATCTCTGGCGGCGCGTCGTGTTTGCGGAAATGGGCTGCGATCAGCGCAGTGAGCCGTGCAACCAATGCTGGGTCGTGGATAGGGCAGTTCTGGCCCGGGTCATTTTTCAGGTCATAAAGCGCGGTTTCACACTCTTCGAGCGTTTGTCCGTCCTGTCCGACCTGACTGTTCTTCGCCGCAAGTTTGAGTTTCAGGAGCGGAACGCCCTTGGTGAAATCAAACGGTCCGACCAGTTCCGCAGACTGCAACTCGCCTATATCGAACGGGCCGGTCATGTGGCTCGGCATCAGCGTGTAGATGTTTAGGTCTGTGTCGGTCTGATCGTCGGGATAGCGAAAGTAGCTATAGCGTCCATCGGTCACGCAGACCGGACCGCCGAACATACCCAGCGCAATAGATGCGTGTCCCGGAACGTCCCCGGTCAGGGAGGGGACAAGCGACGTTCCGGTGACACCGGGCGGAACCGGGCAGTCATGTATACCGAGCATCGTCGGCATCAGATCGGGCGTTTGGGTCAGCGCCGTACGGCGCATGCCACGTGCGCCGTCCGGATGCGCGATCATCAGCGGGATATGCGCGATCTCTTCGTAGTAGGGCATGCGGTTTTTACCCCACCAGTCATGCTCGGACAGCAGAAATCCGTGATCGGTGGTCAGGATCACGCAGGTGTCATCCCACAAACCATGTGCGTCGAAGTAGTCGAGCAGCTTGCCGAAATACTCGTCGCACATCGCGACGAGTGCGGCATAGTTTCCGCGGATCTCGGCAATCTCTTCGGCGGAATTTGTCGCCTTCTCATAGATCGGCCAGTCGAGGATCTTGCCGTCGTATCCGCTCCGGTATGCGTCCTTGAAGCGCTCAGGCGCCACGAACGGCTCGTGCGGGTCAAAACATTCAAGCTGCAGGAACCAATCGTCGGCGTCGCGGTTCAGGTCGAGAAACTCGAAGGCGGCGGAAAAACACTTGGCCGTTGGAAAATCCGCTTCGGATTCCAGGAACCGGGCGTTGATCGCCGCCCGGGATTTCTTCCACGCGACTTTCGAGGTGTTACCTCGGGTCGCCGTCCCGTTTGGCAAGCCGTCGAGCGGATAGTGCCGCTCATCATAAGCCTCCCGCAGCCGGTCAACGGGCGGTGCGACGAGGACCTTGAGCGGGTCATATTCCTGACCGCGAATATAGTCCCAACTGTCGAATGCGTTGGCGTACCCCGCACCGCCATCTTCGAAGTAATGAAGGTGATCCGAGATCAGGTGCGTGTATGTACCATTTTGGCTGAGAATGCGGGCATAGGAGTCATCGAACGGCTCCAGCGGACCCCAATGCCGATGCATGAAGTTCAGTCGGCCCGTGTGCATGTCCCGGCGTGCGGGCATACAGGGCATGCTACCGACGTAATGCGTGTCAAAGGTCACCGACCGTTTGGCAAAGCGGTCGAAATTCGGCGTCGCAATGGCCGTGCCGCCATAGGCGCCAAGCGCGAGACGATTGAGCGAGTCAAAAAGGACAAAAACCGTACGCATTGCCCCTCCCAAAGCCCTGTCCATCGGTGAGGCACAGATTGCGCGATCCAAGAAATTCTGTAAAATCGAACTATCGACTGGTTACATTCCAAAAACGAATACCATGGAACGAAATCTGGCCGCCTTTCTCGCCGTCGCCCAGCACGGCTCGCTCACGGATGCGTCCGATGCGCTTGGCGTGACGCAGCCCTCGGTGACGAAGCGGATCGCCAATCTCGAAGCGAGCTACGGCACGCTTTTGTTTGAGCGGGACCGGCGCGGTATGCGTCTGACCGAAGCAGGCAAGATGCTTTTGGAGAACGCAGAACGGATCGCGCTGGAGTATCGGCTGTCGCGCGAGAAGATTGGGGCCATTGCGTCGCCAGGCCTTTCGGTCCTGCGTGTCGGTGCGGGTCCACTTTTTCATCTCAGCTGCGTCGCGAGCCTGTTCACCCAGCTCAAGTCCCGCTTTCCCGACCTTCAGCTTGATCTAAAAACCGACATGACGCAGCTGGCGCGCGAAGCTTTGTTAAGCGGCGAGATTGACCTCTATCTCGGCGTTATCAATGACGAGGGCGTGGAAGCCGAAATCTATTCTACAACCGTCACCGAGGTGGAGCACGGCGTCGTCATGCGCCCAGACCACCCGGCGGCGGGGCACACTGCGATCAACATCAGCGACCTTGCTGGACAGCAATGGATCATATTCGGAAACGACCCCGAGACCGAGACGAGGCTTGGCAGCTTGCTGAAACCCGGTGCGGCGACCCAGGATGTCATCGACATCCGGACAACTTCGTTCACGACAGGCCTTCAGCTGGTTCGCGAGGGACCTTTCATCATGTCGGCACCGCTACAATTGGCCCCTCGCGTCGCACAAGAGGGACTGATCATACATCCTATTAAGCAAGGTCTGCCGCGAAGAGAGGCAGGTGTCCATTTGCGCCGAAGTGCGCTCGACTACGGTGTGATGAAGGCCTGCCTCGCGTTCTTCGCCAACTTTGAGTTTGGATAACAGACATTAGTTGCGGGCGCAGCAACGGTCGGAATGGGTTCTTCGCCGCTGTCGGAGCGACCGCAGAATTCTATGGCCAAACTCGGATCGCGTCGATGAGGGCGGCCCCAAGCTGTCCTCCGTTCGGGGCATTAGATGCCGCGGTGCAGCCCGTCGAACCCGCAGTTTGCCGCAAACGCAAAATAGAGCTTACAACCAACTGGGAGTCTGCGGACTTTTGCTGCCATTCGAATCCCGTTGCTAAAAGTCCGCGTTGCTGCTGCAGCTAAATAGGTTGAGCCGTCGTGGCCCTTTCATTTGGGACTCATAAGTTCTGTACATCGACGGCAATGGCAGTTCACGTCCTGCCGATTCCCGCAAGCATCAATTCAGACAGGCAATTCATGTCGTCCAACCTTTGCTCAACGCTGCTTGGTGCGGCGTCCGTATAGGCGCCCAACCATGCAATGTAACCGACGCGCGCGCGGCGTTGTGCCTCGCTCTGCGCGCCCCCCGCCTCTTCCAGAAGATCAACCATATACTCAATTCGTTTTTGATCGATGCGCGCGATGGCTTCGCGGGCGTCTGCATCCCCTGCCGCCCAAGATCGCATTCCGATTTCGAGCCTTCCATCATCTTTGCCGCAAGTTTGTAACAGGCGCTCTAATCGAGATCGCGCGTCTCCGCCGCCATTCTCGTTTGCGGAAATGGCAGCCTCCGTCTCTTTGGCGTCCCAACGCCTTACAACCTCCAAAAGAAGGGCCTTTCTGTCCTTGAAGTGCCAGTAAAAACTTCCGCGCGTGACAGAGAGCTCTTTCGCAAGAGGTTCGACTTTTACCGCCGACACACCGCCGCGTTCAAAGGCGGCATAGGCGGCATCTATCCACTCTTTCGGCCCCAGTTGGGCGCCAGCTGATTTTTCCATACAGTATGTATTGACACAAAGAGGACGCTCGTCAATAAGTGATGCCATACACTCTGTATGGTGAGGAGAATGAGCGTGAGCGCGACACATTTTTTGCCCGAAGAGAAACGAGAAGCTGCCCACTTCGTAGTCCAAAAGGACGGTCGCAGCGCAAAGGAAATGGAGAACATTGAAACTGTCTTGAAGATGTTCGACGCCGGATGGGGGGCAAAAGCCGGTTGGAAGGATGTTTGGCGCGTCACCCTGTAAAAAGATGTATGCACCTACTTCCACTCTCATCCTGTGATGACAGGTATTGATACGGCCATCGAGTTTAACGAGGACCTCTTTTCGGGATTCCCAGAACTTGCAGTCGAAATCCGAGAAATTGTTGCAGACGGCGACACCGTGATCGTTCGCGGGCGTCTCAAGGGCACGCATGACGGGCCGTTTTTAGGCATCCCTGCCAGCGGCGCCAATGTCGATGTTCCGGACGTAACAATTTTCAGGCTGAAGGAAGGCAAGATCGCGGAAAGCAGATACTTCACTGACTTGCTGGCCGTCATGACAACAATCGGCGCCGTTTCCTTGTCACAGTGAAGAACCAATGAGGCGTTTGGTCGGGGGATCGCCTACACCTTCCTGTAAGCTCGACCAACCTTTTCAAATCAAAGCGGTACACCTAAGACCTTCCAAGGTCACAAAAATGACACAGGGAAATAATGGAAGCTCTGACCAAAGCGTCTTGGATTTTTCTTGCTCTGATCCACGTGATGCCCGCATTGGTGCTATTTGCACCCTCGCTGACCGAACGATTATACCAAACCGCTCCGACCGGTGAAATCGGACTGCTAATCGTCCATCGCGGGGCTCTTTTCTTGGCGGTCGTGGCAGCCTGTATTTTTGCAATACTCGACCCGTCTGTGCGGCGACCTTTGTCTTGTATTGTAGCAATTAGTGTAATCGGCTTCTTGTTTGTCTATCTTCGAGGCGGAATGCCAGAAGGTGCGCTGCGGACAATCGCACTGGTTGACCTAGTCGCCTTAGCGCCGTTGGCGTTTGTCACCTTCCAAGCCTGGAATGACTAGGCGTTTGTTGCCACCGCAGTATTAAGCGAAAATGGGCCCGAAATTTGAAGGTAGGCTGGATTCAGTGGACCTACCATTTTATCCAAAGCACGCCTCAAAACGGACCTTGGGGTCAGGTACAGCACCCGGTAATTTAGGCTCTTCTGGCGCGTTCGCCACGTGTTCCACAAACACCGGGTCCAGGGAGTCGTACCTTCCGTTACACCGGCGACGAACCGGAAAGACGCGGGACGAAGTTGTCGTTCGCTTTACCCTTAGGAAGGACTGCTTTTGTAATTCTCGGTAACCACGGGGTTTTAGGCACTCCGTTCTCGAAGGCAAACTTCTGTCGCCTGGTCGGCCGGAAACAGCGTTTCAACTCGCAATTCCTGAGCCAGCGTATCGGTTGGAGCCGCAACCGAGGCGACCACGGAGAAGAACGACAGGTTCAGCCCCTCGAAGTGCATCTCCAGCGTGAAGACCGGCCCGAGCGCGTATTTCACATCGAACGCCCACCAATCTTTGGGCAGGTCCGGATAGGTGGCGACGCGATCCAGTCCCGCGCGTAGATCGGCATCCGTCAGAGCCTCACGGTGTAGCCGTTGAACGGCCTGTCGGGCGTAGTCCTCCCAGTTCCTGATGAATGGACGCAGGCCTTCCGCGCTGAAGGCAAGGTCCAGCATGTTCACGGGCTTCTTGGGATCGTCCAGCGGGAATGCCGCCGCGACCGGGGCCAGCATCTTGCGTGCTGAAGCATTCACGTCCCGCACGTTCCACAGGCGATCCACGACGAAGGACGGATACGGATCGTGGGCGGTCATCAATCGCGTGACGGCCTGACGCAGCATTGCGGCATCTTCCGCCCCGATCACGCGATCCGCGTAGATATCGGCAAAGCCTGCCGCGCGGAACAGATGGTTGCGCTCGCGCAGCGGCACGGTAAGAGCCGTCGCCAGTCGATGAATCATTTCGCGCGAGGGCTGGCTGCGCCCGGTTTCCATGAAGCTTACGTGACGCGACGGCGTGCCGATGGCCAAAGCCAGATCGGATTGCGACAGACGCCGTTCCGCGCGCCATGACCGCAGGAGATCGCCAAAGGTCGGTGCTGTGAGGGGCTTGTTCATGAGCAAACCTAGCACGTCAGAAAACGCCGTTCCATTCCCTGCAAGGGAATGGACGCGCAAGCATCAGATACCGGATAAGCGCGTCAACTCTGTGATCTGAAGGACGACGTCATGACTACAACGCCAACGCAGCGCGCTGGCCTCTGGGGCCGCATTGTCGAGGTCAGCCTTTCACTCTGGTCCGCGCCCGCTTGGGTGCGTGTCTGGGTGTTCGTGTTTCTGGTGCCGGTGAACTTCTGGGCGGTCGGTGCATGGCTTGCGACCGATCACCCGCTCCCGGCCTGGCTCTCGCTCGCATGGCTGTTCGTCGTGGTGGTCAACTCCGCGATAACGTTGATCGAGCGCGGCGTGAGCAAGGTCACATCCGCGTCTCACCTGATCGTCTGGCTACCCGCGTGGGTTTATGCGGTCTGGTGGCTGATGCAGGGCACACTGGACGGCCATGTGCTGAAGCTGGCCTGGGCCTATGTCATCATCATCGGCATCTGCAACATCTTCGACCTGTACGACACGTGGCGCTGGCTCAAGGGCGAGCGCGACGTGTTGGGCAAGGAGGCCTAATGGCTGTCGATGACGATTTGAACTCGCGGTTCCTCGTGGCGTCGGAAGGGCTGGGGCCGTTCGAGGAGCGCAAGATGATGGGCGGCATGTGCTACATGCTGAACGGCCATCTTCTTTGCAAAGCCGAGCGCACGAAGACAGGCGACCGGCGCTATATGTTCCGGGTCGGCAAGGAGAATGAGGCGGCAGCGCTTGGCCGTCCCGGTGCCGCTCCGGCCATGCACGGCATGCGAAAACTCGGCGGGCTGGTCTTTGTCGATGAAGCCACGTGTGACAGGCATGCGCTGCGCGGATGGATCACCATGGCGCAAGGATTCGTCGCAACGCTCGATCCGAAGTAGGGCGAACGTTCGCCCGCTGGGCAGCGTCGGTAAGTAAGCGCTCTTCGCGGCCATCGGAGCGGATGCAGCATTTGTGCGACAGGCCTGCCAAGGGGCCATCATGGACGGCCCATAGCAGACATCAACACCTAGGCCGCATCCTGCACCCGTGGCCCGCATCACAGACCTTCATAGTAGGCTCGGTTCGGCCAGCCCTGGTCAATGGACAGCATACTTCGAAGCCCGGTTGCAGCTATAGCACTGGGCTTTCGGAAAGTATGGTTTACAGTGCAACCTGAGCAGCGCGAATCCGATCGCAGATCTACTGCGGCGGAAAAAATGAGCCCCTTTTTTGATGACCATACAAGACCAACTCAATGACCTAAGGAACCAGTTCCGTGGGATCGTGTCATCAATCCGTAGCTCGGGCTATCGCAAGAAAGAAGCCAGTCAAGAACTCGCAGTGCGATACTGGCCAGCACTCAAAACTTTGCTGTTACATGCGCGGACAATTCTGCCACAGGATCAGTATCAAGAATTTTTCGAATGGGTTTCAAAACAAGAAGCTTCGTTACTCAGTGATATTAGATCTGCTTCAAAGGGATATGAGCAACTATCAGGTATTGCGAATTCTCGGCCGACATCTCTAGAAACGGAAGTTGCTTGGTCTACGGCTCTACTTGTCCGACACAAGAATGAAATAGCAGAGTTTCGAAGGGTAGCAGCGCGAGTAACTCGGCATGTCTTGCGCGATGAGTTCGCTGATGCGCTACAATGCCTTGATGAGCTGGACGAGAGCTTCGGTGTTAGTCTTTGGAGTGTACAGCTACGAATAGCACTCACAAACGAAGCCTATGGACTTGAAGCCCAAAAAAAGGTTGTCGAGGACGTCAGAGCTGTTTTTGACCGAGGGTTATTGGGTTACATTGCCTATTTTTGTGGCGTCAGGAATGAATCGCGCACCACTGCAGAGCGTTTTACGATCAACACGGAAGCTCGGATTTCGAGGCATCGGCACTTCTCGAGGGAAGTTAAGAACTACCTACGCTTTGCCCTGTTAGGCGAAAGCCCAGCTTCGTAGAATAACCTCGCGGATTTGATAAGGGTCTCTCAAAGTCATCACTTCTTCGATCTTTACGAGACTTGCGTTTCGGTGCTGCAAACTGTGTGCTTGAAATCGGTACCACCTACTCAACTTATTGAGCGGTTCATAAGCCAATTTGAGGATATCAACGATTTCCGTGTTCCGAAGTTAGCGCTTGCAATCACTACGAACCAAACAGCGAGCCCAGAAAGCATAGCCGAAAATCAAGTGCTTAACGCCATCCTCGGGGAAAGCGGATGTAGCGCACTAAGAAGCGCTGCACAGTTCATCAATGACAGTTCTAAACCAAATCCATGGGACTACATCTATGCTGGTTGGGCAACTTCGGAAGGCATCCTTAAAGAGCCTAAAGAACGAAGGATTTCACGTAGGTGTATCCGGTTTGTTGCGGCAACGTTTACGCCCACGCAGCTCTTCGACCCGCATGACGCGATTATCAAGCTGGCGCGAAACTTTGGCCAACTGCCGTTCTTTCAAGCGCTTTGGAGCTATTCAAAATTAGTCAACCAAGCGACCTTTGTAGGGCCAGAAGAGCACCGAAAAATCGGGCTTAACTGCCCAAGCGTAGGACTTGAAGACCTCCGAAGTAAACTGCTTTTGGATGAGCAAGTGTTCCCTGACTCACCAAATGCTGGAAATCACACATCAACCGATTTCTGGTGTTCATTCGCTGGCCGTCGAACACGATGTGATGGGGCCAATCCTCTCGTCGCTCTGGCCAATGTTCTAGGAAACTCTCTTAGGGAGATCACTACTTCGGCCGCTGAACATGAAAAGTTGAGTAATGCCCTTTTGGGCAAAGGCGCAGCTATACATTTCTTAGAACTGTCCAGACTGAAAAATGCTGTCGACGCACGCGATCGGCAAGTCATCATCGATCTCTTGGCGGAAACATGTTCCTTTGCCGTGTTTTCACCCTTTCGGCACAAGGTCGCTAACCTCATCGGAAGCTATGAGTGGGTAAATTTTGAATACAGTAGCGATCCAGTTTTGCGGTCGGTAGCTATACACCTTGCCTTGGAGGCTCAATTCGATTCTAGGCTTCGGTCGATCCTAAGGTTCTCTGTGAAGCAGTTTTTCAAAGCACAGCCTTGCTCGCTGCCGTCTCAGTTGGATTGGAGCAACGTTGATCTACCTAAACATGTCACGGTGTACTTCCTATATGAGGTATGTTCGCTTGATGTGCTTGATATTCTTAAGGAATTGCGTGGTTCACGCCAGGTTCTGGCCGAAAGAGTGAACATATGTTCAAATCTTCAGTCCATCGACCCTGAGAACCGCAGCGTCTACGCAGATGAACTTGCAGAAGTGCAAGGAGAGATCTCATTCTCGGACGGGCAACTAATCGTCGACAGCAGCAGAATCTATGTTGAGACGCCACAGTTAAGACAGTGGGCGAAGGCCAACCTCGCTGAAGACTATTCCCGCTACCTCGATTTGGCGGAACTGGATATTGAGCATAGCCGTCCCTTTGACGAATTACTTGGTGAAATCGGAAAAAAACAACGTGACAATGCGGTACCTTTTTTGGCGGAAAGCGAAGCCGACATCCTGCTCTACAGCATACTTCTTCGATTGCGTGATGAGTTTCTTACCAACTCGGCCTTCGGACTAGACTTCTTTCTAAGTAAACGCATCAGGCACCAGTCCTTCGTAGGTTCTATCCGAGCGCCTCTAGAGTTGGAGGAGCTAATCACCAATCGGTCAAGCGAAGGAGCCAATTACAAACCAAACTACAAGTGGGTAAACAAACTCGCCGTGAACGGCAGTACACCGCGTGACGCTCTTCTTTCTGCATTTGAAGATTTCTCGGACGCTTTCGATCAAGAACTGATTGAGGCCAAAAGTCGTAGGCTACAGATACAGGGAAAGGAGCATCCAAACGGCTTGATCTTTCTGCCACTTACCGCAAACGTTGTCGAGCTAACCAAAGCGCTTACACCTATTGATCACTCCTTCGAAGGCTTTCTCGATGCCGCCATTGCCCTGATGTGGGTTGGACTGGAACCTGCGTTGGCAATAACACGCAGCTTCATCAGGGAAGAGCTAAAAGCTCGTCTAATCGGATCAATAGATGACCTGCGGACCAAGGTTAGGGATGCATTGGGTAACTCGAAAGAGTTTCTTGAGTTTGATACAAACATCGGACGGCGCTCGAATGAAGTTCAAGTAAGGCTTGATGAATGCGCTGATTGGTTTGCGCATACTAATTTAGACTATGCTGGAAGAACATTCGCACTAGACGAAGCAGTCGACATGGCTCAGACTTTTGCCTTGGATTGTTTGCCTGGTTTCGATCTTATTATTGAAACGGCACAGATAGACAACGGCACTAGGATCTTGGCTCCATCGTTGGTGCATCTACATGATCTGATCTTGATAGCTTTTCAGAACGCCAAAGATCATTCCGGTCTCAAAGGCCCTCGAACGGTCACAACTGCGCTTGTCGATGAACAGCTTGGCGTGCTTGTCATTAGAGTAGAAAGCGAGATCAAATCTACAGCTTCCAAAGCGGCGAAGGACGGTGCTGCCGAGCGGCAGCGACTTATCGCTGATGGTGTATCGAGATTCCAAACACGCAGGGAAGGAGGTTCCGGCTTCTTTAAGTTGGCTGCAGTGGCAGCGCAGAGCAGCAAGGGTAAACTTGATTTCGGTGTAACATCTGAAGGCATGTTTTACCTCGAGATGCACTATTCAATGATTTTGGAGGCCGCTAGTTGACCGCGTTTCATACCTTACTTGTTGAAGATGAAGGTCCAAAGCTGGCGCACATTCGCAGGTTCATGCGGGAGTCTTTTTCAAATGTAAGCGTGTCCGATGCTAGGTCTGTGTCGACTGCACTAGACGCGATCGACGAAGAGGTGTTCGATTTGCTTTTGCTCGACATGTCGCTCCCGACATTCGAAGTCGGTCACGGGGAACATGGCGGTAGGCCTCAAGGTTTCGGCGGCATTGAAATCTTGCGACACATTTCGATGGCCGAGCTTGTACTTCCCACTATAGTCCTTACTGGCTACGAGGCCTTTCCAGATGAAGCAGGGACTTTGATTGACTTGAGCACTCTCCGTTCGAGAATGACGGAAGAGTTCCCAGAGACCGTCGTTGCAGTCGTACACTTCAACTCCTCTTTGGACGACTGGAAGGTTTCGCTGCGGCCCATGATCGAGCGAATAATAAGGGGTGGAACCATTGCTTAGTATCTTAATCGTTGACGATCATCCAAATCGTTACAAGCCGCTGATAGATGCTCTAACTGAAATGGGTATACAGCGCTCGGATATTAAATTTCTTTCTTCAACAAACGAAGCCTCCGAAGAACTGGAAGGTATCCGATACGATCTCTTAATCCTGGATATCCTTGTCCCGGCTTGGCCAGATCTGGAAGCAGATCAGGTGAACTCAGCAGATCTTCTATTAGCTATCCAAAGTGATGATACGATAAACAAGCCCCGATACATCGTCGGGATTACTGCAGACCTAAATACAGTGGATGCCGCGACTAAAGAATTTGAGAAGAACACCTGGACCGTGGTTCCGTACTCTGTAGTCGATGACTCTTGGGTTCAGCGCATTGTCAACTGCGCCAAATACCTGATGAAAAACGATGAACGGACCGACAAACAGGACTTCAACTTTGATCTTGCCATTGTTTGTGCCCTCAAAGAGCCCGAACTGGAAGAAGTACTTAAGCTCCCTTGGCATTGGGGGGAACCAAAGCCGCTAGATGATGTGACCTTTTTTCAAGAAGGCTCATTTGAGGTTGGTGGCAGCACCCACAAAGTGGCCGCCCTCAGTGCAACAAGAATGGGAATGGTTTCCGCTGCGGTACTGACTAACAAGACAATTGAGCGCCTTAGACCCAAAGTCATAGCCATGACTGGTATCTGCGCAGGACACAAAGACAAAGCGCAACTTGGGGACGTGATCGTTGCGGATCCAGCATGGGATTTTCAAAGCGGTAAACTGAAATTGGAAGGGAAGAAGGCGAAAATGGAGTTTAGTCCCCATCAAATCCCAATTTCCCATTTCCTACGAGGTCGCTTCGAACAGATGACGAGCGATAGAGGATTGGTTGCAGATCTATTGGAAAAATTTGGTTCCGACGCACCAAACGGCTTCAAAATTCGGGTTGGTCCTATCGCGTCGGGCGCTGCAGTTATGGCAGATGGCAAGGTCATAGACGAAGTGCGGGAATTTCAAAATCGTGATTTGCTTGGTCTTGAGATGGAAATCTACGGTATGTATGCCGCGTCGCAGCAAGCATCTTTTCCTCAGCCAAAGTACCTAGCGTTGAAAGGCGTCTGCGACTTTGCTGATCCAGACAAACACGACGGGGCTCAACGCTTCGCAGCATTTGCTAGTGCTCAGATCTTGTCTAAATTCGTTGAACGTTTTGCGAAGGACTTGTTCTTGTAACCATTCTTAAATCTTCTCGCCACGAGATAGCTGCCTCAAAAGATGCCTGCTGGAGGTCCGCTATGAAGGTCAGCGCACTATCGGCTTGCAGCCGCAGCGAAAGTCCGGTTTCCGTCCTTCGTTGCGTGCGGCGGCAAAAATTTTGCACCAGGATAATTTTCCGAGCATTTCAAATTTTAAGACGCGCCGATGACGGCCATGATCGCGCAATCTGCCCGGCGGTTTCGATCAACTCGTCCCACGTTGTGTAGTCCCACGAGAGGTCGGCGCTGCGAAGGGCTTTATCGACAAACTGAGGCATGCCAAGCGCATCATGGGTCAGCGACACTGTGATGATGCGCCGTGCTCCGGCGGCCTTGAACTGCTGAAATGTCGCGAGCAACTCTGCGGTCGCGTCTTCGTCATCCAAGCTGTAGACAAGCGGCGCATATCCGGCGATCAACTTCTCAAGGCTCTTCACCCCGAAGCCCGCGAGCGGCATGAGCCCTTCGACGAGCAACACGGCGTCAAATAGGCATCGGCCGTGATCGTATAGAAGGTCTGAGTTCGATATTGATCCAATACCGAAATCCAGCGGCATCAGCACCGTATGCGCCATTTCTGCAATGATGGGCGTATGCCCGCAGAATGCTGCGCTGCGACGGGTATGTGAGAGCTTGTCCAGCGTTGCCAGAGCGTCCTTCATGGAACACGCACGGACCCCGGCAGGCGGTTCGCCTTGGTGGTTCGGTTCGGTTATCCAAAGGCAGTCCCCCTTGGAGTACCAGAGGATGTCCGTCAAAGACTTTTGCAGCGCTATGCCAGGCGAGCGACCCTCTATTGGAAGGACCATCACCTGAGACCGCGGGCATTCATCGAAGCGTTGAGGAGCGTCGCGTGCGCCTTTCACTAGCACGACGAGGGGTAAACCCGTATCCAAGGCGGCCTTGGCTAGGGCATCCTCGAAGCTCGTGACGACATCGTCGCTCGTCATCGCTCCGGTCGGCGTTCTGAAAGGATATTTGAGGTCCCCCTCCGAACGTAGATCCAGCACGACCGCACCAGGCCGACTTTGCGGTTCATCGTGTCGGCTCATGCTTGCTTGCCTCCTGTTTTCACCGGACAACTATCCCACTGACATGCCTCCCGCAGGTAGGAAATCGGCTCGTCGATCAGCTCTCCGGCATAGCCGACCGAGACATTCCGGATATCCGTCCCCTGGACCTGTGCGCGCAGGCGGCGATGGGAATGTCCGAAGAACCATGCTTCCGGCTGGTGGCGCTGTATCATGTTGCCGAGGTCGGAATGGAAACTAGCCGCTAGCGCGTCGACCTTGCCCTCGACCGCCGGGTGCGGGCCGTGGTGGGTCACGACCACAGTGTGACCTGCAGCACCAATTGGATGCGGCGCGGCCAGTGCCGTCTCCAGCCATGCCCTATGATCAAGGTGGAGGTTCAGCGTATCGATTGGCCTGATGCGGGGCGGAGGTCGCATCGGACTGACATCTGCCAAGCAGGTGTCCGGGTCCGTCGGTGCGGTGATGAGGTCGTAATCCCGCATCGCGCGCTGTGCCGTCTGCATCGCGTCCGTCAGATCACCGGTCAGGTTGAAGTCGGTCCAGAGCGTACAGCAGATCAGCCGTGTGTCGCCGTGAAACAGGACCTGCTTCTGGACGAAGTGCGCGCCCGCTTTGCGTGCTAAATCGGCGAGGTGCGGATCGTCGTTGAGGCTGCCGTGGTAGTAATCGTGGTTGCCAGGCAGTGCGTATATTTGGTCCGGCGGGATGAACTCGGGCAAGTACTGCAATACGTTGGGCCAGTTACGGGCCGGACCGTTGGTCAAATCGCCTGCGAGGATCAGCGCGTCCGCGTTCCATAGGATGTCTTCGAGGCCCCACATCTTGATCGGGTCGAGCGCATATCGTTGATAGCTGTCGAAGTGCAGGTCCGAGAGGATCGCAAGGGTGCCGCTTTGGAAAGGAATGGTCATCGGGGTCATGGCACTCTCCTCAGTGCAGCATCGGATGGTTGGCCAGGGTCGCGGCGCGGTCGAGCATTCGGGTCACAGTCCGTAGGCTCAGACGCGCGTTCGAAAATGTGCCGCTGTCAAAGAGATCATTGAGGGCGGCCACGGCCGGCTCCGGCAGGTCACGACGCGCGGCTTCCGCGATGACGAAGGCGCGAAGCTGCTTGACCGTCAGGTCCGGCAGATCGAGAACCGTACAGCGGCTTTGGAACGGCTCAGGCAGCCCTTGGCGAGAGTTGGCCGTCATGATCCAGTTGACCCACGACATGTCGAACTTCACCTGGAAGAACGGGCATTGCCACGTCTTCGCCGTCATCCGCTCCATCAGCGGCAGCAGCGCATCGGTCAGCGTATGGCGCGATCCCCTGTTGGAATACACCTCGTCGGCCTTCTCGATCTCGTCGACAATCACGAGCGGGCCAGCGTGGCGGCGTTCGAGCACCGTCGTCACGAGCTTGCCCGCATGCGCGCTGCCCCATCCACGTTGCGATCCGGTCAATGCAAACGACGCGGGTTCGTTCGTGGCGTCGAACTTCACCGTGGGTACGGCCAAATGATGCGCCAGCCGCCGCGCCCAATAACTCTTACCGATTCCGGCGGGACCGTTCAGCACGAGTGGGGTGAAGCGGACACCCGCAAGACCATCGCGGGCCGAAGCCCGAAGCCCATGCCAGACCTCTTCGGTGGCACGCCCCATCCAGGGCATCTCGGCGTGCAGCGCGGCAGCGATCTCATCAGCCTCATGTTCCGTCGCCATCCTCGCAACAGGCAGCCCGCCACGCAGAGCGGTTAGGCGAGTGCGGTTCTCTTCGCTCAAGTGAGACATTCCGGTCGAGGCTTGCAGGCGATCGCGATAGGTCATCGCGCGTCGCCGGATGCGGGTTCTGTCTGCATCCTCGAGCATCTCGAAGCTCATCTTGAGATCATCCTCGGTGATCAACGCGGCCTCATGCGCCGCGTCCTGATGCTCTTTTCGAAGCCTGCGAAGGAATTTCTTCAAGCGGTCCTCGACCTCTCGCACCGAAGGGATGTGGTCGAGGAAATTAAGATCGTGGAACGGGATCATCGTGGTCGAACGGGTCATTGCGGAATCCTTTCAGGGCGCAAAACGGCGCTTGCGCGGCTGCCCTGAGCCGATCGGCCGTCGGGCTACGAAGTATGAAAGGTTCCGGAACCTCTTATCCCACAGGAAAGGTAGGTCGGAAATTTTGTCAAGTTGCCGGGATTCGGCACTTCTTCAAAGAAAGCCTGATCAGCACATGACAAATTAAGCTGCTGTAATTATTCAATTATTTTTCAATCACAGTCACAATACAAAGTGTTTGCGCACGCTTCTCGTTTCTTTTGCGCACGCTTCTGCGTTTTCTTGCTTTGGGCGGGCAAACGTGGCGATCCCTGAAGGACTCGAACCCTCAACCTGCTGATTAGAAGTCAGCTGCTCTATCCAGTTGAGCTAAGGGACCGCTGGCCTTGTCATGCCGCAGCACCGCGCCCAGAGCAAGCGTTCAGAGCGTGCGGGTCATGAAAACGCTCAGCGGGTCCTCGGCATAGGCCCCGAACGGCGGGCAATAGGAAAACCCGTAGGCCTCGTAGAGCGCGCGCGCCGGTGCAAAGGCTGCCGCCGACCCGGTCTCGAGACTCAGCCGCGCGAGGCTCTGCGCCCGCGCGGCATCGAAAAGGGCCGACAGGACCGCCCGTGCCACGCCCCTGCCGCGCGCCGCCGCCGCCGTGTGCATTGATTTCAGCTCTCCATGACCCGGCCCGATCACCGCGAGCGCGCCGACACCCAACACCACCTCACCCGCCCGCGCGGCATAAAGCGTCACACCACGCGCCATCAGCGTGTCCGGCGTCATGACATGGCAGCTTTCCTCGGGCGAGGTTGCGTGCATCACCTCGAAATGCCGCTGCAACAGCGCGGCGACCTGCGGCGTGTCCGGCGTGTCAGGGGCGACGGCTAGTGCGTCCATGCCCCGCGCCGGTTCGTGGCAAAGTTATCGCCATAGCCGCCGGGCCGGATGTTGGGCTTGCGCTTGTTGGGCTCTTGCACCACCGCGTCGATCCCATGCTCCTTGGCGTAGTCCAGTGCGGCGGCCTTGGTGTCAAAGGAGATGCGCACCTGGCTTTGCGTGTCTGCCGACGACGTCCAACCCATCAGCGGGTCCACTTCCCGCGCGGATGCCTGGGCAAAATCCAGCACCCAATGCTTGGTCTTGGCCGTGCCCGAGGACATCGCCGTTTTCGCAGGCTGGTAGATGCGTGCACGCATGCTAAGGCTCCTTAATCGCTGTTGGATATATGGAAAATTCGGTGGCCTCTCGCAAGACGCGATTTGTCTCACACCGCGCCCGTGCCATATGTCGGTCATGCACAATGCCGCTCCCCTTGTCGACTGGATCCTGACTTCAGGCCGCCTCAAAGGGCTTGACGCGCTCACCCAAGAGCTTGGGCCACGGCTGCGCGCGGCGGGCGTGCCCCTGATGCGGCTGCGCATGGGTATGCGCACAACCCATCCGCTGGTCGCGGCGCTCAGCTATTTCTGGGATCCCGGCAACACCGCGCCCGAGGATCAGACCCATGCGCCCCAGGGGATCGAACAGCGCGCAACCTATATCGGCAGCCCAATGGAGATCATTGCCACCAACAACACTCCGTACCGCCGACGGCTCGACCAAGCCTTGGGCGAGGACGATCACCTGATCCTGCACGAGCTTACCGCGCGGGGCGCCACCGACTGGTACGGCACGCCCCTGCGGTTTTCCACAGGCACCTTCGGCATCGCGGTCTATGTGGGCGACGGGGCGGGTTTTGACGCCGATGACATCGCCTTGCTGAACACCGTGTCAAGCGCGCTGGCCCCCATCGTCGAAGCGCAACGTCACCTTCACCTCGCAACGGCGATCGCCACCAGCTACCTCGGGCACAGGACCGGCCATCGCGTCCTCGACGGCCAGATCACGCGCGGCGATATCGAGACAACCCAAGGCGCGATCCTCTTTTCCGACATCCGCGGCTGGACCGCCCTCAACGCGACGCGCCCCGCGACCGAAGCGCTCGAGGTTGCGAACCGTTACTTCGAGGTGATCTCGGACGCGGTCGTGAACAATGGCGGCGAGATTCTCAAATTCATGGGCGACGGCGTGCTGGCCCTGTTCCCCGCCGACGGAACGCCGCAAGGCCAGACCGAGGCCTGCCGTCAGGCGGTCGCTGCCGCCTACGCCTCGCACGGGATCGCGGCCCTGGCGGAGCTGACAGTGCCCTTCGGCATCGGCATCCACTTTGGCGAGGTACTTTATGGCAATGTGGGCGCACGCACGCGGCTCGACTTCACCATCCTGGGGCAGTCCGTCAACATCGCCGCCCGGGTGGAGGCATTTTGCGGCCGGCTCGACGCGCCCATCCTGGTCTCCGACACCGTGGCGCAGGCCGCAGGCGGGGACATGGTGCACGTGGCCACCCAACCGCTCAAGGGCGTGGACACGCCCATGGCGCTTTACGCTCCGCAACCTGTCGTGGCGTAATCCGTTCCCGCCAAGCATATTGCCATTTCCTGACAGCAGCGCCCTTGCGCGTGCCCGCGACTGCGCCACATTAGCGGCATGGCCTACGCACACACCGATTCCGCCGAACCCGAAACCTATCTCGCCAACCCGGCCGAGGATGTCCGCACCCGACTGAAACTCGAGGGCGGCAAGCGTCTCACCATGCAGACGGAATTTCAGCCCGCAGGCGACCAGCCCACGGCCATCGCCGAGTTGAGCGCGGGCGTGAACGCGGGCGACCGCGATCAGGTCCTGCTGGGTGCAACCGGCACCGGCAAGACCTACACCATGGCCAAGGTGATCGAGGAAACGCAGCGCCCCGCCATCATCCTTGCCCCCAACAAGACGCTCGCCGCCCAGCTTTATGGCGAGTTCAAAGGGTTCTTTCCCGAAAACGCAGTCGAGTATTTCGTCAGCTACTATGACTACTACCAGCCCGAGGCCTACGTGGCCCGGTCCGACACCTATATCGAGAAGGAAAGTCAGATCAACGAACAGATCGACCGCATGCGCCACTCGGCCACGCGGGCGCTGCTGGAACGTGACGACGTGATCATCGTGGCGTCGGTATCGTGCATCTACGGTATCGGATCGGTCGAGACCTACGGCGCCATGACCCAAGACCTGCGCGTGGGCAAGGAATACGACCAGCGCCAGATCATGGCCGACCTCGTCGCGCAGCAATACCGCCGCAATGATCAGGCGTTTCAGCGCGGATCGTTCCGGGTCCGCGGCGACAGTCTCGAGATATTTCCCGCCCACCTCGAGGACCGCGCCTGGAAGCTGTCCTTCTTTGGCGAAGAGCTGGAGGCGATCACAGAATTCGACCCGCTCACCGGCGAAAAGGCCGGCAGCATGGAACACATCCGCGTCTATGCAAACTCCCACTATGTCACGCCAAAGCCGACGATGAACCAGGCGGTGATCAACATCAAAAAAGAGCTGAAGACCCGCCTCGACCAGCTCGTGAACGAGGGCAAACTGCTCGAAGCGCAACGGCTCGAACAGCGCACCAATTTCGATATCGAGATGCTCGAGGCGACAGGCGTCTGCAACGGCATCGAAAACTACTCGCGCTACCTCACGGGCCGCGCCCCGGGCGAACCGCCCCCCACCCTGTTCGAATTCATCCCCGACAACGCCATCGTGTTTGCCGATGAATCCCATGTCTCCGTTCCCCAGATCGGCGGCATGTACAAGGGCGACTACCGCCGCAAGTTCACGCTGGCCGAACACGGCTTCCGCCTGCCGTCGTGTATGGACAACCGCCCCCTCAAGTTCGAGGAATGGGACGCGATGCGCCCCCAATCGGTCTTCGTCTCGGCCACGCCCGCATCGTGGGAGATCGAGCAATCGGGCGGCGTCTTTACCGAACAGGTCATTCGCCCCACCGGCCTTCTGGACCCGGTGGTGGAAATCCGCCCCGTGGAAATGCAGGTCGATGATCTGCTGGACGAGGTGCGCAAGGTTGCCGCCGACGGCATGCGCACCCTCTGCACCACGCTGACCAAGCGCATGGCCGAGGATCTGACGGAATACATGCACGAACAGGGCATCCGGGTCCGCTACATGCACTCCGACATCGACACGCTGGAACGGATCGAGATCCTGCGCGACCTGCGGCTTGGCGCCTTCGACGTGCTGATCGGCATCAACCTGCTGCGCGAGGGGCTCGACATCCCCGAATGCGGCCTCGTCGCCATCCTCGATGCGGACAAGGAAGGGTTCCTGCGCTCCGAAACCTCCCTCGTGCAGACCATCGGCCGCGCCGCGCGCAACGCCGAGGGGCGCGTGATCATGTATGCCGACAAGATCACGGGTTCCATGGAACGCGCGCTGGCCGAAACCAACCGCCGCCGCGCCAAGCAGATGGCCTATAACGAGGAACACGGGATCACGCCCGAAACGGTCAAAAAGAACGTCGAAGACGTGCTCGCCGGCCTCTACAAGGGCGACACGGATCAAAGCCGCGTCACCGCCAAGATCGACGCCCCCGCGGGCGGCAACCTGCAAGCCGTCCTCGACGGCCTGCGCGCCGACATGCGCAAGGCCGCCGAAAACCTCGAGTTCGAAGAGGCCGCGCGCCTGCGCGATGAGGTGAAACGCCTTGAGACCGTGGATTTGGCGATCGCCGACGACCCGATGGCCCGGCAATACGCGGTGGAAAAGGCCGTGGACGACGCGCAGAAGGCGTCCGGTCGGTCAACAGCGGGGCGTGCCGGTCAACGGGGTGGGAATGTGAAGCGGCGGAAACGTTAAAGCCTCAACCCCAAATCTTCACAGCTTGCTGAAGCAGTTTTGCAATGACACCAATAAAAACTGACACATTTGTAAGAACGCCCTTCGGTGACTCATGAAGCCTGATTAATAGTGTCATCGTTAGTGGCTGCAATGCAAATTTAAATATTTTACTACCCCAGAAAAGGAGAATTGCTGCAGCGTAACTCAGGGTTGGCAGGGAAGATAAGATAACAGCTGGCC
>JBCBHM010000018.1:0-65400 GCA_038525585.1 Pseudomonadota bacterium
CCCTCTCTTATCAAATCAACCTAAACTGTCCCATTGGTGCTGACGTCAGACAATGATCAGCAGCATCAGAAAATTGACTTGGTCGCGCAAGCTCGCGCAATTGGGTTATGTGATACACGACCCGGGAAACCTGGTGCTGATGCCAAACCATCATTTTGGCGCATGTCATTTGGAGGTGCAAAGCCACCGATCGCGGCACACCACAACGAGCCGTCCAACAAGTGCGACCACCATCAATGAGACGGAAATCGACAGCGCCATGGCTCGCATTCGTCGCAAGTTGCGTCAGTCGGATTACTGTCGGGGATCGTGGCGCGAAATCCAGGCGGACATGAACCGTCAAAGCAGCCGGATCCTGAGCCTCATCAAGGGTTTCGATATCATGATTCAAAGCGACAACAACGTCTTCCGGCCTGGCAACCCAGGCTGTGGGTTTTGTGGGGGAACACGTGACCACGGACCGGGACAACCGGACGATTTGAGGCGCAACAACCCACAGCAAAGCACAAGCATGACGGCTTTGATCTCCTACCCGAAATCGGGTCAATGGAATCTCAGGACAGGCGGTTAACGGCGATGACAGACGATCCGACGCAAGATTATGTATTTCTCGCGCCCGATATTTGCGAAACGCCTGCTGGCGAAGTGATGTGGCCTTTTGTCCGCCTCGACGACACTCAGGATCTGGACTGGTGGGGCGGCGAACCTGTCGCACCCGGCAAACCTGTCGATTTCTCGGCTGATCCTGAATACGCGAACGATGTCGAGACCTTCGAACTGTTCCGTGTTGCCGTGGTGCAGAGCTTTCCTCTCCTGCGCCCCGCTGTTGCCCGGGTCCTGCGTCCATTCATGCCATCGTCCGCGCAACTCATTCCGTCTTACATAAAGACGGGCCGTGGTCGGTATGAATGGGACGAGGACTGGGTTTACCTGCATTTGTGGGACATGATCGACGTGGTGGATCGAGAGCGATCCGAAGAAACGATGTTGGACGGGGAACCGTTCGGTACATTCGACAGCATTCGCCTGTCGCGTGATGCACTGAACGACTTGCGGCCCGATGAACGATCCATCATCCGCCTGAGCGCCGAAGACGAAGACCTCCTCATTTTTCACCGCACCGTCGGAGATGCGCTTCTCGCCCAAGGCATAGCGGGCGCTTTGGTCGTTCCGCTCGCGTTTTATGCGCCGGCGATGACTTTTCTCCGCGACCACCGCAGCGAAATCGACCGGATCAACGGGGCGCTTTAGGCTGTCAGGGCTGATGCGATGTGTCCGAGTATATTCGAACCATTTCGGACGTGGACATGGCGTGCCGCGACCGGGATTGGAGAAGGCCGGTTGCCACAGGCCTCACAGGAGGCGTGCTCGAACAAAAACCACATGGCAGGTTTTCGCGATATCAATCGCAGCCAAAACAGGCTCAGTTTATGCAATCGTGGCATCGGGCATCGTCGGTCTCTTTTGCACAGTGTTTGTGCGAAACAACTGTGGTGAGCAGAGACCTGGCTATGATCACTTGGCGCGCGCTATTTCGGGGCTGCGCAGGCAGTCATAGCCTCAAAGCCAGGATCATTTTGGGGATGGTATGGCCCGGAATATATTGCCCGGAAGTCAAAGGATTGGGCTGCCGCCGTGTGTGCAAGCGGGCCTACTTTCGCAATACGACAACAGTCGGGTTTTATGCCGCTATGGACCCGGCAGGCGAATGCATCGACAGAAAAGATAACCGAGAGTTTTCTTGGTCTGGCGACGTGTTTTTTGCCTAACCAACCTTGGTTAGCCGCGTTCCTGTTACAATTCAGCGCCACACACGTGCTGCACGCAGCCTGGGTGGGGACCTTATGAGTGTCATTGCGATGCGGCGTTTGATGTTTTGCCTGTTCGCCGCGGTAAAAATCATGTTTCTGTTGGTCACATCGGCAGTCGCGTCCGGGGCGGAACCCAGGCTTGTCACGTGGGATGCACTTGTTCCGTCGGGGTATTCTGCGCCCTCAGCCGGTGAGGATCGTTTTTCGCGGCGCGGGACAGACCTCGACACGATAGACCACGCGGCCATCTCGGGGTCCGGGCAAAGCGCTCAGGAACTGCTCGAGACGTGGAGACATGAAACCGAACAAGTCGCCGCACCGCTTTTGGATACTCCGATTGTTATCGATGGCTACGTGCTTCCTCTGAAATGGGACGGCCGGCAAGTCGTGGAGTTTTTCCTGGTGCCATGGGTCGGTGCCTGCATTCACACGCCGCCCCCTTCGCCCAATCAGATCATCCATGTCGCGTATCCGCAGGGTCTGAGGTTGGATAAACCATTCGAGCCGCAGCGGCTTTCCGGCACTTTGCGTCATGTGCCGTCGGTGAAGCCGTTGTTCCTCGTGGATGGTAGCCGCCCGATTGCCAGCGCATACAGTCTGACCCAGGCTGAAACAGCCGGCGCGCCAGGGGAAGTGGTCGCAACCTCTGCACAATCCCTCCCGCTGGTGACGCGGGTCCAACTCTGGAGCAATACGCTTTTCACGGACAGCATGACGGCTCTTGGCGACGGGGGCGCGTCGCGCGCGCTGTTTTTCGCCCTGTTGCTCTCCTTTGGCTATGGTGCCCTCCACACGCTCGGTCCGGGCCACGGCAAGGGTGTCGTGCTGTCCTACTTCGTCGGCACCGGGGGAAGTCCGTTGCGCGGGGTCGCAATGGGCGTGCGCATTGCTGTTGTTCACGTATTCTCTGCGATGGTTGTTGTTTTCCTGTTGGATTTTGCAACGCGTCAAACAACCGGCGCCGCACCGTCGGACTACCGGGCCATTCGGATGGGGAGTTATGCGCTTATCACTGCAATTGGCCTTGTCATGGTCTGGCAGGCCATTGCGGCCATCCGAGCAACCAGAAAGAAGCCACAGGCACCGCTTCATGACCATGACCGCCATGCGCATGCCCCCGGCCCAGAAAACCATGGGCATAGCGCGCATGACCACGCGGCGCATGGGCACGGCGACGGCAGACATGGCGGTTGCGCTGCCTGCGCGGCGGCAAGCACCAGCGGCAGCGGATGGATCGCCGCATCCGTTGGTCTTGTGCCCTGTACCGGCGCCCTTATCGTCATGCTCTTCGGTCTGGCGAACGATCTGCTGTGGCCCGCCATTCTGATGGTGCTCGCCATCTCGGCCGGCATGGCGCTGGCCATGTCCGCCATCGGCATGGCAGCGCTTTGGGGGCGCAGCCTTGCGGAGCGTCGCCTGGGCGGCAATGCTCACCGGCTTCAACGCTTTGAACTGGGCGCCAGATTGACCGGAGCGCTATGCGTTCTGGCTATCGGATCCGTCCTGTTCGGTGTCACAGCGGCGTTGCAACCGGTGCCGCAGTTGGCAACGCCGGAACTGGCGATGCAGTTGGACCGCTAAGCGCCTGCTCTCAAACGGGATTGGCAAGCAATGCCCCATTGCGCTGCAAATGCAGCCGGAATTGCGCCATTCGTGCGGCATATCATTACAGCTTTGATACATTAAGTATCTGTAATCAAATAATTATACGCGCTTGCATAGATCGGTTCACAGAGTTTCTGCGACGTGGGAGCGACACATGAAACCCTTACGTCATGTAGTCTTCGCAAGTGTAATTATTGGTGCACCCGGCACCGCATAGGCGGCAGCGGCGCCCGAGACAAGCATGACGCTGACCACCACCGCCGGCCAGCACGTGCCGTCGAGCAGTTTATCCGATGCGCCGCGCGGGGTTTGAAATTTCTTTGGGCACACGGACAGGGAAAACACTTACTCTTCCGTATCCTTCGCAGTTGACGCAACGCGACCCGCGACGACCAGAGCCCCGGCCGATGTTGTCGACTTCGACAATCTGCGCTTTGCCACCGTAGATCTGCAGCCCGTTCCCCTGCCCGCCTCCGCCTTGCTGCTATTGGCCGGGCTCGGCGGAGTGGGAATGCGCCGCCGCCGGACCTCTTGAAGACCGGGCGGGCTGCGGATGCCGCCATATCCACCGTAGACCATCCGTGCGCTCCCGCTCTGACCATCGGTCGCGACGGATCGCCCGCTATCCCCTCAGATCCTGCAAGGGCGATCGCCGGCATGCGAGATAGGCCGGAAACAGCGACAGCAGCGTCACAGTGCTCACGAACGCTGCGACAAGGTGCATTTCCGACCAGGCGAGGCTTGCTGTCACGAGGATGTCCGTCCGCGCCGTGATCGCGGCCGAAATCGCCGCGGTTGCCCCCATACCAAGCAAAACGCCCAACAAGGCGCCCGTCACGATCAGGGCAGTGCTGAAACTCCACGTCAGTGCAAAGATGAAGCCGCGCGAGGCCCCCAGCGCCTGAAACAGCGCAAGCCGTCGGGCCAGCAGGCGGGACAACATCGCAAGCCCGGCCAGAACGGCCACGGCAACGAGAACCTGCGTGACGACCGCCAGCACGGACATGAGCTGGCGAATGTCTCCCATGAGCGTATGGAGACGCGCGAGCACGGTACCGGGGAAAAAGGCCATCGTGCGCTCGGATGTGAATTCCGACTGTACCGCGTAGCTTGCCCAAAGCTCGGTCGCACGGACCAGCACCGCGGGGGTTCCGGGAAAACGCGAGGGTTCGAATGGCCCGCCGAGAGTGCCGTCCCAGTCCGGACCATGGCCGTTAGGCAGTGCGTGAACTTCCCAGACAGACTCAACAGCAACAAGGATCGCCTTGTCCCAGGGCGAACCCGTGCGCGGCATCCGGCCCACGACCCGGTATTCGAACCCATGCTGATCGACGGCGCCGTTGGCGCCATGCCCGTGCAGAGGCTCGAAGGTTTCGCCCATATCCAGCGGTACCGATGCGCCGACGACGGCTTCATCCGTGGTGGCAAAGGGCTGCCCCGCCGCAAGATCGCCCGCCAGATGCGCAATGAATTCGCGTGTTGTGCCGATGACAGGGATGCCCTGCCAACTGTCGCCGAAGGCCAGCGGTGCTGCCAGTGCGACCAGCTCGTGCGCTTCGATCCGGGCAAAGGTCTCCCCGTCTATGAGCGGCAGGGCCGAGGGCTGCAGATACACCGCCGCCAGCATCGCCGAAAATTCGCTTCCCGGCGCCGCGATGACGAGATCGAACTTTTCCGCTGCCCGCGCAGTGCCTTCCCTCAGGCCCCGCTCCTGCGCCAGCAACCCGACGCTGAGCGCCACCGAGGTCGCAATGAGCAGAATAAAGGTCAGCGACAGCAGGAGATGCCGACGCAAGAGTCCGATCACGAGCGGACGCAGGTGGTAGCCCCACAGACAGAGCGTGGCGGTCAGCGCAAAGGGCATCAAGAGCGCGCCAAGGAGCACCATGTCCTGCGCGCGGGTAGACAGAGCAAACCAGAGGTTTTCAAGCATCGGCGCGGCTTTCGTCAGCCGTGATGCAACCGTCGCGGATGGTCAGCACGCGGTCCGCAGCCGCGATCAGCGCCGGATCGTGCGAGACGACGATCATCGTCCGACCATGCCGACGCACATCCGCGAGCGCGGTGTCGATCAGCGCGCCGGCAGTGTGTCGGTCGAGGCTCGCGGTCGGCTCATCCGCCAGCAGAACAGCCGGGTCATGCGCAATCGCCCGCGCCACAGCGACGCGCTGACGCTCCCCCCCTGAAAACGTGTGGACCCGATGCGATTGGCTGTCTTCGATGCCGAATTGCGCAAGAACCTCGCGCGCGCGTTTCTGGATGTCGGCGCGTTCCCGCGCGGGCACGTAAAAGGCGGCAAGTGCCGCGTTCTCCTGGGCCGAGAGCTCTTCGAGCAAATGATGATCCTGAAAAATCACGCCAAAGGTGCGACGTCGGAAATCTGCACGCCGCCGCTCTGACAATCCCGCAAAATCCGTATCGCCCCAGCGCAGATGGCCCACTGACACGGGTTGTAACCCGGCGATCGCGTTCAGCATGGTGGACTTTCCCGCACCCGACGGGCCGCGAATGGCCACCACCTGCGAGGCGGGTACATCAAGCCTGTCGACCTGAAGAAGGCAGCGGCCAGTGTCAGTGCGGACGGACAGGTCGTCAATGGCAAGTGCCGGCACCGCACGCATCTGACCGCTCGCGTCTTTCCGAAACCGCACGCGCTGGATCAGCCTTGAATCACGGCTTTTGCGATCCGCATCGGGCTGGCGAAGCCTGTGTCCGGGTCGACGAAATCCTCGACAACCAACTCGCCCGCAACGCCGATGCGCTTCCAGAAGGGTGCAACCCGAAACGAGCGATTGGTATAAACGGGCACGATCCCCCCCGGCCAATTCGCCGTCTCGTCACAAAACGGGCAGACCGACATAGGCTGTTCCGCCAGTACGAAAAAGCGTACGCCTGCGCGCAGAGGCGGCGCCATGAATCCCGTGATCTCAATCCTTTGGCCGTCAAGCTCATGTGCGAGTGGCAGGATGCCATCATCCTCGTGATAGAGCTTGTCCATGCGCACCTCCGGCGCGGCGCGCGCGGTTGAGCCAAGACACAAGCCAGCCGCACCCGCGCCCACGAACATGCGACGGTTCAGCTGTATAGGTTTGCGAGGCGCCATCGGGTTTCTCCTTAACGAAAGCTCAGCGTGTAGCCCCAGCTGTCGAGCCGCTCCGGCAGGGCGTTGAAGGCGGCGGTCATGCGGGGCTTGCCGGGGTTGGGTGGCACTTCGTGCATGACATAGCTGGGAAAAAGCACCATGTCGCCGGGCCCAACGGCCGGCATCTGGTAGACCGGTGCATTGTAGGGACCAAGTTTGCAGCGCTTGTTTTCGTTGGACATAACGAAAGTTGTCGCGCCCGCATGCCGGTGGAAGATGGTGGATGCCGCGCGGTCCACTTCCGTCAGGTAGATCACACCGGATACAAAGGAATTGGCGTGGTTGTGCATTTTCTGCGCACCGCCTTCGACCATGCGATTGATCCAGATTTCCTTGACCGCCCAGTTCAGGTCTTCGCCCAAAAGCGTCTCGCCGTACTTGCGGATGTGCGGCATCACGAAGGACATCACGCCCATGTAATTCTCATGCGAGCGGGGAGAGGCCATCTCGGTGTGGGTCAGAAGCCCCGTGCGCACATTCGGGATGGTTTCATCCTGTTCGAACTGCGAGATCAGTGCCGCAATCAGTTTCCTCGGCAGGACGCCGCGCGTGATCTGGATGGGGGTCGGGAAAAGCCCGATCGTCTCGCTGGCGACCGTTTCACTGCCCACCGGCTGTTTCTTGTGGTGTTTCATGCGGTTGCAATCCCCAAGGCCAGTGAAATGCACCCAAAGGCCGCGATCCAGCTGCCAAGGACACGGTAAACGAGGGTTGCCCCATCATGTTGCTCGCGCAGCCAGGTCCCAACGGCTGCCGCAAGGCTGAGGGTGACCAGGACCGCCGCCACAACACCGGTCGTGTATAGCATCGCGTCGAGTGTGCTGCCGTTCAGGGCCTGGGCGTTGGAGTAGCCCAGCGCCATGCCGCCCAGCATCGAGGTGGCGGCAAAAGCTGCGCGTGGAAGCGGCAAAGCCAGAGCGCAGAAAACGCCTATCAGACCCGCAAGCGCAAAGACCATGAGCAACCCATCTGATCCGCCGCCGAGCAGCAAGGATAGGGCACAGCCGATGGCGGCGCCGACAGGCGCCACCACAAACGAAAGGCCCGCGGTGGTTTTCGGGTGCAGCGCGCACAGCAGAACCATGCCCATCAGCACCGCGAGATACTCGACACCGTAAAGGACGTGCAGGCTGCCGGAATAGAATGCGCCCAATTCAACGCCAACCAGATGGGCGGACGCAGACTGGGGCAGCAGCACCCCCGCTGACAGCCACAGAACGCCTATCCTGGCCCGGTGCTTCATGCCAGTGCGCTGCTCAGAAACACGAGCCCGAAGGCCGAGATGACCGCGCCCGTTGCCCGGTAAAGCGTATCGGTCCTGGGCAACAGCTTTACGCCCTCGCCAATCAGGATGCCAAATCCGTGCAGCATGCCGGTGGCTGCAATGAACCCGAGGGCGAATGCGCTCGCGTTTCCGTCCGGAGACAACTCCGCGCCATGTGCATAACCGTGAAACAGGCCGAAAACGCCCACGAGGGTCAGGGCAACCCACAGCGGTGGCCGCGTCAGGAACACGATCACGGCGCCGAGCACCACGGCAGAGAGCGCGATGCCCACTTCGACCGGCGGGAAGGGAACGCCCGCGAGACCCAGCACGGCGCCGACAACCATCATGAGAGGGAATGCGATCGGAAGTGCAACGAGGAGCGGCCGCCCAAGGATCGATCCCCAGATACCCACGGCAACCATTGCCAGCACATGGTCGGTGCCCAAAAGCGGGTGCATGAAACCATAGTAGAGGCTGTTTCCGGTGCCCTCGACCGTGTGGGCCAGAGCCATTTGAGGCACGGTCAATGCCAGTGCGGCCAGAAGTGCCGTGCGAATATTGGTCATGCGATGCCTCCAGTGAGCGCGACCAGACGGTCGATAAACCAGTAAGATGCAACCCCGCCGATCACGTAGGCGGCTGTTTGCGCGGGACGTGCGACCATGGGCGCCGACATACTGCGCCACGACCAGATCAGGGCCAGCGCCAGAACGACGAACAACAATTGTCCGATCTCCACGCCGATGTTGAACGCAGCAAGGGCGAGTACGCGCGCCCCCTCCGGCAGACCGAGCGACACCAGCGCATTGGCAAACCCGAACCCGTGCAGCAGCCCAAAGCCGAAGGAGACGATTTCCGGATTTCGAAGGGTGATGCTGCTCTGGCCGTGGCGATGCCGCATGATCTCGACCGCGACAAAGACAATCGACAGGGCGATCATGGTGTTCACGAAGGCTTCCGGCACGCCGACCCAGCCGAAACTGACGGCGGTCAGCGTCACCGTATGCGCGATGGTGAAGGCGGTAATCGTCTTGACCAGCATCCAGCGGGTCGTCGCGATCAGCATGAGGCCAAGCACGAACATCAGGTGGTCGATGCCCACAACGATGTGTTCGACACCCAGCGCGGTGTAATTGCGCGCGATGGATAACCGACCCTCCCAGGTCGCGGCGTCCGCGGCCGAAATGAGCCGCGCGGTCGGTGTGGTGGGGGTCAGGAGCACGGCGCGCGCTTCGCCGGCAAGCGGTGTGATGCGAATCATCGCGGCGGATTGTGCCGCGCCCAATCCCTCGAACCCGATTTCGCCGCTCAAGCCGTATCGGTCGCAGATCAGAAGCTGCGCATCCTCGACACAGCCTTCCGGCCAAATCGGGGAGAAAGCCAAGAAATCGTCGCCCTCGCTTGCTGTGGGCTTGTTCTCCCATTCCAGCGTGTAGCGGTTTTCCTGAATTTCAGTGACGGTCAGCACCGCCAGCGCGGCCTGGTGCGCCACGGCGCTCAGCGGAAAGGCGACCCACAGCGCGACCAACATTATGAAAAAACGGGTCAATTTCCTGCGGCCTTCCGTGCGGCGGCAAGTGCCGTTTCTTCGAAAGCGGCAGGCTCGTAGGGTGACACGTCAACATCGTATTTGTCGATCAGCGCCTCGACCGCTTCGGTTGCAGCCGTGCGGAACGCCTGATTTTCGTAGTCAACAAGCACGCGCGCGCGAAGCGTTTCGAAATCGACAGGCTCTGCCGGGTCGATTTTCAGCACCTGCACAGCCTGCCACCCGTTCACGGTGTCAATCGCCGACCACGCGCCAATCGGTGCCGCCTCGATCGCCGCCACCATGTCCTCGTCGAACGCAGAGACAAGACCAGGCCGCGGGCGGTTTTCGAAGGTATAGACCTGCCGAGAGACCGCCGCTTCGCTTGCGTCCTCCATGTTCATGCGCAAAACGGCGCGTTCAGCCGAGCTGGCCTCTGCGTCCAGTCGCGCAAGCCTGAAACTGATGCGCGCGGGCGTCTCGTAGCGATCCCGGTTTTCGTCGAACCAGGCGCGCAATGCGGCGTCTTCAGGCGGGGGAACGAGCACTGCGCTTTGCACCAGAATGCGCATCTTTTGCATGATGCGCTCTCGGATCATCTCGTCACCTTGGTCGAGACCGAGCGCGCGCGCTTCGCGGTAAAGCACTTCGTTCATCACCCAGCGGTCCAGCAATTCAGACATCTCAGGCACGGTCGGAGCGCGTTCATGTTTCTCTGCAAAAATGTTAACGAGGTCGCGGTAAACCGGCGCACCAACATGCACGTCTTTCGGGTCGTCCTCCGCACCCGAAAGAACCTGTGTCATTCCGAAAATGACAACGCCAATTCCGGCAAAGTGAACCAGCGGATCTGATATAATGTTTTTTATCAGTGACTTGAGGTTCATTTTTTCACACCCAATGGGCCAGCCTACGCCGCCGGCACCCCAGCCTTCTTCAGTTGTTCAACACGGAAAGCTTATGCCATGGCAACTGGAATTTTGTGACGATTTGATGAAGGCAGATTTCATCATTCCTTCACGAAGCTGTTAACTTTCTAGTCCCCCTATCGCGTCATGCGCAGCGCTTCTACGGCACGGGTCGCATATAAAAACTCACGCTATTTGGGGATTTCGATCCCTTCGTTTTTTTTGGGGGCAAAATGCCAAACTTCAAAGTTTCTTTTCGTGGCGCTATCCACTCGGGCACCAGCCTGAGCGCCATGTGTATCGCGCTGGCCTTCGCTGCCAGCGCCCAAGCAGCCGACACAAGCGGGGCCGAGAGCTACGCAGCCCAGCTTGACAGTGAAGGTGCATACCTGACCGGCGACAAACACAACCACACGACATGCACCGATGGCACCACCTCGGTCCGCAC
The DNA here is from genome assembly GCA_038525585.1 of Pseudomonadota bacterium. Lineage (GTDB taxonomy): Bacteria > Pseudomonadota > Alphaproteobacteria > Rhodobacterales > Rhodobacteraceae > Tateyamaria. The sequence goes on from JBCBHM010000018.1 coordinate 10,710, forward strand.
GCTGGTTGACCAATCGACACTCGTCTACGGTCTGGACTGGTTCGCTCAAACAGGTCATGGCGGTTCGGGTAGCCGGGATTGCCGGTTTGATGATGTTCAGTCTGGCAATTTCTTCAGCGACTTCGAGCTCGAGCGTGGCAATTCCCGCGAGCTTTGGGAAGACACCGTCGGCCTCGACGGGCTGAAGGGCGACGAAAACGGCAACCGTATGTGGCGTTGGCAGTCCCTGACCGAATACGCCTATCCCGATGTGCAGAACGCCGGTCAGATCAGCGACGCGACCACCTGGCTGGGCATCGAAAGCAACGTTCCCGGGCACGAGCACGTCTCGATGGCGATCCTCGGCAAACAGTTCCGCCGCGCTGGCGATGCTTATGCCACCGGTCAATTCGAGTATCTCTGGGACCGGAACGACAACGACTTCTCGGGCGGCGACGAAAACGAATTCGAGGCCATCAGCAACAACGGCGTGTCGAAGACGCCGAACACCGCGGGCGACCACGCGAAATCCGTGGCTTCCGTTGAGTGGCTGCGGACCTATCACCGCCGCGACAGCTACTACCTCCCGGCGCATATCGACCGGCAGGGCGCTTATGTCTCCACCGCGAACCGCGGCTTCAACGTCGAGCATATGCGTGATTATCACAACGCGGGTCTGTTCACTGCCACGCGCATTGACGGCCCCTCGGTTGCCTTCGGAGCCGAGCTTGCGCCCGGTCACCAGTTCCAGACCAACCGCGGGTCCTACTCGCTCGGTCGTCCGACCGCGGGCTTCGGCACCTACGGTGGTGCGGGCGCTTACGGTGCTGCGGAAATCGCCCCTCCGGGAACCGATTTCGACGGCACACCCATCACGGATGAAAAGATCGACGCCTTCAACGTGTTCTTCGACGAAGAATTCGGCGGCAACCCCTTTACATCATCGCTGGGCAACATCTCCGACTCGCGTCCGGTGGAGCGTTATGTCGTCGGCCGTCCGGGCATCCAAACACTTTGGGACGCTTTGCTGGGTGAAGGCCGTCGGTACTTCAACTTCGCGTCCTCTGACTGGCACAACCGAGGCGCTTTTGGCCCGTTCGAGCCCTTCTCGACAAACGACGCGTGGCCTGGTGAATACCAGAAGATCTATGCCTACGCCGAAGGCGGCGACGGCGGCTACAACCTCGGCACGGCCCGGGCCATTGTCGACGGCATGCGCTCCGGCAATTCCTTCTCGGTCTGGGGCGACCTGATCACGGATCTCGACTTCGTGATGTGCCAAGGTGCTGTCTGCGCGACGATGGGCGAGACACTCTTCGTCGATCCATGGGGTGAGCCGATTGTATGGTATGTCGCCCTGGTCGATCCCGAAGGTGCCAACAACTCGCCTTACACCTTCGACAATCCGTCCTTGCTCCAGCTCGACATGAACATCCCGATCAACGAGCCGGTACTGGATAACGTCGACATCATCCGGGGTGACATCACGGGCCCGATCTTCCCGGATCAGCCCGAATACACGACAAACGTCTCCAACCCGACGACAGAGATCTACGCAACCATCCAGCGTGACGGTTTCGAAGAGGTCGACGGCAAACTGGTGGCGTCCGGCGAGATCGCGGCAGGCGACTTCACCAACGACATGTACTTCCGGATGCGCGGAACCAACATGCCGAAGGGGACGCCGAACGAAACGGATGCCGATGGCAACCCGCTGATCGACTACTATGCCAACAACATTCCGTGCCCGTTCCCCTATGTGGATCCGGACCCGGAAACGGCCGTTCAGGAGTTCGACTCGAATGCCTGCCCGTTCTACCTTCCGGTGAACGAGCGCGTAGGTAGCCAGGTCATCGACTTCGATGTGGAAAGCTGGTCCGATCTTTGGTTCTACGCCAACCCGATCTTTGTCGAGGTGAACCCGCGCCAGGCGCAACGCGCAGCCGAGCGCGCGAACCGCTAAGCGATAGCATCAACTAGACAGCCATGGCGCGGCTTCGGCCGCGCCATGATCCGGGAAGGGCGAAAGCCCTTCCCCTTCGCGTATAAGGATGATGGGTTTGTTCCTGACCCTTTCTAAGCCTCGCACAGCGTTTCCGGGCCCTTGGGCCGTGCCCGTGCTGCTCGTTCTGTCGGGAGCGGCAGGCCTCGGCTACCAGGTTATCTGGGTGCGCCTCCTGTCGGTGGGCCTCGGGCATGAGACACTCTCCGTCCTCGCCGTGGTCACCGCTTTTTTTGCCGGGCTTGCGGTTGGCGGATTTCTGGTGAACCGGCTGAGTGCACGCACACGGCGACCGGCGCAATGGTACATCGGGCTTGAAGTGCTGATTGGCATGTGGTCGCTCCTGCTCATCCCGCTTTTTCCCATCGCCAACCGAATGATGGGCGATCTGATCGGACCGGACCCGAGTGCCGCAAGGCATCTTTTCGTGACGTTCCTTGGCCCGTTCGTCTTGCTGGCACCTGCGACCATCGCCATGGGCACGATCATTCCCTTTGCAGAGCGGTTGCATGCACGGCTGTCCGATCAAACCCACTCGGTTGGCCTTCTGTACGGCTGCAATGCGCTGGGTGCTGCGCTGGGTGGGCTTGCAGCGCTTGTGCTTCTGGCGCCGAATTTCGGCTTCAACGCCGTTCTGGTCGGCCTCGCGGCGATCAACTTCCTCTGTGCGGCACTCGTCTGGCGCTCGCTGGACCTGACGGCTCCTTTCGCAGGCGAGGTACCACGAGGAAACGTGCGACCGGACCGCGCCCTCTATACCCTGCTTGGGCTCTCCGGCCTGCTCGGGATCGCGGTCGAGGTGGCGCTGGTGCGCGGCTTTGCCCAGACCCTGGAGGATACGGTTTACTCCTTTGCCGTCACCGTGGCGGTGTATCTTGTCGGTGCTGCGATTGGTGCCACTGCGATCAATGGTCTGCGCCGTCCGCCGCCCTGGTGGTGTCTTGCAGGCGGGGTGGGTCTGACCACGTTGTGGGCTGCAGGCGCGCTCTGGGGCTCTCGGGGCGCCTATACTTTTTTGCGCGAGGCCGGCCTTTTCGGGGGGGTTGCCGAAGCGCTTGTCATCTGCGCCGTGTTCCTGCCCGCGTCCATCGCAATGGGCGCGTTCTTTGCGACGCTGGCGCAGGTGGCGCGGCGGCCCGATGGCGGGCTGGGTGCGGCACTGGGCATCAACCTTGCGGGCGGCGCGCTGGCGCCCTGGCTCGTGGGATTCGTCATGGTCCCCGTGACAGGCACTGTCGGCGCGGTCATTGCGCTGGGCGCCTGTTACCTGCTCATGGCGCTTTACCTGCTTCCTCAGGCGCGGGTGCTGCGCCTGATCGCGGGGCTCGCAGCCAGCGGTGCCACAGCGGCCGCGATGATGTTCTTGCCACTGACGCTTGTCGCACCCTTGCCAGGGGAGCGAATCGTCAGCCACGTCGAAGCGGCTGCCTCCACAGCCACGGTTCTCGGGACGGTCAGCGGATCGAACCGTCTTGTGGTGGACGGACGCTTCGAAATGGGGGGCGACACCACGGAGGACATGGACCGGCTGCAGGGTCAGTTGCCTTTGCTGCTGCACGCGGAGCCCACGCGCGCCTTGTTCCTCGGGCTGGGCACGGGGGCGACCGCTGCCGCCTCGGCCGCGCACCCAGAGCTCCATGCCACGGCGATCGAACTGTCTTCGGCTGTGATGACCTCCCTGCCCTACTTCGAGCGCCCGGCTGAGGATCTTGCGGCCCCGCGGTTCGTGAACAAAGTGGGTGACGCCCGCCGCTACGTCCGGACGAGCACGCAACACTACGACGTCATCGTCGCCGACACGTTCCACCCCGCGCGCGATGGCGCCGCACTGCTCTACAACGTGGAGCACTTCGAAAGCGTGCGCGCCCGGCTGGCAGCCGGCGGCCTTTTTGCGCAATGGATACCGCTGCACCAGTTCGACCTGCCGATGATGCAGACGGTCGTGGCCAGTTTCCAAAAAGTTTTCCCGGATGCTCAAATGCACATCGCCAACGCCAGCCTGGCAACCCCGCTTGTTATGCTTGTCGGGCATGAAGACGGAACGCCGGCAAGCGTGACCGATCTGATGTCGCGGGTGCAGGACGACAGGCTCGCGCGCAAACTGGCCGCGCTGGGGATCGACAGCCCGCTGGTGATCATGGGCGGGGTATTGGCGGGTCCCAAGGCGCTTTCCACCTTTTCAGCCAACGCGCCGCTGACCACCGACGCGTTTCCGAGCCTGATGTTTGCCGCGCCGAACACGGTCTATGCGCCGATGACCGCGCCGATGGACAGGCTATTGCAGCTTGTGGACCTGAGGGCGGAGGCAGGCGAGGTTCTCGCGCTGACGCCTTCATCCGTCGACGCGACGTTTGCCGCGCGTCTCGAGGCCTATTGGGCCGCTCGCGACGCCTTCCTGCGTTTCGGAGCGGAAACAGAACTGACAGGCGATCCACGCAAGGATGCGCTGGCCCTGGCCCCACGGCTGTTCGACATTCTGGAGACCAGCCCCGATTATACTCCGGCCTTGCGTCCGCTGATTGCGTTGGGCGGCACGTTATCCGCCGTTGATCCTGTCGCCGCACGCGCGCTCCTCGAGAAAACTCAAGAATTGACAGATAGCCCAGCCATCACCCGCATGTTGGCACGCTTGCCGTCGGAGCGCTGAACGGCATGGTTCTTGCGCTCAGCCTCCTTGTGTCCTTTGTCGGCAGCCTCGTGGCATTGCGCGTGATACCCGGCGAGGGCTTCGCATATCCACACCCTACGCCGACGGGGTCCGGGCCGCGCACCGAACGCAAAAGTCTTTTGATCGCTGCGGGTTTCGCGTCCGTGCCCGTTCTTGCTTGGCTCACCGGCGCGACAGACGAGATCCTGCTCATCAGCACCGGACTGGGCTGTGTTCTGCTGATATTGGCGTTGATCGACCTGCGCAGCTTCGTGCTGCCGGACGTCCTGACGCTGCCGCTGGCGCTTGCCGGGCTCGGCATCAGCCTGCTGGGTCTCACCGGGCCGCTGCTGCAGCATGGGGTTGCGATGATTTGCGGTGCTCTTTTCGTCATCGTGCTGAACCTGTGTTACAGTCACGTTCGCGGGCAACAGGGGATGGGCATGGGTGACGCGAAACTTCTGGCGGCGGCCGGGGCGTGGACCGGCATCGAAGGGCTGCTGTCGACCCTGATGATCGGTTGTGCCGCAGGGCTTTTGGCTGCTGCCGGCATGGCCTTGCGGTCGGGCGACCCGTTGCGCGGGGACATGATGCTGCCTTTCGGCCCCGCGCTGGCGCTCGGTTTCTGGATGACGTGGCTTTTTGGGCCTGTTGCGCTCTTACTTCCGGGGGTGCGCTGACATGCAGGAGCCGCCCTCGGGTTTTACCGGCAGCGATGCGCTCAAGGCGCCGCAAACCTTGCTCGCTGCCTTGCAATCGGACACAGGGCTCGACAGCGCAGCCATCCAGCGCGCCGCGCAGATCAGCGAAACAACCGGTGAGCGGCTGGAACTTATCCTCAGCCGCCTCGGTCTTGTGAGTGACGAGCAGATCGCGCAATTGCATGTGTCGCTCACCGGTCATGCGCGTGCGGATATGGCGAAGGCTGTGGTGAACCGCGAGATGCTCGATATCCTCGGCGCCGGGTTCTGCAGGCGGATGGCGCTCGTGCCGCTCGGAGAAGGCGGGGACGCGCAAGAGGTCGCCCTCGTCGACCCAGCAGATGCGATGACGGTTCACATGATCGCGCTGAAACTCGGGCGCCCTGTGGGGCCCCGTGTGGCGACCCATACCGAAATAGAGGCGGCATTGGATCGGGCTGAACTCGAAACCGACGCCACCGATCTCGATGAAGCGGCCGCTGCGAGCATCGCTGATCTCGAGCGTCTGAAGGAAGTTGCCTCCGAAGCTCCGGTGATCCGCCGAGTTACCCAGATCATCCGTACGGCCGCCGAAGAAGGGGCATCCGACATTCACCTCGAACCGACGCCGCAGGGCCTGAACCTGCGCTACCGGATCGACGGCGCGCTGCGGGCCGCCGAATGCCCGCCCGCGCATCTTTCGGCTGCCATCATTTCCCGGCTGAAGATCATGGCGCGCCTCGATATCGCGGAAAACCGCAAGCCACAGGACGGTCGGATCAAGACCGTGGTGGCCGGGCGTGAACTTGACATGCGCGTGGCGACGACGCCCACGCTGGACGGTGAAGGGGTCGTGATCCGGCTGCTGGACCGCAGTGGCCTCGTGCTGGATTTCACCGGTCTGGGCTTCGATGAGCGGGCCGAAACGGACGTGCGAAAGTTGATCACCGCGCCGCATGGCATCGTGCTCGTCACGGGCCCCACCGGCAGCGGCAAGACCACCACGCTTTACGCCGCACTCGCGGCCATCAACGACGCCGCGCGCAAGATCGTCACCGTCGAGGACCCGGTGGAGTATCAAATGGCCGGAGTGACGCAAATCCAGACCCATGCCTCCATCGGTCTGGGGTTTGCGGAGGTGCTGCGTTCGGTGCTCCGGCAGGATCCGGACATCATCATGATCGGCGAGATCCGTGATCTGGAAACCGCGAAGATCGCCGTGCAGGCCGCCCTGACCGGGCATCTCGTGCTTGCGACGCTGCACACCAACTCTGCCGCGGCGGCGATCAACCGGCTGCGGGACATGGGCATCCCCGACTACCTTCTGGCCACGACCTTGCGCGGCGCGGTCGCGCAGCGGCTGGTGCGCAAGCTGTGCCCGGTCTGCGCCGAGCACGATCCGGGCGCATACTCGATCAGCGAGCTGGCAGGCCGGCCGCTTGCCAGCAAGGGTTTCAAACGCGCGGTGGGCTGTGAGGCCTGCGGCAGCAACGGGTATCGCGGGCGCCTCGCTCTACTCGAGGTCCTGACACTCAGCCCGGCGCTCCATGACCTGCTGCTGCGCCAAGCGGATGAGACCGCCCTCGCCGAGGCCGCAAGAGCCGAAGGCATGCGCGATCTGACGCGCCACGGGGTCGAGCGCGCCGAACAGGGCGAGACAAGCATCGCGGAAGTGATGCGGGTGGTGTCGATACGATGACCGCCGCGCCGCAAAGAGAGTTCTGGGTCAGCGCGATCGATGCGGACGGCAAGATCGTGAGCGGCCTGCGCCGGGCCGCCTCGCCCGACGAGGTGGTCGGCGCGCTTCGCACGGAAGGCCAGCGGCCCATAGAGATCAAACCCGCCGCGCAGTCGAACCGACTGATGGCCCTCCTGAACACGGAGATCACGGCCAGCAACGCGATGCGCCCGCGGGCGCGCGTCGCTTTCACGCAATCCCTGGCGGCCCTGATCGACGCGGGCGTACCGCTCGACAACGCGCTGTCGATCACGGCCGACCTTGCCGAAGAAAAAGCCCATCGCCAATTGGCAACGCGTCTGTTGGGGCGCATGCAGGAGGGGTCCGGGCTCGCCGACGCGATGAGCGACGAAGGTCACGCGTTTCCGCCCGTCTACATGGGCATCGTCCGCGCGGCCGAAGCCAGCGGACGGCTGGGGCCGGCGCTGGCACGACTTGCGGTGATGGAAGAGGCCGTTGGAAAACGACAGGCCGCGCTGCGCGCCGCGATGATCTACCCGGCGTTTCTGACCTTCACAGCGGTCATCTGCATCACCGTTCTGATGATTTACGTGGTGCCAAGCTTCACGCCAATGCTCGAGAATGCCGGTCAGCAGGTGCCACCGCTGACGCGGGGCGTGATTGCCACCGCCGAGGCGATGCGCAGCGTGGGGCCTGCCTTGCTGCCGCTCTTGCTCCTTCTCGTGGGGGCCGCGCAGCTCGCCCTGCGCCGCCCGGGCACCCGCGTGCTGTGGCACCATGCGCTTTTGCGCCTGCCGCTGATCGGCCCGCTGCGCCAGAAACTGGCGAGTGCTGCCTTTGCACGCATCTTTGGCGAGTTGCTCGCGGGCGGCGTCGACCTGCGCCGCGCGTTGCGCTTGTCGCGCGACGGTATGGGCGATTTTGCCCTGCGCGCGGAAACGGATGCCGCCCTGCCGCGCATCGAGGCGGGCGAACGCCCGGCGGACGTCTTCCGCAAGAGCCGCGCGCTCGCGCCCATGACCCGGCAGATGATGGATGTCGGATCGCGGTCGGGCAAACTTGCCGAGATGCTGATCAAATCCGCCGACATGCTGGACGACGAGGTGCGCCGCCGGCTCGACGCGCTCATCGCCCTGTTCACGCCAGTGGTCACGCTGCTCATGGGGGGCGTGATCGCGCTGATCGTCACATCGATCCTCTTCGCTCTTTTCAGCCTAAACGAACTTGCAACAGGATAGACATGCCACAGCAACCTCTCGTGCCCCGCACCAAAGACGCAGGCTTTACCTTGCTGGAACTGCTTGTCGTCGTGACCATTCTGGTTTTTCTGACCGTCGCGGTCGGCAGCGTTGCCCTGAACTACCTGGGTCGTGCACGCGCGGACGCAGCGCAGATCCAGATGACGCAGATCGCCACCGGGCTCGACCTCTTTCGTCTCGATGTCGGTCGTTACCCGACCACGCAAGAGGGTTTGGAAGGGCTGATCACTGCGCCATCCGGCGTGGACCGCTGGGCCGGGCCATACGTCAAGGACGCCGATGTGCTGTCCGATCCTTGGGGCGTTGCCTTCAGTTACCAGCAGCTTTCGGCCACAAGCTTCACGATGATGTCGCTGGGCGCCGATGGCACCCCGGGAGGAGAGGGAGATGAAGCCGACATCAAGCTCTGATCGCATGATCGACCTGCCGCGCTGGACCGCGCGGAAGGACACCGGCTTTACCTTGCTGGAACTGTTGGTCGTGCTCACCCTCGCGGTGACGCTGACAAGTGCTGCGGCATTCACGATCCGTGACCGCGCGCCCAGTCTTGACCAGACCGCCGACCTGATCGCGCGGGAGATGCAGCGCGCCCGCATCGATGCCATGCAGCGTGGTACCGACCAGACGGTGCTCTTCGACCTTGAGGTGGGACACATGTTGCGGCAGGGTCAGATCGTTGCGGAATGGGTGCCACAGATCAACGTGACGCTCGAAAGCGCGCAATCCGTTTTTTTGGAGCATGGTCAGCCGGGCATGGTGTTTTTCGCGCGGGGCGGTGCCACGGGTGGGGTGATTGAGCTACGGTCCACGTCTCAATCGCGCCGGCTGGAACTGCGATGGCTGACGGGAGCGGTGCAGGATGGCTGAACAGCGAGGCGAAGCAGGCTTCACGCTGGTCGAGACGCTGGTGGCTTTCACCCTGCTTGCGATCGTGCTTGTCGTGGTCTACCGCGGCTTCGGGCAGGGCGTGGCGACAGAGGCGCGTGCAACGCATCAGATCGAAGCACTTGCCCGCGCCGAGGCCATCCTCGCGGCCGCCAGCACGCAGGCAGCACCCGCGCCCTTCGAACGCCGGACGAATGGCTGGCAGGAAAGCCTGGAGGTGAGCCCAGCAAGAACGCCCGGCATGTTGCGTCTTGATGCCGAAGTGGTCTCGGGCAGCACCGGCACGGTTCAGTTGACAACGCTGGTGCCCGCCCCGTGAGGCGCCCGTGCATATCACGCCGTCAAGCGGAGCATGGCTTCACCTTGCTGGAGATGCTCGTCGTCATCATGATCACGGTGCTGATCGGCACGCTGGCATCGGGTGGTCTGCGCATGGGCAACCAAGTCTGGGCGAAAACACAATCGAATGCCCGGCAGATGCGCGAGACCGTCGCCATTCATTCCTTTCTTGTCCGGCTGGTGGAAGGTGCGCAGGTGATCCACATGCGCGATGGCTCGCGCACCCCGCCGGTGTTTTTCGACGGCACCTCGGACCGGTTGCAGTTTGCAGCGCGGCTTCCCTCGCATCTCGCAGGTGGTACGCTGCAGCATGTGGATTTGCGCATCCTCAACGGAGCAGCAGGAAAAGACCTCGTCCTTTTCTGGCAACCGCTCGGGCGGCAGCGCCCTGATTTCGCAAGCCGCGAGCGTGCACAGAAGGAAACGCTGGTTTCCGGGCTTGCAACAGCCTCCTTTGCTTACTCCGGAAATGCCACGGAAACGTCCCAGTGGCGCCAGGCGCAGGCGTTGCCGGAGACCGTTTCACTGCGCGCGACATTTGCGGACGACACTGCATGGCCCGTCACACGGATTGCGCTGCCCATCGGAAAGGTCCACCCATGATACGCAGTTTTTTCCGGTGGTGGTCGCAGGCCCTGCTCTCTTGTCTTCCCGGCGGGCTCAGACGGTGGCTTCGCCGCGACCGGGCACAAGTTTTTTTTGCAAAAACCGAAGCAGGGTTGACGGTCCAGACCGCGAAAGGCCGAGATGGCGCCGCACTCGATACGCTGTCCCCGCGACAGTTGGCGCGGCTGTCGCGCCGGGTGGCGCGTGGACAATTGGAACCCATTCTCCACGCGGCCGATGTTGCGGTACTACGCCGCGACGTCACACTGCCCGCCGTCGCGGAGCGTCGCCTGCAGGATGTCCTGGGCTTCGAAGTTGCCTCGCTCACCCCCTTTGAGCGGAATGCACTCTTCTGGTCATGGGCTATCAAATCCCGCGACCGACGGGAGAAAACGCTGCGCGTTGAGGTCAACATCGTGCCTGAAGCCGCGGTGCAGGACGCGATCACGGCAGCACGTGGCGCAGGTATCGAACTCGACGCTCTTGCCGATCCCACGGCTCCGGATGTTCCGCTCTATCGCAACGGCGCGCGGCGGGCTAAGGCGACGCGCGGGTTTGGCGCAGTCCTGATGAAGGTTGGCGTTGTCGCCTGCCTCGCCAGTGCGACGGTCTTGCTCGTGCAAACTGAAATCAGGCTCCGCGGACATGCCGAGCAGGCGGAGGCCAGACTTGCCGCGCTGCGGACCGATGCGCTGAGCCGATCCGACCAGAGCGCGCCCGAGGAACACACAGCCGCCGCTCAAGCTGCTTTTACCGCGCAGACAACGCGGCCCCCGGTGCTCGAAATCCTTGCTGCGCTGACCGCCACCCTGCCCGACAGCGCCTCCGTGGACCGGGTCGAACTGACGCGTGACCAGCTGGAAATCTCCGGCCACGCCGAGGATGCGGTCAGCCTCGTCGCCATCGTCGACGCGTCCCCCCTGTTTGGCACGCCGGAGTTCCTGGCGCCGGTCCGGCGGGACGCGGACGCAGGCAAGGATCGCTTTGCCATGAAGATAGGCGTCAACGGTGAAAGCGGTCCCAGTGAGGATGCGACAGGTGAGTAAAGCGGCACCACTTCTGCACCGTGCGGGCGCGCTGGCGCTCCTGGCCGGCGTTCTTGTGCTGCTCTGGGCGGGGCTGGCGCAACCGATCTACCTGCACTTCGAAGATTTGCGGTCCCGCGCAGCGGAGGCCACGCGCGTTGCAGAGGCGTTCAGCGCGCGACTGCAGGACACCGAAGTGGTGGTCGAGCGTCTGCCCGAGGGGCTCGTTTACCGTGGGTTGGCAGCACCCTTGGTCGCCGCGGACATGCAACGTCGCATCAATTCAGCGGTAACGGAGGCAGGTGGCACGACGCTATCCACCCTGACCCTCGACCCGGAGGCAGGCGAAACCACGCTCAAGCTCTCCGTCCTTCTTGAAGCGCAATTCGAAACCGAAACCCTGTCGGACTTCCTCTTGAGCATTGAAGCCAGCAAGCCGTTGCTTTTGGTGGAAGAACTCGACATCGCACGCCGCCCTTCAGAAGCCCCGGGTGGTCCGGGCATTCTTCGCGTGGATATCGTGCTCTCGACATACCTTGATCCACCCGAGGGCTGACGACACCCGGATTGTTACGGTCCTGTCATAAAACCAAACTAAGGCAGGCGGAGCGTTTTTGAGCCGACTTGGGGGTGGAGGGCGATTGGCTCATTTTTTCTGGGCAAATGTGGTCTTGTGGACAGCGACGGCGGCGTTCGGCTACGGCGCGACCACCCTTGGCGACGGTCGACCCGATATTCGGGCCGAAGCGGATCAGGGAGGCGTTCCCGTGCGCGTCGACGAAATGCGTTTACAGCCGATCGAGCCCGCGTGGGCCCAGCAAATCGTGGCCCGACCCCTCTTCGAGCCGTCGCGGCGACCCGTTGCCATTGCGGATGAGGCTGACGCAACCGACACCGCACCGGACCGGACCAGCGCCTTTCGTCTGATCGGAGTGGGCGGTTTTTCAGAGCGCCTCATTGCGGTTGTCGACACGGGGGACGCTCAGCCGACGCGGTTGTCACGCGGGGATACGCTGCATGGATGGGAGGTCGCCGTGGTCGCGCACAATGCGGTGACGCTGCAGAAAGATGGCGAGAGCCGTGTTTTGGATCTGGTCACCGAGGATGCACCTGTCGTCGCGCGGTCGTCAAACAGGGGCGCGGTCCGCCCCTCGCAATCACCAGGCCTGTTCAACCTGCTGGCGGATCAAAGCGCAGACTATGACGAATAGAACAAGCGCGGCCCGGCGTTTTGCCTTTGCCGCTTTGACCGTTTTAGCCCTTGCGGGCTGCGACGCGCTGCAAGAAACAGATGGCTTTTTCAACGGTGTAACGGCGGAGAACAACGGACCGCTGGGCGCGCGTGCGCAGGGCGGCGTTGGCGGTACGCGGTCGGAGCCGGTGCGCGGATTTACCCGCATTGGGGCAGCTCCCGAAAATAGCGGTGGCCAGGCGGGCGATGCGCCTGCGGTCGGCAGCTTCACGATCAATTTTGAGCGGGCAGACCTGCGCGAGGTCGTGCGCACGATGATCGAAGACGGGCTTGGCGCGAATTACATCATCGATGACACTGTCTCGGGCACTGTCACCATTCGCACCAACAATCCGCTCACCGAAGCGCAGATCGTACCCGTTCTTGAAGAGATCTTGCGGCTGAACGGCGCTGCACTGATCGAGCGCGCAGGCGTCTTTCAGATCATCCCGGCCGGCGAGGCAGGACGTGCGCTTCCCAGCCTCTCGGCGCGGGCAGCCGAGGCACGCGGCCTCACCTTGCGGGTCACCCCACTCCAGCATGTCGATACCGAAGCGGCACGCGAGGTGCTGGATGCGTTTGCGCCGGTCAACGGGTCGATCACCTATGACGGTCGGCGCAACCTCGTCTTTACCATCGGCTCCAGCGCGGAACAGGCATCCATCGCTGACATCCTCGACGTGATAGATCAGCCTGCGCTGAGCGGGCGGGCCGTGTCACTGCGACCCGTGCGGAACGCGGATGCTGCTGACGTGGTACGTGAGGTAGAGCTCATCCGGGGCTCGGGCGGCGGGACGCAGCTTATCGCCATCGAGCGGCTCAACGCCGTACTGATCCTGTCGCAGTCGGATCGTGCGCTGGCCGAAGTACGCGACCTCGTGGCCCGTTTCGACCAGGGCCCGGCGGGCGCCATAAGGCTGCATAGCTTCAAGGTGCAGAACCGGCGCGCGACAGAGGTTGCACCGGTGATCGCCGACATCATCGGGGTAGAGCTGGGATCCAGTGCCGCTGTTACATCCGCGCTGTCGCCAAGCGAAGATGCGCGCGTCGATGGAGACGATGGAGAAGTCGCGGATGAAGATGCCGCGGCTGCAGCGCCTGCAGCGAGCGCCTCCAATCTGCCCCCCGCCGGCCCGAGCGGTGTGGCGCGGCTTGCCGTGGACAATGCCAGCAATTCCATCTTTGTCTACGCAAACGAGGACGGCGCGCGGATTGTCTCGAACCTGTTGCGGCGCATCGACGTGCAAGCTTTGCAAGTGATGATCCAGGCCACCCTGGCCGAGGTCACGCTGACGGACGATCTGGAGTTTGGCGTCCGGTTCTTCCTCGAGAGCGGCGATTTCTCTGGCGGGTTTTCCGACGCAACCAGCGGGTCGGTTTCGCAAGTCTTTCCGGGGTTCAACGCTGTCTTCCAGACAGAGAACATCAATGGCGTGATCTCCGCTCTGGATCAGGTCACGACGGTCAAGATGATCTCCTCGCCCACGCTCATGGTGCAGGACAGTCAGCCCGCCCGGTTGCAGATCGGTGACCAGGTGCCGGTGACGACCCGCGCCTCTACGAGTGTGACAGACCCCGACGCGCCCATCGTGACGGAAACCGAGTTTCGCGACACCGGTGTGATCCTGTCGATCCTGCCGCAGATCAATGCAAACGGGCTCATAACGCTGCAAATCAGACAAGAGGTCTCATCTGTCGCGCAGGGGCTGGGCGACGCCGCGAACCCGACGTTTTCGCAACGCGTCGTGGAAAGTACGGTGCTGGTTGACAGCGGCGACACAATCGCTGTTGCCGGTCTTATTCAGGACGACGAACAGACCGGTCAGTCCGGCTTGCCCGGTGTCCGCGGCATCTTTGGCAACCGCAACCGATCGCGGGCGCGTACCGAATTGATCGTGCTGCTGACCCCCAGCGTCATCCGCGACCAGCGCAGTGCCAGGGAAGCCACATCCGAACTGAGCGGAAAATTGCAACGCATTTTCGGCAGCAATTAACGAGCGGCCTCGTGTCAGCGCCAGTCGAGGATGATCGTTTCGCTGCCGAACCGGACAAGCGCGTGGCGCTCCGCCCGCACGCCGGTTTCCTCGGTCACACTGGCGATGATATCGAAAACGCGCTCACCGTTGCGGGTATCGTCGACGGTCAAAAGCCCTGAAAGCAGGTCACGCTCCTGCTCGGGCACCAGTGCGGTGGCTGCGACAATGCTGGAGAACGGACGCGCGCCAAGTTGCCACGAAATCCCGCCCGCGTCGAAGGCCTGTCGAAAGGAAATCACATCTTCCGCGAATTGTGCCGGCTGCTCCAGACCAGCGGCACGGGCGACTGTCAAAAGGTCTGCCCGGGTTGCGTTGTTGGGATTGACGCGCCCCGCATGGGATCGTGCAACAAGCTCTATATCGCCGGGCAGGTCTTCTGCGATTTGGGCGGCGCGCACCGGTAAATCCTTGGCAAGAAGAGAGATAGCAGCACGCACGGCCCCGTCGGCAGACGCCTGCGCCTGCGCGCGTGCCGTTGCAGCCGTTGCAATATCCACCTGGACAGAGGCTTCTTCGAGCAGCGATTGAACCAGAACCGTGAGCGCAAGCGTGATGGCGATGACAAACAGAAAAGAAAAGCCTGCTTCTCGAGATTTCATGCAATCTTCTTGGTGTTTTCGTTTCCAAAGGCGTCGCGCCAAGCCGCCAGAGGTTTCCGACCGGCCATCGTCATGAACCGACGTTCCTGAGAGCGTCACACGAATTCCGCCAACCAGCTTCTTCATCCGAGGCCTTCTCCTGCTCAGCGACAGCTACTTCAACCGCTTGTATTGCATCGCACATAGACAGCAGATTCTCCATCGGCATCTAAACGTCGTCTACAAGGCGCCTATCGCGCGTGGATGCGGGTCCAGCCCGGCGGCCTATTGGTTATGGCAGGTGAAGCTCCCCATGAGCGGACACATGCAAGACCAGCAGATAAACGGATCTGATCGAAGGGGAAAAGTCACACCGAACGCGACGCAACACGCTATTGCCCGATCAAAGCATGAACACATGACGCACACGAATCCGCCTACGCCATTGCAATACGGCAGAAATCTGTACCATCCATCTTAGGGACGACGGACAGTTTGGCGTGTTGGTCGAGTTGCATGGTTTATCTCTGGCACGGGCGCGCTCAGATAGCGCCGATTTGCGCCGCTGAAAACTGACGTAGCGAGCGCGCTAGGCCGCTTCGAGCGCGATGGCGATGCCCTGGCCGACGCCGATGCACATGGTGGCAAGCGCGCGTCCACCGGGTTTCAGCTCCAGCGCGGCGCTGCCGGTGATCCGTGCGCCCGACATGCCCAGCGGGTGGCCCAACGCGATGGCGCCGCCATTGGGGTTCACGCGCGGGTCGTCATCGTCGATGCCAAGCTGGCGCAGCGTGGCAAGGCCCTGGGCGGCAAAGGCCTCATTCAGCTCGATCACGGCGAAATCCACCTGCGTCAGGCCCAGCCGGGCCATTAGTTTCTGCGAGGCGGGCGCAGGGCCGATGCCCATGATGCGCGGCGGCACGCCTGCTGTCGCACCCCCCAGCACGCGGGCGATGGGCGTGAGGCCATGCGCCTTGACCGCCGCGGCGGACGCGACGATCAGCGCCGCCGCTCCGTCGTTCACGCCGGACGCATTGCCCGCCGTGACCGTACCATCGGCTTTGACGAACGGTTTGAGTTTGGCGAGGTCTTCAGCACGTGTTTCGGGGCGCGGATGTTCGTCCGTATCGATCACCTGTGGATCACCGCGCCGCTGCGCGATGGTGACCGGCGTGATCTCCTTGGCCAGCCGACTAGACGCCATCGCCGTCCCTGCCCGCGCCTGGGACCGCGCGGCAAAAGCGTCCTGATCCGAACGGCTTACGCCGAATTCCTCAGCCACGTTCTCCGCCGTCTCGGGCATGCTGTCGATGCCGTATTGCGCTTGCATCACCGGATTGACAAAGCGCCAGCCGATGGTCGTGTCATGCACCTCGTTTGCGCGCGAGAATGCGGCGGTCGCCTTGGGCATCACGAACGGGGCACGCGACATGGATTCGACACCGCCCGCGATCATCAGCTCCGCCTCTCCCGCCTTGATCGCGCGCGCGGCGGTGATCACCGCGTCCATCCCGGACCCACACAAGCGGTTCATCGTCGTGCCCGGCACGCTGTCGGGATAGCCGGCGAGCAGCGCACACATGCGCGCGACGTTGCGGTTGTCTTCACCCGCCTGATTGGCGCAGCCGAGGATCACCTCGTCGATGGCGGCCAGGTCAAGCGACGGATTGCGTTCCGCCAGGGCGCGCAGCGGGACCGCGCCCAGGTCATCCGTGCGCACAGCGGACAGGGCCCCGGCAAAGCGCCCGATGGGTGTCCGGATGTAGTCGCAGATAAACACTTCGGTCATGGCAACGCCTCTCAGAGGTCCAGAAACACGGTTTCGCCCTGCCCTTGCAGACGGATGTCAAAGCGGTACGTGCCGGCGCCCGTCTTGTGTGCCAGCAGCGTGTCGACGCGGGGGCGCTGTTCGATACGGGCCAAAAGGGCGTCGGCGCTGTTGTCCTCATCGGCGAAATAGATGCGGGTGGACAGGCCGATATTGATACCCCGCGCCACGATCCAGACCGAGATATGCGGCGCAAAGCGCGCCCCGTTCCGGCCCTGCGTGGCACCGGGTTTCACCGTGCGCAGCGTGTATTCCCCGCTGTCGGCATCTGCGGCGAACCGGCAAAAGCCGCTGACCGCTGGATCGGCGCCGTCCTGTCCCGGATAACGCCCCGATGCATCCGCCTGCCAGCTTTCCAGCATCGCATCGCGCATCGCCCATCCAGTGCCGTCGAACACCGAGCCGGTGATGGTGATCGCCTCCCCCCGCGCACCGTTCGAGATGGGCGACAGGCCAAGGTCCTCCGGGTAAACGCCCTGCACCCCGGCAAAGGACGGAATACAGCCGATATGCACATAAGGCCCGGCGGTCTGGCTGGGCGTTTCGACATGTGTTTCAAGTGGTTGCACCATGCCCTACATCCCCTCGGGCTTGTTTTCGAACATGCTCTGTCGTTGCCCACGCAGCACGATGTCAAACCGGTAAGCCAGGTAATCCATGCCGCGCGATTGCTGCATGTCCAGCGGTGCAACAAGACGGTCCAGCTGGCTGCGGTCCTGAAGGGTCGCCGCGATGGGGCAGCGGTCGATCAGCGGATCGCCCTCGAAATACATCTGGCTGATGAGGCGCTGACCAAAGGCGTGGCCGAAGATGGAAAAGTGGACATGCGCAGGCCGCCAGTCATTCGCGCGGTTGGGCCACGGGTAGGCGCCGGGCTTGATCGTCATGAATTCGTACCGGCCGTCATCATCCGTCAAGGTCCGCCCGCATCCGCCAAAGCTGTCGTCCAGCGGTGCGAAATACGTGTCCTTCACATGGCGGTAGCGTCCGCCCGCATTGGCCTGCCAGATCTCAACCAGCGTCTGCGGCACGCCGCGCCCGGTTTCATCCATCACCCGGCCATAGACGCGGATGCGCTCGCCCACAGCGCTTGCAGACCCTTGGGTGTAGTTCACGATCAGGTTGTTGTCGTGCGGGCCGATGAGGCTGTGGCCAAAGCGTGGCCCCGTCTCTTCGCTCGGCGTGCTTTCCATCGACAGCAGCGGCAGCGACGGCGACCGGGTGACCGAGGTCTTGTAATCCGGCCAATACGGCACCGGATGCACCTCGCGGCGGCGCGGCATCAGCGGGTCAGTCATCCTCGGCCTCCATCTCGGCATAGGTTTGCTTGGCCAGCTTGATCGCGTGGTTGGCACGCGGCACGCCGGCATAGATGGCGACGTGCTGAAACGCCTCCATCACGTCCGCCTTGCTGGCGCCGGTCCGGGCGGTGGCACGGATATGCATCGGAATTTCCTCGAAATTCCCGGTCGCGGCCAGCAGCGCGAGTGTCAGCATGGATCGCTCCCGCCGACTGATCGCATCGGACGCCCATACCGTGCCCCAGGCCCCTTCGGTGATCAGCGTCTGAAAGGGCGTGTCGAGGTCGGTGCGCGCAGCCTCGGCCCGGTCGACATGGGCGTCGCCCAGCACCGCGCGCCGCACGTTCATGCCGTCAGTATAGCGATCGGTCATGGCATCCTCCTGCCCCGACTGTCCTGTGCGACGCTCAAAACGGCAAGCCGATATAGTTTTCGGCCAGCTCGCGCCGCGCGGTCTCGGATTGCGACAGATGCCGCAGCGTCGCCTTGCGCATCTGCGCGGCAAAGCTGTCCTCGCCCTCGAACTGATGCAGCATCGTGGTCATCTGCCAGCTGAACCGCATCGCCTTCCAGATGCGTGCAAGCGCGCGTTCGGAGTAGGCATCGATGCCCGCCTCGTCGCTGCGCCTCAGCGCGTCGATCAGCGCGGTATGCAAATAGTAGACGTCGGACACGGCCAGGTTCAGGCCCTTGGCCCCCGTCGGCGGCACGATATGGGTCGCATCCCCCACTAGGAACAAACGCCCCCAGCGCAGCGGTTCATTCACGAACGACCGCAAGGGGGCGATGGATTTCTCGATGGACGGGCCCGTCTCCATCCCTTCGGCCACGTCGCGCGGCAAACAGGTGCGCAGCTTGGACCAAAAGCGCGCATCGCTCCAATCCTCGACCCTGTCGGTCAGGGGCACCTGCACGTAATACCGGCTGAGCTGCGCGCTGCGCATGGAGGCAAGCGCGAACCCGTTCGAGGAGTTGGCGTAGATCAGTTCCTCATGTGCGGGCCGGGTGCGCGACAGGATCCCCAGCCAGCCAAAGGGGTAGACCCGCTCGAACTCTTGCCGTTTGTCCGCGGGGATCGTCTGGCGGCTGACCCCGTGAAACCCATCACAGCCCGCGACATAGGCACAATCCACACGCTTGGCCGCACCCTCGTGGGTGAAGGTGACATACGGCGCGGTACTGTCCGCATCGTGGATCGCGACATCCGACACCTCGTGCAGGATCTGGGTGCCCATCGCGTCCTGTGCCTCGTAGAGATCGGCGGTCACCTCGGTCTGACCGTAGACCATGACGGGCCTGCCCGTCAGCTCCTGAAAGTTGATGCGCACCATCAGATCGTCATCGGTCAGGTAGCAGCCCGAATGCGGCGTGCCCTGCACGTCCATGCGGTCGGCCACGCCAGCCTCCCGCAGCATCTCGACCGTGCCCGCCTCGAGCACGCCCGCGCGAATGCGCGCCAGCACGTGAAACCGCGTCGCGCGTTCCAGGATCACCGTCGACACGCCCGCCTTGTTCAGCAATTGCGACAGCAGCAGGCCCGAGGGCCCGCCGCCGATGATGGCAACTTCGGCCTTCATGCCGCCTCTCCCAACAGGCGCAGCGCGTTTTCCTTGAGGATCAGCGGCCGCACCTCGTCCTTGAACGGGGCCGCCTCGAAATCGGCCAGCCAGCGGTCGGGGGTGATCGCGGGCCAGTCCGAACCGAACAGCATCTTTTTCTTCAGCAGGGAATTGGCGTAACGCACGAAAATCTCGGGGAAATACTTGGGCGACCAGCCGGACATGTCATAATAGACGTTGGGCTTGTGCTGGGCAACGGCGAGCCCCTCTTCGGTCCAGGGGAACGAGGGATGCGCCATCACGATCTTCAGGTCGGGAAAGTCCACGGCGACGTCATCCAGATGCATCGGGTTCGAGTATTTCAGCCGCATCCCCATGCCACCACGCATGCCCGACCCAACACCCGTCTGACCCGTATGGAACAGCGTGATCACACCTTCCTCGGCACAGGCCTCGAGCACGGTGTAGCAGGACTCCCGATCGTTGGGATAAAACCCCTGCATCGTTGGATGAAACTTGAACCCGCGCACGCCAAATTCGCGCACCAGCCTACGCACCTCGCGCGCGCCCGCCTTGCCCTTGTGCGGATCGACGCTGGCAAAGGGGATCAGGATATCGTCGTTGTCGGCACAGAGCTGCGCCACCTCCTCGTTTGAGTAGCGGCGAAATCCCGTCTCACGCTCGGCATCCACCGGAAAGATCACGGCGGCGATGTTGCGTTCGCGGTAATAGGCAGCAGTGTCCGTGACGGTGGGCAGCATCCCCTCTGCGCCGGCGGGGTTCTTGAAATAGGCGGCCATGCCCGCCTGAAATGCGTTGTAGCCATCGTCGCGGCAGGCATTGCACGGCTCTTCGGCATGGGTGTGAAAGTCGATGGCCTTCACCTTTGCGAAATCAACCATGTCGCCCCTCCCCCGGACCGCGTTCAAATCCCGCTATACTTAAAAACCGATTGTTCTTACAACATTTCTCGACCACAGCTGGGCGAGGGGCATCATATGGCACAAGACGGTACGATGCGCATCGAGGTGGCGGATGACATCGCGACGCTCACCTTCAACCGCCCCGACAAGCGCAACGCGGTCAATGACGCGCTGATCGATGCGCTGGATGCGTTCTTTGCCGCACCTCCCGAGGGCGTGCACGCCGTGATCCTGCGCGGGGCCGGAGACCATTTTTGCGCCGGCCTCGATCTGGCGGAACATGAGCAGCGCGCGCCGATCCCCGGCGTGCACCATTCGCGCAACTGGCACCGCGTGACCGAGATGATCGAGTTCGGCGGCCTGCCCGTCGTGTCCGTCCTGCAAGGTGCGGTGATCGGTGGCGGGCTCGAGATTGCGACATCGACCCATGTGCGCATCGCCGAGCCGTCCGTGCGGTTTCAGCTGCCCGAGGGGCGGCGCGGCATCTTTGTGGGCGGCGGTGCCACGGTGCGCGTGGGCCGCATCCTGGGCCCCGACCGCATGCGCGAGATGATGTTGACCGGGCGCAGCTACGGAGCGGATGAGGGGCTGGCGCTTGGCCTGGCGCATTACAGTGTCGGCGCGGGCGACGGCATGGCACTGGCGCAGGATCTTGCGCGCAAGATCGCGGACAACGCGCCCTTCTCGAACTACCTGATGATCAACGCCCTGCCCCGGGTTGCCGACATGTCGCGCAGCGACGGCTTTTTCACCGAAAGCCTCGCCACCGCCATGTCGCAAACCTCGGACGGCGCCAAGGAGGGTTTGCGCGCCTTTCTGGAAAAGCGTCCGCCCAAGTTCCGTTAGCGCGGCGCCATCCGGATCGCGCCATCGAGGCGGATGACCTCACCGTTCAGCATCGGGTTCTGCGTGATATGCAGCGCCATTTCGGCAAACTCCGCCGGGTTGCCGAGCCGTGACGGAAACGGCACCTGCGCGCCCAGCGACGCCTGCACATCCTCGGGCAACCCTTCCAGCATCGGCGTCAGGAACAGGCCGGGCGCGATGGCACAAACGCGCACGCCCTTGTCCGACAGATCGCGCGCCATGGGCAGGGTCATGCCCGCCACACCGGCCTTGGACGCGGCATAGGCCAGCTGCCCCACCTGCCCGTCGAAAGCAGCCACCGATGCCGTGTTGACGATCACACCGCGCGCGCCGTCGGGTGCGATGGGATCGGCGCCGACCATCTGCGCAGCCACCTGCGTGGCGCAGTGGAACGTACCGATCAGGTTGATCGCGATGGTCTTTTCATACAGTGCCGCCTCGTGCGGCGCGCCGCGCGACACGGTCTTGGCCGCACCGGCGATGCCCGCGCAATTGACCAGCACCCGCGGGGCGCCATGCGCCGCCACAGCCGCCGCGACACCCGCGGATACGGAGGCGGCATCGCTCACATCGACCTTGGCGTAGGCCCCGCCAATGGCCTCGGCATGCGCCGTGCCAAGATCATCGTTGAGATCGAACAGCGTGACGCGCAGGCCCGCCTGTGCCAGCCGCGCAGCCGTCTCGGCCCCCAGGCCCGACGCGCCACCCGTGACAATCGCCCCATATCCGGACCAATCCAGCATCCGCTCTCTCCCCTTCAGGTCTGCGATAACTGTGCCGCCAGCGGTCGGCGGGTGCAAGGCGGCTCAGGCGCTGGACCGCACCACCAGCTTGCCGGCGATCTGCGAAAACGGCGCGGTGTCCTGCGCGCCCTTCAGCACCTCGACCACCGCGCTGGCCAGCACCGCGTTGGGCTGTTGATAGGTGGTCAGATCGTAGTTCTTGTTGGCGGCATAAGGCACATCGTCAAACCCGGTCACGGCAACGTCGTGCGGCACGCGCAGGTCCAGCCGGTAGCGCAGGGCATCCATCGCACCCATCGCAATTGCATCCGTCTCGCAGACAACCACATCCGGGACGTGCTGGCGCGCGGGCCCCGACAGATGGTCGGTCAGGCAAGCCTCGGCATGGCCGGGATCGTAATCGCCCACCACCAGCACGTCCGCCGCCGCACCGGCAAGCGTCGACCAGCGCGCCAGAAAGGCGTCCTTGCGCAACAGATGCGCCGAGGTGGTGGGCGGCCCCGCCAGAAACAGGGGGCGGCGATACCCTTTGGAATGGACGTAGTCGGTGATCTCGGTCATCGCCACGGTATCGTCACAGCAGATCGAGACGGTGCGCGGGTTCTGCGACACCCGGCCGTAGACGATAAGCCGCCGCAGCCGTTGCGCCCCAAGTGCAGCCGCCAGTCGTTCATCATTGAACCGCCCGCCGATCAGGATTGCGGCGTCGACCCGGTGCTGGCTGGCATGCAGCAGACCGGAAAACGCGTCATCCTCATCCAGCGTGTGCACGAGCAGCGTGTGCCAGCCCGCCATCCGCAGCGTGCTGGACAGCAGCGCGATGTTGGTCGTCTGCTGCGGGTTGGCAAAGTCATCCATCAGGATCGCAACCAGCCCGCTGCGATCCGATGCCAGGCTGACCGCCAAAAGGTCGGGCACATACCCCAGCGTCTCGGCGGCCTGCATCACCTTGCCCCGGCTTTTTTCCGAGATCGAGGCATCCTTTTTGAACGCCCGATGCACCGTCCAGCGCGACACGCCCGCCAGCTGTGCCACGTCATCCGCCGTGATGGTTTCAAAGCCCTTGTGCGCGCTCATCGTTCCGGTTCTCCCCCGCAAGCACCAGCATACGCTGGCACTTTGGCCTCTGCCACCGATTTTGCACGCGGGTGCAAATTTTTCTTGCACGCGGGTGCAAAACCGCCTCTGTTAGCCGTCACGTGGTGAGGGAGGAATCACTTTGGTAAAGGTTGGACTGCTGGGCGCGGGCCGGATCGGCGCCGTGCACGCCCGTGCGATCACGGCACATTCGGGCAGCGCATTGGTCGCTGTGTCGGATGTCGTGGCCGAGAACGCCGCGCGTCTTGCCGACACATACGGTGCCGTCGTGCGCACCAGTGACGAGATCATCGCCGACCCCGCCATCGACGCGGTTCTGATCGCCACCTCCACCGACACCCATTGCGATTTCATCGAGGCGGCAACGGCGGCGGGCAAGGCTGTCCTGTGCGAAAAGCCCGTGGATCTGAGCCTGTCGCGCGCCCGGGCCTGCGCCGAAACAGTCGCCGCCACGCACCAGCCCGTCATGATCGGCTTCAACCGTCGCTTCGACCCCAGCTTCAACGCGATGCGGTCGGCGCTGCAGGGCGGCGAAATCGGCAAGGCCGAGATGTTGTCGATCACCTCCTTTGACCCGGCCCCTCCGCCGGTGAGCTATGTCAAAGTGTCCGGCGGGCTGTTTCGCGACATGATGATCCACGATTTTGACATGGCCAATTTCATGATGGGCGACTCGCCCGAGACGGTGATGGCCGTGGGCAGCGCGATCGTCGATCCGGCGATTGGCGCCGCCGGTGACGTCGACACGGCCGCCGTCACGCTCGGCTACGCCGACGGGCGCATCGCGGTGATCAAGAACTCGCGCCGCGCCGCCTATGGCTATGACCAGCGGATCGAGCTTTTGGGGTCCGAAGGGCTCTTGCAGGCCCAGAACATGCTGGAAAACACGGTCGTGAAATCCACCCGCGACGGGGTGACCGGCGCCAAGCCCACCTATTTTTTCCTTGAGCGGTACATGCCCGCATACGAGGCCGAATGGTCGGCCTTCGTCACGGCGCTGGAACAGGGCAAGCCCATGCCGATCACCCTGAACGACGGTGTCGCGGCGCTGGCCATGGCCGAGGCGGCCACACAATCGGTCCGGGACAAAAGGCCGGTAAAACTTGTTGAATTTGCGTGAGAATAGCTGTGAGATGCGCGCAAACAAAGAACACGTCCGGGAAAATCCGGACATCAGGAATTCGGCAAGACGCCGGATGACAGGGGGCCAAAGGGGTCCCGTAAGACGGAATGTTCATAGGGAGGAACACCGATGAAAAAGACGGTTTTTGCAGCGCTTACAGCTGCAACCGCACTGGCCGCACCGGCCTTCGCAGACGGTCACAGCGAACGCTATGTGATGATCACGCACACCCAAGGCACCGACCCGTTCTGGCCTGTCGTGGAAAAAGGCGGCCGTGACGCCGCAGCTGCGATCGGTGCAACGCTCGAGTACAACTTCGACGTCTCCGGCGACATGTCGGCCATGGCCGCCCTGATCGAAGCCGCCGCAGCCTCGAACCCCGATGGCATCATCGTGTCGCTGCCCGACGCCGCCGCACTCGGCCCGGCCATCAAGGCCGCCGTCGCAGACGGTATCCCGGTCGTGACCATGAACTCGGGTCTCGAATCCTCGGCCGAGCTAGGCGCGCTGATGCACGTGGGCCAGCCCGAGCGTGACGCCGGTGAAGCCGCGGGCACCCGTGCCGCGTCCGAAGGTGTGACCAACGGCCTGTGCCTCAACCAGGAAGCGTTCAACACCGCACTGGTCGACCGCTGCGAAGGGTACTTCTCCGGTCTGGGCGGTGATCTGAACATGATCGACGTGTCCAACGACCCGGCACAGATCGAAACCCGCACCGCCGCGGCGCTGCAGGCCGATCCGTCCATCGACGGTGTCCTGGCCGTCGGTCCGCATGTCTGCGAAGCGGCCGTCAAAGCCATCGACGCCGTGGGCGCCGACGTGCACCTGGCATGCTTTGACCTCAGCCCCGGCGTGATGGACATGATCGAAGCCGGTCAGGCCTCGTTCACCATTGACCAGCAGCAGCGTCTGCAAGGCTACATGCCGGTCATCGTGCTGCACCTCTACAACAACCACGCAGGCCTGCTGCCCGGCAACAACATCGCCTCGGGCCCCGGTTTCGTGGACAAGTCGAACGCAGCCGCGGTGAAAGAGCTGGCGGGCATCGACCGCTAAGCCACGCGCCGAACCAAATGGCAGGCGGGGCACGTCTCCCGCCTGCCCACCCAACCCATCAGAAGAATATGCCCGGGGGAAACCATGGCCGACCGGAGTGAATCCGACCGACTCGTGCAGGAAACGCGCCTGCAACGCTTGATCCGAAGACCCGAAATCGGTGCCTTTATCGTGATGATGGTGATCATCGTGGCCCTTGCCATCGCCTCGGACATGAAGGCGTTCAATGCCCTCGGCCTCAAGAACAACATCAAGATCATCGCCCAGTACGGGATCATCGCCATGGGCGCGACGCTCTTGATGATCGCGGGCGAGTTCGACCTGTCGATCGGGTCCATGATCGGGTTTGCCGGCATGTGCATGGCGCTCATGCTCAAATGGGGCCTGCCCTTTGGCCTTGGCCCGGCCACGCCGTTTCTGGCCTTTGCCGTGACGCTCGCCATGACCCTCGCCTTGGGCTGGATCATCGGCACCATCGTGGTCCGATCCGGGCTGTCGAGTTTTATCGTCACGCTCGCCTTCCTCTTCTTCCTGCGCGGCGTCACCGAAGTGTCGTTCCGCCTGATCAACCAGTCGACCCAGGTGTCGGGCCTGCCCGACTACAAAGAGCAAAGCTGGTTCGCCGACATCCTCGGCGGCGAGGTCTTTGGCTGGTTCTATGACGCGTGGTACGGCATCGGCAGCTGGATCACCGCCAACTGGGAGTTCGGCGAACGCCTGACCATCGATCAGATCAACGCGCTGGCGCTTTTGAACATCAACCGGCGACAGGAACAGTGGGTGACCGGCTTTGACGCGCGGTTCCTGTGGTTCATCGTGATCGCGCTGGTCGCCTATTTCTTCCTCAGCCGCACGCAGATCGGCAACTGGATCTACGCCACCGGCGACAACAAGGAGGCCGCGCGCGCCAACGGCGTGCCGGTGAACCGGGTCAAGATCGGCCTGTTCATGTTCACCGCCTTCGGCGCCACCATGTTCGCGGCCTGCCAGGTCTTTGACACCAACACCTCCGACGCGGCCAAGGGCAACCTGATGGAGCTTTTTGCCATCGCCATCGCCGTTGTCGGCGGCACGCTGATGACGGGGGGCTTTGGCACCGTGCTTGGCGTTGTGTTCGGGGCCATCACCGTGGGTCTGGTGGCCAACGCGGTGTTCTTTATCCCAGCCATCGACGGCGCGTGGTTCCGGGTCTTCCTGGGGGCCATCCTGCTGGCCGCCGTGTTCGCCAACGAACGCATCCGCAAACGCATCACGGGAGGAATTTGACCATGGCCGAGCCATATCTGCGCGTCGAAGGGCTGGTCAAACGCTTTGGCCCCTTCACCGCCCTTGGCGGCGTTGACCTCGACGTCTATCCCGGTGAAGTGCATGCCCTTCTGGGCGACAACGGTGCGGGCAAATCCACCTTGATCAAGACGCTCGCAGGCGTGCACCAGCCGACCGAAGGCCAACTTTTCATCGAGGGCAAGCCGGTCACCTTCCGCTCGCCCCGCGATGCATCCGCCGCAGGCATCGGGACGGTCTACCAGGATCTGGCCCTCAACCAGCTGATGTCGGTCACGCGCAACTTCTTCATGGGGCGCGAGATGAAGGGGCCGCTGGGCACGCTCAAGATGGACGAGATGAACCAGATCGCCCATGACGAGATGTTGAAGATCGGGATCGACTTTTCCGACCCCACGCAGGCCGTGGGCACCATGTCGGGCGGTCAGCGCCAGACGCTCGCCATCGCCCGCGCCATCTATTTCGGCGCCAAGGTGCTGATCCTCGACGAGCCGACCTCGGCTCTGGGTCAGAAACAGCAGATGGGCGTGCTGAAAACCGTCAAGCGCGTGCGCAAGCGCGGTGACATCGCCATCATCTTCATCACCCACAACGAAATCCATTCGCGCCTGGTCGGCGACCGCTTTACCTTCCTTGCCCTTGGCAAGGTCATCGGTGCGGGCCGGTCCGAAGAGATCACGGATGTCGAGATGCGCCGCCTCATGTCCGGCGGTGCGGAGATGGGTGATCTCGAACAGGAACTGGCCGACATCGGTTAAACGCACGACGCGGGCCAGCGGCGGCCCCCGTCACCCCACGCGGGCACCGGGTGCGACCATGATCAGGTCACCGCGGTGCCGCACCCGACAATACCGGCAGGCCGCAAGGCCTCGCCACATCCTCAGCTGTCAGGCCGTGCATGCACGGTTGTCCCTGCTTGCCCAACGGAAAGGAAGCACACATGAGCACCATCCGACTGACCGCGGCACAAGCCCTTGTGCGGTATCTCGAGGCCCAGATGAACGAAGACGGGGAACGTTTCCTGGCCGGCATCTGGGCGATCTTCGGCCACGGCAACGTGGCCGGTCTGGGCGAGGCGCTGCACGGCGCCAAGGATCGGTTTCCCACTTGGCGCGGCCACAACGAGCAAACGATGGCCCATGCCGCGATTGCCTATGCCAAGCAGTCGGGCCGCAAGCGCGCGATGGCGGTGACCTCGTCCATCGGCCCCGGTGCCACGAACATGGTGACCGCCGCGGCCCTTGCCCACGCCAACCGCCTGCCCGTGCTCCTGATCCCCGGCGACGTGTTCGCCACCCGCGGCCCCGACCCCGTGCTGCAACAGATCGAGGATTTTTCCGACGGCACGATCAGCGCCAATGACTGCTTCCGGCCCGTGTCCCGCTATTTCGACCGGATTTCGCGGCCCGAACATCTGCTGACCGCCCTGCCCCGCGCGCTGCGCACCATGACCGATCCGGCCATGTGCGGCCCCGTCACGCTGGCCTTTTGCCAGGACACGCAGGCCATGGCCTATGACTACCCCGAGACCTTCTTTGAACCGACCGTCTGGTATCAACGCCGCGTGCGCCCCGATGCGGGCGAGCTGGCGCGCGCCGTGGCCGTGCTCAAGGCGGCCAAGACACCGGTGATCGTGGCCGGCGGCGGCGTCCACTACTCCGACGCCACCGAAGCACTGCAGGCTTTTGCCAACGCCCACAACATCCCCGTGGCCGAGACGCAGGCGGGCAAATCCGCCATGCCCTGGGATCATCCGCTCAACCTCGGCCCCATCGGCGTCACAGGCGGCGCACCAGCCAATGACCGCTGTGCGCAAGCGGACGTGATTTTGGCGGTGGGCACGCGGCTGCAGGACTTTACCACCGGCTCCTGGGGCCTCTTTGCCAACCCCGAACGCACGACCATCGGACTGAATGTGCAGGCGTATGATGCCGACAAGCATGGGCAAATGCCGCTGATGGCCGACGCCCGCGTGGGCCTTCAGGAGCTGACCGCGGCCTTGGGCGATCACGCCGCCGAGGCGCCCGCGCCAACCGCAAAGGCTGACTGGTTCGAAAAGGTCGACGCGCTCACCAATGCGCCGGACGGCAACGCGCTGCCCACCGACATGCAGGTCGTCGGCGCGGTGCAACGCGGCGCGCAGGACAATACCGTCGTCATGTGCGCCGCAGGCACCATGCCGGGCGAGTTGCACAAGCTGTGGAAGGCGGACAAGCCCATGTCCTACCACATGGAATACGGATTCTCGTGCATGGGGTACGAGATCGCAGGCGCCATCGGGATTAAGATGGCCGACCCCGACCGCGACGTGATCTGCTTCACCGGCGACGGCACCTATATGATGGCGAACTCGGAAATGGCGACGGCGGCCATGATGGGCATCGATTTTACCGTCGTGATCACCGACAACCGCGGCTTTGGCTGCATCAACCGGCTGCAAATGGGCACGGGGGGCGAAGAGTTCAACAATCTGCTCGACCACGCTGTGCACGAAACCCCGTCGGCCATCGACTTTGCCAAACACGCCGAGGCGATGGGGGCCACATCCCTCAAGGTCGCCAGCATCGCCGAGTTGGAAGAGGCGCTGGCCAAGCGCCACGACATCAAAGGGCCTTACGTCGTCGTCATAGACACTGACCCCTACCCCTCCACCGAATACGGCGGCACATGGTGGGAGGTGGCTGTTCCCGAGGTCAGCGTACGCCCGCAGGTTCAGGAAAAACGCGCCGCCTACGAGGCCGCGATCAAGGAAAGAAACGAGCAATGAGCGTCCGTATCGGCATCTCCCCCATCGCATGGCAGAACGACGATCTGCCCGACCTGACGGCGGGTTACACCATGGAACAGGCGCTGTCTGAGTCCCGCGAGATCGGCTATACCGGCGTCGAACGCGGCCAGCGGATGCCCAAGGACACCGACGGGTTGCGCACGTATCTGGACGACGCGGGCCTCGCCCTCTGCGGCGGCTGGTGCTCCGGCAACCTGCTCAACAATTCTGCCAAAGAGGAATGCGAGGCCATCGCGGCCCAGGTCAAACAGTTCGTGGATCTGAACGCGCCCTGCATCGTCTACGCCGAATGCTCCAACACCATCCAGGGCGAGATCGGCATTCCGGTGAACAACCGCCCGACCCTCAGCCGCGACGACATGAAAGCCTACGGCGCCAAACTGACCGAGGTTGCCAAGTGGTCCGCCGATCAGGGCATGCCCATGGCCTACCACCACCACATGGGCTCCATCGTGGAGGCCGAGGCGGATGTGGACGCGCTCATGGAGGGCTCCGGCGACGCCTTGCACCTGTGCTTCGACACCGGCCACCTGCTGTTCGGCGGCGGTGACGTGTTGGCGACGATGGACCGCTGGGGCGACCGCATCCACCACATGCACTACAAGGACATCCGCCCCGAGATCGTCGAGGATGTGCGCGCCAATGACCGCTCCTTCCTCGATGCCGTGATCGCGGGCGCCTTCACGGTGCCGGGCGATGGCTGCATCGATTTCGGCGCAGTCAGCAAGCATCTGAAATCGCTGGACTATGACGGCTGGATCGTGGTCGAAGCCGAACAGGACCCGGCCAAGGCGCCGCCCTATGAATACTCCAAGAAGGGGTTCGAGGCGATCATCGGCCACTGCCGGGACGTTGGCCTGACCGTCTCCTGATGTTCCGCAAACTCGGCCTCCAGCACCCGTTCTTCCTGCCGTTCTGGCGGCGGGCGGGCACGGTGCTGGCCATCGCCCTCTGGGGCGGGGTCGAGATGTGGCTGGGCAATTCCGGCTGGGCCAGCTTCTTTGCCATCCTTGCCGGAATATGCATTCTGGAATTCTTCATCCTGTTCGATCCCGACAATTACGGAGGCGACGATGCCTGACCTGTTGCGCAAACCCTTTGGCACCCGTGGCAAGGTCCACAACATCACGCCGCAAAGCGCCGGCTGGCGCTATGTCGGCTTTGACCTGTGGCACCTCAAGGCAGGCGATACGGCGGCCGAAGCCACAGGCGACCGCGAGGTCATCCTCGTCATGGTCGAGGGCAAGGCGCATGTCAAAGGCGCGGATCAGGACTGGGGCATCCTGGGCGAGCGCATGAACGTGTTCGAAAAAACACCGCCCCATTGCCTCTATATCCCAAACGGCACTGACTGGGAGGCGACGGCCACAACCGATTGCGTCATCGCTGTCTGCTCCGCCCCCGGTCATGGCGGCCACACCGCGCGCAAGATCGGGCCCGACGGCATCACACTCACCCCACGCGGCACCGGCACCAACACACGGCACATCAACAACATCGCCATGGAGGGCGAGGATTACGCCGACAGCCTGCTAGTGACCGAGGTCTTCACCCCCGCTGGCAACTGGTCGTCCTTCCCCAGCCACCGCCATGACGAGGATGATTTCCCCCGCATCACCTACCTCGAAGAGACGTATTACCACCGCATCGACCCCGCCAACGGGTTCTCGATCCAGCGCGTCTACACTGACGACCGGCAGCTGGATGAAACCATGGCCGTGTCCGATGGCGAGGTTGTCTGCGTGCCCCGTGGCCACCACCCCTGCGGCGCGCCTTACGGCTTCGACCTCTATTACCTCAACGTCATGGCCGGGCCCCGCCGCAACTGGCGCTTTGTCCCCGCGCCAGAGGTCGAATGGATCATGGAGCGCGACGGGTGAGCTTTGCCCTTGCCGCCTGCGCAGAGATGTTGTGGCCCGACCGGCCACTCGCGTGGCGTGCGTCGCAGCTGACCGAGATGGGGTTTGGCGTGGGCCTCTGGAACTGGCCCGACTGGGACCTCGACGCGCTGCTGGCCACAGGTGCCAATTTCACCATCATGAACGGCTATTTGCAGGGCAGGCTGGCTGACGATGACGGGGCCGACATACTGCTCGCCTCTGCGGCCGAGACCATCGAGGTGGGCAAGCGGCTGAACGTTGACCGGCTCAACCTCCACGGCACGGGCCTGGGCGATCACGGCATTCCGATCCCACAGCTTGCCCATGTCGCGCCGGGCATGTGGACCCGTGCGCGCGACACGCTCCACCGCATCTGCGATCTGGCCGAAGACAACGGCGTCACCTTCACCCTAGAAAACCTCAACCTGCGCGACCACCCGGGCTGCCCGTTCAACAGTACCGCCGACGTGCTCGACCTCGTTTCGACCGTCAACCGACCGCAATTGCGCATCACCCTCGACCTCTACCACACGCAAATCGGCGAAGGCGATCTGATCCGCTGGTGCGAGGCTTGCCTGCCGTGGATCGGCGAGGTTCAGGTCGCCGACAATCCGGGCCGGTGCGAACCGGGCACCGGAGAGATCAACTATCCCGCCATCGCCCGCGCGCTTGATCACATGGGATACTCCGGCCCTATCGCACTCGAGGCGCACGCATCCGCCGATGCCGAAACCGCCCTCGACGCCTTCCGCAGCACCTTCACCCTCTGATCAGGAGAGACCACATGACCTTTGCCACCTACCCCTCCCTCGCCGGAAAAACCGTCCTGATCTCCGGCGGGGCCTCCGGCATCGGGGCCGACACCGTCCGGGCCTTTGCCGCGCAGGGCGCGCAGGTCGGGTTTCTCGACTTCAATGCCGAGGCCAGTGCCGCCATGAAGGCCGACACCGACGGCACAGTGGACTACGAGGTCTGCGACTTGCGGGACATCGACGCGCTCAAAAAGGCTGTCGCCGCGCTCAAATCCCGCCTCGGCCCCGCGCAGGTGCTGGTCAACAATGCCGCTCGCGACGACCGCCACGACTGGCGCGATGTGACGCCGGAATACTGGGATGAGCGGATGCAGACGAACCTGCGCCACATGTTCTTTGCCATTCAGGCGGTGGCCCCCGACATGATCGACGCGGGGTCGGGTTCGATCATCAACGTGGGCTCCAATTCCTGGTGGGAGGCGGGCGGCGGGTTCCCCGCCTATGCCACCGCCAAATCCGCCGTGCACGGCCTCACCCGCACCATGGCGCGCGATCTGGGCGATCGCCGCATCCGCGTGAACACGGTCGTGCCCGGCTGGATCATGACCGAACGACAGAAAGAGCTGTGGGCCACGCCCGAGGCCCTTGAAAAGCACCGCGACCGACAATGCCTGCCGGACCTGATCGACCCGATCTATGTGGTGCGCATGATCGTCTTCCTCGCCTCTGACGACGCGGCCATGTGCACCGCCTCGAACTTCATGGTTGATGCAGGCTCCATCTGATGGAACGGCGCGGCATCGGCGACACCGGGCTCAGCCTCACACCGATCAGCTTTGGCGGCTCAAGCCTTGGCGACATGCCCGACACCTACGGCTATTCCGTCGATGCGACCCGCGCCAATGCCACGGTTGCCGCCGTTCTGGACGGGCCCGCCAACATGCTCGACACGTCCAACAATTATGGCATGGGCCGGTCCGAGGCGCGTATCGGTGAGGTCCTGCGCACCCATCCGATGCCCGACGGCTTTGTCCTCGCCACCAAGCTCGACCGCGACATGGACACAGGCCGCTTCGACGCCGCGCGTGTGCGCCAATCCCTCGAGGAAAGCCTCGAGCGGCTGGGCGTGGACCGTGTGCCGCTGCTGCATCTGCACGACCCGGAGCATGCCCGTGACCTGGGCGAAATCACGTGCAAAAACGGTGCGATAGACGCGCTTTTTGAGCTCAAGGATGAAGGTTTGTGCCAGGCCGTCGGTCTTGCCATGGGGCGGCTCGACATCATGGAGCCGATCCTTGCCGCCTACCCGTTCGACGCGCTGATCAGCCACAACCGCTACACGCTGCTGAACCGTTCGGCGGATGCGATGTTCACCGACGCTCATGCGCGTGGCATCGCCATCATCAACGCCGCCCCCTATGCCGGCGGCGTGCTGGCCAAGGGCAGCGCTGAAATGCCCCGCATCACGTATCAGGACGCGAGCCACGAGGCCCTCGCCCCCGTCCGCGCGATCGAGGCGATCTGCGCCGCGTATGACGTGGCCCCCGGTGCGCTGGCGCTGCAATTCTCCATGCGCGATCCGCGCATCACCTCGACCCTCGTGGGCGTCAGCAAGCCAGAACGTGTCGCCCAGACCCTGGCCTGGGCGGCGGCGGACATCCCGCAAGCCGTCTGGGATGCGGTCGCCGACCTGCCTTTCGCGGCAACGGACCCCGAGGCGAACCGTGTCTACAAACCCGGCTGAACCATGTCCAGTGTCACCGGCACCGACGGCCCCACATCCAGCCGCCAGGCAAAGGGGACGCGCGCGTGCACCGGAAACAGCGAGGTCACCAGCGGATCGTGCCCCGGAATGACGCGGCTTGCCCCGCCACCCAACCGCTGGATCGTGTCGAACCCATCCAGCATCGGCTGCATATCGACCACGATGGGAAAGGGGTTGGCCGCGAGGAAATTCTCGTAGTAATGCGACGCGTCCGAGGCGAGGCAAAGCGGGCCGTGCGCGGTGTCGACCTCAACCACCTGCAAGCCCCGCGAATGGCCACCGACGCAGTGGACCCGCACGCCCGGCGCCACCTCGCCCGCGCCGTCATGAAACACCACACGGCCAGAATAGACATGGCGCACCATCTCGCAGACATGGTCCGCCGTGAACGGCATCTGAAGCACCCCGTGGCACATGCAGGGGCCCGTGGCATAGGCCATCTCGGCCGCCTGCACATGAAATGTCGCCGCTGGATAGCGGTCGAGCCCACCTGCGTGATCGTAATGCAGATGCGTGATGATCACGGTATCGACCGTCTCAGCCATCACGCCAAGCGCACCCAGCGCCTCCACCGGGTCGCGCAGGATGGGCCGGTCGCGGCGCGCGGCCTCGACCATGTCATAGCCGGTATCGACCACGATCCGCCGGTCGCCGCTCTCCAGCAGCCACACAAAGTAATCCATCCCATGCGCGGCAGCCGCATGATCATCAAAAACAAAGCTGTCGCCCCGCGTGCGCGCATTGCGCTCGGCGTATTTCACAGCATGCACCGTCCACTGCATCCCCGGCCCTCCCTTTTCATCATTGCTACTGCAAAAAATTGATACTTTGCAAAAAATCGTGCATCCATCAAAACATCGAATGTTTCGGGAGGTGTCATGGGCAACACAAGTGAGGTCGCGCTGATCAGGGGCGACGGGATCGGGGTGGACGTGGCCGACGCCGCCATGGCCGTGGCAGTGGCCGCCTGCGCCGCGCAAGGCTGCGGCTTTGCCATCACCGAGATCGCCGCCGGTGCCCGCTATTTCGCCGAGACCGGTCAGGACATCCAACCGGGCGGAGAAGCGCGTGCGGGAGAGGCCGACGCGATCTTTCTGGGCGCCATCGGCCTTCCGTCGATCCGCGCTGCGGACGGGACGGAGATCAGCCCGCATTTGCGCCTGCGCGACCGCTATGGCCTCTACGCAGGCGTCCGCCCCGTCAAGGCCTATCCCAACGCGCCCCAGCGCCTCGCCGATCCTCGGGCCGCCGGGATCGACATGGTGATCCTGCGCGAGTCGACCGAGGGGCTGTTTTATTCCGCCGCCGTGCATGGCCGCCAAAAGGTGATCGGCGACACCGAGGTGCAGGACACGCTGCGCATCACCCGGCCCACCACCGAAAAGCTGCACCGCTTTGCCTTTCGTCTGGCCGAACGACGGCGCGCACGCGGACGATCGGGGCGCGTGACGTGCGTGGACAAGGCCAATGTCTTTGCCTCCATGGCGTTTTTCCGCAAGATTTTCGACGAGATCGCGGTGGAATTTCCCGACGCGCCGCATGACTATGCCTATGTGGACGCGCAGGCGTTGAACCTGATCCGCGCGCCCTGGGACTATGACGTGATGGTGATGGAGAACATGTTCGGCGACATCCTGAGCGACCTAGCCGGCGGCCTCGTGGGCGGCATGGGCATGGCGGCCTGCGCCGAGATCGGAGACGAGATCGGCCTGTTCCAGCCCGCCCATGGCTCGGCCCCGGACATCATGGGACAGGACAAGGCGAACCCGCTGGCGGCGATCCTGTCGGGGGCGTTGATGCTGGATTACCTGGCCGACAAGGCCGACGAACCGCGGTTCGAAGCGGCCGGTCTCGCCATCGAACGGGCCGTCGCGGCAGGCTTTGCAGCCAACGACCTGCGCCCGATGGAATTCGGCGGCGACATGGGCACCAAGGCCGTGACCCAAGCCGTGCTGCGCCACATGGGCGCTGCGTGACGTGCTGCCCGTCACGCGGTGGCGGGGCAGCCGCACCGGGCGCGCCTGCGCCCGACGGCACCGTTCGGGCTGACGCCCTCGTGCGCCTGCGCGGCGGTCGGTTCGAGATGGGCACGCGCGACACATTCTTTCCCGAAGACGGCGAAGGCCCGCCACGCCGCGTGCGCGTCAAACCCTTTGCCATCTCGGCCACGGCTGTGACCAACGCGGAGTTTGCCGCCTTTGTCGCGGCCACCGGCTATGTGACCGAGGCCGAGCAGTACGGCTGGACCTATGTCTTTTTCGGCCTTTTGGACGCGCCCGATGCCCACGCCCCCCTGCCGGGCCTGGAATGGTGGCGCAAGGTGGATGGCGCGGCCTGGCATGCCCCCCAGGGGCCCGGTTCCACATGGGAGGACATCGCGAACCACCCGGTGGTCCATGTCTCGCACCGCGACGCCAGCGCCTATGCCGCCTGGGCCGGAGGGCGCTTGCCGACGGAAGCCGAATGGGAGTTCGCCGCGCTAGGCGGCCGCGACAGGGCACGCTTTCCCTGGGGCGATGCCGAACCGGACGATGACAGCTTTCACCCCTGCAACATCTGGCAGGGCCGGTTTCCACATGAGGACACGGGCGCCGACGGGTATATCGGCACGGCGCCGGTGCGCAGCTTTGCGCCCAACGGCTATGGCCTTTACAACATGTGCGGCAACACCTGGGAGTGGACGGCGGACCGGCACCGGGTACGATCGTTGAAACGGGCCGCGCGGGCGGCGGCGGCTGACGCGCGGGCCACGCCGTCCTACACGGTCAAGGGCGGGTCGTTCCTGTGCCACAAGTCCTATTGTTACCGGTACCGTATCGCGGCGCGCAGCTTCAACACGCCCGACAGCACGACCTCGCATACCGGGTTTCGCATTGTCGTGGATGTCGGCGCGTCGGACTGAGTGCGGAGGGGGCGCTGCCCCCGCCCTTCGGGCCCCCCGCGGTTTGTTTGGCAAGATGAATTATGGATCAGGCCAGGCTCGGGAGCCACAGGACGATCGCGGGGAAGGCCACGAGAAGCGCGATGGTGATGCCGTCGGCGATGAAGAAGGGGGTGACGCCCTTGAACACGTCCTGCACGCTGAGGTCGTCGCGCACCCCGGCGACCACGAAACAGTTGAGGCCGATGGGCGGCGTGATCAGGCAGAACTCGGCCATCTTGACCACGAGGATCCCGAACCAGATCGCGCACATGGGCCCCGACATGCCAAAGGTGCTGTCTTCGGCGCTGACGAACTCGCCACCATTGAGAGCCATGACGGCAGGGTAGACGACGGGCAGTGTGAGCAGCAGCATGCCGATGGCATCCATGAACATCCCCAGCACCGCATAGGCCAGCAGGATGCACACCAGGATCAGCATGGGCGAGACGGTCAGCGACGTGATCCAGTCGGAGAAGGCGCCCGGCAGGTCGGCAAAGCCGAGAAAGCGCACGTAGATCAGCACGCCCCAGATGATCGTGAAGATCATGACCGTCAGCTTGGCCGTCTCGATCAGCGCATCCTTGAGCGCGGGCCAGCGCATGCCGCGATAGACTGCCATGCAGAAGACGATGAAAGCGCCGACCGCCCCGCCCTCGGTCGGGGTTCCCCAGGCATCGCCGAACGGGTTGTAGACGAAGAAGATGATGATCACGACCACTGCCACGATGGGCAGCGCGGGCAGCAGCGCCACGAACCGCTCGCCCCAGCTGAAGCCGCCCACCGGCGGGCCGATATTCTTGAAGGTCAGCGCGAGGCCGATGATGAGGGCCGCGTAGACAAGGGCCGAGAACATGCCGGGGATGAACCCCGCAAGCAGCAGCTTGCCCACGTCCTGTTCGACGATGATGGCGTAGATCACCAGGATCGCCGAGGGCGGGATGAGCGAGGCCAGCGTACCACCGGCGGCCACGACCCCCGCGGCGAACTGCTTGTTGTAGCCGATCTTGAGCATCTCGGGGATGGCGATGCGGGCGAACACGGCCGCCGTGGCCACGGACGCGCCGGACACGGCGGCAAAGCCCGCAGTGGCGAACACGGTCGACACCGCAAGCCCACCCGGCACCCAGGCAATCCATTTCTTGGCCGCCTCAAAGAGGGCGGTGGTCAGCTTGGCGTAATAGGCGAGATAGCCGATGAGGATGAAGGTGGGGATCAGCGACAGCGCGTGGGCGGAGACCTTGGAATGGGGCACCTGGCCTGCGACCTTGGCGCTGATCTCGACCGCCTTGCCGAGGCGCGCGGGGTCATAGTCGAACCCGTTCCAGCGCAG
Organism: Pseudomonadota bacterium; assembly: GCA_038525585.1. Taxonomy (GTDB): domain Bacteria; phylum Pseudomonadota; class Alphaproteobacteria; order Rhodobacterales; family Rhodobacteraceae; genus Tateyamaria. Next base: position 48,896 of record JBCBHM010000018.1, read on the forward strand.
CCAGACAAGGCCGAGAAAGCCCGCAAGCCCAGCCGCAAAGGCCACGCGCATGCCCAGAAAGACGAGACACAGCATGCCCCCGGTCGTCCAGAGGCCAATTGTGATGGGGTCCATTATTCCGCTCCGTCCAGCGCTTCGGCCTCGGCGCGGGCCTGGTCGACCGCGCTCTGTATCATGGGCACCGCCACCGGGTTGTCGAGCCCCAGCCAGAAGGCGCGGGCATAGCCCACCGCCTGCAGGAACAGCCGCGCGGCCAGCACGGCAAAGGCCACCGGCACGATCAGTTTCGACGGCCAGATCGGCAGCGAGATGTCGATGGAGCTGTCACGCGAACAAAAGGGCCGCGCGCAGTCGAACGAACGGTCGAAATGCGCCCAGGCGCCCCAGACCAGGAAGGTGATCAGAAACAGGATCAGCAGCACCATGATCAGCTCGACCAGCCACAAGAGCCGACCCTTCATCGCGCCCACGATGATGTCCATCCGGATGTGCCCGCCATTGCGCTGCACAAAGGACACGCCCATGATCGCGATGAGCGGCATCAGCATCTCGATCAGGTCCACATAGCCCAGCAGGGGCGATTCAAAGAACTCGCGCCCGCCCACCGAATAGACCGCAAGGAACATGAGCGAAAAGGCGGCAAAGCCGCTGAGCAGCGCCATGAACCGCTCGATGGGCAAAAGCCCCCGGTCAAGCCTGCTCAGAAGGCTGGAATCCTCCAGCACCGTGGCGCCACCTGCCATGTCATGCCCCCATGTTGCGCCGGTGCACCGGCGATGACGGGCGGGAAAGGCCCCGCCCGCGCCTGTCGTCGTTCAGACGGTTCAGCTGCCGCCCTTGGCGTCCGCCAGCGTCTTGACCACGAGGTCATAGAGCTCCTGGCCCGGCAGGCCTTGCGCCTCCATGTCGGCAATCCAGGCGTCGCGGATCGGATCGGCCGCGACGGAGCGGAATTCGGTGATCACGGCATCGTCGATCTCGACCTTCTGGACGCCCTTCTCTTCGAGCACGCTGTCCCAGCGCTGCAGCAGCTCGGCATAGTTGGCGAGGTAGTGGTCAAGCGCCTCGGGCACCGAGCTGTCGAGGGCCGCGCGGTGTTCGTCGCTGAGGCTCTCATAGGCGTCGATATTCACCACGACGGGGCAGTTCACCGTGCCGGGGTTGAGGTTTGCCGTCCACCATTCGGCCTGGTTGATCGTCCCGAAGGACAGGTGCGCGTGCTGGGCAAAGGCCACGGTGTCCACCACGCCCGATTCCATGGCCTGATACGCCTCGGTCGCGGTCACGGAGGTGGGCACGCCCCCCACAGCGGCAAAGGCGTTGCCGATGCCACCGGTCGCGCGCACACGCATGCCGTCGAAATCGGCGAGCGAGGTCTTGGGATCGCCGGTGCCCACGAGGTTGTATTGCGGCATGGGCGAGGTCATCAGCAGGCGCGCGTTCCACTGCGCCATCTCTTCGGTGGCGGCGGGGTGGGCGTAAACGGCGCTCGATACGGCGACTTCCTGTTCGAGGTTCTCGACACCCAGGAAGGGCAGCTCGAGCACGGTGATCACGCGGTTCTTGTCGCGGTGGTAGCCCGCGCAGAACTGCGCCATCTCGAACGCACCGATGGAGATGCCGTCGAGATTCTCGCGGTTCTTGGACAGACCGCCATAGCTGATGTTCATGGTGAATTCGCCACCGGTCTTTTCAGACACCAGCTCGGCCAGCTTTTCCACATGCTCGGTGAAGGCGCGACGCTTGCCCCAGACCGAGACGTTCCATTCGGTGGCCGCAGCCTCCAGCGCGAAGGTACACGAAATGGCGCCTACAACGGCGCCGACAGCGTATTTGTTCATTGATGTATCTCCCTAATTGCGGGCGTTGCCCACCCGCTTGTGCGACACCGTAGCGCGGGGCGCGCGGACTGCCAAGGGGCGGCTCACAGGGCGGCGATGGCGGCGGTCACCGCCGCTTCGGTCCGGTCGAAATCCGCCTCGGTCAGGGAGAGCGAGGGGTAGAGTTTCGTTGGGCTCTTGAAGATGCCATGGGATCGCAGCGCGGCGTTGAAGCGGGCGTTCATGGCGTGATCGGCGGCCTGGGTGTCGCGGTAATTGCGCACCTCGCGATCGGTGAACACGATGTCGAACAGCGTCGGATCGCCAACGACCCGGTGCGGGATGCCGGCGGCCGTCAGGGCCGTGCTTTGCATGTCCATCAAGCGCTGGCCGTGGCGGCGCAGCTGGTCATAGGCGCCGCTCCGGCGCAGCACCTCCATCGTTTTCAGCCCGGCGGCGGCGGCAACGGGGTTGCCCGACAGCGTGCCCAGCTGCATCAGCCAGCGCTCGGGGCCAACTTTGGCCTTGTCGAAATGGGCCATGATCTCGGCGCTGGCCACCGTCGCGGCAAGGGGAAAGCCGCCCCCGATGATCTTGCCCAGGCTCGCAATGTCAGGCGTCACACCGTAAAGCTCCTGCGCCCCGCCATAGGCAAAGCGAAAGCCTGTGACGATTTCATCGAACACCAGCAGCACGCCGCGCCTCGTGCATGCGTCGCGCAGGGCCTGCAGGTAGCCCGGCGCGGGCGGGATCACCCGCTGCAGCGGCTCAACGATGATCGCCGCGACCTGGCCCTCGAACGCGTCCAGCAGACCGTGGATGTGGTCGATGTCGTTGAAGGGCGCGATCAGCATCGCGTCGGCGACGGATTGCGGGATGCCCGCGCTGTCGGGCACCGCGTGGGGGAAATTCACCTGGCGGCCCGGCGCAAGGCTCATCTGCGCCTCCGCGCTCATCCCGTGATAGCCGCCCTCGCATTTGATGATCTTGTCGCGGCCCGTGTAGGCGCGGGCGAGCCGCATGGCGTACATGTCCGCCTCGCCCCCCGACGTGACAAAGCGCACCTGCTCGGCACAGGGCACGGCGTCCACGATGGCCTCGGCCAGTGCGATGCCGAGGGCGTTGTTGGCAAAGAAGGTCAGGCCGCGGTGCAGCTGTTCCAGCACCGCCTCCATCACCTCCGGATGGCCATGGCCCAGCAGCATCGGACCCGAGCCGATGAGGTAATCGACATATTCGGCGCCGTCCTCGTCCCACACACGGCTGCCCTGCCCGCGTGCGATGATGATTCCGGGGTCAAAATTGCCGAAGCCGCCTGCGGGCAGGACGGTTTGGGCGCGGGCGATCCAGTCGGCCTGGCTGTGCGTGATGTGCATCGCGGTGGTCCTTGGGGCTGGCGGAGGGAGCCTCCGGCGGCGGTTTATTTGGCAAGATGAAGGCGGATCATGTCAGCTGAAGTACCGGTGTGCCCAGCATGTCCGGGTCGATGGTGATACCGAGGCCGGGGCCTGCGGGCGCTGCGATGGTGCCGTTGTCACGGATCGGTGCATCCGGCGCGATCCGCGGCGCGACATAGCCCGACAGGTCGCAGACGTTGAGCAGGTATTTGGGATCGGTGCTGGCGCCCAGATGCAGGGCCGCGGCGGTCACGATATCGGACCCCCAAGTGCATTCGATGCACATGCGCGTGCCCAGATGGGTGCAGAGATCGCGCGCCCGGCGGGTGGCGCTGAGGCCGCCGAACTTGGACAGTTTCAGCGCCACCGCATCGAGCGCGCCCTTGTGGTGCGCCTCAAGCAGCGTGTCGGTGTCATGGGTCAGCTCGTCGAACTTCATCGGCAGGCCAGTGGCGTGGCGCACGCGCGCGCAGGCGTCTATGGTGGCGCAGGGCTGTTCCAGCATCACGTCGAGATGGGCCACGGCGCGGGCCACGCGGGTGGCTGTGAGCGGATCGGCCCCGCAATTCCAGTCGCCATAGACAAGCGGCCCGTCCCCCACCGCCTCGCGCACCTTGTGCAGCCGTTCCACATCCACCTGCCAGTCATCATCGGCGCCAAGCTTGGCCTGAAACTGGCTGATCCCCTGCGCCTGCGCCTCGCGCGCGATGCGCGCCATCTCATCCGGTGCGACGCAGGTGATGGAGTGATAAAGCGGCAGCGTCGCCTGCCGCTGCCCGCCCAGCAGCGCGCTGACCGGCAGCCCGGCCGCCTGCCCCATCAGATCCCAGAGCGCGATGTCGAGCGCGGATTTGGCGTAGCGGTGATCGATCAGCCAGGCGTCCGCCTGCGCCATCAGCTGCTCGGGCCCGTGCAACTCAGCCCCGATCACCACCGGCGCCAACTCTTCGAGCACGGGGCCGACGCCGCGCGCATAGGCGGGCAGGTAATGCGGGATCGGGCACACCTCGCCCCACCCGCTGAGGCCGGTATCCGTGTCCACCCGCAGCACGGCCGTTTCCACCGTATCGCAGGTCTTGCCATCGGCCATGTAATACGTGGCGTGGCTGGTGAGCGGCACATGCCAGAGGGTGAGGCGCGCGATCTTCATCTGTAGACCGCCACCGGCTGGCCCAATGCGGCCTCATCCGGGTGTACGCCGAGCCCCGGCGTTTCGGGCAGGTGCAGATGGCCGTCCATGTTGCGCGGACCACGGCCGCCGGCGATGTCCACCGTGATCATATCCTGACAGGCCCACACGGCCAAGCGGTGCGCATCCGGGATGGTGGCCGCGAGATGCAGCGCCTCGGTATCGGCCAAGACGGACCCGCCCGTCGCCATCACGAACATGTCGATCCCGTGCGCCAGCGCCACGTCGCGCATCCGCGCCGCACGGGTCAGCCCGCCCACGCGGTTCAGCTTGATCCCGAACACCTCCGCCAGCCCGTCGCGGGCAGTGCGGCAGGCGTCCTGCAGGGTCACGAGGCTTTCGTCCACGCTGACCGGCGCGCTGTGCAGGGGCCGGATCGCGGCGATGTCATCGAGGCTTTCGCAGGGCTGTTCGAACATCACCGCGAGGTCTTGGGTCGCCTGCATCACCCGCAGTGCCTGCTGGCGCGTCCAGCCGCGGTTGACGTCATAAAGGATCAGCTCGCCCGGCGCCTTGCCCGCCTCCACATCGCGGATGCGGGCGATATCACGCGCGACATCCCCGCCGATCTTGACCGAATGGGCCACATAGCCCCGGTCGCGGTAGCGGGCCATGACGGCGCGCGTCTCCTCGATGGTCCTGGCCCCGACGGAAGACGCGATCGGCGCGGGCGTGCGCGACGCCGCCCCCATCAGATCGGCGATGGGCAGGCCCGCCGCCTGCCCGGCAATATCCCAGCAGGCCATGTCGATGGGCGATTTGGCGTAGAGGTGCCCGGGCAGCGCCAGGTCCATCGCCCGCTCGACCGTCAGCACATGGCGCGGATCGAGGCCCAGCACGAACGGCGCCATCGTCTGGATCCCCGCCCGGATGCCCGGCCCGTGCGCGGGCACATAGGTGTGGCCCCAGGGCGTGCCCTCGCCCCAACCGATGATCCCGTCATCAGTGTCGAGCTTGACCAGCGTCGCATCGAGGCAGTCGCATTTCAGCCGCCCGCCGGACAGCCAATAGGGGTGCGCGAGCGGCAGATCGACCTGATAGACGCTGATCCGCGTGATCTTCATGGGATGACGGCGATATTGCCCACATGGGCCTTGTCGATGAACGCCTGTTGCGCATCGCGCAGCTGCGACAGGGGGTATGTGGCGGCCAGCAGCGGCTTGATCTCGCCCGCCTCGATATAGCGGACGAGATCGTGGAAGACGTGGGGCGGCACGACGGTCGAGCCGGTAAAGGTCAGATCGCGCAGGTAAAACGTCCGCAGATCCAGCGCCACCACCGGGCCTGCGATGGCACCGGAGCAGGTGTAGCGGCCACCGCGTGCCAGCACGTCGATGACCGCGCCGAAATAGGGCCCGCCGACGATGTCGGCCACAACGGTGACGGTGTCGCGCCCGATGGCCGCGTGCAACGCCTTGGCCAGATTGTCCGGCGCGCGGGGCAGCAGCGCATCTGCGCCAAGGGCCGCCATCTGGTCGTGCTTGGCCGCGGAGGCGAGGCCGACGACGGTCGCGCCGCGCCGCTTGGCCAGCTGGATCAGGGCCGAGCCGACGCCACCGGAGGCGCCGGTCACCAGCACCACATCGTCCGCGCCCACCTGCGCGCGGTTCAGCATCCCTTCGCCCGTGGTGTAGGAGCAGGAGAACGTCGCCAGTTCAGCGTCGGTCAGGTCGCTTTCGACCGGCATCACGTTGCGCCGGTCCGCGGTGGTGTATTGGGCAAAGCCGCCGTCCCGTTCGCTGCCGAAATAGCCGGTCTTGTCGCGGTTTGCGACGTCGTCCCAATCGCGCAGCCAGCAATCCAGCATCACGCGCCTGCCAATCAGGGCCGCGTCGCCATTGGCACCCACGGCCACCACCTCGCCCACCGCATCGGCCCCCTGGATGCGCGGAAAGGTGATGGGCGCGCCGCCCCAGGACGGATCCTCTTCGCTCACGCTGGCATAGCCGTCGCCTGTGGTGGCGTCCGTCACCGCCTTGGAGTACCAGCCGGACCGTGTGTTCACGTCCGTATTGTTCAGCCCGCAGGCCCCCACCCGGATCAGCACGTCGTCCGCGCCAACCGCTGGCATCGGCCAATCCTCGTGAAACCGGATCGCCTCCATCCCCCCATGTTCGTGCAGGACAAAGGCGTTCATCGTGGTGGGCAGGGTCATTCTGCAGGCTCCGTGATGGCATCGGTGCGCGGGCGGACGCTTTGGGGGTCATAGGCAGGCGCACCCAGAACCCGCGCCGACCGCGCGCGCCCGGCGATGATGACGTCAAGCGCGGTGCCCGGCGTCGCGGCGTGCGGTTTGAGGTAGGCAAAGGCGAGGATCTTACCCACCGTTGGCCCGTAGGCCACCGACGCGGTGGCGCCGACCACAGCGCCGTCCAGCAGCACCGCCTCGCCACCATGGCCGTCATGCACGCCATCCGGTTCGATCTGCAAATAGGCGCAGACCCAGGGCATGTCACTGGTGTTGAACGTCTCAGCTTTGCCAAGGAAGTCCTTGTCCTCACGTGCAAATCTCAGCACATCCGCTTCGGCCAACGTCACCTCGTTGGTCAGCTCTCCGGCGCCCTTGAACCCCTTTTCCATCCGCATCGCGTTCATCGCGAAGGATCCGTAGTCGACAATCCCATGCGCCGCGCCTGCGGCCCAGAGGGCGTCGTAGACGGCGAGCGCCTGTTCGGCGGGTACATGCAGCTCCCAACCCAGCTCGCCCGCATAGGACATGCGCATCGCCCAGACAGGTGCGCCCGCGACAGTGATCTGCTGCGCCGTGAGCCAGCGAAACGCCGCGTTATCCAGCCGGGCATCGGTGCAGGCCCCCAGCACGTCCCGCGCGCGCGGCCCGTTGAGCGTGAGCGCCGCCCAATCGGTGGAAAGGCATTCAACGTCAACCACTTCGCCCGCGTTCTGCATCTGCAGATGATCCAGCAACCGCTGCTCGAAGAACGCGGCACAGACGAGGTAGTAGGCGTCCGCTGACAGCTTGACCACCGTTGCCTCCAACTCGATCCGCCCGCGGCGGTTGAGCATGTGGGTCAGCGCGATGCCACCCACCTTTTGCGGCAACCGGTTGGCGCAGAGCCGGTCGAGCAGCGCCGCAGCGCCCGGCCCCGAGACACGCACCTTGGCGAACGCGGTTACGTCCATGATCCCAACGGCTTGGCGCACGGCCTTCACCTCATTGCAGATCACATCATGCACCACGGTGCGCCCGAACCCGTAGTGATCCTGTTGCGCCACGCCGCCGCGGGCAAACCAGCGCGGGCGCTCGTGGCCATAAACCTCCTCATACACCGCGCCCTTGGCCCTGAGCCGCTCAAACAGGGGCGACGGTTTGATCGGCCGCCCCGCCAGCCGGTTGAAATGCGGAAACGGGATTTCGTGGCGCAGGCAGTAATCCTCGCGCGCCTTGAGCACCTGCCAGGGCTGCGTCGCATAAGACCCGAACCGCCGCGGATCAAATTCGCGCATGGAGATGTCGGCAGCCCCGTGTACCATCCACCGCGCCAGTTCGCGCGTCAGCCCCGGCCCCCAGCCGATGCCGATTTGCGTGCCGCAACAGCACCAGTAGTTGCGCACACCCGGCGCAGGGCCGATCAGCGGGTTGCCATCGGGCGGGTGCGAGATTGCGCCATGCACCTCGCGCGTGATGCCCCGATCCGCCAGCACGGGCATCCGGTTCAGCGATTCCGCGAGCCACGGCATGATGCGGTCATAATCCGCGTCGAAGAGCTCATTTTCGGCGTCCCACGGGCAATGATCCTCCCAAACGGTGTTGGGATTTTCCTTTTCATAGATGCCGATCAGCCCGCGCTTTTGCTCCATCCGGATGTAGCCCGACACCTTCTTGTCATCGCGCATGACCGGCAGCTCGCGGTCCAGCCCCTCGAACTCCGGCACAGGCTCGGTGACAAAGTAGTGGTGCGTCATCGAGGTCATGGGCAGTTGCAGGCCCGACCACGCGCCCATCTGCCGCGCATAGGTGCCGCCTGCGTTGACGACATGTTCGCATGTGATCGTGCCCTTTTCGCTGTCCACGACCCAGCCGCCCGCGCCTTGCGTGATGTTGGTCGCCCGGCAGCGGCGGATGATCCTGACGCCCAGCGCCCGCGCGCCCGCCGCCATCGCCATGGTTACATTGGTCGGGTCCACATGCCCATCGTCTGGCGTGTGCAGCGCGCCCAGCACGCCCTCGAGATTGTAGAACGGGTGCAGCGCGGCGACCCTGTCGGGCCCCACCAGCTCGATATTGAACCCCAAGGCACGGCCCACCGACAGCGTGTGGCGCAACCAGTCCATCTCGTCCTCGGTATAGGCCAGGCGGAACGACCCGCAGCCGTGCCATGTCACCGCCTGCCCAGTCTCCGCCTCGAGCGCGCCGGCATAAAGCCCGATGTTGTAGTCCACGCATTTGCCCAGACCAAAGCTGGACGTCGAATGGGTAATCTGCCCCGCCGCGTGCCACGTGCTGCCCGATGTCAGTTCCGCCTTTTCCAGCAGCACAACGTCGGTCCAGCCCTCATGCGCGAGGTGATAGGCCAGGCCCACCCCCATGATGCCGCCGCCAACGATGACGACACGGGCGTGGGTGGGCAAATCAGCCATGATGCGAATCCTCCGGGACGGGTGCGATTTCGACTTGGCAGGCTAGTGACACATATGTACCGTCGTCAATCATGAATGATACAAATATGCCATCGACCGTTCTGGACCGCCTCACAGGCGCGTTGGACCAGCTGCCGCCACAGGCCCGCAAGGCCGCCACCTACGTGCTGGAAAACCCCACCGATGTGGGCGTCAGCACCGTGCGCGAGATTGCAGAGGCGGCACAGGTCACGCCCAACACGGTGATGCGCATGGCCCGCGCCGCCGGGTTCGACGGCTACGACGATTTCCGCGCCCCGTTTCGCGAGGCGATCCGGGCGGGCAATGCCAGCTTTCCCGACCGCGCGCGCTGGTTGCAGGACGTGGCGGGCGCAGGGGCGCTGGGTGGGCTTTATGCGGACATGATCAAAAGCGCGTTGCAAAACATCGAAGAGACCTTTGCCAGCATCTCCGAGACGGACCTGACCACAGCCGCCAACGCGATCTGGACCGCGCGCCGCGTCTTTACCCTCGGCGTGGGCGTCAACAACTCCAACGCGCGCAACTTCGTCTACCTCGCCTCCACCGGCATGGTGGATTTCCACGCCATCCCGCGCCCCGGCTCGTCACCCATCGACGATCTGGCCTGGGCGGACAAGCGGGACGTGCTGATCGCCATCACCTGCAAACCCTACCGGGCCGAGGTGGTCGAGACCGTGCATCTGGCGCGCGCCCAAGGCATGACGATCATCGCCCTGTCGGACAGCCCCGCCTCGCCTATCATCCGCGCCGCGGACCACGGGTTTCTGGTGGCCGCCGACACGCCGCAGTTCTTTCCCAGCTCCGTCAGCACCATTGCCTTGCTCGAGACGCTGCTGAGCTTTGTGATCGCCGTCGCGTCACCGGAAATCGTGCAACGGGTCGAAACCTTCCACGCCCGCCGCCACCGGCTTGGCATCTATGCGGAGGAGGCGACGTGATCACCCGGTCGCTCGACGCGCGCTATTACACCGATCCGGCCGTGTTTGAGGGGGAACGCGGTGGCATCCTGGCCCGGACGTGGCAATTTGCCTGCCATGCGAGCGACATCCCCGACCCCGGCGACTACACCACGTTCGAGATTGCGGGCGAGAGCCTATTTTGCATCCGTGGCCGCGACGGCCAGTTGCGCACATTCTACAACGTATGCCAGCACCGGGCGCATCAGCTGGTCCAGGGCTCCGGCAGCACGCGCGTGGTCGTGTGCCCCTACCACGCCTGGACCTATGAGTTGACGGGCCAACTGCGCGCCGGGCCAAACCTGAACGCCGTCGACGGGTTCGACAAATCCGGCATCTGCCTCAGCCAGGTCAGCACCGAAGACTTCCTTGGCTTTGTCTTTGTCAATCTGGACCCGGACGCCGAACCGATGGAACACTGGTTTCCCGGCGCCCGCGCCGAGCTGGCCGAATGGGTGCCGCATCACGGCCAGCTCAAGCCGCTGGAATGGGTCGAGATCGCGGAGCGCTGCAACTGGAAAGTGTCCGTGGAAAACTACTCCGAATGCTATCATTGCAGCGTCAACCACCCCACCTTCGCCACCGGCGTGGTCAAACCCGAAACCTATGACATCCAGCCCCAAGGCTACTGCCTGCGCCACACGACCGAGTGCCAGAACCTCGACGCGATGACCTATGACATCGACAGCGGTTATGCCCACAGCCACGCCTATTCCAGCTGGTTCCTGTTCCCGATGTTCTCGTTTCAGGTCTACCCCGGCAACGTGCTGAACACCTACCACTGGCGGGCGGTCAGCGCGTCCGAGGTGGTGGTGTGGCGCGGCTGGTATTCTGTCGATGGCGCTGATGACGAGACCATCCGCCGTCTCGCCCAACAGGACCGCGCCACCACGGTCGAAGAGGACATTCACCTGGTCGAAAGCGTACAGCGCGGTCTAGGCTCGCGCGGCTATGTGCCGGGGCCGCTGGTGGTCGACCCCGCCTGTGGCGTGAACTCCGAACATTCGATCCTGCATCTGCAACGCTGGATGCGCGAGGCCGTCGACGGCCCGACACCCGCGCCGCGCGTGACACCGAAAGGAACGGCATGAGCCTTTTTGACGAAGATCTGTTCGAACAGGGCCTCGCCCAGCGCAAATCGACGCTGGGCGCGGATTATGTGCAAAAAAACCTCGACGCGTCCGACGATTTCAACCGCCCCTTTCAGGAGGCGATGACGGCGTGGTGCTGGGGCTTTGGCTGGGGTGACGAGGCCATCGACGCCAAGACGCGCAGCCTGATGAACCTCGCCATGATCGGCGCATTGGGCAAGATGCAGGAGTGGGAGCTGCACTGCAACGGCGCGATCAACAACGGCTGCAGCGTCGAAGAGATCCGCGCCGCCGTGCACATGGTCGCCATCTATTGCGGCGTGCCGCAGGGCCTCGAATGCTTCCGCGCCGCGCGCAAGGTACTGACCGAACGCGGCATGCTGTGACGCGGCCATTGATTCTGGACGGCACCGCACCGAAACCACGCCCCGAAACATAATGTCGCATGAGGCGGCACAGACATTGCAGATGCTGCGCAGCGCGCATCCGTCAATTCACGGCCAAAGGCGTCAGCCTGCGTTGACACTCAACGCATCGGAATTGCACGAAAATTCACTGATGACCCGGCGGATTTTACAAGGGATGCAGGCTGCGGGAAACAGATTTACAGCAAAAGCGTGTCATACCAGGGTCTTATTTCATTCTTTTCAACATCGCGTATGATCCCTGCATCGGGAGGAGGACCGGTCGTGCCAGTGACGCAGGAGGAGCGTCGCGCCGCGCATCGCCTCCAACACAAGACGCGCCAGACCGAACAGCGGAGGAACCCCATGTCCGACATCAAGACCTATGCGCCCAGCGCCGAATTCGCGGGCAACGCCCATGTAGACGCGGCCAGATACGACGAGATGTATGCGGCCTCCATCGCCGATCCGGACGCGTTCTGGGACGAGCATGGCAAGCGCATCGACTGGATCAAGCCCTACACCCAGGTGCGCGACGTGTCCTACGCCTATGGCAACGTGTCGATCAACTGGTACGCCGACGGCACGCTGAATGTCGCCGCCAACTGCATCGACCGCCACCTCGAGACCCGGGGCGACCAGACTGCGATCATCTGGGAACCCGACGATCCTGCGGACGCGGCGCAGCATATCACCTACCGGCAGCTGCACGCCGAGACGTGCAAGATGGCCAACGTCCTCAAGGGGATGGGCGTCAAGAAAGGCGACCGGGTCGTCATCTATCTGCCGATGATCCCCGAGGCGGCCTATGCCATGCTCGCCTGTGCGCGCATCGGCGCAATCCATTCGATCGTGTTTGCCGGCTTTTCCCCCGATGCGCTGGCGGCCCGCGTCGCAGGCTGTGATGCCAAGGTGGTGATCACCGCCGATGGTGCACCGCGCGGCGGACGCGTGACCAACCTCAAGGACAACGTGAACCAGGCGCTGATCAACGTGATCGACCCCACGAAATGCCTTGTGGTCAAGCGCACCGGCCAGCAGATCGCCTGGCGCGCGGGCATGGATTTCTGGCTGCACGAAGAGGCGGCGAAGGTCGACGCCGACTGCCCGCCCGAGGAGGTCGGTGCCGAAGACCCGCTGTTCATCCTCTACACCTCCGGCTCGACCGGCCAGCCCAAGGGCGTGGTGCACACGACCGGCGGCTACCTCGTCTATGCGGCGCTGACGCAAGAGATCACGTTCGACTACCATGACGGCGACGTCTACTGGTGCACCGCGGATGTGGGCTGGGTCACCGGCCACAGCTACATCGTCTATGGGCCGCTGGCCAACGGTGCCACCACAGTGATGTTCGAGGGCGTGCCGACCTATCCCGATGCCTCGCGGTTCTGGCAGGTCTGTGAAAAGCACAAGGTGGCGCAGTTCTACACCGCGCCCACCGCGATCCGCGCGCTGATGGCGCATGGCAATGACCCGGTCGCCAAATGCGACCTGTCCAGCCTCAAACTGCTGGGCACCGTGGGCGAGCCGATCAACCCCGAGGCCTGGAACTGGTACAACGACGTGGTGGGCGGCGGGCGCTGCCCCATCGTCGATACCTGGTGGCAGACGGAAACTGGGGGGCACCTGATGACCCCCCTGCCCGGCGCGCACCCGACAAAACCCGGTGCCGCGATGAAGCCGTTCTTTGGCATCAAACCGCTCGTGCTCGAGCCGACGACAGCCGAGATCATCGAGGGTAATGGCGTCGAGGGCGTGCTGGTCATCGCCGACAGCTGGCCCGGCCAGATGCGCACCGTCTGGGGCGATCACGAGCGGTTCGAGCAAACCTATTTCTCGGACTACAAGGGCTACTACTTCACCGGTGACGGCTGCCGCCGCGACGAGGATGGCGATTACTGGATCACGGGCCGCGTGGACGACGTGATCAACGTGTCCGGTCACCGCATGGGCACGGCAGAGGTGGAAAGCGCGCTGGTTGCCCATGCCCGCGTCGCCGAAGCCGCCGTGGTGGGCTATCCCCATGATATCAAGGGGCAAGGCATCTACTGCTACGTCACGCTGATGAACGGCGAAGAGCCCAGCGAGGAGCTCCGCAAGGAGCTGCGCACCTGGGTCCGGACCGAGATTGGGCCGATCGCCTCCCCCGACCTGATCCAGTGGGCGCCGGGCCTGCCCAAGACCCGCTCGGGCAAGATCATGCGCCGCATCCTGCGCAAGATCGCCGAGGATGATTTTGGTGCCTTGGGCGACACCTCGACCCTCGCCGATCCGTCGGTGGTGGATGATCTGATCGCCAACCGCATGAACCGGCAGGACGCGTGATCATGGACGGCACAACCACAGTCGCCACCTGCCCCGTCCTCATCCTGCTGGGCCCGCCCGGCGCGGGCAAGGGCACGCAGGCCCGCATGCTGGAGGAACGCTTTGGCTATGTGCAGCTCTCCACCGGGGATTTGCTGCGCGCCGCCGTCGCGGAAGGCACCGAGGCGGGCAAGGCCGCCGACGCGGTCATGAAATCCGGCGGGCTGGTCAGCGATGACATCGTCATCGCCATCCTGCGCGACCGTCTGGCCCAGCCCGACTGCGCCAAGGGCGTGATCCTCGACGGGTTTCCGCGCACCACCGTACAGGCCGAAGCGCTGGACACGATGCTGGGCGAGAGCGGTCAGCGCATCAACGCCGCCATCAGCCTCGAGGTGGACGACGCCGCGATGGTCGACCGCATTGCGGGCCGCTACACCTGCGCCAATTGCGGCGAGGGCTATCACGACAGCTTCAAGCGCCCTACGGTCGAGGGTGTCTGCGACAAATGCGGCAGCACCGACATGAAGCGTCGCGCAGATGACACGGTCGAGGCGGTTGCCACACGGCTCGAGGCGTACCACGCCCAGACCGCGCCGCTGATCGAATACTATGCCGGGCATGACGTGTTGCAGCGCGTGGGTGCGATGGGGTCCATCGACGAGATCGCCACCGCTCTGGGCAACGTCGTGCAGGCCGCCGCCAAGGGCTAACTTGCGTATCGCGCCATGTGATTAACAGATCGCGCCACCCCTCTGGCGGTTGGCGCGATCCGTCGGCACATTGGCGCCATGGGTAAGGATCCGCATATCCGCTACAAGGTCGCGCGCACCGTCGAACAGCTGTGCGGATTTCTGGATATCGACGTGGGTGCGGTGCTGCGGCGCATGGGCCGCCCGCCGGACTTCTTTGAGCACGAAGTGCGCGGCGTGACCCCGTCCGAGTATTTCGAGGGCTGGGAGGCCATGATGGCCGAGGCGGACCGCCCCGATGCCCCGCTGATGCTGGGCCAGGCCTATGCGCGCGGGCCGTTCAACCCGGCCTTTTTCGCCTTTACCTGCAGCCCTACCGTCGCTGTGGGCCTCGAACGGCTGGCGCTGTTCAAGCCATTGACCGGCCCGCTGCATCTGGGCCTGAGCCGGACCACCGATGGCGGGTTGCACGTGGTCAAACGCACCAATGCCGCAGGCCTTGCCCTGCCCGCCAGTTTTGCGGCGACCGAACTTGTGTTCCTGATCGAGGCGATCCGCATCTGCACGGGCCATCCCGTGCAGGCGCGGGCTGCCAGCCTGCCGAACCCGGTGCCCTGCCTTGCCGAGATCGCATCCTTCCTCGGTTGCCCGATCACCATCGGCACAACGGCTGGCATCACCCTGCCCCGCGCCGATACCGAGCGGCGGCTGCTGTCGTCGAATGCCGATCAGTGGGCGCAGCTTGAGCCCAGCTTTCGCCGTCAGATCAACCTGCAGCGCGAGGGTCAGGCTGTCACCGCCCGCCTGCGCGCTGTTCTGGCCGAGATGCTGCCCGCCGGTGAGGCGCATGTGACCAACGCCGCCGCCCGCCTGCATCTGAGCCCGCGCAGCCTGCAGCGTCACCTCAAGGACGAGGGCACGACCTATCAGGCCGAGCTGAATGCGATGCGCGAGGCGCTGGCGCGCCAATACCTCACCTCGACCGAGCTGAACGTCGAAGAGATCAGCTATTTGCTGGCCTATCGCGATCCAAACTCGTTCTACCGCGCCTTCCAAGGCTGGACGGGCCAGACGCCGGGTGCAGTGCGGTCCGGCTAGCTGAGCGGCGGCACCGTCTGTGTCGCGTCATGGCGATAGACCCAGTCCTGCCGCCGGTGGATCAGTTCGGGCACGAGCCGCGCGCCGATGCCCATGGGCCCGTAAAACGCCAGCTCGCCCAAGCGCGAGGCATGGTGGAACATCCGCGCATTGGCCGCCGATCCGCGTTGAATGCGCGCCGTCCGGTCGATGCGCAGGGCGTAGTATTGCGCCAGCGCCTGCTCCGGCTCTGCCGTGCTGGCCAGCAGCCCGGCCAGGCACCAGGCATCCTCCAGCGCCTGCACCGCGCCTTGCGCCATGGACGGCAGCATCGGGTGTGCCGCATCCCCCAGCAGCGCCACGCGCCCGTCATGCCAACGCGGCAGGGGCGCCCGATCGAACAGCGCCCAGCGGTGCAGCACCTCTGCCTGCGCGATGATCCGGGTGATCGTCGGGTGCCATCCGTCGAAATCGGCAGCGGCCTCTGTGGCGGAGCCGGTGCTGCGCCAGTCCTCGGCGGCGGGTTCAGCCTGTTCGACCATGCCCACGAAATTCGCCAGTGCACCGCCGCGCAGCCGCGTGGTCACCGCATGCCGCCCCTGCCCGACCCAGACGCAGGCGGTGGGCGGCGGCGCATCCGCGCCCAAGACATCTACCGGCACCACCGCGCGCCACGCCACATTGCCGGTATAGCGCGGCGCGCCCGGCCCCAGCATCTGCGTGCGGATCACCGAGTGCAGCCCGTCCGCGCCAATGACGACATCCGCCGCCACCACCTCGCCCGTGTCCAGATGCACGGCGCCGCTGGGATCATAGGACCGCACCGTGACGCCGGTGCGCAGCGCGTCAGGCGCCAAGGCGGCGAGCCGCGCCACCAACGCCGCAACCAGGTTCGCCCGATGGATCTGCATGTAGGGCGCACCCCATCGGTCTTGCGCATAGCCGCGCAGGGGCA
>JBCBHM010000019.1:0-57999 GCA_038525585.1 Pseudomonadota bacterium
TTGGTGCCCAGAAGAGGACTCGAACCTCCACGTCCATACGGACACTAGCACCTGAAGCTAGCGCGTCTACCAATTCCGCCATCTGGGCACGGGTTGGTAGAGGGCGTTTAAGCATTGGTGACAGGGGTGTCAATCCGATTCCCGCTGGTCGCGTGAGTGTAGATCGCGGGAGCCTCCGGCGGGGATTTTTTGAGGACAAAGACGTGTTGGGCCGCGCCAAAATGGCGTCTTGTGCGGTGCAGTTTCGCCATTTAGACCAAGGGCGGCAGAACGCGTAGGAGCATGCAGATGTCCAAGCTGGTCACCATATATGGCGGATCCGGATTTGTCGGACGGTACATCGCCCGACGCATGGCCAAAGCAGGTTGGCGGGTGCGTGTGGCCGTGCGGCGGCCGAACGAGGCGATCTTTGTCAAACCTTACGGCGTTGTCGGCCAGGTGGAGCCTGTGCTTTGCAACATCCGCGATGATGCCTCGGTCGCATCGGTGATGCAGGGTGCGGATGCGGTTGTGAACTGCGTCGGTATCCTTGCGCGGCAGGGCAAGAACACATTCGAAGCTGTACAGGCCGAAGGGGCCGCGCGCGTCGCGCGCCTCGCGGCGGAGCAGGGTGTGGCGCAGATGGTGCAGATCTCGGCCATTGGTGCCGATCCCGAAAGTGCCAGCGAATATGCGTGGACCAAAGCGCGCGGCGAGGCCGCCGTACTCGAACATATGCCGGAGGCGGTGATCTTGCGGCCCTCGATTGTGTTCGGGACCGAGGACCAGTTCTTCAACCGCTTTGCGGGTATGTCACGCCTTGGGCCTGTACTGCCGGTTGTCGGAGCGGACACAAAGTTTCAGCCGGTCTACGTCGATGATGTGGCCCAAGCGGCAGAGGTGGCGCTGACCACGGATGTGACAGGCGGCGTCTACGAGTTGGGCGGGCCGGATGTGCGCACGTTCCGGTCGCTGATGGAGACGATGCTGGAGGTGATCCGGCGGCGCTGTTTGATCATCAACATCCCCTTCTGGGCGGCGGGGCTCATGGGGATGGGCTTTGATCTGGCCAACCGGCTGACGCTGGGTTTGTTCCCGGCGCAGATCACGCGTGATCAGGTGCGCAACCTGGCGGTGGACAATGTCGTGGCCGAGGACGCTCGCGGCTTTGGCGACTTGGGGATTGAGCCGACAGCCATGGACGCGGTGCTGCCCGAATACCTCTACCGGTTTCGTCCGTCGGGTCAGTACGACGCGATCAAGGAAAGCGCCAAGAACCTGCGGGCTTAACTGTAGGCCCAGATCAGCAGCCCCGTGCCCAGGATCACCCGGTAGATCACGTAGGGCGTAAAGCTGATGCTGCGCAGCAGGCGCATCATCAGGATCAGTGCGCCCAGAGCGGCGAGAAACGCAAAGGCGGCAGCGATGCTGGCGTCGCGCATCAGCGGCCAGTTGGCCTCGCCCACCACATCGAGGCTGAGCACCGCGCCGGACGCGAGGATCACAGGGATCGACATCAGCATCGCGAGCTTGGCGGCGTCCTCTCGGGCGTAGCCGAGCTTGCGGGCTGCGGTGATGGTGATGCCCGAGCGTGACGTGCCGGGGATGAGTGCAAGACATTGGGCAAGGCCCATCAGGCCAGCGTCGCGCAGCGTCCAACGGTCGGACGTGCGGTCCGTGCTGCCAGTCATGTCTGCCCAATAGAGGACAATGCCGAAGATCAACATCGTCCATCCGATCACGGCGGCAGAGCGCATGGCCTCATCGAGGCCGGTGACCTTGATGACGAGGCCGACGAGGATCGCCGGGATCGTCGCTATGATCAGGCAGAGGGCGAGAAACGCGCCTTGCGTGTCGACCTTGCCCCGCGCGAGGCGGAGTGTGCCGACAGCGGCGACACGCACGTCGCGCCAGAAGTAGAGGACAACCGCCAAAAGGGTGCCGACGTGGACAGCGACGTCGATTGCAAGCCCTTGATCTGGGGTGCCGGTGAGTGCAGGCAACAAGATGAGGTGGCCGGAGGACGAGATAGGCAGGAATTCTGTGACGCCCTGGATCAAAGCCACTATCAGAAGTTGAAAGAGTGTCATGCGCCGCGAGCCCTTCTGTGCTACGCTCTCATACAAGCTGCTGATTCTGAACGCAAACGCTGCATTTATGTCCGGTTCGGACCCTTATATGCGGAAATTTATGTGATTTTCGGTAAGCTTACCGCTGCAAAGCGTAAAATAGGTCAGTCTTGCTGCCTTTTCATCCGTCTCTGAATCCTTTAAGCCGCGCGAACCTGACAGTTTTCACGCTGGAGCGATCCATGGCCGAGCAACCGATGTTGAAATTCGTGAACGTCCCCCGCGACATGCCCAAAAAGCGTGAGGCGGAGGAGCGGCGTGAGGATTTCCGCGAGATCTATGCGGAATATGCCGAGGCCAAGGCACAAGAGCAGGCGTCGCGCTGTTCGCAATGTGGCGTGCCCTATTGCCAGACGCATTGCCCGCTGCACAACAACATTCCGGACTGGCTGAAACTTACTGCCGAAGGGCGCTTGCGCGAGGCTTATGAGGTATCCCAAGCCACCAATACGTTCCCGGAAATCTGTGGCCGCATCTGCCCGCAAGACCGGCTTTGCGAGGGGAATTGCGTGATCGAGCAGTCAGGCCACGGGACGGTGACCATCGGTTCGGTCGAGAAATACATTACCGACACCGCGTGGGAAGAAGGCTGGGTCAAACCCATCACGCCGGCGCGGGAACGCGCGGAGAGTGTGGGGATCATCGGGGCTGGCCCTGGGGGGCTGGCGGCAGCGGATGTGCTGCGCCGTGCGGGTGTGCAGGTGACCGTCTACGATCGCTATGATCGCGCCGGCGGTCTGCTGACCTATGGCATTCCCGGCTTCAAGCTGGAGAAGGACGTGGTGATGCGCCGCAACGCACAGCTCGAAGCGGGCGGCGTGAATTTCGTCCTGAATTGTGACGTAGACGCGGACATTTTCGCGTCGATCCATGCCGAACATGATGCGGTGATCATCGCGACAGGTGTCTACAAAAGCCGTGAGCTTTCAATGCCTAACGCCGAAGCGGAGGGTGTGGTGAAGGCGATCGATTTTCTGACCGCATCGAACCGCAAAAGCTTTGGTGACGAAGTGCCCGAATTTGACAGCGGGGCGCTGAATGCCGAGGGCAAACGCGTGGTTGTGATCGGCGGCGGCGACACGGCGATGGACTGTGTCCGCACCTCGATCCGACAGGGTGCCACATCGGTCAAATGTCTGTATCGGCGGGACCGGGCGAACATGCCGGGCAGCCAGCGCGAGGTGCAGAACGCCGAAGAAGAGGGCGTTGTTTTCGACTGGTTGCGTGCGCCCAAAGGGTTCACCACCGATGGTGACACGGTTGCCGGTGTGATGGTGCAGCAGATGCGTTTGGGGCAGCCCGATGCGACCGGTCGGCAGGCGCCGGAACTGATCGAGGGCGCGGACTATGTCGAAGAGGCGGATCTGGTGATCAAGGCGCTGGGCTTTGAGCCCGAAGCGCTGCCGACGCTGTGGGGTCAGCCCGAGCTGGAAGTGACACGCTGGGGCACCGTCAAGGCAGAATTCACGACGGGCAAGACGGCGATGGACGGTGTCTATGCCGTAGGCGACATCGTGCGCGGTGCGTCCCTGGTTGTGTGGGCGATCCGCGATGGGCGCGACTGTGCCGAGGCGATCCTGGAGACGATGGATACCCGCGCCGAGGTCATCGCCGCCGAATGAAATGTGCAGTTCGGGTGCGAAACTGTACGTTTTTGCAGCCCGTAAAAACCAATGATTTGGCCCTGATTTTGGAAAATGTGCAGTTTGCCCGCCAAAATGTACGTTTTCTGATTTGGCCAACGCGTAAAGAAGACATGAACGTAACAGGTCAACAAAGGTGACCTTTTCGACTCGGAAGGTGAAGGGGTCAAAGAGATGAACGAGGCGCGCGCGCAACACGACCACGCGACGGGCGGATGCCTGTGCGGCGCTGTGGGTTTTGTCGCCCGCAACGTGCCCAAAACCTATGGCGTTTGCCATTGCCAGATGTGCCGCCGGTGGACCGGATCGGCATTGGTCGAGGTCAGCGTCAAGACCGAGGACATCACCTGGACCGGCACCGCACACATCGCCACCCGCGCGGGCAGCGCGTGGGCCGAGCGAGCGTGGTGTCGGGAATGTGGCACGGGCCTGTATTTTCGGCAGACGAAAGAGGGCGAGTGGTTTGGGTCGACCGACCTGCCGCTGGGCCTGTTTGACGATCCCAACGGCTTTGAGCTGAGCTATGAGATTTTTGTCGACCACGCGCCGGACGGTTTTGCGCTGGCGGATCGCGGGCAAAAGCGGCTGACGCGGGCGGATGTGGTGGCGTTGAACCCCGATCTGGAAGTGACGTCATGATTCGCGTCGCGGCCCTGATCCTGATGGCGTCGCCCGCGGTCGCGAGCGATGTGTTCATCCCGCCTGTGGGATGCGCGGGCGTGGTCACCGTGCAGTCGCGCAGTTGCGAGGTCGACAATATCTACACCTGCACCGCCGACACCCCTGGCGACAGTTGGCGGGTGAGCTTTGATCTGGACGGGCCCAAGTTCATCGGTCGCATCGACGCCGAGACGCAGTGGATGGAAAGCATCGATCTGTTCCCCACCCGTCGCGAGGTGATCGAACTGCCGGCCGCCGATCCGGCGAGCCTGTCGGAGCTGCTGGCCACCGGGACGGATGCGTTTGATTTCAACATGCGCGGCGACGGGGGCGAGGTGACCCGCGTTGTGGGCTTTGATCAGCTGACAGGTGAAGAGGTTGAGATCGACGGCGAGACGTTGTTGCGCACGCAATTTTCGGCCCGCTACGAAAGCACGCTGACAGGCGAGACGCGGATCGAAGGCAACGAATATGTCTCGCCCAAGCTGGGCCGGTTTCTGGCCGGGTCCTACCGCTTTACCGGTGCCGATGGCGCGGTGAGCGAATGGGCGAACGATCCTGTCGAATTCATCTATCCGGGCGAGCCGGGCTTTTTCTCGAAGACACCGCTTTATGAGTGTGAGGCGTCACTGGCACGCTTTACCCCCATCATCAAAGGAGACCTCAGATGACCAAATATGACGACGCATGGGTCAAGGCCGAGGAAGCGAAACGGAGCCGTATGGCTGAGCATGGTATGTATGGGCACGAGGATGAGCGCGCCAATTGCGGTGTGGGTCTGGTGGTGAACGTGGATGGCACGGCCAGCCGTGCCGTCGTGGAAAACGGGATCAAAGCGCTCAAGGCGATCTGGCACCGCGGTGCGGTCGACGCCGATGGCAAGACGGGCGATGGCGCGGGCATCCACGTGCAGATCCCGGTGTCGTTCTTTTATGACCAGATCGAGCGGACGGGGCACACGCCCGACCGCGATAACCTGATTGCCGTGGGCCAAGTGTTTTTGCCGCGCAACGACTTTGGCGGGCAAGAGACCTGCCGGACCATCGTGGAAACCGAAGTTCTGCGCATGGGCTATTACATCTATGGTTGGCGGCACGTGCCGGTGGATATCTCGTGCCTGGGTGAGAAAGCCAACGCGACACGGCCCGAGATCGAGCAAATCCTGATCTCGAACATCAAAGGCGTGGACGAAGAGACTTTCGAGCGCGAACTGTACGTGATCCGTCGGCGGATCGAGAAGGCGGCGGCGGCGGCACAGGTGCCGCAGCTGTATATCGCGTCGTTGAGCTGCCGGTCGATCATCTACAAGGGCATGATGCTGGCCGAGCAGGTGGCGGAGTTTTATCCCGACCTGCTGGATGAGCGGTTTGAATCGGCCTTTGCGATCTATCACCAGCGCTATTCCACCAACACGTTCCCGCAGTGGTGGCTGGCGCAACCGTTCCGGATGCTGGCCCATAACGGTGAGATCAACACGCTCAAGGGCAACCTGAACTGGATGAAAAGCCACGAGATCCGCATGGCCTCGTCTACCTTTGGTGACATGGCCGAGGATATCAAACCGATCGTGGCCAACGGGTCGTCTGACTCGGCCGCGCTGGATGCCGTGTTCGAGGTGCTGGTGCGTGCCGGACGCAATGCGCCGATGGCCAAGACGATGCTGGTCCCGGAATCGTGGTCCAAGCAGGCGGTGGAGCTGCCGCAAGCCTGGCGCGACATGTATTCCTACTGCAATTCGGTGATGGAGCCGTGGGACGGCCCGGCCGCGTTGGCGATGACCGATGGCCGCTGGGTCTGTGCGGGACTGGACCGGAACGGGCTGCGCCCGATGCGCTATGTGGTGACCGAGGATGGAATGGTCATTGCCGGGTCCGAGACAGGCATGGTGCCGCTGAACGAAAGCGGGATCGTCGAAAAGGGTGCGCTTGGGCCGGGGCAGCTTCTGGCTGTGGACATGGCTGACGGCAAGCTGTTCCACGATACCGAGATCAAGGATCAGCTGGCGGCGTCGCAGTCGTTTGGCGACTGGGTCGGCAAGATCAAGGATCTGGAGCCCGCGATTGCGGGTGTGACCGAGAAAACCCTGTTTTCCGGCGATGAGCTGAAGCGGCGTCAGATCGCGGCGGGCTACACCATCGAAGAGCTGGAAAGCATCCTCGCGCCGATGGCCGAAGACGGGAAAGAGGCGATAGCCTCGATGGGTGACGACACGCCATCGGCGGTGCTGTCCAAACGGTACCGTCCGCTATCGCATTTCTTCCGCCAGAACTTCAGCCAGGTGACGAACCCGCCGATCGACAGCTTGCGTGAATACCGCGTCATGAGCCTCAAGACGCGGTTCGGGAACCTCAAGAACGTGTTGGATGAAAGCAGCGCGCAGACCGAGATCATCACGCTCGACAGCCCATTTGTGGGCAACGCGCAATGGGCCGAGGTGGCGACGCATTTCAATGCGGACCTGATCGAGATCGATTGTTCCTTTGCCCCCGGGACGGGCGCGCTGAGCGAAGGGTTGGCACGGATCAGGGCCGAGGCCGAGGATGCTGTCCGGTCGGGCGCGGGACATATCGTTCTGACGGATCAGCATTCGGGCACCGACAAGGTCGCGATGCCGATGATCCTTGCCACATCTGCGGTGCATTCGCATCTGACGCGCAAGGGGCTGCGGACCTTCTGTTCGCTCAACGTCCGCAGTGCCGAATGCATCGATCCGCATTACTTTGCCGTGCTCATCGGCTGTGGCGCGACCGTGGTCAACGCCTACCTCGCCGAGGATTCGCTGGCGGATCGGATTGACCGGGGCTTGTTGGACGGCACCCTGACCGAAGCGGTGGCGCGCTATCGCAAGGCGATTGACGCCGGGCTGCTCAAGATCATGGCGAAGATGGGGATTTCCGTCGTGTCCTCCTATCGCGGTGGTCTGAACTTTGAGGCTGTCGGGCTGTCCCGCGCGATGGTGGCGGAGTATTTCCCGGGTATGATCTCCCGCATCTCGGGCATCGGGGTCACGGGCATTCAGGCCAAGGCCGAAGAGGTGCACGCAGCAGGTTGGATGGGTGGCGATGTGCTGCCCATCGGCGGGTTCTACAAGGCGCGCAAGACGGGTGAGACCCACGCATGGGAAGCGACGTCGATGCACATGATGCAGATGGCCTGCAACCGCGCCTCCTTCGAGCTGTGGAAACAGTATTCGGCCAAGATGCGGTCGGGCCCCCCGATCCACCTGCGCGACCTGATGGATATCAAGCCGCTGGGCAAGCCCGTGCCGCTGGAAGAGGTGGAAAGCATCACCTCGATCCGCAAGCGGTTCGTGACGCCGGGGATGTCGCTGGGCGCGCTGTCGCCGGAGGCGCACAAGACGCTGAATGTGGCGATGAACCGGATCGGCGCCAAGTCGGATTCCGGTGAGGGCGGCGAAGATCCCGCGCATTTCCATCCGGAGCCGAATGGCGACAATCCGTCGGCGAAGATCAAACAGGTGGCGTCGGGACGCTTTGGTGTGACGGCGGAATACCTGAACCAGTGCGAAGAGCTGGAGATCAAGGTGGCGCAGGGGGCCAAGCCCGGCGAGGGCGGCCAGCTGCCTGGCATGAAGGTCACCGACCTGATCGCGCGGCTGCGCCATTCGACCAAGGGTGTGACGCTGATCTCGCCCCCGCCGCACCATGATATCTACAGCATCGAGGATCTGGCGCAGCTGATCTATGACCTCAAGCAGATCAATCCCCGCTGCAAGGTGACGGTCAAGCTGGTGGCATCCAGCGGTGTTGGCACCATTGCTGCCGGTGTGGCCAAGGCCAAGGCGGATGTCATCCTGATCTCGGGGCACAACGGGGGCACGGGTGCGTCGCCCGCGACGTCGATCAAATATGCCGGCCTGCCGTGGGAGATGGGCCTGACCGAGGCGCATCAGGTTCTGAGCATGAACAATCTGCGTGACCGTGTGACCCTGCGCACCGACGGCGGTCTGCGCACGGGGCGCGACATTGTCATGGCGGCGATGCTGGGGGCCGAGGAATACGGCATCGGCACCGCAGCGCTGATCGCGATGGGGTGCATCATGGTACGGCAGTGCCAGTCCAACACCTGCCCGGTCGGCGTGTGCACGCAGGACGAGGCGTTGCGGGACAAGTTCACCGGCAATGCGGACAAGGTCGTGAACCTGATCACCTTCTACGCGCAGGAGGTGCGCGAGCTGCTCGCGTCGATCGGGGCACGCAGCATGGATGACGTGATCGGACGGGCGGACCTGCTGGCGCAGGTGTCGCGCGGGTCGGCGCATCTGGACGATCTGGATCTGAACCCGATGTTGATCACCGTCGATGGCGCGGCGGACATCGTCTATAACCGCGACAAGGATCGCAATGCTGTGCCTGACACGCTGGATGCGCAGATCGTGCGGGATGCTGCACGGTTCCTTGAAGACGGGGAAAAGATGCAGCTGTCCTATGCGGTGCAGAACACGCACCGGACCGTGGGCACGCGCACGTCGAGCCATATTGTCCGCAAGTTCGGGATGCGCAACACGCTGCAGCCCGACCACTTGACGGTCAAGCTGACCGGCTCTGCCGGGCAGTCGCTGGGGGCGTTTGCGGCACCGGGGCTGAAGCTGGAAGTGTCGGGCGATGCCAACGACTATGTGGGCAAGGGCCTGTCGGGCGGCACTATCGTGGTGCGCCCGCCGATGGCGTCACCGCTGGTGGCGGCAGACAATGTGATCATCGGAAACACGGTGCTGTATGGCGCCACGGATGGTTACCTGTTTGCGGCTGGGCGGGCAGGCGAACGCTTTGCCGTGCGCAACTCGGGCGCAAAGGTTGTGGTCGAGGGCTGCGGGTCGAACGGGTGCGAATACATGACCGGTGGTGTCGCCGTGATCCTGGGCGCAATCGGCGCCAACTTTGGCGCCGGG
Source organism: Pseudomonadota bacterium (assembly GCA_038525585.1). Classification (GTDB taxonomy): domain Bacteria; phylum Pseudomonadota; class Alphaproteobacteria; order Rhodobacterales; family Rhodobacteraceae; genus Tateyamaria. Next base: position 9,324 of record JBCBHM010000019.1, read on the forward strand.
ATGACCGGAGGTATGGCGTATCTGTATGATCCCGAGGGCGAGGCCGAACGGCTCATGAACCTCGAGACGTTGGTGACGTGTCCGGTGACCGTGCCGCATTGGCAGTCGCAGCTCGAAGAGATGATCGAGCGGCATCTGGCCGAAACAGGCAGCCGCAAGGCCGCCGACATCCTGCAGCATTGGGACATGGAGCAGCGCCACTTCCTTCAGGTTTGCCCCAAGGAAATGCTGATCCATCTGCCCGCGCCACTGACCCTGGACGAAGGCGCGATCCCCGCGGAATGAACGCTAGTCGGTGGTGGGCTGGGCGACCATTTTGGTCGCCTGGTCACGGCTGCCGACATGGGTGTTTTCCGCGAGGATATCGCTGACCCGGCTGGGCATCGTGCCCAGCTTGTTGGCAATCACGTGATCGGCGTCGCCCGACCATTTGAGGATCCAGACAAGCTTGGCGTCCGCCGCGCTGAGCACGCGGTATTCAGGCGCTATGCTGCCCGGGGGCGATTGATGTGGTCCTTCAATCATGTCTCAAGTCTCCGAAAACAGGCATATGGCTTCGGCTGACACGAAGTTTACTGCGAATCGCGCATTGGGCGTGAGCGATTAACGCTTTGATATTGATTAGAGTTTTCTGCGATTCTGGTGAATCGGTTGTTGCCGGTTTTCGCGCACCTAAATGAAGACCCATGAGATGGATTTTGTTGAGCCTTTTGCTGGCCACGTCTGCGGTACAGGCTGAACCGATGCGCCTTTTGGCGGTCGGAGACAGCCTGCTGGCCTGGCAAAAATGGACAGGACGGGACATCCCGTCAGTGATGGGGCAAGTGCTGGGCGCTGAGGTTGAAAATGACGCGGTCGCAGCGTCGCGGTTTTCGAACGCGTCAGGGATCGGGCGCACCTTGGGCTTTGACGTGCGGTCGCAATACCGTCCGGGTCCGTGGGATGTCGTACTGATGAACGGCGGTGCGAATGACCTGTTGAACGATTGCAACTGCCGGGCCTGTGAGCCCGTTGTGGACGGGCTGATCAATGCGGATCTGGACGGGGAGGTGCCGCGGTTTGTGGCGCAAGTTTTGCGGGACGGCGCGCAGGTGGTGTGGATGGGGTATTATGCCAGCGCCCGGTCAGCACAGTTTGCAGGCTGCCGTCCGTTTCTGGTCGAATATGACGCGCGGATGGCGCGGCTGGCCGCGCAAACGCCCGGGCTGACCTTTGTCGATGCCGAGGATGCGCTGGATCCGTCGAACCGGGATCTGTTTGCCGTCGATGGCATCCATCCATCGCCCGAAGGCGCACGGCGCGTGGGCACGTATCTCGCAAATCGCATCTCGCCCTGAGCGATGTGCCGCCGTATAGCTAGGCCATGGCAAAAGCGAGCAGGGCAAAGGCCAAGTCCAAGGCAAAGAAGACCAAGCGGCGGTTTCGTCCGATCCGCTGGCTGATGCTGTGGTCGCTGCGTGGCTTCAGCGCCGTGTTCCTGATCGCTGTGCTGGGGACAGTGCTGTGGGCTGTCCTGAACCCGCCGACCACCTGGTACATGTGGCAGGAGTCGCGGCGTCTGGGTGGCGTGGATCAGGAATGGGTCCCGATGGAGGAGATCGCGCCCGTGATGGCGCGGGCGGCAGTTGCGGCAGAGGATGCGAATTTCTGCCTGCACTGGGGCCTCGATCTGGAGGCGATCCGAACGGCCATCGATCAAGGTGGCAGCCGGGGGGCGTCGACGATCAGCCAGCAGGTGGTCAAGAACGTCTACCTCTGGCACGGTCGGTCGTGGTTTCGCAAAGCGCTGGAGGCCGGCATGACCCCGCTGGTCGAGGCGATCTGGTCCAAGCGGCGCATCCTCGAGGTGTATTTGAACGTGGCGGAGTTCGACGAAGGTGTCTTTGGCGTCGAGGCGGCGGCGCGCCATTACTTTGGCGTAGGTCCCGAGGCACTGAGCCCGACGCAAGCCGCGCGGCTGGCCGCGGTCCTGCCCAACCCCAAGGGACGGTCGGCCAGCAACCCATCGCGTTTCGTGCGCAAACGTACGGCTGCGATCCGGGACGGGGCCGCTACGATCCGCGCAGACGGGCGGGCAAACTGTTTCCAGAGTTGAAAATCCGGACGCGCCCGTGCATGGATGCCTGACCCTTTGCTGACCCAGGAATTCTGATGGCGCGCCTGTTTCACGTCCCCCTTTCCCCGTTTTGCCGCAAGGTGCGGCTCAGCCTCGCCGAAAAGAAGATCGAGGTGGAACTGGTCGAGGAACGGTATTGGGAGGCGGACCCGGACTTTCTGCGCCGCAACCCGGCCGCCAAGGTGCCCGTGCTCAAGCTCGATGGGCTGATGATGAGCGAGAGCGCGGCAATCTGCGAATACATCGAAGAGACCCGGCCAGACACCCCGCTGTTGCCCAAGGACCCGGGCGCACGTTTGGAGGTGCGCCGCCTCGTGGGTTGGTTTGACGACAAGTTCCACAATGAGGTGACGTCCAAGCTGCTCTATGAGCGGGTGAACAAAAAGGTGATGGGCAAGGGGTTTCCGGACAGCCGCAACGTCAAGGACGGGGCAAAGGCGATCAAGTATCACCTCGATTACATGGCATGGCTGCTGGATCATCGGCGCTGGTTGGCGGGCGACGTGATGACGCTGGCCGACTTCGCCGCTGCAGCGCATCTGAGCGCGCTGGATTACATCTCGGACGTGGATTGGAACCGGTCCGACGTGGTCAAGGACTGGTACGCCAAGATCAAGTCACGACCGGCCTTTCGGAGCATTCTGGCCGATCAGGTGCCCGGGTTCCCACCGCCACGGCACTATAACGATCTGGATTTCTAGGGGGCGGGCGGCGGACTGGGGGCCAGCCCCCAGACCCCCGGGATTTTTTTGGGACAAAGACAGGCCAGCCTCAAAGAGCGGATCGTCTCTCGGGCGCTGGAGGAGGGCTTTGTGGCCGCACGGATTTGTCGGCCGGATGCGGTGCCGGAGGTGGCGGACCGTTTGGCGGCGTTTGTCGAAGCTGGCTATCACGGGCAGATGGGGTGGATGGCGGAGCGGATGCATTGGCGTGGCGATCCGTCCGCGCTGTGGCCCGAGGCCCGGTCGGTGCTGATGCTTGCCGAAAGCTATGCGCCGGAGCATGATCCGTTGGCCGTTTTGTCTGAGCCTGCATTGGGGGCCGTGTCGGTCTATGCGCAGGGGCGGGATTATCATGATATCGTCAAGAAGCGGCTGAAGCGATTGGGGCGGTGGCTGATCGATGAGGCAGGCGGTGAGATCAAGGTGTTCGTGGACACAGCCCCCGTGCCGGAGAAGGCGTTGGGTCAGGCGGCGGGCCTTGGCTGGCAGGGGAAGCACACCAATCTGTTGAGCCGGGCCTGGGGGAACTGGGCCTTTTTGGGCTCAGTCTTTACCACGTTGGATCTGGCGCCCGACGCGCCTGAGGTGGATCACTGCGGGTCGTGTCGGGCATGTCTGGATGTGTGTCCAACGGATGCGTTTCCGGCGCCCTACCGCCTCGATGCGCGGCGGTGCATTTCGTATCTGACCATCGAGCATAAGGGGCCGGTCGACCGCGAGTTACGCGCGCTGATGGGCAACCGGATCTATGGTTGTGACGATTGTCTGGCAGTGTGCCCGTGGAACAAGTTTGCCGTGGCGGCCAGCGACATGCGGTATGTGGGTGCGGTGGGTGCGCCGCCCCTGGCTGAACTTGCCGCGCTGGATGATGCGGCGTTCCGGGCACGGTTTTCCGGCTCGCCGATCAAACGGATCGGGCGGGACCGGTTTGTGCGGAACGTGCTTTACGCCATCGGGAACTCCGGCGTGTCGCAATTGGTCGAGGCGGCACGGGCACATGTGGACGATAAGGACCCAGCGGTCGCAGATGCCGCGCGGTGGGCAGTGGAACGGCTGACATGAGCATCCTTTTGGGCGTGGACACGGGCGGGACCTATACCGACGCCGTGCTGATGCGCGATGAAGAGGCGGTGATTGCGCGCGCAAAGGCGCTGACAACGCGGCATGATCTGGCGATTGGCGTTGGCGAGGCTGTGCGTGCTGTGCTGGCGTCGTCGGGCGTGACGTCGGCAGAGGTCGGGCTGGCGTCGCTTTCCACAACCTTGGCCACGAATGCGCTGGTTGAGGGGCAGGGAGGGCGCGCGGCGCTGATCTATGTGGGCTTTGACAAGGCTGCAGCAGACACACCGGGTCTCGCGGAGGCGCTGGGAGACGATCCGGTTTGCGCCTTGTCCGGGGGGCATCGGCATGACGGGACCGAGGCTGCAGCGCTGGATAAAGCCGGGCTTTTGTCATTCTTAGAGGAACATCGTGGTTCAATCGGTGGCTTTGCCGTTGCGGCACAGTTCGCGACGCGCAACCCGGCGCATGAGCTGCGTGTGGCTGAGCTTGTGCGAGAGGTGACCGGGGCGCCGGTGTCGGCGTCGCATCAGCTTTCGTCCAAGCTTGGCGGGCCAAAGCGCGCGGTTACCGCGCTGCTGAATGCTCGGCTGATCGGGATGATCGACACGCTGATCGGACGGGCGCAGCATGTACTGGGTGAGTTGGGCGTGGGCGCGCCGCTGATGGTGGTGCGCGGCGATGGCGCGCTGATGTCCGCCGCGCAGGCGCGGGCGCGGCCCATCGAGACGATCCTGAGCGGTCCGGCGGCGTCGATTGTCGGTGCGCGTTGGTTGACCGGTGCGGATGATGCGCTGGTCAGCGACATCGGCGGGACGACAACGGACATTGCCATGCTGCGCGCTGGGCGTCCCGCGATTGACCCGATGGGCGCACAGGTCGGCCCGCACCGGACAATGGTCGAAGCTGTGGCGATGCGGACAACCGGGCTTGGCGGGGATAGCGAGGTTCATTTTGTGGCCGACGGGCTGATAGGTGGCGTGACGCTTGGTCCGCGACGGGTGGTGCCGGTGTCGCTGCTTGCGCAGCAGGCGCCAGACATCGTTGTGCCAATCCTCGAGGCGCAAGCGCGCAGCACCGTGCCGGGAGAACACGATGGCCGTTTTGTTCGGGCAGTTGCAGGCGCGCGGTGTGACGGCCTGGGGCCGCGCGAGGCTGCGCTGCTGGAGCGGATCGGCACCGGTATTCGTCCGCTCAGCGATGTGCTGCGGGCGCGGGTCGAGATCGGGGGCCTGCGGCGGCTTGTGTCACGAGGGATCGTGCAAGTGTCGGCATTGACCCCGTCGGATGCGGCACATGTTTTGGGTTGGCTGCAGACTTGGGACACAGATGCAGCGGCCCTGGCCTGTGCGCTGTTCAGCAGGCGCCGGACCGGATCAGGCGACATTTTGGCAGCGGATGCCGGGACGATGGCGCGCATCGTCGTGGACCAACTCACGCATCAGACCTGCGTTGCACTGTTGGAAGCAGGGCTGTCCGAGGATGATTTACCGACGGAGTATGCCGAACACGTCCTGATGCAGCGCGGTTTGGCGCGCCCGGGCGGGACGGTACGGGTGGAGACGGGGCTTGCCGTGCCGGTGGTCGGACTGGGTGCGTCGGCGGCGGCATATTATCCAGCCGTTGGCCGCGTGCTGCGCACCGATATGATCCTGCCCGACGATGGGGGCGTTGCCAATGCGATCGGCGCTGTGGTGGGGCGCGTCACGGTCCGCAAGAGCGGGACGATCACCTCGCCCGGTGAAGGGTTGTACCGCGTGCATCTGCCGGACGGGCTTGAGGATTTTGCGGATCAGCACGCTGCCTTGGGCCGGTTAGAGACCGTTTTGCAGAACGCCGCCGACACAGATGCGCGCGCCGCTGGGGCCCAGGACATACAGCTGCGCGTGCATCGTGATATCCGCACGGCGCGGGCCGAAGCGCGCGATGTGTTTGTCGAGGCGGTCGTCACAATTGAAGCGTCGGGACGCCCCGCAATTGCAACGAGATGAAAACAGCACCGCCTTTACAGGTTTGGCTATGCCGCTTCGGCAGGCAAGATAGCACCGTCTGTTGACGCATCAGGCGGGTGATGACCGGCGGCAATAGGCCCCGTGCGCTACTCCGCGGCGCGCCTTGGAAGAACCCAGTTTGGGCGCGGGAAATGGCATGTGTAGCCGTTTGGGATGCGCTCGAGGTAGTCCTGATGCTCTGGCTCGGCTTCCCAAAAGTCGCCGACGGGCTCGACCTCGGTCACGACCTTGCCGGGCCAGATGCCTGAGGCCTCGACGTCGGCAATGGTGTCTTCGGCCACCTGCTTTTGCGCCTCGTCCACATAATAAATGGCCGAGCGGTAGCTGAGGCCGCGGTCATTGCCCTGGCGGTTCAGCGTGGTCGGGTCGTGGATCTGGAAGAAGAACTCGAGCAGGTCGCGGAAGGTGATCACAGAAGGATCATAGACGATCTCGATCCCTTCGGCATGTGTGCCGTGGTTGCGATATGTGGCGTTGGGCACGTCGCCACCGGTATAGCCGACGCGGGTCGAGATGACGCCGGGGCGCTTGCGGATCAGATCCTGCATCCCCCAAAAGCATCCCCCGGCAAGTACTGCACGTTCCTGGCTCATGCCACGTCCTCCACTTGATCCAAATATGCGCCGTAGCCTTCTGTTTCCATGTCGTCGCGATGGACAAAGCGAAGCGAGGCGGAATTAATGCAATAGCGTAGCCCGCCGCGGTCACGGGGGCCGTCGGGAAAGACGTGGCCCAGATGGCTGTCACCGTGTTTCGAGCGTACCTCTGTCCGGACCATACCGTGAGAGGCATCGTGATGTTTGGTCACGTTGTCGATGGGTTTTGTAAACGATGGCCAGCCGCAACCGCTTTCGTATTTGTCCGATGAGGCAAAGAGCGGTTCGCCCGACACGATGTCGACGTAAATGCCCGGCTCCTTGTTGCCAAGCAGCGGGCCGGTGCCGGGACGTTCCGTGCCACTTTCCTGGGTGACGCGGTATTCTTCGGGCGACAGGGTCGCGATCACGTCGGGATTTTTGAAGTAGGTGGCCATAGCGGGACCCTCGCAATGCATCAGTTCGTTGCCATTGATATAGGCGCGGGTCCGCGTGCGGGAAGGTCGCGCGATCAATTACCGCTGAAATGCAAACCACAAAAGAAAAACGCCGGGCACAGATTGCACCCGGCGTTGACCGTCAGAAGTATGACGTTGAATTACTCGGACAGGGCAACTGTCGTGGTGGTCACGGTGCCGTCGTCGGACACGGCAACGAGGACTGTTGCAACGATCACGCCTGCGACCACCTGTGTCGACAGGATGGTGCCGGCCACCAGCTCGCCCTGAGCCGATGCGGTGGTTGCGCCGAGGCCAGCGATGACAAGTGCGGATGCTGCGATGATCTTTTTCATATCTTTGATCTCTCAAATGACGAGCGGTGGTGCTCATTAACGTTGGGGTAGAGATAGCACCGCTGCGTGCATACGGCAAGAACGGTGCAGATTCGGTTACTTCTTTTTCAGGATACGTGTGGCCATATAGCCAATTTTTTCACCTGCCCATTGCCGGGTTTGCCAAACCGTTCCGTCACGGACATCAACGAAATACTGGTTTTCGATGCGCGTTCCATCACGGCCGGTACAAATTTCGCTTAAGGATTCAACGGGATAGCTACGCTCCACAATTTCGATCGTGGTGCGACCCTTGCGTTGCCCGGTGCAGGTGAAATCATGGCGTTCCACGCCGTTGGCAGAGGTCTGGATGTCCAGGCGCATCGGCCAATTCGTGCCCGCCTGACCCGTGACAAAGGCGATTGAGCCGCGCCGATCGGTCGAGGTCACGTCGTCGCCCAGCCCACGGGTTGCGACAATGACGCCCGAGCGCAGCGTGAGCTGCGAGCCATCTCCGGTGGTCCAGGTATCAAGTGGGCCCAGGGTTGCGTCACGCCGCGAGATGAGCGGGATCAAGTAGGCCAGTCCGTCCCTCTTGGGCACTGTCACTTCGAGCGATGCGACAGTCAGACCGTCCAGTAGCGCGCGTGTGACAGTCGGCAGTTCCGGCTCTTCTGCGAAGAGACGGGATTGCAGCGTGTCGAACACGGTGAGAAAGCGACCGCCCTGCGTGCGCAAATCATCCGAACCGCCCGAACAGGCGGCGAGCACAGCAGCGCATGCCAGCGCCGCAGCGAGGCGCGCCTTGTTCATCATCACTCCCATACCCGCCCCCAGTCCTCGCGCAGGGCGCGGGCATCCGCATCGCGCAATTGTGGATAGAGCCGGTTGGGCACCGACAACCGCGCCCCGCCATCACGCTGGATCGGGCGGATCGGGAACGAGGCGTTTTGCACCGATGGCTGTCCGGTCAACCATTGCAGCGGGATCGACACCCGAATGCCCTTGTCAAAGGAGCCTTCGCCAAACTCTTCGGAGCTGACATCGGTCAGGGTGAAAAAGCCCCCGACGCTCCAGCCATTCTTGAACGTGCGATCGACCGAGAAGGTGGCGCCGTAATCTCCGGCGAGGTAGCGACCCACATCGACTTGCCCCACATAGCCGCCGCCAAAGTCGTAATAGGCCGAAACATGGCCTGTGAAGACATCGTAGTCCTGGAACCCCAACCGTTGGTCAAAGTCGCGTTGTCGGGCGTAGTTTGCCTCGACACCAAGGGCCAGTCGGCTTTCGGTCGGTTGCCATAGAACTTCGCCCGACACCCCGCCAAACATCTGTTCCAGATAGCCTGCGGTCAGTCGGGCATAGGTGTTCTTGCCCGTCTTCCACTGCCGGTTGACGTAGAGATTTTCGATGGTCGTATCCCCTTCCTGTGCAAACAGCGGGGCGCTGGTGCGCACGGGAGGAAGGGCGGAATCGGAGGTGGCCGTATCTTCGATATTGCCGGCGAGGCGGTGGCGCAGTTCACCTGCAATCAGCCAGCCTGGCGCAGGCCGGTACGCGGCTGACAGCGCGATGCCCGCATCCAGCCGAACGGGCTCTTCGACGTCAAAGAAACTCGGGCGCAAGAACGGGCCGATGGCCCAACTAAAGCGGGGATACAGCCCGTCGGGCACAAAGGTGTCGGCATCTGTTGCCCGCGGTGCGCTGTCGAGTGCTGAGCTCGCCAGCAGTAGGTCAGACGCGCCCGGCTGAAATTCGAGCCGTTCCAGATCGCTGCGCCGCAAGGTGACGCGGGTCACCGGCAGGCTGTCCTGCATCAGGATGATGTCGAACGTGTCCACTGTCGCCGGCATCGTCGCTGTCAGCAGACGGGCAGTGCGGCCGATGGCGATCGCGTTGTTGGTATAGCGCAGTGAGGCAATGCGCGCCTCGACCCGCGCGGTGGAGGTCAGCGTGAGGCTTTCCAGTCGAATGCCGTCTTCGCGCAGGAGCGGTTCGATGGCGGTGCCCAGCTGTTCGGTCACGGTGCCCTTGGCAGGGGCCCAGGCGGTCGAATAGGCCTCCGGATTGGCGGCGCGGTCGGGGCGGGTGATCACCGGGCGTGGACCTGCGAGGGTAAAGGCGCGCGGCGGTGACGTCGGGTTCACGACCAGCTGTGCGTTTACCCCGATCTCGGATCCGTAGAGGTAGTAGCCGCCGACCCGCAAAAACCGGCTGACCTGGTATTCTGCCCCGAAGTTGAAGCGGCTGTCTCGTTCAAAGACCCCGCGCGAGGTTTCTGGATTGTAGGCGTCGCTCGAATATTCGAGCTTGACGCCGAACGCGTCGTTCACCTGCCATTCGATCCCACCAAACGGGGCAGCGGGTCCGCGGAACCATTGGTCGGTCGAGGGCGAGCCGCCGGTGTCACCGGCATCGAATGTCGGACGCGTGCCGCCAAAGGGTGTGCCGATATCGCCCAGCCCGCCCAAACGGCCCCAGCCAAGGCCCGCAGTGACCTTGACGCGGCCCGGAAGGCTCAGTGGCCGGTCAAAATTCTTCGTCGCGACCACATATTCCGACGCATAGATGCCTGTGCCTGCAAGGTCCTGCAGGCCAACGGTGATGGCTGGTCGAATGCGCCCTTCGCGGGTCAGGAGAAAGCGGGCGTCAAAGCTGCGGTCGCGATAGGTCTCAAACCCGTCGGAATTCCAGTCCTGAATGCTGATATAGCGAAACGTGCCCGAGATGCGCGGCGAAAACTGAAAGGTGGCGTTGGTGCGGGTCTGACCGCCAAAGCTGGAGACACTCAGCGCCAGTGTGCCATCGGGCAATGCCTCGCCGCTGGGCAGGTCAACGAGGCCGGGCACGCCGTAGAAGTTGAGCGTCGGCGACGGCACGATCGCAACCTCCTCCGCCTTGGAGGCGACGGCGGGCGCAATTGCGAACGCACATGCCGCCACGGCAGCCTTGGTCCAGTTCCAGCGGCGCGGGTTATCCGTCACGTCCATGTCCCTTCGTTCTGCACCGGTTTAGATCATGACGGGCAGGCGCGCACAACGGCGCAAGGTGCATTCCGCCAACGTCGCGCGCAAGCGCTGCATTCAGGATACAGGGGTCGCTCGCCCGGCTGTGTCGATTTTCGTGGCCGGCTGACGATACCCGTCGACCCAGCGGGTCACGACAGCGCGTGCAGCATCGTCATCGCTGGCCGCAAGCGCCGAGCGTAAGGCCCGCAGGACGGATGCAACTTCGATCTCGCTCAGGCCGTCTTCGACAGTGAAGAAGATCTTGCGATGGCCTGTGCCGATCAGCGATCCACTCAGCGTCAGCTCTTCGGTCATCTTCTCGCCGGGACGGAGGCCGGTAAACTCGATCTCGATATCGCCGTCGGGGTTCTGCGCATCCCGCACGGTGTAACCTGCGCTTTCGATCACCTGGCGTGCAAGATGTTCGATCTGCACGGGTTTGCCCATATCGAGCACAAACACCTCGCCGCCTTTGGCCATCGCACCCGCGCGCAGCACGAGGTGCACAGCCTCCTGCACGGTCATGAAGTAGCGCGAGACATCCGGGTGTGTGACTGTCAGTGGTCCACCGCGGCGCAGTTGATCTTGAAAGAGCGGCACGACAGAGCCTGATGAGCCAAGCACATTGCCAAAGCGGACAATGGAAAAGACCAGCGCGCTTGGCTTGGCCACGCGCGAGGCAATGTCCTGAACCACCAGTTCGGCCAACCGCTTGGAGGCGCCCATGATATTGGTCGGGCGCACAGCTTTGTCAGACGAGATCAGCACAAACCGTTCGATGCCAGCGGCCGCTGCTTCGGTCACAAGCGTGTGGGTCCCCAGCACATTGTTGGCCAGCCCGGCCAGCGGATTTTCCTCGACCAGGGGGACGTGTTTGTACGCAGCGGCGTGCAGCACGACTTCGACGTTATGTTCCTGCAATGCGCGCCGCACCTGCCGCGGATCGGTCACCGACCCCAAGAGCGGAACGACTTTGATACTGCTCCCCTCGGCCATCTGGCTGATTTCCTGATGGACCTGATAGAGCGCCAGTTCGCTGAGCTCATAAAGCACGATCTTGGACGGCGCGCATTCGAGCACCTGCCGACACAGTTCCGCGCCGATTGACCCACCTGCACCGGACACAAGTACCGAGCGATTGAAATAAGCCGCCGCGTCCGACCCGGGCGCCGTGCTCACCTCATCTCGGTTGAGAAAGCGGCTGACATGCATCGGCGTGAGCTTGTTCACCAATTCCTCTTCGCCGATCAGTTGCGAGAACGAGGGAAGCGTTTGTACCTCAAGCCCCATCTTTTCGAGTCGGCGCGCGATCTGCACCTGTTTCGGCTGGGTTTGCGACGGCATGGCGAGCAGAACGCGGTTGATCTGCTTTTCCGCCACGATCTCGGCGATGCGGACGGGGCTGAGGACGGGCAGGCGCAGCACGAACTGCCCTTGCAGGGCTTGATTGTCGTCGACGAAAGCGACCGGTTCGATGAACTCGTGATTGCGCAGGGCCGACACCAGCTGCATGCCTGTGGTTCCCGCGCCGTAAATCAGCACGCGGCATCGCTCGGAACCCGCGCGATAGATCGCCTGAACGAGATGCAGCAAAATGGCACGGCTCAGCGCGGAAAAGACAAAGTAGGTGATGCCGAACACGATTTGCGTGCTGAGCGGCACGGTCGGCTTGATCAGGGTGGTCAAAGCAACTGATACCGCAGTGAGAAGCCCGGCAAAGATCGCCGTGTGACCGACCGAGCTTGCCTCGTAATCATTGAGCGTTGTGCTGCTGATGCCAAGCCACAGCGATAGCCCTGCCGCTGCGGCAATGACGATGGGCAGTTCGGGCAGATACGCCTCGAGCATGGCCCATGATCCGCCCAGTGGTGCTTGCAGGCTGAACGCAAACAGCAACGCGACAGGCACAAGCAAGCAGTCGAGGGCGACAAAGACATTACGTTTTTGTCGGCGCGACATCGATTTCAGAAGTTTTAACATACAGCCCCCCCGCCGGACCCGTACGGCGCAGTACCTTCACGGATACACAGCAATTGAGATGATTTATAGTTCAATGTTCGCGTCGGCCGTTTGTCGGCGGGAATCCGAGTGTCCGCTGCATATTTGAGCGGCGTTTGGTCTGCTCAGGTCTGTGAGGAACCCTTGGACGACTTGCGACGAAAGAGATTTCCAATGGTCTGAAAAACAAGATCAAAATCGTAGCACGTGTTTTGATTCTGCTGATAGATGAGATCCAGTCGTGCCTTGCGGGGCACACAAATGCGGCAATAGACCTCATCGGTCTCTTCGGGTGTGCGGCACCGGGCCAACAACCGATCCTCGTGCTTGTGAAAGCGGATCGTGGCCAGTCCGGTGACGCCGGGACGCGACCGCAGGACGCGCGCGTAGAGGTCGGGAAACCGTTCGACATATTCCCGCAGGGGCGGGCGTGGGCCGACAAAGCTCAGATCGCCTTTCAGGATGTTCCACAGCTGCGGAAACTCGTCCAGACGTTTGGCGCGCAACCGCGCACCCATCGGTGTAATGCGGGCCTCCTTATGTGCGCCAGAGACACCCTGATCGTCATCCACGACCGTCATTGTCCGGAATTTGATCAGGCCGAAGGCGGTGTCCGGCCCTTTCATGCGTTCGGCCACGTAAAAGATGGGGCGGCCCTGAACGCGCCAGATCTTCCAAATGAGATACAGGATGATGGGCCCCAGTATCACGACGAGCAAGCTGGCGAAAAAGAGGTCGAAGATGCGTTTGCGCCAGGTCATATGCGGGCTGTCAGTTCTTTCCATTCGCGCACCATGGCCACGGCGGTGCTGTCCTCGGGGTGCCAGTCAATGAATGTCGAAATCCGCGTGGTGTCGAGGGTGACCTTGGCAATGACGGTGTCATCTGGCCTGCGCGGCGTCCAGCCAAGCCCGGCGGCATCCAGCAGATCCCCCATCGCAACCGTGCCCGGGGCGGCGATGTTGAGACAGGGTGGCAGATCGCCCAGGCGGCTGAGTGTGTCAAGAACGCGCGCAAGCGTGCGCGGGCCGATATAGCTGCGTTCCGGCGTATTCCCACCGTCCAGCACGTCGAGCGCAAAGCCACGCCGCCAGCCACCAAGGATGGCGTCCGCACCGGCCACATTGCCGAGGCGCAGGGTGATGCTTGGGTGCGTGTGATCGGCGGCCATCCGCTCCATCGCGACTTTGGACTGGCCGTAGTCCGACAGCGGGGCGGGCACTGTTTCTTCGGACAGGCGGCCAGATTGCCGCCCGTAAACGGCGGCGGAGGACATCAGGAACACTGGCCCACACTGCGCCCTGATTGCCGCATCCAGCGTCCGTTCCGCCAACGTCACGTTCATGGCCATGGGGCGGTCCGACCCGTGGGTGACCCCCGCCAGACACAGCACCGCCCGCGACCCGCGCAAGGCAGACGTCAGTGCGGCGGTGTCAAAGATGTCCAGATCTGCGCGGGTGTATTGCACCACGTCAGCAGGCCAGGCCGGTGGCAGCAGGCGACCCAGTCGCCCGCCCGCGCCCAACACGACCAGCGGGGCGGTCACGGCAATGCGATCTGTTTGTCAGCAGGCACCAGCGCGTTGATCTGGCGCACATGTTCCGGCAGGCAGACCGTGTGAAAATCGTAGGTGTCGATCACATGTTGCCGTGCGGCCGGGCCCAGATGTTCAAAATCGCGCGGTCGGTCCAACACGTCTGCCACTTGGGCGGCAATCCCTTCGGCATCAAAGAAATCGACCAGCAAGCCCGTCTCGCCATGTGTCATGGCCTCGCGCACGGGCGGCACGTCACTCGCCACGATCGTCGCACCCATCGACATGGATTCGAGCAGGGACCAGCTGAGCACGAACGGCATCGTCAGGTAGATGTGGCATGAACTGATCTGGATGATCTTCTGGTAGCTCTCGTATGGCACCTGACCGAGAAAGTGGAGCCGGTCCCAATCCAGCAGGTGGCCCACCTCTTTCTCCATCTCGCCGCGCAGACCGCCGGGATGTTTGGATTTGCCGCCATAAGAGGCGTCGTTGCCGCCGATCACGATCACACGGGCGCCTGGCCGCGCCTTTTGGATGTGCGGCAGGGCGCGCATGAACATGTGAAAGCCGCGCGTCGTCTCGAGATTGCGCGCCATGTAGGTCACGATCTCGTCCTTTCGCGTCAGGGGGCGGCCGATCCGGCCCAGGTTCACCTTGGCCTTTTTGTCGGGCACCAGCTTGTCGGTGCGGATGCCGTCGTGACAGACATAGATCTTGTCGTGGAAGCTTTCGGGAAAGCGGTTGCGCTGCCACTTGGTCGGGCTGTGACCCAGAGTGACCTGTTCGATGTTAAAGAGCGGGACGACATTGTGCCCCTGCATCAGAAACGGTGAATGGTCGGATGGCGGACTGGCCGGATCAAAGCCCACCGGGCCGCCATGCACCGAATAGTAATACTCGAAAAATCCGATGATCGGCGTGTCTGGCAGCACTTCCTTGAGAAAGCTCATTTCGCCCCAACCCACATGGCCGATCACGATATCCGGGACAAATCCGTTCGCCACCATCTGTTGCACGGCTTGTGCTGCGGCAAAGCCGTTTCCGGCGGCGTTTTCCCACGTCTTGGACAGCGCATACGCGTCGTCGCCGGCCTTGTGATGGGTCCGGTATTTGACCGTGCGCACACCCGCAAATTCCGGAGCGTTGGTGCGTTGCGTCAGAAAGACGATCTCATGCTGCCCGGTTGCGGCCAGCCATTGCACCAGCTCGCGATACTGGCCGGGCATATTCTGGTGGACAAAGAGCAGTTTCATCAGGCGGCAAGCGCTGTGTCGAGAAGCGCGCGGACACGGCGCGCGTAAGGTTCGTTTTCGAGGCGGGCAATCTCTTCGCCCTGCTTCATCACCAGCAGCGTCGAACGCCGCTTGACCTTGAGCCGTTGGGTCAATTGCGATTGTCCAAATGTGTCCCAGTCGATGTCGACGAAGCTTAGCCGCTGATAGGCGGGGTTTTCGGCGAGCGCCTCGGCGATCAGGTCCGCCTTGATCTGGCATGTCAGCGACCATGCCGCCCGGTAGTTGAAGATCACGGTCCGGTCGTCTTGGCGCAGATCACGCCAAAGGGCCGGGGTGAACAGTTCGGCCGGGTAGGCGTGTGCGCCAAGGGGTAACGCCGCGGCAGCAGCGGTGAGCAATAGGGTACGGCGGTGCATATGCGTGCTCCGGAACACATCGAAATCCAGCGCAGGATAAAACCGGGCATGACAGGCGCAAGGGGGAAGGATCAGGTTTTGGCTTGCCGTGACACTTGTACCGC
The DNA here is from genome assembly GCA_038525585.1 of Pseudomonadota bacterium. Lineage (GTDB taxonomy): Bacteria > Pseudomonadota > Alphaproteobacteria > Rhodobacterales > Rhodobacteraceae > Tateyamaria. The sequence continues at coordinate 24,899 of JBCBHM010000019.1, forward strand.
AAGAATTCCGGCGGCGATGATGGCCACGCCCAGTATGTCCTGCGGACCCAGCCGTTCGCCCAGCAGCACGGCGGCCACGGCAACCCCGAAGAACGGGTTGAGAAAGTGAAAGGTCGCAGCCTTGGTCGCCCCGATCCGCTGCACCAGCGTGAACCAGATGAACGTGGCCAGCAGACCCGGTACAAAGATGGTGTAGGTAAAGGCCGCCATAAAGGCGGGCGTGACGGTAACGTAAAGTGTCTCGGTCAGGGCCGAGGCGATGCCCAGCACGATGGCGCCCACGAACATCTGCAAGCCCACGACCATCATCAGGTTTCCACCCGACGACATGGTGCGCATCATCAGCGTCGCCACCGTCAGCGCTGCGGCGGCAATGACGCAGAGTGCGACGCCAACAGTGTCCACTCCGGTGCCAAGCCGGGCCCACATGATCAGCATCACGCCCCCAATCCCGAGGATCAGCCCAAGGATCCCAAGCGGCGGCAACCTGTCCCGGAACACGGCCCAGCCAGCCGCCGCCACCATCAGTGGCATGGTCGACGCGATGATCGAAGCGAGCGATGCCTCCACCGTCTGCATGGCGTAAAAGTTCAGGCCCAGATAAATCGCGTTCTGGCAGAGGCCAAAGACCAGCGTGGCGCGCCACTGGTCCCGCGTCAGTCGCCAGCTTTGCCCCAGTGCCCAGGCAATCGCCACGCCGATGCAGCCCGCGATGGCAAAGCGTACGGACGAGGCGGCAAAGGGCGGCGCGTGGGTGACGATGATCCGGGCCGAGGTGAACGCCGACGACCAGATGAACGCAAAGGTCAGCCCCATCGCGATGGCGCGAATATCCATGTCTGCCCCTTGGCCGTTTCTCGCGCGACCGTCCTGCAATTCGGGTGTGGGTGCAAGTGGGGCGATCACGGCTCTGTTTGGTGCAAGTGATCGCGCGTGCAGCCACATTGTGCGCAACGCCGTTCCGGGAGGATGACATGACACTGACACGCCGCCAGTTTGCTGGCCTTGCCCTGGCCGGGGCCGCTGCGCCGACCACAGGCCTGGCGCAGGATCGGGATATGCTCGAGGTGCACCGCGCGCCGCTTTTTGCGCCCACATCCGAGTATTTCGAGGCGCTCGCCTTTATCCGAGACCGGCGCGACCCGGATATGGCAGCGGGGTTGATCCAGTCCCTGAGGTTTGCGCGCGACCGGCAGTTCGCCATCGCCGAGACGTTGCAGGCCATCACGGGCGAAGAGCATGGGGTGGACTGGTTTGCCTGGATGCTGTGGCAGGAGAACACGCCCGAGGTTGTGCCGCACCCGGCCTTCATCCCGTTCAAACGCGAGGTGCTGTTGCGCGTCGATGAGAATTTCGACGATTTCCTGCGGCTGGAATACCTTGCCCGCGACCGGATGAGGATCCGGCTCGAAGAGATTGCGTGGGGTGGCGTGGTCAAGGACGGCATCCCGTCACTGGACAACCCCGAGTTGCTCACAGTGGCGCAGGCGGATTACCTGCGTGGCGATGATCTGGTGTTTGGCGTATCGATCAACGGCGATGCGCGGGCCTATCCCCTGCGCATCATGGGCTGGCATGAGATGTTCAACGATGTGATTGGCGGCGTGCCATTGGCGCTCGCCTATTGCACGCTGTGCGGCTCGGGCATCCTGTTCGAGACGGATATCGGGCAGGCGGAGCCGCTGGTGTTCGGGTCGTCCGGCTTCCTCTACCGCTCCAACAAGCTGATGTTTGACCGGGGCACACACAGTTTGTGGAACCAGTACACGGGCAAGCCGGTGGTGGGGCCGCTGGTGGACCGTGGCATTGAATTGCAGCAGCGCCCGGTGGTCATCACGACCTGGGACAGCTGGAAAGGGTCGAACCCGGGCACCAAGGTGCTGTCGCTTGAGACGGGGCACCGGCGCGACTATGGGTCGGGTGTGGTGTACAAGGATTACTTTTCGTCCCCGGATCTGATGTTTCCGGTGCTGGTCGATCAGCGGGAGCACCAGCAAAAGGACTACGTCTTTACCGTTCGCCAGTTTGGCGCGGCGCGGGCCTGGCCGCTTGATGCGTTCGAAACGCGTGGGCTGATCAATGACGGCATCTCCGACACGCCGCTCGTGCTGTTGGGCGATGTCGATAAACGTGCCGTGCGCGCCTATGAGCGGGGCCCGCGCCGCTTTGCCCCGGACGCGGGCAAGCTGAGAGATCAGGACAGCACGCTCTGGACCGTGACCGAAGAGGCGCTGCTCGCCCCCGACGGGACGCGCTTGCCGCGCGTTGCGGGGCATATCAGCTACTGGTTCGCCTGGGACAACTACATGGGTGATGCGGCCACGGTGTTCGACGGCTGAACGCAAAAGGGCCGCCCGAAAGGCGGCCCAATCAATCTGTCCCTCGCGTGTGGCTTAGCCGTTCACGCTGTCTTTCAGTGCCTTGGCGATGGTCATCTTGACCACCTTGTCGGCTTCTTTCTTGAATTGCTCGCCGGTGGCAGGGTTGCGCACCATGCGCTCGGGGCGCTCGCGGCAATAGATCTTGCCGACGCCGGGCAGGGTGACGGCACCGCCGCCCGAAACTTCGTCCGTGATCAAACCGCAAATCGCGTCCAGCGCGGCGCTGGCGGATTTCTTGTCACTGTCCATTTTCTCGGCCAAAGCGGCGACGAGTTGGGTCTTGGTCATTGGTTTTGCCATTTTACTGGTCTCCTTCGTCTGCCCGATGTCTTGGGCCTCTGTCCCGCTTTGTAACGGAATGTTGTGTGAAAACACAACGAATAGTGGCGTCACGCAAGGGGAAAACACCTGTTTTTAGCGTTTTTCGGCCTGTTTTCGGGGTGTCAGAGGAATGCAGTCTCGTCAAAGGACCGCAATTTCCGACTGTGGATGCGTTCCAGCGGCATGCCGCGCAGCTGCTCCATCGCCCGAATGCCGATCATCAGGTGCCGCGCGACTTGGGTTTTATAGAAGTCCGAGGCCATGCCCGGCAGCTTCAGCTCACCATGCAGCGGCTTGTCGGACACGCACAGCAGCGTGCCGTAGGGCACCCGGAACCGGTAGCCGTTGGCGGCGATCGTGGCACTTTCCATGTCCAGCGCGATGGCGCGGGATTGGCTGAGGCGCTGCACCGGCCCATGCTGGTCGCGCAGCTCCCAGTTGCGGTCGTCATAGCTGGCGACGGTGCCGGTCCGCATGATGCGCTTGAGCTCGTACCCTTCGAGTGCCGTGACCTGCGCCACGGCCTCTTCGAGCGCGATCTGGATCTCGGCCAGGGCCGGGATCGGCACCCATGGCGGCAGATCCTGGTCCAGCACGTTATCCTCGCGCAGATACGCGTGCGCGAGGACAAAGTCGCCGAGCGCCTGGCTGTTTCGCAGCCCCGCGCAGTGCCCGACCATCAGCCACGCATGCGGGCGTAGCACTGCGATGTGATCGGTGGCCGTCTTGGCGTTCGATGGCCCCACGCCGATGTTCACCAGTGTGATGCCCGATCCGTCCGCGCGTTTCAGGTGATAGGTCGGCATTTGCGGCATCTTTGGGCTGACTTCGAGCGGTTGGTCCCCGGCCGTGATCATCGCGTTCCCGGTCGACACAAACGCGGTATACCCGCTGTCCGGGTCATCCAGTTGGGCGCGGGCATATGCCTCGAACTCGGACACGTAGAACTGGTAGTTGGTGAACAGCACGTGGTTCTGAAAATGGTCCGGGTCGGTCGCGGTGTAATGCGCCAGCCGCGCGAGGGAATAGTCGACGCGTTGTGCGGTAAACGGGGCAAGCGGGCCGATCCCATTCGTCGGCTCATGCACGCCGTTGGCAATGTCATCATTGGTGGTCGACAGGTCCGGCACGTCGAACACGTCCCGCAAGGGAAAGCTCGCCGCGCCCTGTTGCGGCACCGTGATGTCAGGGTCGTTGGCAACGGCAAAGTGCACGGGCATCGGTGTGTCCGAATACCCGATTTCGACCGGTTGGCCGTGGTTGGTGATCAACAGGCCGATTTGCTGGGTCAGGTAGCTGGCGAACAGGTCGGGCCGCGTCACGGTCGTGGCGTAGGTGCCGGGCGCCGACACGTGCCCAAAGCTGAGCCGCGTGTCGACCTGCGCATAGCTTGTCGTGGTAAATCGGATCTCGGGGTAAAAGGCGCGCACGCGGCCTTCGGGTGCGCCGTCGTGGATCGCCGCGATGAACTGCTGGCAGAGAAAGTCCGACGCTTCCTTGTAGAGCTCGCGCAAGTGCGCGACTGCGGCGGCGGGGTCGTGAAATTCTTGGTGCGAGCGGTGGGAGAGGCTTTTCATGTTATGTCTCTAATACGGGGATAAATTCGAATGTGCGCACGTCGACGAGGCCAAGGTCCGAGATACGCAGTTCGGGGATCACGACGAGGGCGAGGAGTGAGTGCTGCATGTACGCATTGTTGAGCGTGCAGCCGCAGGCCACCATCGCCTCACCCAGTTTCTGGGCTTTCGCGGCCACTTCGGCAGCGGGGCTGTCGGACATGAGGCCGGCGATGGGCAATTCGACCAGCGCCAGTTCCTCTCCATCCTTGAACAAGGTCACACCACCGCCGACCTGTGCCAGGCGGTTGGCGGCCAGCGCCATCTGGTCGCGGTCGGTGCCCACGACGATCAAGTGGTGGCTGTCATGCGCAACGGTGGAGGCCATGGCCATGCGGCCCTCGTAACCGAAGCCTGCGACGAGCGCGTTGGTCACGCCACCGGTCGCACGGTGCCGTTCGACCAGCGCGATCTGGCAGGTGTCGCCATGGCTGTCCACCTTGCCATCGTTCACGGGCATGTCGCGTTTCAGCGCCTTGGTGGGCGCTGCGTTTTCGACCACACCGATGACATTGGCGGTGACGAAGTTCGCGCCCTCGGGTGCTGCAATCTCAAAGTCGGCGGCGGTCTTGTCCTTGCCCATGCGCACGGTCTGGCGGGCATGGGCGGGCCAGTCGAGATGTGGGCATTCTGCAAGCAGTTTGCCATCGACAGAGACTGTTTTTCCGCGGGCGATGACGTGTTCGATTGGTAGGGTCTTGAGGTCGGAAGTGAGGATCATATCGGCCCGACGACCTGGCGTGAGCGAGCCGATCTCACGCTCCAGCCCGAAATGGGTGGCGGTGTTGATCGTCGCCATCTGCAAAGCCACGAGCGGGTCGCACCCGCAGTCGATGGCGTGCCGCACGACGCGGTTCATATGCCCGTCATTGATCAACGTGCCGGAGTGGCAATCATCCGTGCACAGGATCATGTTGCGCGGGTCAAGGCCACGTTCCGTGATCGCGGTGATCTGCGTCTCCACATCGTACCAGGCGGAGCCGAGCCGGATCATCGACCGCATGCCTTGCCGCATGCGCGCAACCGCGTCCGCCTCGCACGTCCCTTCGTGATCATCCGCTGGGCCACCGGCCACGTAAGCGGCAAAATCAGACCCTAAATCAGGCGAAGCGTAGTGGCCGCCCACCGTCTTGCCCGCCCGCTGCGTCGCGGCGACTTCGGCCAGCATCTGCGGGTCGGCGGCGGACATGCCGGGAAAGTTCATCATCTCACCGAGCCCGATGATGCCGGGCCAATCCATGGCTTCGGCCACATCTTCGGCGCTGATCTCAAACCCCGTCGTCTCCATCCCCGGTGCCGACGGCGCGCAAGAGGGCATCTGCGTCCAGATGTTCACGGGCTGCATCAGCGACTCGTCATGCATCAGGCGGACCCCTTCGAGGCCAAGCACATTGGCGATCTCGTGGGGATCGGTGAACATGGTGGTCGTGCCGTGCGGGATCACGGCGGCGGCAAATTCGGCGGGCGTGAGCATCCCGCTTTCGATATGCATATGCCCGTCACACAGGCCGGGGATCATATAGCGTCCATGCGCCTCAATCACTTCGGTTTCCGGGCCGACTTGCGCGCGCGCATCGGGGATGACGCAGGCAATCCGCCCGTGTTTGATCGCGATATCATGGTCCGGCAACGCCTCGCGCGTATGCACGTTGACCCAGGTTCCGCCGCGAATAACGGTGTCGGCAGGCGCACGGCCAGCGGCAACATTCACAAGGTCGGGGGCAACATCGGGCCAGGACGGAAAGGCCGTCGGGAAAAGGTCATGTTCCATGTCCCGTTGGATCAGGATTTTTCGGCGGGTGCAAGAGGGGGCCGGGCGATGTCGTCAAACTGTCACCCATTCCGCCGAGCTTGACGGATCTGAATGCATCAGCAAGGCTGACCTTATGGACTATAACACAGCAGATGCAGACAGCTTTGGCCGCGGTTTGAAAGGTATGGGCCTGAACCTTTTGGTGCGGGATGTCTTTGCCGAAGTCGCCTTTTTAGAGGCTGTTTTCGAGATGACGGCGTTTCAGCCGACCGCGGATTTCGCGATCATGACCTACGGGGATCAAGTGTTTCAGCTGCACAGCGACGGGACATATCATTCGCATCCCTTGCTGGGCCTGCTGCCTGAAAACCCGCCGCGCGGGGCGGGGATCGAACTCCACCTCTACGACACCGACCCGGATGAGGCGGTGGCGCGGGCCGAGGCGCTGGGCGCCACGATCCTGGCCGAACCTCTGGATAAACCGCACGGCCTGCGCGAGGCGTATATCCTGGACGAAAACGGCTATGTCTGGGTGCCATCACGGGCCAAAGCCCCATGAACCCGATCGACGTTTTCAACAGCTTTGCATTTCAGCGGGGTATGGTGCTGCTGAGCATTGTGGCCGTGGTCGCGGCATTGGGTTTTATCTCGGTGGCGTTCATGCATTACGGTCGTACGCTGGATGTGTACGGCGACACCTCCGAGAAACAACGCTGGACGCTCTTGCTGGGCAGTTGGCGCGACAGTCTTGTGATCACGGTTCTCTATACCGCCGAGTCGATGCTGTATCGATTTTCTGAGTTTCAGGCGGCGTCACAGGCGCAGATTACCAACATCTTGTTCTACGCACCTTTGGTTCAGCCTGTGTTGAGCTTTTGTATCCACGCTGCGATCTTTGGCATCGCAATCCTGCGGATCATTGTCATTTCCCGCTGGCTTGCGGCGCAGCGAGATTCTGCCGTATAGGTCGCTGGCGGAACAGGTTTTGGAGTTGATCGCACCGTCCGCCTGACGGCAGGCTAGGCCATCAACTGGGAGTCCACGCTATGTCCGTCACCGAGATTCGTCCCAATATCGACCATTGGCAGGAACGTGTGGATTTGGCTGCGGCCTTCCGCTGGACCGTGCGGCTGAACATGCACGAGGCTGTGGCGAACCACTTTAGCCTCGCCATCAATGACGATGGCACGCAGTTCCTGATGAACCCCAATCAGATGCACTTTTCCCGCATCAAGGCATCGGACTTGATCGTCGTCGATGCCAATGATCCCGCCAGCATGGAAGGCCCGGATGCGCCTGATCCCACGGCTTGGGGTCTGCATGGTGGCATGCACCGGCACTGTCCCCACGCGCGCTGTGCGATGCATGTGCATTCGCCCTATGCCACGGCGCTGGCCGCGCTGGCCGACAGTACCTTGCCCCCCGTGGATCAAAACGGTGCGATGTTCTTTGACCGAGTGGTGGTGGACGATGCCTATGGCGGGTTGGCGTTCGAGGAGGAAGGCGAACGCTGTGCGCAGCTGATCGATGATCCGAAGAAGAAGGTGATGGTGATGGGCAACCACGGCATCATGGTGATCGGCCAGACCGTGGCGGAGACCTTTAACCGGATGTTCTACTTTGAGCGGGCCTGTCAGACCTACATGCTGGCCCTGCAGACGGGCAAACCGCTGCGCGTGATCCCCGACGATATCGCAGCAAAGACCGCTCAGGAGATCGAGGATTACCCCGAGCAGGACGAGCGGCACCTGACCGAGCTCAAGGCCATTCTGGACGAGGAAGGATCGAATTATGCCACGTGATCCCGAGGTTCGTGAAGCCGAACGCTGGAACCACCGCCCGCCGACGCCGCTGGCGCAGAACCCACTGTTTCAGTGGCCGCCGCGTCCCCGTGCGATCTTCGGGTGGTATGCGGCATTCTGGTTTGAATTTTCGACGACGACCATCTGCTTTGTGCTCGCCCTGATCGCATATTTTGCGATCCTGCCGCCGCTGGAGGCGATGCGCAGCTTGGAATGGGGTTGGGTCATCCGCGTGTGGCTTGCCAATCTGGTGCCGCAATGCCTGATCGCGGGCGGATTGCATTACTGGCTGATCACCCGCAAGGGGCAGGGCATGGCGTCCAAGTTCGACCCGCGCGATCAGGTCAGCGACAACGGCACCTTCACCTTCCGCAACCAGCTTTACGACAACATGTTCTGGCACATCGCGAGCGGCATCACGTTGTGGTCCGCGGCGCAGGTGCTGGTGTTCTGGGCGATGGCGAACGGGTATGCGCCCACCTTCTTCTTTCCGGAAAACCCGGTGTGGTTCGTGGCGTTCTTTGTGCTGATCCCGATCTGGTCGAGCTTTCACTTTTATTGGATCCACCGTGCGCTGCATTGGCCGCCGCTATACAAGCTGGCGCACGCCCTTCACCATCGCAACGTCAATGTCGGACCTTGGTCCGGCATCTCGATGCACCCGGTGGAGCATCTGCTGTTCTACACCAACTTTGCCATCCATCTGGTGGTGCCCAGCCATCCGCTGCACGTGATGTTTCATGGGTACGTACAGTCCACCCATCCGGTGTTTTCGCATTCGGGGTTTGAGGATCTGGTGGTGAACGACAACCCGCAAATGCGCATGGGCGTCTATTTCCATCAGCTGCATCACCGGTATTTCGAGTGCAACTATGGCACCGTGGAAATGCCGTGGGACCGGTGGTTTGGCAGCTATCACGACGGAACGGGACGAGCGACCGAAGAGGCGCGGGCGCGCAAGACGCAGATGTATACCTGAACGGCGTTCAGCTCCGGGTCCTTCGCTATAGCACTCCGCCCGATCAGGGCTGGCAAGCCCGAGGACACCTCATCATCCGTTTGGTGCCTCGTGTGTTTCCGGGAATGCGGCGTAGGCATCCTGTCATCATCTTTTGCGGAACGCGACGAGGAGCGCCTGGTCTTGGGCGTGGTCGCCGCGCGCGCCCGGCCCGTAGATGGCTGCTTTGGTCAGTGAGAGATTGTCGATGTACGGGCCTAACCTTGCCAATTCAGCCTCGAAACCGGCGGCAGCGTAGTGCGCCGCGTTGATCGACAGCACCACCCACGCGCGAGGGCGCAGAGTGGCGAGGATTGGAGAGATGCCCTCGGGCCCAACGTGGCCGGTGGTGAAGGTGCCGGAGCTGACCGCCCCCTGGTAGGGCCGGTCAGGGACAGGCAGCCCGTCGAGCAGGTTGGCGGCAAAGAGGTCGCGGTAGATGTCCTTGGCCCCGGCGACCTGCAGCATCTCAGGTGAGATGTCAGTTCCATCGATGGGCGTGATCCCGCGCGCGGCCAGCGCCGCACCGCACAGACCAGTGCCCGCGCCCACGTCGAGCACGGGGCCGAAGCCGCCGATCAGGGTAAAGTGCCGGGCGACCTGTTCGTGCAGAATATAGTCACTGGCCTGCGCAAAATCGGTGTCATAGGTCCCGGCCCAATCACCGTACAAGGCGACGGAGTCATCGGGCGTTTCCAGCGCGTAGGCGCGGCCGAGGGACGGATCGTCGGACATATCGGCATTAGGCCGTGCAGTGGGGGGCTTGTCCAGAGCCGCGCGAAGCGTCACCTATGCGGCATGACGGGTGTACTTTTCTCCTTTGGGCACGGCTATTCGGCCAAGGCGTTGACGCGGCTTTTGCTGTCGGACGGGTGGCGGATCACCGGCACGACGCGGTCGGCGGACAAGGCCGCGGCGCTGGCCGAGACGGGTGTCACGCCAGTGGTCTTTCCGGGGGCGCCTGTCGACCTTGACGGTGTGACGCATCTGCTGATCTCTGCCGGGCCGGATGCCGATGGCGATCCGGTGCTACGCCTGATGGACGAGGAGATTGCGGCACGGGCGGATCAGTTCGATTGGGTCGGCTACCTGTCGACCACGGGCGTTTACGGCGATCACCAGGGTGGTTGGGTCGATGAGGCGACGCCGCTCACCCCGTCGACCCGGCGGGGGCAGTGGCGACAGCAGGCCGAGGAGGCTTGGCGCGCGGTTCCGGGGCTGCCGCTGCACATCTTTCGTCTTGCGGGCATTTACGGGCCGGGGCGCGGCCCTTTCGCCAAGGTGCGGGCGGGCACGGCGCGGCGGGTGATCAAGCCGGGGCAGGTGTTCTCGCGCATCCATGTGGACGACATCGCCCAGGTCCTTGCTGCCTCCATCGCGCGGCCCAATCCGGGTGCGGCCTACAACGTGTGCGATGACGATCCGGCCCCGCCGCAGGACGTGATTGGCCACGCCGCTGCGCTGCTGGGCCTGTCGCTGCCCCCGGCCGAGCCGTTCGAGACGGCGGAGATGACGCCGATGGCCCGCAGCTTTTATGCTGAAAGCAAGAAGGTGCGGAATGACCGGATCAAGAGCGAGCTTGGCGTGAGCCTACGCTTCCCGTCCTATCGGGAGGGGTTGGCCGCCTTGCTTGCCGAAGAACAGTGAGCGACCACACGCTGACGCGGCTGCTGGACCGGTTGGAGGAGGCCGGTACGGGAGATGCCGTGTCGGTGCAGGATATCCTGGATGCAACCGGTGAGCGGTCGATCATGCCGGTGGTGCTGGCGATTGCGCTGATCCTCGTGTCGCCGTTGTCGGGCATTCCGGGCCTGCCGACCCTGTCGGCCATCGTGATCCTGCTGGTGATGGGGCAGGCCGTGTTTCGGCGGCAGCATCTGTGGTTGCCCGGCTTTCTGCGCAATCGGCGCATCCGCCGCGCGCGCTATGTGCGGGCGATCCAGTGGATGCGGCGGCCGGCGGCGTGGATTGATCGCCACTCGCATCCGCGGCTGCGGATCCTGACGGTTGGGCCGCTGCGCTGGCTGACGCTGCTGGTGTGCATGTGCGTGCCGCTGGTGTGGCCGTTTCTGGAGCTGTTGCCCTTTGTGACGTCGTTTGGTGCGGGGGCGCTAGCGTTGATGACCTTCGGGCTTTTTACCCGCGACGGGCTTTATGTGCTGTGGGGTTACTTCGTGGTGGGGTGCATGGCGGGTGCGATGCTGTGGCTGGTTCAGGCGGGGATCTGAGGGCGCCACACGCGGTATAGCACAGCGCCGATAAGGCCAAAGAGGGCCAGCAGGGCGACCGCGGTGCCACCGTTGAACAGATAGAAGGTCAACCGCTCGCCCCAATCCATCGAATTGAGGAACGGGTAGGGCAGGCCGCTGGTCACTGTCCCTTCAGGCTTGGCGTTAAAGCGCTGCACGAACAGTTCGGCCCACGCGACATACGCCACGATGATGGCGATCAGGGGCAGCATCGCGCGCCAGACGCGGCGGAACACGCGGCCGATCAAAAGCGCATCGATGATCTGGAGCGCGGGGCCAAGCGCATGCAGGTAGTATTCCAGCCACCAGATGATCGGATTGCCGCCGTTCACAAGGCTGGGATCGCTGAGGTAGAGCCGCCAGTAAAGGAACACGACCATGACGTTCAGCACGGCGGCGCACATCGCGGTCACCTCGTGATGCCGCGTGATGCGGTGTTCGGTCAGCGCCAGCATCCGAGAGGCGGCGTAGAACGACAGAAACAGCGCCCAGATGGTGAGATAGCGGAATGGCCCGCCCGGCCCACCCCACTGCCCGGCCACCATCTGGTAAAGGCAATAGCCTGCAGCCAGCAGGAAAACGATCCAGCGATAGATGTGGACGGGGCGGCTGTGGATATCCATGGCGCGACCCTGACCCAAGCGCGCGGGTCAAGGCAAGGCTCAGGCGCGCGCTTCGTCCAGTGACGTGACGCCAAGCACGTGCAGCACCTTGGCCTCGATCTGTTCGGCATTCATGCCTGCGACGGCGTACATGTCGGCGGGGCTCGCCTGATCGATAAAGATGTCGGGCAGAACCATCGCGCGGAACTTGAGACCGTGATCGAACACGCCCTCATCTGCGAGCAGCTGTGCGACGTGGCTGCCAAAACCGCCCACTGCGCCTTCCTCGACGGTGATCAGCGCGTCGTGCTCGGCGGCGAGCCGCAGGATCAGGTCGCGGTCCAGCGGTTTGGCAAAGCGGGCGTCGGCGATGGTCGGATCGATCCCTTTGGCGCGCAGGTTCTCTGCGGCTTTTTCCACTTCCGCTAGGCGCGTGCCGAAACTCAGGATTGCAACGCCCTTGCCTTCATGGATCATGCGGCCCTTGCCGATCTCGATGGGTTCGCCCCGTTCGGGCAATTCCACGCCCGTGCCTTCGCCCCGCGGAAAGCGGAAGGCGATGGGGCCGTCGTCATGCGCGGCGGCGGTGGCCACCATGTGCACCAATTCCGCCTCGTCCGCGGCGGCCATGACGGTAAAGCCGGGTAGGTTCGCGAGGTAGGCGACGTCAAAGGCGCCTGCGTGCGTGGCACCGTCCGCGCCGACAAGGCCGGCACGGTCGATGGCAAAGCGCACGGGCAGGCGTTGGATGGCCACATCATGCACCACCTGATCATAGCCGCGTTGGAGGAAGGTCGAGTAGATCGCGCAGAACGGCTTCATCCCGCCGGCGGCCAGCGCGGCGGAAAATGTCACGCCGTGCTGTTCGGCAATACCCACGTCAAAGCAGCGGCTGGGGTAGCGTTCGGCAAAGAGGTTGAGGCCGGTGCCGTCGGGCATGGCGGCGGTGACGGCGCAGACCTTGTCGTCCGCCTCGGCCTGTTTGATCAGGCTTTGGGCGAAGACCGATGTGTAGCTGGGCGCGTTGCTGGGCGCCTTTTTCTGCTCGCCGGTTACCACGTCGAACTTGGCCACCCCGTGGCCCTTGTCGCGGGCCGTTTCGGCGGGGGCGTAGCCCTTGCCCTTTTTCGTCAGCACGTGGATCAGGACGGGGCCGGTGGCGCGGTCATGTACCGTGCGCAACACCGGGAGCAACTGGTTCAGGTCGTGCCCGTCGATGGGGCCGAGATAGCTGAACCCCAGCTCTTCGAACAGCGTGCCGCCGACGGCCATTCCCTTGAGCATATCCTTGGCGCGCTTGGCCCCTTCCCGAAACGGTTCGGGCAGCAGGCTGACAGCGCCTTTGGCGGCTTCCTTGAAGTCCTGAAAGGGCGCCTGGGCATAGAGGCTGGAGAGGTAAGAGGACATGGCACCGGTGGGTGGCGCGATGCTCATCTCGTTGTCATTCAGGATCACGAACAGCCGCTTTTTCAAGTGGCCCGCGTTGTTCATCGCCTCGTAGGCCATGCCCGCGCTCATCGAGCCGTCGCCGATCACCGCGATGGCGTCGCCTGACCCCTCGGGTGGATTGCCGCCGAGGTCGCGCGCCACAGCAAAGCCGAGTGCCGCGGAGATGGAGGTGGAACTGTGCGCAGCGCCAAAGGGATCGTAGGGCGATTCCGAGCGTTTGGTGAACCCGCTCAGCCCGTCCTTTTGCCGGAGCGTGCGGATGCGGTCGCGGCGTTCGGTCAGGATCTTGTGCGGATAACATTGGTGGCCGACGTCCCACACCAGCTTGTCCCGCGGCGTGTCGAACACGGCGTGCAGCGCCACGGTCAATTCCACCACGCCCAGCCCGGCGCCAAGATGCCCGCCGGTGACGGACACGGCCGAGATCGTTTCGGCCCTGACTTCATCCGCCACTTGACGCAGTTGCGCATCGCTCAGGTGTTTGAGGTCGGCGGGGCGCCGGATCGTGTCCAGCAACGGGGTTTTTGGCCGGTCTGTCATAGCGTCTCTAGTTCTGGCGGGTCACGACAAAGCGGGCGGTGTCCCGCAATACCTCAGCGTCCGCGTGATATACATGTAAGGCGTCGCACGCCTCGGTCACGAGTTGGTCAGCGCGGCGTTTCGCCTCGGAAAGGCCCAGCAGCGAAACAAAGGTTGCTTTGCCAGCGGCATCGTCCTTGCCCGTGGCCTTGCCCATGGTTTCGGCGTCCGAGGTGACGTCGAGGATGTCGTCGGCGATCTGGAAGGCGAGGCCTAGCGCGCGGGCGTAGGTCTGCAGTGGCGCGAGGTCGGCCCCGGCCATGCGGGCGCCCGCTGTGGCGGACCATTCGATCAGCGCGCCGGTCTTGCCGCATTGGAGGGTCGTGATTTCGTCGAGGGTGAGCGGGGCGTCTGCGGTTTCCGCCGCGATGTCGAGCGCCTGGCCCAACACCATGCCTTGCGCTCCTGCGGCCTGAGCCAGGGACAGGGCCAGATCGGCGCGCGCCGCGCCCACGTCCGGATGCGCCACCATCTGAAACGCGAGGGTTTGCAGGGCATCCCCAGCCAGAACGGCGGTCGCCTCGTCCCATTTGACGTGCACGGTTGGTGCGCCCCGGCGCAGGTCATCGTCGTCCATGCACGGCAGATCGTCATGCACCAGCGAATAGGCGTGCATGGCCTCGATGCCCGTGGCGGGCCAAATCGCCACGTTTGGATCAATCCCGTGCAGCCGCGCGCTTTCCAGCACCATGAACCCGCGCAAGCGTTTGCCGCCATGTGTGGCGTGCGCCATGGCGTGGACCACGGGCAGCGGATCAAGCGCGCCCAGCACCATGTCGAACTGCGCCTGAATGGCGGCAGCCGCGTCCGTCAGTCGTGTGCGAAACATTCAGAGGCCTTCGACAGGCTTCAGTCCGGTGGGATTGCCTTCGGCATCCGTGGTGATCGCGGCGACCTTTTCCTCGGCCTCGCGCAGCTTGGTCTCGCAACGCGCCTTCAGCGCCGCCCCGCGTTCATACAGCTTGATCGAATCGTCCAGCGCCACGTCGCCGCGTTCCAGCTGGCCCAGCACCTGCTCCAGTTCGGCCATCGCTTCTTCGAAGCTCATTTCGTCAACGGGGCGGTCAGTCATATGGTGGCCTTTATCAGCGATTGGACGTGGGCGCGGGTGCAAGCGGCCAGCGCTGGCAGATCATAGCCGCCTTCCAGCACCGATACCACCCGACCCTCGCAGAGGGTTTGTGCAGCGTTGGTGAGCATATCGGTGAGTTTCGTGTAGGTGTCCGCGGTCCAGTTCAGCTGCGCCAGCGGATCATCCTGATGCGCGTCGAACCCGGCGGAGATCAGGATAAGCTGCGGCGCGTGCTTGATCAGCGCCGGGATGACCTGGCGTTCGTATTCGGCAATGGCGTGCGCGCCGTCGGTGCCGGGGGCGAGCGGGATGTTGAGCACGGTGCCGTGCGGGCCCCGATCCGACGCGTTGCCAGTGCCGGGCCAAAGCGGCATTTGCTGCGAGGTGATAACCAGCGCGCGAGGGTCGTCTTGCAGCAACGCCTGGGTGCCGTTGCCGTGGTGCACGTCGAAATCGACGATGGCGACGCGGTCGATGCTGTGCCTGTCCAGCGCATGTTTGGCGGCGATGGCAACATTGCCAAAGATGCAAAAGCCCATCGGCAGCGATTGTTCCGCGTGGTGACCGGGGGGGCGCATGGCGACGAAGGCGTTTTGCACCTCGTCATCCAGCACCATATCCACCGCCTTGACCGCACCACCGGCGGCCCGCCAGACGGCATTGTACGATGTGGGCGACAGGAAGGTTTCGGCGTCGGTATCACGGTCGAGGCCGGCAAAGCCGTCGCTCGGGATTTTGGAACGGACAAAGTCGATATAGTCCTGCGGATGGCATCGCGCGATATCCGCGTCATCGGCCAGGGGCGGATCCACGCGCAACACGTCCAGATCCTCGAGCGCCTTTTGGATGTAGGCCAGCCGCGCGACCTGTTCTGGCATGCCCGCGGGTGTGACGTGCAACAGGCCGTCTGCATGCGTGAGGAGGGCTGTTTTCATCATTGGTTCAGTCCCCAGATTTCACGGGCTGCGCGGACCCAGAACGACGCATGCGTGCCGCGTTGCACCTTTTTTACCAGCGCTACAACTGTGTCATCAGCCAAGACGTGAACTGGAAATCGGGTCGGATCGAAACAGGCGTAGTTGAGTGTAGCCAATTCACCTCCAGAGCGCCCTGCAAACATGATATCATTCACTTTGCCGTCGGGGTCCGAGGTCATCATTCGCTTGAACTCGGCAGGGTGGTGTTTTTGCATATGGTTGCGCAGAAGACGCAGGGCGCGGAAATTTATTGCGACTGACTCGTGCAGCATCAATCCGGCGCCAGCATGTACCCCGCGCCGCGCACCGTCTGCAGGTAGCGGGGCTGCTTGGGGTTCACTTCGATCTTGCGCCGCAGCCGCGTGATCTGCACGTCCACGGCGCGTTCCTGCGCTTGCCCCCGGTCTCTCCCGAGGTCTTCGACCAGTTGCGCGCGGCTGATCGCTTCGCCCGGCTTGGCGGAGAACAGCTTCATCAGCTGCATCTCGGTTGCGGTGAGGCGGACGAGGTCTTCGCCCTGCCACATCTCGCCCCGCTCCATGTCGTAGCGGATCGGGCCGAGGGTCAGGATCTTGGGCTGTGCCTCCTCCGGGGCCGTATCGGGCACACGGCGCAGAATGGCGTTGATGCGCAGCAGCAGTTCCTTGGGCTCGAACGGCTTGGGCAGGTAGTCGTCTGCCCCGGCCTCCAACCCTTCGATCCGGGCGTCGGTTTCACCCTTGGCAGTGAGCAGCAGAACGGGTGTCGCCAGCGTCTCGCGCAGGGACCGGCACAGGCTCAAACCGTCTTCGCCCGGCATCATCACATCCAGCACGATCATGTCGAAATCGAGCCCCGACAGAACCCGCCGCGCATGGGCCGCATCGCGGGCCGCACTCACGAGAAAGCCGTTGCGCATCAGGAACTTCTGCAAAAGCGTCCGGATGCGTTCATCATCGTCAACGATCAGGAGGTGAGTGTCGAAATCCATTATGCGCCGCTTTCCTTCAGCCTTGTGTAGGTGCGTTGCATCTCTGTGTCCATCATCGCTTCGAGCACGGTGCGAAACCCTGCCACCGCATCGGGACCCGCGTCGCGGAACGCAGCGCGCATACGGGCCCGTTGCGCGTCGGACAGCTGTTGTTCCAGCGCCTGTCCCGCATCGGTCAGAAACAGGTGACGCTCGCGTTTGTCGGCGGTGCCGACATGGCTTTCCACCAGCCCGTCCTCAATCAGGGTGCGCAGCACGCGGTTGAGCGATTGTTTGGTCACGCCGAGGATGTTGAGCAGGTTGTTCACCGTCGTGCCCGGCGCGCGGTTTATAAAGTGGATCGCCCGGTGATGTGCGCGGCCATACGCCATATCCGTCAGGATGCGATCGGGGTCGGCGGTAAAGCCGCGATAGGCAAAGAACATCGCCTCGATCCCCTGCCGCAACTGCTCGTCCGTGAGGTAAAGCAGGTTTTCCCCGCTGCCCGTCCGTCCTTCCGCCATGTCACTGTCTTTCACTGGTCGTTTTGCGATCAGTTTATGTCAGCCTTGTTGACATTCCAAGAGCGGAGCGCTATCGAATCGCAGGTTTTGCGCAACTTTATGTCCACATCGGACTTATTGGCGCAATTTTTGGAAATCGGGAGGCTGGCATGGCTGGATATGATAATCTTGACGGGAAAATCTGGATGGACGGCCAGATGGTCGACTGGCGCAGCGCCAACGTGCACATCCTGACCCATGCAATGCATTATGCCAGCTCGGTTTTCGAGGGTGAGCGCGCGTATAACGGCAAGATTTTCCTGAGCCGTGAACATTCGCAGCGGCTGCACTTTTCCGCCGGAGAGTTGGACTTTCAGATCCCCTACACGGTCGATGAGATCGAAGCGGCCAAGCAACAGGTCCTGACTGCCAATGGCCTGACGGATGCGTATGTGCGTGCGGTGGCGTGGCGCGGCGCAGGTGAGGACATGGGCGTCGCCTCGGCGCGCAACCCTGTGCATCTGGCTATCGCAGCGTGGGAATGGGGCAGTTATTATGGCGACGCCAAGTACAAGGGCGCCAAGATCGACATCGCCAAGTGGAAGCGCCCTTCGCCCGAAACGGCCCCGGTGCATGCCAAGGCGGCGGGTCTCTACATGATTTGCACAACGTCGAAACACGCGGCAGAGGCCAAGGGCTGCTCGGACGCGCTCTTCATGGATTACCGCGGATATGTGGCCGAGTGCACGGGCGCGAACATCTTCTTCGTCAAGGACGGCGAGGTGCATACGCCCAAGGCCGATGTGTTCCTGAACGGTCTGACCCGCCAGACGGTGATCAGCCGCTTGCAGGACAAGCAGATCAAGGTGCACGAGCGTGTCATCATGCCCGAAGAGCTCGAAGGGTTCGAACAGTGCTGGGTGACCGGCACGGCGGCCGAGGTGACCCCGGTGGGACAGATCGGCGACTTCAACTTCGAGGTGGGTGCGATGTGCCGCGACGTTGCCGAGGACTACGAGGCGTTGGTGCGGGCCTAGAAGCTACTTTAGTGTGGCAGGCGCTGGATCAATTTGCCCAGCATCGCGCCGCGTCTGCTCTAAGCCCTTTAAGAACAAGTGGCGAGCGGCCTTGGATGAGGTTTGTTCGAAGAGAATATTGTCTGCCAGCCATCGCAGGTACACTTCTGTCTCTTCCGAGACTGAGAACTGAATTTGCGGCATGTTCACTGCTTTCCACTGATTCTGGTGAACTTTAGTGAAAATTTGGTTGTTTGACGACTCATCAAGAAGTAGCTTTGTGTGTGAGAGGCAGGAGGCGGTCATGTCCAAGAGAACTTTTGAAGTAGAGGCAGTCTGGGATGATGAAGCTGGCGTTTGGTGGTCGAAAAGCGATATTTCAGGGCTTCATGTCGAGGCCAGCACATTGTCTGAGTTTCAAGACCATATACGCGAATTCGCTGCAGAATTGATCGTTACGAACCACTATGATGGTGAAGAAATTAATCGGTCAAACCTTGCGGAAATGATGCCAGCGATTTTCTGGAAAACTTCGGACGGATCGCCGCAAGCTTGTTGATCCTGTGTCGAATTTTTATCGCGACGTGACTAGAGAGCTTAGAAGGGCGCAGTATCGTCGTTTACCCAAACGTGGGAAGGGCTCCCATGAAGTTTGGGAGAGCGAGATCACTAACCACAGAACGACAGTACCATACAATCTCAAGTCTAAACGGACAGCCAATGGCATTATGCAGAGTTGTGGTTTGAATAAAAAATTTTGATCATCCCTTTGGATCTGTCACCGAACGTACGCGCCTGCGCTCCATGCCCAACTGCCGTTCGCGCCAGATAATCAGGACGCCGCCAGCGACGACCAGGGCGGCGCCGAGGACCATGGTGAGCGTGGGCACCTCGTTGAAGATCACGTAACCGATGAGGGCCGCAAAGATCAGCGACGCATAGTCGAACGGGGCCAGCATGGATGCGCCGCCAAAGCGGTAGCTGGACGTGACGAGGATCTGGGCGATGCCGCCGATCAGCCCCGCGCCGATCAACAGGCTGACATCAAGTGCGCCCGGTATGATCCAGCCGAAGGGGAGGCTCAGGAGGCTGAGCAGCGTCGCCGTCAGTGAAAAGTAGAAGACGATGGCCGCGGTATGTTCGGTCTGCACCAGCGTGCGGATGTGGATCTGGACAAACGCGCGCAGGATCGAGGCGCCCAGCACCATCAGCGCGCCGATGCTGCCTGCGGTGCTGAGGACGGACGCATCGAGGCTGAGGCGTGGCCAAAGCACGATCATCACCCCGACGAGGCCAAGCGCCACGGCACTGATGCGGACCAGCCGGATGCGCTCGCCCAGCATCAAGGCCGCGAGGATGACGGTGAAAATCGGGGTGGCGTAGCCGAGGGCCGTCACCTCGGGCAGGGGCAGCAGGCCAAGGCCTGCAAAGGTCAGCGCCATGGCGGAGGTGCCAAAGAGACCGCGCCAGACGTGGCCCATGAAATTCTGTGGGATCAACGCCTCGCGCACTTCACCCCGGTGCCAGACCCATGCAAGGATCACGGGCATGGCAAATAGGGATCGGAAGAAGACGGCCTGCCCGGCCGGCACGTTTTCGGTTGCCGCCTTGATCATGGCGGCCATGACCATGAACAGGAAAACCGCCACCAGCTTGAGCACGATGGCGGCGGTTGGTTTGTTCGAGGTCGTGGGGCTATCCATTGCCTCGACCCATGGCGGCTAACGCGGCCAAAGGCAAGCGTCAGCCCAGGGTTGCGACGCCCAGCGGCACGCTGAATTTCTCGCACCAGATGTAGACCTCGTTGAAGTCCGAAACGTCCACGCCTGCGGGCACGGTGAACGATTGTGCGCCGGTCAGGTTGCCCAGCACACCACTGTCGGTGTTGCCGTCATAATGGCCGTTCTTGCCCAGGCCCACGCGGGGGTCGGGCGCACCGTCGAGACTGAAATCCTCGCCCAGAATGATGGTGTGGCTGCCGTCGGCATTGGCGACGACGTCGACAGAGCCAGTTGTGATGTGGTCGGACGCACCGGTGAAGGTGCCAGTGGCGATGGGGTCGGCCTGGGCCGCGATACCCGCGAGGCTGATGGCCGCCGTCAGGACGGCGGCGAAAGCGATGGGGAGCAGTTTGAGCATGGATCTGGTTCCTGTTGTGGACTGATTGGTTCCGTACTGGAGGAGATACAGTAAGGAACCAATCGGTTCAAAACACGAGTGCGTGAATTCTAGACTATTCAGTTCCGAACGATTATATGCCGTTCACGAAATGGAGAACTGCACATGGCCCGCCCCAGATCCTTTGACACCGACGCCGCGATTGAAAAGGCGATGCACGTCTTTTGGGCCCACGGCTACGAGGGCGCGTCACTGCCCGATCTGCTGGACGGCATGGGCCTGACGCGCGGGAGCCTCTACAAGGCGTTTACGGACAAAAAGACACTGTTTCTCAAAGTGCTGGATCACTATGAGGCGAAAGCCGTGCAGGCGGGTGTGGCGTTGTTGACCGATCCTGCGATTCCCAATGGCGCTGACCGCATCCGCACGATGTTCACAAGTGCGTACCAGGCTGTGACGGACGGTGATCAGCGGGGCTGTTTGCTGTGCACCGCCGCCGCTGGACCAAGCGCATATGATGCCGAGATTGCGGCTGCGGTGGAGCATGGACTGTCCGAGTTGCGGGACGGGATGGCGGTGGCGCTGGCTGCGTCGCCAGCGCATACCGACCTCGATGCCCTGGCACGCCGCCGCCTCGCCGACATGCTGATCGCGCAATATGTCGGCCTGCGCACGATGGCGCGGGCGCGGGTGTCGGATGACACGCTGAAAAACGCGGTGCGCAGCTTAGGCGTGATGCTCAGCTAGGGCCGATAGGGCCGCGCACACCGCCGGTTTGGGCGCGGTCCAGCAGCAGGTGATCGAGGATCACACAGGCCATCATCGCCTCACCCACCGGGACGGCACGGATACCGACGCAGGGGTCGTGACGGCCCTTGGTGATGATCTCGGCCGGTTCGCCCGCCTTGGTGATTGTCTGGCGGGTTTGCAGGATGGATGAGGTGGGTTTCACGGCAAAGCGCACGACGATGTCCTGCCCGGTGGAGATGCCGCCGAGGATGCCGCCGGCATGGTTCGATGAATACTCCGGCCCGTTCGGACCCATCGTGATTTCATCTGCGTTCAGCTCGCCAGTCAGCATCGCAGCAGACATGCCCTCGCCGATCTCGACGCCTTTGACGGCATTGATGCTCATCATCGCGGCGGCCAGATCGGTATCGAGCTTGCCGTAGATCGGCGCACCCAAGCCTGCGGGCACGTTGCGCGCGACAACCTCGATCACAGCACCGACTGACGAGCCGGACTTGCGCAGCCCGTCGAGGTAGTCGGCCCAGGTCTCGGCGGCGGTCGCGTCGGGCACCCAGAACGGGTTTTGGTCGATCTGATCCCAGTCGAATTGGTCCCGGTCGATCTCGTGCGCGCCCATGCGGGTCATGTACCCTTTGATCTCGAGTCCCGGCACCAGATGGGCGAGGGCGGCGCGGGCGATGCCGCTCGCCGCCACGCGGGCCGCCGTTTCGCGGGCCGATGACCGACCGCCGCCGCGATAGTCGCGGATACCGTATTTCTGCCAGTAGGTGATGTCGGCATGACCGGGTCGAAATTTCTCGGCGATATCGCCGTAGTCCTTGGACCGCTGGTCGGTGTTTTCGATCATCAGCTGGATGGGCGTGCCGGTGGTCACCCCTTCGAACACGCCCGACAGGATGCGCACCTCATCCGCTTCGCGCCGCTGGGTGGTGAATTTGTTTTGCCCGGGTTTGCGCTTGTCGAGCCAATGCTGAAGCATACCTTCGTCTACCGCCACGCCGGGCGGGCAGCCATCGACGGTCGCGCCCAAAGCGGGCCCGTGGCTCTCGCCCCAGGTGGTGACGCGAAATAGGTGTCCGAACGTGTTGAATGACATGGCATGCTCCGGCTGATGACCTCGGCACGGAATACGCGGCGTGCGGTGGGATGCCAAGGTGTATTGGGCTGCGGCCAAGTGTGCGCCTACGCGGTCACGGCTTGTCACGCTCATCGGTGCGACCTATACCTTTTCATACCTCGGGGTGCTGGCGACAGCTGAGATGCCATGATGGCGAACCCGTTGAACCTGAACCGGTTAACACCGGCGGAGGGAAGGTTTGGATCATCCCAAGACCCTTGTCCCGCCGCCTTCCTTTTGGAGGACGCGATGAAATACACTCTGACACTGGCCGCCGCTTTGGCGGCGTCTTCGGCGATGGCCGACACACCCGTTTTGACGGTCTATGCGGGCGACTACTTTACCTCGGAATGGGGGCCTGGCCCGATCATTGAGGCCGAGTTCGAAAAGGTCTGCGATTGCGATCTGCAATGGTCGACCGGCGATCTGCTGCCCCGTCTGCTGCTGGAAGGGGAGCGGACCAAGGCGGACGTGGTCATCGGCCTGACATCCGACGTGACAGCGCGGGCGCGGGCGACCGAGCTGTTTGCCCCGCACGGGCAAGACAACAGCGCGCTGACGCTGCCTATCGATTGGACCGACGACACGTTCTTGCCGTTCAATTACGGGCACACGGCGTTCATCTACAACGAGACGACGATGGACGCGCCCCCTGCCAGCTTTGACGACCTGCTGGCCCTGCCTGATGATGTGAAGCTGGTCATTCAGGATCCGCGCACCTCGATCTCTGGCCTGGCCTTGGTGCTGTGGGTTCAGGCCGTCTACGGCGACCGCTCGGCCGAAGTGTGGGCGGCCTTGTCGGACAACATCCTGACCGTGACCAAGGATTGGTCGGCGTCCTATGGCCTGTTCACCGATGGCGAGGCCGACATGGTGCTGAGCTACACGACCTCGCCCGCCTACCACATGTTCGCCGAAGAGGACTTTACCAAGAAGGCGGCGATTTTCCCCGAGGGTCACTATTTCATGGTCGAAACCGTGGCCAAGATCGCGGGAACGGACCAGCCCGACCTGGCGGATCAATTCCTGGCCTATGTGATGTCGCGCGATTTCCAGACGATTATCCCCACGGCCAACTGGTCGCTGCCCTCGGCGCTGCCACAATCGGATTGGCCCGAAGGGTGGTCGCAGTTGCCCTTGCCGGAAAAGGTGCTGTTTTATTCCGAGGATGAGGCAGCAGCCTTGCAGGCAGACGCGATCGAGACATGGCGCGCCGCGCTCAGCCAATAAGCACCTGGCCCGGCATCACCGCGGCGGTTTGCATCGTCGCGGTGGTGCTGGCGGCCTTTGTAGCCATCGGGTTCCGGGTCGAGGCAACGACAGGCCTGCGCGCCGCCGAATGGCAGGCGGTGCGGTTCACGCTGGTGCAGGCGTTTTTCTCGGCGCTGATCTCGGTCGTATTGGCGGTGCCCGTGGCGCGCGCGCTGGCGCGACGCCGGATGCCGGGCCATGCGCTGCTGGTGACGCTGCTGGGCGCGCCGTTCATCCTGCCGGTGATCGTCGCTGTGCTGGGACTCCTGGCGATCTTTGGCCGCAACGGGTGGTTGAACATGGCGCTGGGCGCCGTTGGCTTGCCCGAAGTGTCGATCTATGGCGCGCATGGTGTTGTGCTGGCGCACGTGTTTTTCAATATGCCACTCGCGACGCGGCTGATCCTGCAGGGTTGGCAGGCGATCCCGGCAGAGCAGTTTCGACTGGTCGCACAGCTTGGGCTGCGCAGCGGGACGGTGTTTCGGACGCTGGAATGGCCGATGCTGCGGCAGGTGGTGCCGGGGGCGTTTGCGCTGATCTTTGTCATTTGCCTGACGAGCTTTGCGGTCGCGTTGACACTGGGCGGTGGGCCAAAGGCGACGACGATCGAGCTGGCGATTTATCAGGCGTTTCGGTTTGACTTTGACCTTGGGCGCGCAGCGGTGCTGAGCCTGCTGCAGCTGGCTGTGGCGGGTGGGGCGGCCCTGCTCGCGCTGTCGTTCCTGCCGCCGATGGTGGTGCAACGGGGGCAAGACCGGGTGCCACTGCGATGGGACGCGCGGGGCTGGGGCCTGCGCGCGCTCGATGCGGCATGGATCACCTTTGCCGCCGGGTTCCTGCTCCTGCCCTTGGCGTCGGTTGTCATCGCGGGGCTGGGTGGATTGCTGGATATGCCGCCGGTGGTGTGGCGGTCGGCCTGGACATCGATCTGGGTTGCCGCGCTAAGCACATGCCTGCTGGTCACCATCGCGTTGCCGCTCACGGCGTGGCTGGCGCAGGCGCGTCAGGGCGGGATGGAGGGCGTGACCCTGTTGGGGCTTGCTGCGTCGCCGCTGATGCTGGGCACGGGGTGGTTCATCCTGATCTTTCCGTTTGTGAACCCCGCGAGCCTTGCGCTGCCCGTTACAGCGTCGGTCAATGCGCTGATGGCGCTGCCCTTTGCCGTGCGCATCCTGTTGCCACCGATGCGGCAGGTACTGACGGATTACGGGCGTTTGAGCGCGGGGCTCGGACTGCGCGGTTGGCCGTTTTGGCGGATCGTGCTGTTGCCGCGATTGCGGCCCGCGTTGGGCTTTGCCGCCGGGTTGGCGGCGGCCCTGTCCGTGGGCGATCTGGGTGTTGTCGCGCTGTTTGCCGACCCGGATGTGGCGACGTTGCCCTTGCAGATGTACCGACTGCTGGGCAGCTACCGCACCGATGCGGCGGCGGGGGCGGCGTTGCTGTTGTTGGCGCTGGCGCTCGCCATGTTCTGGCTCTGCGATACATGGGGGCGGCGGCGTGATCCGGGTTGAGGGGCTGCGGGCCGAACAGGCCGACTTTGTCCTGCGTGCGGCGTTTGATGTCCCGCAGGGGCGGCGCGTCGCTGTGGCTGGGCCGTCGGGCGCGGGCAAGTCGACATTGTTGGGCATACTGGGTGGCTATACACCTGTGTTCGCGGGGAAAATCCTGATCAACGACGTCGATGTGACGGAGGCTGCACCTGACGGGCGCGGCATCGCGATGCTGTTTCAGGATGGCAATCTGTTCCCGCATTTGAGCGTTGCGCAGAATGTCGGCTTGGGCATGCGACCGTCCCTGCGGCTGTCCGGGACCGAGATGGCGCGCGTGGCCGAGGCGTTGGAGCGTGTGGGGCTGGCAGACTTGGCCGCACGAAAACCCGGTGCACTGTCCGGCGGTCAGCAAAGCCGGGCGGCGCTGGCACGGGTCTTGCTGCAAAGCGCGCCGGTGCTGCTGCTCGATGAGCCCTTTGTCGCATTGGGGCCCGCGCTGCGGGCCGAGATGCTGGCGCTGACCGCGGAAGTTGTGGCCGAAAGCGGGGCTACGATGATGATGGTCACCCACGCACCGGGCGAAGTGGCCGAAATGGTGGATGACCTGATCTTTGTCGACGCGGGCGAGGTCGCACCGCCTGCGCCGGCAGGCGATGCCCTTGCAAATCCACCGCCCGCCTTGCGCGCCTATCTAGGCGGCTGAGCGCAGGGTCGCGCGCGCCTCGAGGATCCCCAATGCGGCCTGCGCCGCCTCGCGCCCCTTGATCACAAAGTGGTCGGCGTAGATGCTCATGTGGTGTGGCGTTTCCTGAAAATGGTGCGGCGTGAGCGAGACCGACAGGACCGGAACGCCGGTCTTGAGGCCCACCTGCATCAGCCCGTCCACCACGGCACTGGCCACGAAGTCATGGCGGTAAATCCCGCCGTCAACCACCAGCGCGGCACAGGCGATGGCACCGTACTGCCCTGTTTCAGCAAGGTTTTGTGCCATGAGCGGCATCTCGAACGCGCCCGGAACATCGAAGGCATCAACCTGCGTGGCGGGGATCAACTCGGTGAACCCGTCCAGCGCGCGGTCGACGATATCGGCGTGCCAGCGGGCTTTGACAAAGGCGAAGCGGGTGTGTGTCATGGGTTTACTCCTTTAGGTTCAGACACTTAACACCCAAGGCGATTGCGCACGTGACCGGATACACCCAAAGGCGTGCGGCACATGCGTTCTCTTTCATCCGGACTGTGACCGTCGGCTCAGGCCTCTCACCTGATCTGCTGGACCCTCGCTCAGGCGAGGCGCTCGTGGGCTCGCAAGTCTTGCCTGCATACCACCGGTGGGGAATTCCACCCCGCCCTGAGAACAGCATCAGGTTGCCAAGCCTGACGCTCCGAGGCAAGAGGAACCCAACGTCTCAGGGATCACATCCGATGCATCCAAACCCCGTGTTTCACACCGAATCCGCGCAAGCCAACCTGGCCTTTGCCCGTGAACGCGCCTTTGGCGTACTGGCGGTGAATGGTGACGACGGTCCGATGATGGCGCATGTCCCCTTTCTGATCGATGACTCTGGCGCGTATGTCGATCTGCACCTGGTCCGGTCGAACCCGATTGCGCGCGCTCTGAATGCACCGATACCGGCCCGGATCGCGGTGAGCGGGGCGGATGGCTACATCTCACCCGATTGGTACGGCGTCGAGGATCAGGTGCCCACGTGGAACTATGTGGCGGTGCATCTGACCGGTGTGCTGGAGCTGCGTCCGCAGGATGAGATGCGGGATTTGCTGGACCGGCAGAGCAAGCATTTCGAGGATCAGCTGGCGCCAAAGCCACCCTGGAAAACGGCCAAGATGACGCCCGATGTGCTGGACAGGATGATGCGCCAGATCGTGCCGTGCCGCATGTCCATTTCGGCGGTGGACGGCACTTGGAAGCTGAACCAGAACAAGCCCGATGCGGTCCGCCAAAGGGCCGCTGATCACGTCGATGCGTTCGGGATGGGACAAGAGGTGCGGTTGCTTGCTGCGCTGATGCGCGGGGCCTAGGCTGCGCCCGAACTCAACGGGAGAATCGCGATGAAGCTGCTGATGGCGGGGCCAAGCCCCTTTGTGCGCAAAGTGCTGGTCTTGCTGCATGAAACGGAACAGGTCGACGATGTTGAAACCGTAACAGTCACCGCGGCGCCCGGTGGGGCCGACGCGACGCTCAAGGCGGCGAACCCGGTGGGCAAGATCCCGGCACTGGTCCGGGACGAAGGCCCGACATTGTACGACAGTCGGGTGATCACGCGGTACCTGAACGACCGCGCGGGTGCCGACCTTTATCCGCTGCAAGGGCAGTGGGAAGTGCTGGTGCTGGAAGCGACGGCAGACGCGCTGATGGAGGCCGCAGTGCTCATGGTTTATGAGAAACGGTTC
Organism: Pseudomonadota bacterium; assembly: GCA_038525585.1. GTDB lineage: Bacteria > Pseudomonadota > Alphaproteobacteria > Rhodobacterales > Rhodobacteraceae > Tateyamaria. Next base: position 52,300 of record JBCBHM010000019.1, read on the forward strand.
CGCGATGAGGCGCAGCAGTCCGAGGCCTGGATCGAGGCACAATGGGTCAAGGTGGAGGGCGCGCTGGATGCGCTCAATGCCCGCTGGATGAGCCATCTGGCGGGGCCCATGGATGTGGGCCATATCGGCGTAGGCTGCGCGCTGGCTTACCTGGATTTCCGGCATGGCGACCGGGACTGGCGCAAAAGGCGCGATGCGCTTGCAAACTGGTACGAGCGGTTCGCCGCAGGCCCGTCAATGCAGGCGACGGCGCCTGTCGGTTAGCATCGTATGCGCACCGCTAGGTGACAGGTGTTCGTCAGGGGTAAGGACATTCGGCTTAAGGCCGTGAAACTCTGGGGATCTGAGACGGTCACACCCATTCCACCATACGTGCGCAGCCTGTGCACAAGACTGCACGTGAGCAGAGCGTATGGGTGCGAGTCTTATCAACGGGTTAACGGCATCCCCTGCGACCAACTGTGTCAGTTTGCGCGCTGGACGTGAGCGGGGGACCCCGCTAGATAACCCGGTGAAACACCCGCCGCTCGTGCGCGGGCGCTCTGTTATTTGGCCCCGTCCGGGGCGTTCGAAACTGGAGGGGTCACCACGTGTCTCACGCAGAAGAAGACCACGACGAAACCCGGCGCGATTTTCTGTACTATGCCACCGGCGGTGCAGGTGCGATTGCAGTGGGCGCAGCGGTTTGGCCGCTTGTCAATCAGATGAACCCGTCGGCAGACGTCTTGGCGCTGTCGTCGATCCGTGTGGATGTCAGCGGGATCGAGCCCGGCTCGCAGATCACGGTCGCGTTCCTGGGCAAGCCCGTTTTCATTCGCCGCCGTACGCAAGAAGAGATCGAAGCCGGCCGTGAGGTCGCGCTGGACGATCTGGCGGATCCGGTTGCCCGGAATGAAAATCTGGGCGAGGTCGATGCTTTGGACGAAAACCGCACCCTGACCGCCTTTGACGGCGAGAACACCGGCGAATGGCTGGTGATGCAGGGCGTGTGTACACATTTGGGCTGTGTGCCTTTGGGCGATGCAGGGGACTTTGGCGGCTGGTTCTGCCCCTGTCATGGCTCGCACTACGATACTGCCGGGCGGATCCGTCGTGGACCCGCGCCGCAAAACCTGCCGGTTCCTGTTGCTGAATTCGTGGACGAGACCACGATCCTACTGGGTTAAGGGAGACATACCATGGGTGGAATTCCTCACGACCACTACGAACCGAAAGCGGCCTGGGAAAAAGGTCTGGCGAAGCGTCTGCCCATCGTGGGTCTGATGTACGACACGCTGATGATCCCCACGCCGAAGAACCTGAACTGGATGTGGATCTGGGGCATTGTCCTCACGTTCTGTCTGGCGTTGCAGATCATCACCGGTATCGTGCTGGTGATGCACTATACGCCGCATGTCGATCTGGCCTTTGCCAGCGTCGAGCACATCATGCGGAACGTGAACGGTGGTGCGATGCTGCGCTACATCCACATGAACGGTGCCTCGCTGTTCTTTGTGGCGGTATACGCGCACATTTTCCGCGGGCTCTACTACGGCTCTTACAAGGCGCCGCGCGAGGTGACGTGGATCATCGGGATGATCATCTACCTGCTGATGATGGCCACGGCCTTCATGGGTTATGTTCTGCCCTGGGGTCAGATGTCCTTCTGGGGTGCGACCGTGATCACAGGCCTCTTTGGCGCGATCCCGTTTGTGGGTGAAACGCTGCAGACATGGCTGCTGGGCGGTCCTGCCGTCGACAATGCGACGCTGACACGCTTCTTCAGCCTGCACTACCTGCTGCCGTTCGTCATCGCAGGCCTCGTCATCGTGCACATCTGGGCCTTCCACACGACCGGCAACAACAACCCGACCGGGGTTGAGGTGCGCCGCACGTCCAAGGAAGAGGCGGAGAAAGACACGCTGCCCTTCTGGCCCTACTTCGTGATCAAGGACCTGTTCGCGCTGGCCATCATCATCGCCGTGTTCTTTGCCATCGTGGGCTTCATGCCCAACTACCTTGGCCACCCCGACAACTATGTTGAGGCGAACGCGTTGGTGACACCGTCGCACATTGTGCCCGAATGGTACTTCTTGCCATTCTACGCGATCCTGCGCGCCTTCACGCCCGATGTCTGGGTTGTGGCGGCCACCACATGGATCACCGGTGGCATCATCGACGCGGCCTTCTTTGGGGTGTTGGCGATGTTCGGTGCGATTGCCGTGATGGCGCTGGCCCCTTGGCTCGACACCTCGTCGGTGCGCTCGGGTCGCTATCGCCCGATGTTCAAGTGGTGGTTCTGGCTGCTGGTCGTCGACTTCTTTATCCTGATGTGGGTGGGCGCACGCCCGGCCGAGGGGATCTATCCGATGATCTCGCTGATCGGGACGACGTACTGGTTTGCCTACTTCCTCGTGATCCTGCCGCTTTTGGGTGTGATCGAGAAGCCGCTGGCACAACCGGCGACCATCGAAGAAGACTTTGCCGCATCGCTGAGCGGGAAGGCTGGCGGCACAACCGCACCTTCCGCACAGCCGGCGGAATAAGGAGAGACTGCAGATGTTGAAGACCCTTGCAGTAAGTGCGGTGGCGGCCTTCGCGCTGGCCACCGGCGCCTTCGCCGCTGGCGAGGCCAAGAATGTCCCGAATGTGGACTTCAGCTTTGACGGGCCGTTTGGATCGTTCGACCAGAACCAATTGCAACGTGGCCTGCAGGTCTACACCGAGATCTGCGCAGCGTGTCACGGGCTGCAATATGTTCCGCTGCGGACCCTGGGCGATGCAAACGGACCGGATCTGCCGGATGATCAGGTGCGTGCCTATGCCGAGTTTTACGAAGTCTATGATGAGAGCATCGACGATTTCCGCCCGGCCACGCCGAATGACCACTTTCCCCAGTCGAACCTGGAGAACGCGCCCGACCTGAGCCTGATGGCCAAGGCGCGCGCAGGGTTCCACGGGCCCTATGGCTTGGGTATCAACCAGCTCTTCAACGGGATTGGTGGTCCGGAATATATCGTTGCGCTGTTGAACGGCTACACCGGCGAAGAGAAGGAAGAGGCTGGGGCGATTCTTTATGAGAACACGTACTACCCTGGCGGCTGGATCGCTATGGCCCCCCCGCTCTATGGCGATGACACGGAATTTGCAGATGGTGCGCCCACCGACCTGCAAAGCATTTCCGAAGATGTCTCAGCATTCCTGATGTGGACGGCTGAGCCCAAGATGATGGCGCGCAAGCAGGCCGGTTTTGTCGGCGTGATCTTTCTGACCATCTTGTCGGTCCTTCTGTACTTGACGAACAAGCGCCTTTGGGCGCCGGTTAAGGCCCGTTACAAGAACAAGTAAGCGCTGGCGCAATCGAAGACCAAGAAAGCCCTGCCATTTGGCGGGGCTTTTTCGTTGAGGGAGGAGGAGGCTCTGCCGCGCCCCCCAGCGTTTATCTGGCAAGATGAAGCAGGATCACGCCTGCAGCTGGCTCTCGGTATGCGCTGTGATCGTGGCTGTGACGATCTGGCCCTCGGGTTGAGGGGTGGCGAAGGTCACTTCGGTGAACTGCTCGGTGCGGCCCATATGCGGGTTTTCCATCAGGATATGATGGGTCTTGCCAATCTGATCCCGCAGGTGTCTGGCCACCTGTTTGGTTCCAGCGGCCCGCAAGCGGGCGGCGCGGTCCTTGATCGTAGGACCGTCGAGTTGCGGCATCCGCGCGGCGGGGGTGCCGGGGCGGGGTGAGTAAGGGAAGACGTGCAGCCAAGTAAGGTCGCAGTCTTTGACCAGCTTGAGGGAGTTTTCGAACGCCTCCGGGCTCTCGGTCGGAAAGCCTGCGATGATATCCGCGCCGAAGGTCATGTCGGGCCGCAGCTTGCGCGCCTCTTGCGCAAAGGCGATGGCGTCATCCCGCAGGTGGCGACGCTTCATCCGTTTGAGGATCAGGTCGTCACCATGTTGGAGCGAAAGATGCAGATGTGGCATCAGCCGGGGTTCCGTGGCGATGGCCTGCATCAAGGCGTCATCGACCTCGATCGAGTCGATGGAACTGATGCGCAGGCGGGGCAGGTCGGGGATCAGCCGCAGGATGCGCATGACCAGATCACCCAGCTTGGGTTCGCCTGGCAGATCCGCACCCCATGAGGTGAGGTCGACACCGGTCAGCACAAGCTCATTAAAGCCACGGCCGACCAGCCGTTTGATCTGATCCACGACAACGCCCGCGGGCACCGAGCGTGAGTTGCCGCGACCGTAGGGAATGATGCAGAACGTGCAGCGGTGGTCGCACCCGTTCTGGACCTGCACATAGGCGCGGCTGCGCGTGCCAAAGCCGTCGATCAGGTGCCCGGCGGTTTCAGTCACGGACATGATGTCGTCGACCTGCACGGGCTCGGTGCCGAAGTCGCCGGCAAGGCCTGCCCAGGTGGCTGCGTTCATCTTTTCGGTGTTGCCGACGACCACATCGACCTCGTCCATGGCGGCAAAGCTGTCGGGGTCGGTTTGGGCGGCACATCCGGTGACAATCAACTGCGCGTCGGGATGCGTCCGGCGCAGCCTGCGGATGTCCTGCCGGGCCTTGCGCACCGCCTCGGCCGTCACGGCGCAGGTGTTCACGACCACGGCATCTCGGAGGCCCGCGCCGGTCGCCAGCTCTTCCATCGCCTTCGTTTCGTAGGCGTTGAGGCGGCAGCCGTGGTTTGAAAAGACCGGGGCTGTCACAGGCTGTCCAGAAAACTGCGCGTGAGCGTGCCGTCAAAGACATGGGCGGTCGGCCCTGCCATCCAGACACCATCCTCGCGCCAGTCGATCTCGAGCGCGCCACCATCCAGCTCCATCGTGACGGACCTGCCCGTCAGGCCGCGCCGGACGGCAGCAACCGCCACAGCACAGGAGGAAGAGCCTGACGCCAGCGTGATCCCCGTACCCCGTTCCCAGACGCGCATGCGGATATGGTCGGACCCAGTGACCTGGGCGAATTGGACGTTGGTGCGCTGGGGGAAAAGCGGATGATGCTCAACCTCGGCCCCGCGCGCGGCAAAGTCGATCGCTGCGACATCGTCGACAAAGAAAGTGCAATGGGGATTGCCCATGCCCGTCCCAACGGGGTCGCCGTCGATGGGCAGATGCAGCGTGTCGACCTCGAAGGCCAGCGGGATGTCCTGCCAGTCGAGCTGCGGTTGGCCCATGTTCACCGCCGTGACCCCATCGGCGCGCATCACGGCCGAAAGTTCGCCGCGCCCCGTCACGTTGATCTGCAATGCGTCGGTGCCCGTCAGTGCCATCTCTCGCGCAGCGATACAGCGGGTGGCGTTGCCGCAGGCAGACGACATGGAGCCGTCGGCGTTGTAGAATGTGATCGTCAGATCGCTGCCGTCGTGAACCACAGCCAGCTGGTCAAAGCCCACGCCCCGGTGCCGGTCGGCCAGTGCGCGCACAAGATCAGGCGACACCTCGAGCGCATGCGCACGCGCATCGACCACGACAAAGTCATTGCCAAGGCCGTGCATCTTCATAAAGGGCCAAAGGAGGGGGGCGGTGTCCTGCATTTGGCGCATATAACGCTGGGGTTTGCAGGAATCCAGTATGTCGCAGGAAATGAACCGAGAATCGGCTTGACCCTTCGCGCCACCCTTTCTAGATAGGCCGCCTAGTGGGCCGTTAGCTCAGTTGGTAGAGCAACTGACTTTTAATCAGTGGGTCGCAGGTTCGAACCCTGCACGGCTCACCACT
>JBCBHM010000020.1:0-53366 GCA_038525585.1 Pseudomonadota bacterium
CGTTACCGATGCACGCGGCGGATGGGGCCAAGGCCATTTGGGGCACGGCAGATCATATCTGGTCGGCGCTGGGCGACACGTCGGATGACATCAACTGGTACACTAAACGGGCAACCCTTTCGGGGGTCTACTCGGCAACCGTGCTTTACTGGCTGGGCGATGATTCGATTGACAATCAGGCCACCTGGGAATTCCTGGATCGACGTATCGACGGTGTGATGCAGATCGAAAAGGTGAAGGCGCAGGTGCGCGACAGCAAGGTGCTGTCGAGCCTTCTGGCCGGACCGAACTGGATCCTCGGCCAAGTCAAGGCACCGCAGGAGCGCAACGACATGCCTGGCCGCTGGACCTCACCGCAAGGCTGATCCGGCGTAGGTGTCGAATGCCAGCGCGGCGAGTGCCGCGGCCTGCACGGCCACCACAACCAGATTTGTGATCACCACCGGGCTCCCAAGCCCGACGGTCACCACCGTCGTCAGTTTGTAGGTGATTTGCACCGCAAACAGGGCAACCGTCATCGGCACCGCCCAAGGGTGCTGTGCCACATGCAGTGCGATCAGCCCCGCGCTGACGATCCCGATGGCCGCATAGACACTGGCCAGGATACGCCGCGCATCCGTGTCGGGGCCAAAGGCCGCGTCCAGACCCGCAGCACCCGACGCGAGCGACACAAGCACCGGGACCAGGACGACCAGGTTGAAGATCAGGGCAGCCATCAGCATCGCGGGTTCCTTTTCCGGCAGTGTTGAAGGTACGGTGCCGAAAAAGGAGCGGATCAGATGGCATCGACTATGCGCGCAGTGGAAATCAACGTCCCCGGCGGCCCGGAGGTCTTGCAGCCGGTCGAACGACCTCGGCCGGTCGCGGCGCATGGTCAGGTCGTGATCGAGGTGGCCTGGGCCGGGGTGAACCGGCCCGATGCGTTGCAGCGCGCCGGCCTCTACAACCCGCCGCCCACGGCAAGCGATCTGCCGGGGCTAGAGGCATCGGGGCGAATTGTCGAGGTTGGCACCGGTGTCAGCGGATGGTCTGTGGGGGATGCGGTGTGCGCGCTTTTGCCCGGCGGCGGCTACGCCGAGTTTGTGGCGACGCCAGCGGCGCATTGCCTGCCGGTGCCGGATGGGATGGGCCTCAAGCAGGCGGCGTGCCTGCCCGAGACGTACTTTACCGTTTGGTCCAATGTTTTCACCCGCGGTGCCTTGCAAGGGGGCGAGCGGTTTCTGGTGCATGGCGGATCGTCGGGTATCGGCACGACAGCGATCCAACTGGCGCAGCATTTCGGTGCGCGGGTGTTCGCAACCGCCGGATCGGATGAGAAATGCGCCGCCTGCTGTGATCTCGGAGCCGAGGTCGCGCTGAACTATCGCGACGAGGATTTCGTGGCCGTGATGAAAGAGCAGGGCGGGGCAAACCTGATCCTCTGCATGGTCGGGGGCCCCTACATCGCGCGCAACCTCTCGGCGCTGGCCGATGATGGGCGGCTTGTCCAGATCGCATTCCTGCAGGGCCCCAAGGCCGAGGTGAACTTTGCCCAGCTGATGACCCGGCGCCTGACCATGACCGGCAGCACGTTGCGGCCGCAAAGCGATTTGGCCAAGGCACGGATCGCGCAGGACCTGCGCGAGGCGGTGTGGCCGCTGCTGTCTGCAGGCCGGATTGGGCCGGTGATGGATTCGGAGTTTCCGCTCGCGGATGCCGCTGCCGCGCATGCGCGGATGGAACGTTCCGACCATATCGGCAAGATCGTGCTCGAGGTGGCGGGCGGTTGATGTCCATGGCCGTGGGGGGTGCCGCGCGGGTCATGTGATCCATCGGCCTAAAATGACGGCACGCAACGCGGGATCGCAGACGATCTTGGACACCCGCCTGCGGTCGGTGCGTACGCAATCGGGCGACCGCAAAGGCATATCGATCTGTACCGATAGGGAACTGCGCTGGCTCTCGCGCATCTGCGAAAAAGCGCGAGCGTGTGTCAACGGCGCCCCCTGAGTTCGCTTGTCCACGGCTCTCTCTTGGCGGCTGGCACGGTCGCTTTCGTTCCGTTTGGCCAATTCATCGCAGTTCCTGGCCCCACGTTCGACGGTGACCCGGGATATCCGATGTTGCGCATAAATGGTGGTGGAGGGCTTGAACGATCGCCCAATATGATACACACATGTCTCATGAGAGACAAAAGTGTATCATCGCGCGACGCCATCCTCGAAGCGGCATTCGACGTGTTCAGCCAAAACCCCGGCGCGTCCCTCTCCGATGTGGCGTCCGCCGCAGGCGTTGGACGGGCGACACTGCACCGGCATTTTGCGGGACGCGATGAACTCATGGTCGCGCTGACGCTCGCAGCATCGCAAGAGCTGGACGTCGCTGTCGAGGTGGCTGTGGCAGCGTGTGAAACCTACACCGACGGGTTGCGCGTGGCACTGCGCGCGATGTTGCCGCTGGCCGCCCGGCATATGTTTCTTGCAACCGAAGCGGCGCAAAACGATCCCCGCGTGGCGGAGGCCTATGCAAAGCAAAGGCGCGCCCTTGCCGACGATATCGAGGCGGCTCGGGGCGAGGGGGCCTTTGCCCCCGATATCCCAACGGCCTGGATCGTCGAGGCCTATGAGACCCTGATTTATGCCGGATGGGCCATGGTTGTGGCGGGCGAGGCCACGCCGAACCAGGCCGCTGATCTGGCCTGGCGTACCCTGACACGAGGAATGACACCATGACAGCCCAAACGCTCGAGACCCTGGCGACCCAGATCGACGAAGTGTTCCTGCTGATCGGCGCGGCGATCCTGCTGATCGAACTGGCGGAGGTGCTGTTCAAGGGCAGCCACAAGGGCCGCAGCCTGCTCGAGATGGTGGCGAGCGCGTCCACGCAGATCCCCTATCTGGTGGTCGAGGTGCTGATCCTGACGTCGGCCTACGGGGTGTTCTACATCCTCGCCGAAGCTGTCGTGCCGTGGGCATTGCCGATCACCTGGTGGACCATTGCGCTCGCAGTGATCGCGGCGGATTTCACGTATTACTGGGAACATCGGATCGCGCATGAGGTGCGGATCCTGTGGACGCAGCACGCCGTTCATCATTCCTCGCGCGAATACAATATCATCACCGGCATCCGCTTTGGCCCGCTCGAGGGCGTGTGGAGCCTGATTGTCCATATCCCGCTGGTTCTGCTTGGGTTTTCGCCTGAGATGATCTTTTTCGGCATCATCACCGTGCTGGCCTACCAGACGTGGATCCACACCGAGCTGGTGGGCAAACTGGGTTGGTTCGATCGCGTCATGAACAGCCCCGCCAACCACCGTGTGCACCATGGGTGCGACGACAAGTATATCGACCGGAACTATGGCGGGATCACGGTGATCTGGGATCAGCTCTTTGGCACCTATCAGGCGGAGGAAGAAACGCCCCGCTATGGTCTCAAGCGCGACTTTGACAGCCGCAATCCGCTGGCCGTTTGGTTCTCGGAAGTACCGGGACTGTGGCGCGATGTGCGCGCGGCGCGCAACTGGGGCGACGCGTGGCGCTACATGACGCGCGCGCCGGGATGGGCCCCTGCGCAAGACCGCACGCCGACCGCCCGAGGTGCGGAGCATCAGACGGGCTCGCGCTGATCCCGGGCGCTTGACCGTCCGCGCAGCAGCGCACGGCCCGGTTTGACCCAAGGCACCAGATGACGGCGTTAACGCCTGCAAATGAGGAGTTCGATAGGCTCGCCTCCCATACACAACCTTTTGTTCGCGGGTGCACAGGTCGGCTTACGCATGCGAGAAATGCGAGGTTATCGGGACGTTTGGTGCCACTGTTTAAGGCATGGTGAATGTCTGTTGTGCGCGACTCTTTGGCTTTTTTGCCCACGCAGCTTGGCGGGCGCGGCGCGCTTGCCAACACTTTGTCAAAGGTTTCCGCCCCTTGGGCGACCGTAACGCGGATCGGGATCAATTGCCTTGGCGACAGGTTACGAAATCCGGCGGCGGCAATGCCATCGCCCACCGCAAGATGCCGATTACCCAAGTCCGCGATCTCCGATCTCGCGCGCGGCGGTGTTCACCTGCCAGTTATGTTGTTTTCAAACCGGTCTCGATCATTGTTCTGTTCCAGTTCGCGCAGATAGGCAAAACCGTCGTTGGAAAATCCTGCCACCCACAGACCCGGTCCACCGGTGTTCCATCACAGAAAGGCCGCTTCAGGTATCAGCTGCTGTCGGAACCTCGCCTCGGATCAGCCCCCGAAACAGGGTGCGGTTCCCTTGCACGTCGCTGTGGTCCGCGGCGTGCAGGGTGCATCGGTTGTCCCAGACAATGACGTCGCCATTCGACCAGCTATGCGATCTTATGGATTTGCTGTTCAAGGCGTGGTCATAGAGCGGTGCGATCAAGTCACTTCGATCTTCTCCGGATGCAAGTTGCAAGTTTGAACAGCGGGCCGGTGTCGTCAAAAACAAGGAGCTCCGGCCTGTTCCGGGATGACGGCGAAGAACCGGATGCCGTGCCGATGTCTCAGCCTCCGGGCCTAATGTAACGCCGGTCGCCGAATGCAGCATCGTTGCGCCGTTCAGCAACGACTTTAGGTCCTCCGGCAATCGCTCGTATGCCTCGTACTGATCCAAGAACATCGTTGCTCCGCCACGCTCCGGTACCTCGACCGCCAAGAGGCCGGCATAAGACGGTGGGCGCGCCACATAGGTTGTGTCGGAATGATAGACGCTACGCGGCTTTGAGGTTCGGCCAACATTCGTCACGACGTTCAGGTCTGGCAGTCCCGCGACAGGCGTTTCGCCTTCGGTGAACATGGGCGTCCCCAGGGTTTTCAAGAAATCCGCAAACCCATGGGCAGTGAGGCCCGGCGCATTTACACGAACAACGCCCTCCGCTTCAGCAACGTGCCTGACCTCTTCGGTGTTTAGGCCAACGGTCTTGATTGTTCTGGATTTCTCAAAGACAGCCGGAGTGCTCATGTCGACGGACCCGTCACAGTCAACCGCAGGTCGAGCAGCGCCGCAAGAAGATCATTTTCTGCTGCGCAATCTGCCGCCCGAAGATCATCAGCGCGTGTGTTTTCGCCCGGAAAACCAATCGTTTGAATGCCCGCAGCGTTTGCCGATGTCACACCGTCGGCATTGTCTTCGATTGCAATGGCGTCCTGCGCCGCAACCTCAAGCCTTGCCAAAGCATCAAGGTAGACGGCCGGATCGGGTTTCCCCGGGCGAGATGGCATGCGGAATGTCACAATGTCGAAGGTTGACCCGAGTTTCTGCCCGACGGAGGTCGCGATTAAATCGACAGTCTGTTTTTCCGTGGTCGTTATAAACCCAAGACGGCATCCAGTGCTTTGAGCATGAGAGATCACGTCGGGGACACCTTGCCTCAACTCGGGAAGACTGTTGCTCAGTGCTGCCTGAAACAACGCGGTCTTCTTGGCGTGGATGGCGTCCGCATCCACCGCTTGGCAGCGTGATGCTGCGTATGTTTGAACGCGGTCTTTCCCGCCCGATGCAGTGAGCATCGACGTGTAACTGTCCCGATCCCAATGCCAATCGAGCTCGAATGCCTTAAACGCGTCGTTAAAGGCTGCTCGCTGGATTTCGGAGGACTCGATGATCGTTCCAATTGAGCCGAACAGTATTGCTTTTGTCATGTCGTACTACTCCGCAGCCATCTTCTCGAATTCAGTTGTGTCCTTCTGGACCCGCTCGGTCCCCTTGAACAAGCGCACCAAAAGACCGGGCCTTTTGCCGCCATCGCGCGCGCGCTTTTCTTCGCAACGTTCGCGGCGCAAATAGGTGTGGTACAGAGCTGGCACACCAATCAACGTCAAGATCGACGCGAATCCCAAACCTGCCATGATCGACACCGCCATCGACGCGAAAAACGCGTCGCTCAACAGCGGGACCATGCCCAAGATCGTCGTCGCAGCGGCCAACACGACAGGCCGCAAACGACTGATAGAGGCTGTGACGATGGCTTCGGACTGCGGCAGGCCGTTATCCGTTTTCTCTGCGTCGATTTCTTCAACCAGTACAATGGCGTTCTTGATCAGCATGCCCGACAGGCTGAGCAGACCCAAAAGTGCGGTAAAGCTGAATGGCAGGCCCGTGAACAACAGCCCCAGCCCGACCCCGGTAACCGCCATCGGCACCACTGTCCAGATCACCGCCGTCTGGCGCAATTTGCCGAACAGCAGGATGGTGATCAGGAGCATGGTGCCAAATGCCAAGGGCATCTGACGCCCCAAACTCTGTTGCGCGGTACTCGCGCTTTCAAACTCGCCACCCCATTCCATCCGATAGCCTGCGGGCAATGGCATCGCCTCGATCGCGCTGCGTACTTGTGTGAACGCCTGCGGCGGCAGCACGTCTGGGATGGTGAAGGCTTGTACGCTGATCGTAGGCGTACGGTCGCGCCGCTGGATCAGGGTATTGCGTGTCACCACATCAAACCCATCCAAGACCTGGCCGAGGTTCGTGAACCGGCCGGTCGTCTCCGCAAAGATTGGCTGGTCGAGCAGGTAAGCGTCGCCGATTTGCTCGGATCGAGGCGTCCGGATCAGAACGGGCACTTGGCGGTCCAGCTCGCGAAAGGTGCCCACGCGCAGCCCGTCCGTGGCCAGTGCGATCGCCTGCGAAACATCGGCCCTGCTGATCCCAAGCGCCTGCGCGCGGTCTGTTGCAAATATCGGCTGGGTGGTCAGCTGCGGCTCTCGCCAATCGACACGCTCGTTGACCAGAAGGTCGGTCTCTGTCTCGAATATCTGGCGGGCGTCTTCTGCAAGGCCGCGCAGAACATCTAGGTCCGGCCCGGACAAACGCACCTCGACATCCGCTCCCACGGGAGGCCCATAGATAATTTGCTGTACCCGTGTTTCCGCCCACGGCAGAACCCGCGCGGCATGGGCGCTCAGCTCGTCCCGCAGGGTCGGGATCATTGTGTGGTCCTGCACGCGGATGATCAGCTGCCCGTAAGAGGGAGAGGGGTCTTCCGGCGTGTAGGTCAGCAAATAGCGCGTCATGCTGGCGCCGACGGTCGTTGTCACGGCGTCAACCGAAGGATGCTCCATCAGCCAATCTTCGAGGATCGCGAGGTCATTGCTGGCCGTATGGATCGATGTGCCCTGTGCCGCATTGTAATTCAGGTAAACCAGCGGCGTGGTGGCGGGTGGGAAGAACTGTTGCTTCACCATGCCCATCGCGCCGACGCCTGCAACGGTTGCGCCCACCAGCGCGATGATCACCAGCCAGCGCACCCTCAAGGCCCCGCGCACGACCGCGCCATAGCCGCGGAAGAACATCGTGTCATAGGGATCTCTCGCGTCTTTCGCGGTTTCCGTACGGAAGAAATAGCTGGCCAGTAGCGGCGTCACGGTGACGGCCAAAACCCAGGACAGCGTCAGAGAAATGGCGATCACGGCAAACAGCGTGAACAGGAACTCGCCAGAGCTGTCAGGGCTGAGCCCGATGCCCGCAAAGGCCATGATCCCGATCACGGTCGCCCCAAGCAGCGGGATCTGCGTGCGCTTGGCCACTTCGGCAGCGGCATCGATCGCCTTGCGGCCCCGTCGCATCTGCACCTGCATCCCCTCGGCCACCACGATGGCATTGTCCACGAGCATTCCCATCGCAATGATCAATGCGCCAAGGCTGATCCGCTCGACTTTGATGTCGAAAATATTCATGAAGAAAAACGTGAAGCTGACGGTCAGAAGCAGCGAGCCGCCGACAACAACTGCCGCGCGCCAACCCATAAACAGTGCAAGCACACAAATCACGACGCCCACGGACATCGCAAGGTTTACGAGAAAATCCTGATTGGCGTTGTCCACCACGCGGTGCTGTTCATAAATCGGCTCTAACACCACCCCGGCGGGCAAGAGCGGTGTGATCTCTGCCAACCGGTCCTCGATGCGGCTGCCGACTGTGACAATGTTCTCCGACGTTAGGCCGGCCACGCCAATCGTAAACGCGTCGGTGCCGTTGTGACGGATGATCTGGCGGGGGGCATCCACACGTCCTCGATAGACATCTGCAACATCTGTGAGGTTCAACACTTCGCCCTGAAACCCGAAGGTCAGTGCGCTGATCTCGCTGACGCTGTCATCAGCTGCTGGTGCCGAGATGCGCACATCATTGCGTCCGTTGTCTGCCGTTCCGGTCGCAACGACCTGGTCGGCCGCTGACACGGCTCCGACGATGACCTCTGGTGGCACACCAAGCGCCGTCAGAACTGCACTCGAAGGCTCAACAAAAATCGCCTCTTCCGGCAGGCCCAAAACCTGTGCGTTAGCCACGCCATCCACCGTCAACAATTCGCGCCGCAGAAAGGTGGCGATATCCCAAACGGTGGCATCGTCGTATCCCGGCGCGCTGACGGCGTAGAGAAGGCCGTATACATCGCCGAAACTGTCGTTCACGACCGGGGGCAAGGCGCCCGCGGGCAAATCACCCACAGCGTCCGCGACCCGGTCGCGCAGATCGTCCCAGACCTGCGGCAATTCCGTGCCGTCATAGGTATCCTGAATGGTCACCTCGACGACCGAAAGGCCGGGCGTATTGCTTGAAGTGATGTAGTCCACCTCGTCCATTTGTTGGACTTCTGCCTCCAGCACTTCGGATACCTCGATGGCCACTTCTGCGGCCGTCGCCCCTGGATAGGCGGTGATGACCAGCGCGGATTTGAGCGTGAAGACCGGATCCTCAAGCTTGCCCACGCTGAGATACCCAGCTGCACCTCCAAAGAGGCAAAAGAGCATCAGAAGCCATGTGTAGAGTGGGTATTTGATGGACAGGCGCGCGACTTGCATGGCTCAGGATCCTTCTTGCGTGAGGCGCGTAAATCGCTGAATTGGGGTGCCATCTGTGATCAGGTGTGCACCGATCTCGACGATCTCAATGCCCGGCTCCAGCCCAACCACGGTGAAGTCCGCTCCATTACTTGACCGGACCTCTACAGGGATCTGTTCGGCCACGAGGGCATCGCCGCGCTGCACGACCGCGACGACGGTCTGTCCGCCGCCGGGGCGGGTGGCAATGGCACTGGCGGGCAGGAGCAAACCGTCCGACTGCTGTTGAAGGGTCGCCATGACGGTCATGGTCCTGCCGGGCAATAAACGCACATCTTCGACGGGCGCGGCGGCAAGCGAAATCGTATAGCTTTGACCAATTCCGATTGTCTCCGCCCGAAACTCCCGAAAGCTAAGCGGGATAACTGCGTCTCGACCTACATACTGACCCGTGAACGTGACGTCGGCGGGATCGCCAATCACCGTCAAAAGCCGTTCTGGCAGATCAAATTCCACCCGTATCTCGGACATGTTATGCAGCCGTAGGATGGGTGTGCCCGGTTCGACGTTGGTGAAAGCGGTGCCAAGTCGGTCAGCCACCAACGCATCGAATGGCGCGGCAATCGTCGCATCTGCCAAAGCCTCTCGTGCCTCGCGCAGGGCCACATCAGCAAGATCCCGTGCGGTGGCGGCATTTTCGGCCTGCACAGCAGACGTCACATTCCGCTGGGCAAGTGTGTTTGCGCGCTCAAGATCCCGTTCCGCCTGGGCAAGCGTTAACTCAGCCCGCTCAACGGCCCTTTCGAACGGTCCAAGGTCTAGCTGACCAAGCAGGTCACCCTGCGCCACCAAAGCGCCTTCGCGCGCATCGAGCATGGTTAGGTATCCGCCGACCTCAAAAGAGATGTCCACGGTCTCTAGTGCCGCGACCTGGCCAAAGAACTGCCGGGTCAAGCTCTGTTCTGGCGACGGTACGATCATTGTCTGAACGAAAACGGGTCGGACCTCTGCCGCCGCATCATCCGCGCTTTGTGCAGCCGCGAACATCGGCCACAGGATTGCAAAGACCACAATCATACTCGTTTGGACTTGTGTCATGCCGCTACACTCCTATCTTGCCTTTGATCGCTCGGCTTATTACCGACCGGTCGGTAGGTAATTAGAAGGTAAATTGGAACCGTCAATGCTCAGCGCGGAAGAAAAGTCAAAGGCCGATAGTCGTGAACGGATCATCACTGCGACAACGGACTTGTTCCTTGAAAAAGGATTTGCGGGCACGTCCATGAGCACAATCGCCAAAGCCAGCGACATGACGAAGGCGAGCCTGTATTATCACTTCTCGGGCAAAGAGGATCTGTTTATCGCGTGTGTCACGCATGGATATGCGGCGGCGTTGGATGCGCTCACCGTTATTACCGCCAACGCGTCGCTGACGGCTGAACAGAAATTGCGGGCAGCAATCGATGCGCTTTATGAGACAACAATCACCTCCCCTGTGGGCCGCATGTCGCCGTTGATCGCCGAGGTGTCACGTGCGTTTCCCAAAGTCGCCCGGTCGTTCCATACAGAATACATCGAGCCGCAACGCGCGGCGCTTTGGCAGATTGTTGAAGAGGGCGTTGCGCAGGGGGTCTTTGCCCGTGTGGATCAGAACCAGTTCTTTCACCTGGCATTTGGTCCGATTGTCACCCTGTCGCTTTCAAGAGAAATGTTCGCGACATTTGATGATCTCGACACCCACTTTCCGGTAGACGACCTTCGGCATGGCCATACTGAGGTTTTGATCGGGATGCTTAGGTGAAACGACCTGAATTTTGAAGCGGCTCTGCCTGCAATCGTCAACGCAAACCCAAAATAATTGCGAACAGGGATGATCCGGTGGGCGCAGGCCCGTTGGACCACTTTCAGGGTGCTATTCCAGGTGTGGTATCACAAATGTCTGGTGTGCGGGACTTCGACACTGTTCATCGTTTGGAAAATCCCTGAGGCAAACGCTCACAAAACCGTTAGGCTCTCGCGGCTCATTCAGCAACGGCAAGACCACCCAGTACACTGCCGACATCTTTCGCGTCGACCGCGCAGAGCCTGACGAGCCAGTCGAAATGCTCTGACAGGGCCATGACGCGCTGGCGTTCTCTCAACGCGATATAGCACTGGCCGACATACAAAATCGCCAGATCATTGCTGAAGACCGTGACCGGCGCGCTGTAAAGGGCATGGGCATCAAATAGAAACAGGCGAAGCCTTGGATACAGAGCGGCAGCCTGCTGGGCGATCACTCGCAATTGCGCCGTCCGCTGCGCCGCACTCAAACCTTCATAATACCCGCTGCCTTGCGCCAGCGAGGTCACTTCGTGCATCGGAATGGCAATTTCATAGTCGGCTTCGCCCGACATCACCCAGTCGAGTTGCCCCTTGGCCTCGCTCTTCACCTGCTCGACGGCCTCTGGCGACAGGGTGTTGTATTCCCATTCGATGAAGTCCTCGGTTTTCAGCATCTCGGGCAAGGTGGCGGGAACGTGCCGGATCTTGCTGCCAGCGGATTCGTGATGCCAGTCGAGGATCTGTGCACCGCTCGAGCTGCGCTCGGCCTGGGCAACCGAGATCGCGGAGGCGAGGATTGCGGCGGGCCGTTCGGGGCGATTGCTCAACCCCATGAGCCAGTCGAGGCTCACGCCAAGCGTTTCGGCGATGTCCGCGGCCAGCTGAGCGTTCGGCAATCGTGTCAGGTCCCTTTTGAACAATTGCCCGATGGTCGAGCGGTCGACACCGGTGGCGCGCGCAAGTGCGCTCTTGGACATCCCGATGGTCGTGGTCGCGCCCTCAAGGCGGCTACGAAACAGGTCGACGCGGTCACGTTTTGCCATATTGTCTGTATTGCAGATTTAAGTCTGCAATGCAAACTTGATGCAGCGAATTCACAGAATTCTCGAACCTGTCGGTCGTCGCGTAACGTGCGCGGGCGTTCAGATGGAGGATGGGTGATGGACACGCATCAACGATTGTTCTTGAAAGCTCTGACCTGGCAGATCGCGGGCTTTCTGGTGATGCTGGCGATTGGTTGGTTTTTCACAGGCTCTGTATCGGCGGGGGGCGGTATCGCGCTTGCCGGAACCATTATCGGGTTCTGTTCCTATTTTCTCCACGAACTGCTCTGGTCAAGAATTTCCTGGGGACGTCGTCCGCATGGTGGCACCTAGGCGCCGCAGCATTCGACACTCCGCGCTGAAACCCGACATCGCATCACCGGACGGGCGCGAACAGGGCGTCCTTGGCGCGGCAATCTCGGACCACATCTTGGCCGCAGGGCACGGGGGTCAGGTCGCGGCTCAGGCAGATGCGGGCCTCCTGGATGTGGCCCGCGCGGCAGGTAATGGTGACGCCGTCGGGCTCCATCCCCGGGTTGGATTGCAGGAACGCCTCTTCGACCACCGAGGCGGGCAGGCGCACTGTGCTGTCGAGCTTGCGGAACACTTCGGGGCGCACGACGCGGTCGTAGGCCTCGCGCGATAGGGCGTAGTAGGCGGGAGCCGACAGGCCCGTGCAGACGCCGTGTTTCTTCCATTGATGCCAGGCAAGGCCGGAGGTGCCCATGATATCCGCCATGTCGCGGGTCATCGCGCGCGAGGGTGCGCGTTGGGACGTGGGGCAGTATTCCGGGTAGCCGCGATGGTATTGCGGCCAAAGCCCATGCAGGATCCAGCCGTGGTCATGGCGCGCGTCGCATTGGTCCGAGCCGCGCGCGTCGCCCTCATAGGCGCACCAGTTCGGCGACCAGCTGAGCGACAGCACGTAATAGTCAAAGATGCCAGCCCGATCCTCGGCCATGGTCGGCGTCGCGAGCAAAAGCCAGATCAACAAACCGCGCATGAGGCTTTCCTTTTTCATTTGGGCCCAGTATATCGGCGCGAAGTTCCCCGACAACGGAAACCCACCCTGCCCGGCAGGGACGCCATTCAGGCGACAGGACAGATATGCGCAAAGGAGCATGACATGGCAAAACCGCTGATGGCCAAGGCCACCGCCGTCTGGCTGGTCGACAACACCACGATCAGCTTCAAGCAGATCGCCGATTTCGTCGGACTGCACGAGTTGGAGGTGCAGGGCATTGCGGACGGTGATGTGGCGACCGGGGTCAAGGGGTTCGACCCCATCGCCAACAATCAGCTGACCCAGGATGAAATCGACGAAGCCGAACAAAACCCGCTGCACAAGTTGAGCCTCAAGTACAATGCCGCCGCCCAGGGCGAGGAAAAGCGGCGCGGGCCGCGCTACACGCCCTTGTCCAAGCGTCAAGACCGGCCTGCGGCGATTTACTGGCTGGTGAAATTCCACCCAGAGCTGACCGATGGCCAGATCTCGAAGCTTGTCGGCACGACCAAGCCCACGATCCAGTCGATCCGCGACCGGACGCACTGGAACATCTCCAACATCCAGCCCGTCGATCCGGTGGCCCTTGGCCTGACCAAGCAATCCGAGCTGGACGCCGCCGTGCAAAAGGCCGCCGCCAAGAAGGCTGCGGATGGTGAGGTGATGAGCGATGATGAGCGCCGCAAGCTGGTGAGCACCGAGCAAAGCCTCGACATGCCCGAAGAGCCCAAGATCCCCACGGCGATCGAGGGTCTCGAAACCTTTTCGCTGGCCGATGACGGTGACGACGACGAAGAGGAATCGACGCTGGTGGATGCCGACAGCTTCTTTAACCTGCCCAAAGGCGGCGACGAAGACGAACAGCCCTGATCCGGACCACCTTCCCATTTTTGAACGGGCGTGCTTAGGTTTGGGCACGCCCGTTTTTCTTTGTCTTGAGGTGGTCCCATGAACCAGTATGCCGCAGCACCGACAGGTGCGCCCGCCCGCGTGATCTGTGATCTGCGCAGCGACACTGTCACCCGGCCCGATGCGGGCATGCGCAGGGCCATGGCCGAAGCCGAGGTGGGTGACGATGTCTTTGGCGATGATCCGACGGTGAACCAGCTCGAGGCGACACTGGCCGAACGGTTGGGCAAGGAGGCGGCGCTGTTCGTGAATTCGGGCACGCAAAGCAACTTTGTCGGGTTGCTGGCGCATTGCGCGCGCGGCGAAGAGGTGCTGACGGGCCGCGGCTACCACATCCACAAATACGAGGCGATGGGCGCGTCGGTGCTGGGCGGGATCGCCTTTGACCCATTGCCCGTCGCTGGGGACGGA
Organism: Pseudomonadota bacterium; assembly: GCA_038525585.1. GTDB lineage: Bacteria > Pseudomonadota > Alphaproteobacteria > Rhodobacterales > Rhodobacteraceae > Tateyamaria. The sequence goes on from JBCBHM010000020.1 coordinate 13,956, forward strand.
GCGCTGGAGGCAGCGGACATAGCTGCGGCGATCAAACCCGACGACAGCCACATGCCGATGACCCGGCTTTTGGGCTGCGAGAACACGCATAATGGCAAGGCGATCCCGCTGACACGGCTGTCGGATGCGGTGGATGCGGCGCGTGCGACGGGTCTGGCCGTGCATCTGGACGGCGCGCGATATTTCAACGCGGTGGCGGCGCTCAATTGTCCCGAAACGGCGTTGGCGGATCTGTTCGACACCGTGTCCATATGCCTGTCCAAGGGGTTGGGCGCGCCTGTGGGGTCGGTCCTGCTGGGCCCGCGCGATGTGATTGACCGGGCCCGGCGCTGGCGCAAGATGCTGGGCGGTGGCACGCGGCAAGCGGGCATTCTCGCGGCGGCAGGGCTTTATGCGTTGGAGCATAACGTGGCGCGGCTCGCCGACGACCATGCGCACGCGACGGCGCTTGCGGATGCCTTGCACCCCTTCGGGACGGTCGATCACGCCACGAACATGATCTTTTTCACGCCCGAAGGTGGCGCGACCGAGGCCTTGCAGCGGCATATGGCACAGCATGGCGTTCAGCTAAGCGGGGCCACAGGGACGACACGGCTCGTCATGCACAAGGATGTCACGGCCGATGGCGTACAGGCGGCCGTGGCCGGTATGCAGAGCTTTTTCGCCTGACGGTCGGGCGGCGACGCCAGGCTTGCCAACCTTGCCCAGACGCGGGAGAACTGTCGCGATGGGGGCCGGGCGCCTCTGGAAGGGCAGTGGAACAGGCACGGATGCGTAAGATCTTTTTGGATGTGGGCGGTCACTTGGGACAGACCTTGGAAGAGGTGCTGAAACCCCTCTACCAATTCGATGTCATCTACTGCTTTGAACCCTTTCCGCCCTGTTTCGAGATCTTGCAGGACACGTTCGATGACCCGCGGCTCACCCTCTTGCCGTATGGTCTGTCGAATGTGACGGGGTCGCTGACCTTTCATTCCAACGGCGCAGGCGACATGGGGTCGAGTGTGAAGGCGCATGAGGGGGATCAGAAATCCATCGTGACCGAGTGCCCGTTTGTCGAGGCGTCCGCGTTCTTTCGCGATCACATCCGGGATGATGACCTGGTGGTGATGAAGCTGAATTGCGAAGGCTCCGAATGTGACATCATGAACGATCTGATCGACAGCGGCGAAGCGTCGAAGATCGGCAACGTCATGATTGATTTCGACGTGCGCAAATATCCCAATCACGCGCATGAGGAACCCGCGCTCAAGGCGCGGATGGCCGAGACGGGGTTCACCAATTTTTCGCTGTGCGAAGAGGTGATGCGCGGTGGGCGCGGGCATCAGGGGCGGATCGCCAACTGGCTGCGGTCGATCCCCTGGCATGATCGGTTCCGCCCCCGCGCGCGGTGGCCCGAACGGGTGCGCGGCGCCCTGCGCCTGTGAGCTAGAGCGCCTTGCGCGCCCGCAGGGCTGCGGTGATCGTGCCGTCGTCCAGGTAATCCAGCTCACCGCCGATGGGCACGCCTTGGGCAAGTGAGGTCAGCGTGACGCGCCCGTCGAGCTGATCGGCTATGTAGTGCGCGGTCGTCTGGCCATCGATTGTCGCGTTCAGCGCAAGGATCACCTCGCGCACCCCTTCGGTCTCGACCCGGTCGATGAGGCGGGGAATGCGCAGCTCGTCCGGGCCCACGGCGTCAAGCGCGGACAGGGTGCCGCCCAGCACGTGATAGCGGCCCTTGAACACGGCTGCGCGTTCCATCGCCCAAAGGTCGGCGACATCTTCGACGATGCATAACTCGCCATTGGCGCGCTTTTCAGACCGGCAGATATCGCAGATGTCCGACGTGCCGACATTGCCGCAATTGAGGCATTCGCGCGCGGTCGCGGCCACGGTTTGCATCAGGTCGGCCAGCGGTTGCAATTGCAGCGCACGCTTGCGGATCAGGTGCAAGACCGCGCGGCGGGCGGAGCGGGGACCGAGACCGGGCAGTTTCGCCATCATCTCGATCAGGGAGTCGATATCACGTGTGCTGCTCATGTCCCGGCAACCTATGCCCGTGATCTGTCAAAGGCAAAGCGCATCTTGCCCCCGCTCCGGTTCACCAAATGTCAACGATGGCCTTCTAGCGTTGCGCGCAGCGGGGTCGCATGAGGCATGACCGAATGAAGAAAATGCAGCGCTGTTGCGTTATCCTGGGGTTTTGGCTGCTGTGGCCGGCGGCCGTGTGGGCCTGTGCCTACCCCGCGCCGGTACGCAGTGTGAACGCGGTCTTGCTGGAGGTGTTGAACGGCAATGGGCAAATCGCCAATCATCAGCGCGTGCGCCTGCAACGGGCCGTGGTGCAGATCGCACCGGGCGCGCTTGAGGGCGCGCTGACGTCCGAGTTGTCGCGCCGCGACGCGCGTGCGCTGGGCACAGTGATGGGCGTCGCCACCCAATTGGCCCGCGGCGTCGGGCGCGATGTTGATCCGAACCTGCGCGGATCGGTGATGCGCATACGGGACGGCATCCATACTGACTGCGCCCAGGATGACGCCACGCAAACCGGCACGGGCGAGGATGCCACCGGTGCCGAGCATGGGCTTGGCCGGAGTGAAGGCAGCGGTGGCCGGGGCCTGACATTTGGCGAAGGTTTGGTGCGGCTGAGCTATACCTTCACAATCTACATCATCTTTCTGGCGTTCCTGATGTGGATACGTTGGGTCGACAAAGCGCGTTTAGCGGCCGCTACGGTGTCGGACGTTCCCGCGCCAGTGGCACACGCTTCACCTCGAACCCCGCCTCTTGCAGACGGGCCACCATCCCCATCGGTCGCTGCAGGTGCCACGCACCCACTGCAATAAACACGTTGCCCGCACCCAGTTCAGGCACAAGGGATTGCATGAAACCGGCGTTCCGCGCCTCGAGCAGATAGGCATCGACGTTGGTCTGCATCCTTGCCGCGTCCTCCGCGCCGACGACATCAGCGATCAATTCCCGCTCCCACAGCCGCGCCACGGCGTGCTCGCCTTGCTGGTAAAGGGCAAAGGCGGTCGCCCGGTGCGCGGCCGTGCCGGAAGGTGCAAATCCGAGCGCATACAGCTGGATGATATCGCGTGCGAGATCGAGGTTCTGCGCGCGGTTCAGCGTGCGGCGCAGCGCATTGAGATCCTCGAGCCCAAGGATCTCCACCCCTTCGATGGCGGCGATGGTCTGGAGGAAGCTGTCCTGAATGGGATAGGGGCCGCCGAAATCGTTGCAGGGATCCCACAGCAACATCTCGGCCACGGCACCGGGCGTCATGCGGTCCGCCGCGCCGTCGCCCCAGCCCATGCTGATAAAGCGGGCGTTGACCCACCGCGCGATGTCGCGCGGCAGGTCGAGCCGGTCCAGCGTGCCGCCTCGGGTTTCCCAGAAGTCTCGCGGAGATGCGGCATTGTCCACCGCGCGGCGGGTCGCGCGCACGGGATCGATTTCGAACGCAGCGACACGGGCGCGCCGCACATGCTGCTCGACCAAGCTGGGCAGGTCCAGCATTTGCGGATCATTGCTGTGCCATGTGCCCCATATGTGAGACACCGCGCCGCTGGGCGCCGTGATCCGCCAGTAATTGCCGATGCCATTGGGCACATCTGCGGCAGTGGCGCGCAGACGGTCGAGCGCGGTTGCGGGCAGCACACGCGGATGCACACGCACGTCTGTCACGGTGCAACGCTCGCGCGTCATCCAGTGCTGGGCCGCCACCGTGACAGGGGCGCACAACAGCACCGTCAGAAGTGCAATGAACGCCGATCGCACCGCCGGTTCAGAAAGGCAGCTTCATGCCCGGCGGCAGGCCCAATCCCTCGGTGAGCTTGCCCATCTCTTCCTGGCTCCGCTCGACCGCCTTGGCCTGCGCGTCCTTGATCGCGGCGAGGATCAGGTCTTCGACCACTTCCTTGTCGTCGCCATTGAAAATCGACGGGTCGATGTCGAGCGCGGTCAACTCGCCCTTGGCGGTCGCCGTGGCCTTGACCAGACCTGCACCGCTTTCCCCGATGACGCTGATGCTGGCCAGTTCGTCCTGCATCTCGGCCATCTTGGTCTGCATTTCCTGGGCTTTTTTCATCATCCCGGCCATATCGCCGAGGCCGCCTAGTCCTTTGAGCATCTTATGCCTCCGGTGGTGGATCATCTGAGGTGCGTGGCTTGGTCCACAGCACGATTGCAACACATATCGCAGCAGCAGCCGCGATGAACAAGGTGGGCTGCCCGATGCAGCCTTCGACCATGGCCTGGCGCCGGATGCCGGTGGGATCGGCCATGGTGATCATGGTGATGAAGACCGTCCAAAGCAGGACAGCGCCAAGCCCGATCCACTGGTGCCGGAACCGCAGCGCGATCAGCGACAGGCCCAACAGCGCAAGGCCCGCGGGCGAAACAAAGAGGTTGATCGCCTCGGTGAGCGCGGTGGCTGGCGCGCCGTCCCATCCGGGCCGTGCCTTGTCGCAGACCTCCGCCCATGCGGGGCTGGGCAACAGCGCTATGAGGGCCGCGCGTTTCATGACGGGTCCGGCAGGCGCGCCACGACCTTCAATTCGACGATCACGCCCGGTGCGGCAAAGCCTGCAACCTCGATCGCCGTCCACGCCGGGTATGGGCGCGCGACGTAGGACGCGCGGACCGATTTGAAGAGATCGAGGTGATCTGCAAGGCCCACGTGAAAGCTGGTCATGTCCACGACATGGCGCCAATCCAGCCCACCTGCAGCCAGCACCTCGGCCACGGTGTCAAAGGCGATGCGCATCTGCGCCTCGGCATCGTCGGGCGGCGGACCGTCGATAGGGCAGCCGTTGAAGCCGGTGAGAAACACGTGGTCGCCCGACACGAGGGCGGGCGACATGTGCCAGTCGGTTTCCAGATCCGCGAAGCCCGACGGGACCAGCGCATATGGCTCAGTCTTCTTCAAACGGGTCCCATTCATCGTCCACCTCGGGGAGCGCTTCGATATGCGCCTCGGCGGCGATTTGATCTTGTGTTCGGATGTCCTTGATCGACGCCGCGGGAAAGTGTTCCAGCACGGCCTGCACCAGCGGATGCGCCTCGGCCTTGGCGTGCAAGGCCAGCTCCTCGGCGTGTTCGCGTTCGTAGATAGTCGGCGCGCCGCCTTCGGACACAATCGTGACGGCCCACCGGTTCCCGGTCCAGCGCTGCAGCGCGCCGCCCAGGCGCTGGGCAAGGTCGCGGGGCGCGCCATCTGCGGGCACGAATTCGATCCGGCCCGGCTGGTAGGCGGCGAGGCGGACATATTTGACCACATGCTCGTAGAGCAGCCGGTCGCGGTTGGCGGTGATCACCTCGATCACGTGCTCGAAGGTCGGATAACGGGCGAGGGCCTGCACCGGGTCATGGGCCAGCGCGGTGGTCTGACCGGCGGCATTCGGGTTGCCGGACATGCGCGTCTGCGCTTGTGCGACAGCCTGCGCGCCCGTGGTGCTCGCGGTCGTCGCAGCGCTCGCGCCGGGTGCGGGCGGTGTCGGTGCGCTTTGCAGCTTTTTCACCAGCTCTTCGGGGCTGGGCAGGTCGGCCACATGCGTGAGGCGTATGATTGCCATTTCGGCTGCCATCATGGCGTTGGGCGCGGCGGCGACCTCGTCCAGCGCCTTGAGCAGCATCTGCCACATCCGGGTGAGGACACGCATGGGCAGCGCTTCGGCCATCTGCAGACCGCGGGCGCGTTCGTCGGGTGAGATTGTCGGGTCTTCGGCAGCTTCGGGTGTGATCTTGACGACCGACACCCAATGGGTGATCTCGGCCAGATCGCGCATCACCGCCATCGGGTCGGCCCCGTCGGCATATTGCGCGCCCAACTCGGTGAGCGCCCCGCCCGCGTCCCCCCTGAGCACCATGTCGAAGAGGTCGAGCACGCGGCCCCGGTCCGCCAGCCCCAACATCGCGCGCACCTGATCGGCGGTTGTCTCGCCTGCGCCATGGGAAATCGCCTGATCCAGCAGCGATGTGGCATCGCGCGCCGATCCTTCGGCGGCACGGGTGATCAGCGCCAGCGCGTCATCGGCAATTTCTGCACCTTCGGCGGTGGCGATCTTGCGCAACAGGCCGATCATCACGTCGGGTTCGATCCGCCGCAGGTCAAAGCGCTGGCATCGGCTGAGCACCGTGACCGGCACCTTGCGGATTTCGGTCGTGGCAAAGATGAATTTGACGTGCGCGGGCGGCTCTTCGAGCGTTTTCAGCAGCGCGTTGAAGGCGCTGGTCGACAGCATGTGCACTTCGTCGATGATGTAGATCTTGTAGCGCGCGCTGGCCGCGCGATAGTGCACGCTGTCGATGATCTCGCGAATATCGTTGACCGAGGTGTTGGAGGCGGCGTCCATCTCGAGCACGTCGACATGCCGCCCTTCCATGATCGCGACGCAGTGTTCGCATTTTCCGCATGGCTCGGTCGTCGGCCCACCGGTGCCGTCCTCGCCGATGCAGTTCATGCCCTTGGCGATGATCCGGGCGGTGGTTGTCTTGCCCGTCCCGCGGATGCCCGTCATCACAAAGGCCTGAGCGATGCGGTCCGCCTCGAACGCGTTTTTCAGCGTGCGCACCATTGCGTCCTGCCCCACGAGATCGGCGAAGGTCTCGGGGCGGTATTTCCGAGCGAGGACTTGGTAGGTGGGGGTACTGTCGGTCATGGGGCCTGCAGGATTCGTATGGGCTGTTGCAGCCTAGGGCCGGGCAGGCGTGGCGTCCACCAGATCGGCTAGATCATCCACAGGATCACGCCGGTGGCTACGGTGCCCAGGGCCATGGTCGACGAGACGGCAGTGAAGGTGCTGAAGCCTTGGGTTTCAGCGTCGCGTTCGGTGAACCGCGCGTGCAAACGTGCGTTCGTTGGCGAGGCTTGTGCGGTATTCGGCGCAATCGGTGCGGTCTTCGGCAAACGTGCCCGATCAGATCCGCGCCGTGAGGTTGCGCAGCACGTCCGAGGACCGGCGCGCGCGGGCCAGCATCCAGCCGCCCTGGATCAGGACAAACAGGTGCTCGGCCTTGGCCCTGGCATCCGCATCGTTGAGCCCGAGCCGTTCGGCATGGTCCAGAACCTCGGCGATCCAGCCGTCGTAGATATGTTCGGCATGGGCGCGGAAGGCTTCGTTGTCCGGCCCCTCAAAGAGGGTCATCGCGATGGGGCAGGTGTCCCAGCCGGTGATGTCAAAGAGCTTGGCCAGTTTGTAACAGAGGGTCGTGGCGCCTGCCTCGAACGTCTCGGCACCGTCAAAGCTGGCGGCGATCAGGCGCAGCATTTCGTCTGATGCCCATGTGGCGGCCGCGAGGGCGAGGTCGGATTTTCCGTCCGGGAAATGGTGGTAGAGCGATCCCTTGGGCGCGTGGGCGGCAGCGAGCACATCGGCCACGCCCACACCATGGTAGCCGCGTGTGCGAAACAGGTCCGCTGCGGCGCGGATCAAACGGTCTTTGGTGGGCATCGGCGCGTCGGGCATTTCCAAACCTTGACAGGATTAGACCGATTGGTCCAGTCTCGCAATTAGACCGATTGGTCTAGGCGCGGCTCTGAAGGGAGAGGTGACATGTTGGACGATGGTGCACGCGCGGTGGACGAACGGTGCCTCGTCTTCAAGGCGGAGGACGGTGCCGAGTTGGTAGGCCGCCTGTTCCAGCCAGCGCAGTCGCCGGTCGCCGCTGTGGTGCTGAACGGGGCGACGGGCGTGCCGCAAAGCTACTACTTCCACTTTGCCCGCTGGTTGGCGGCCGAAAGGCGTCTCGCCTGCCTGACCTATGATTACCGTGATGTGGGGCGGTCGTGGTCCGGTCCGTTGCGGCACAGCCGTGCCGACATGATCGACTGGGGCACCTCGGATCACGTGGCGGCACGACGGGCCATGGCACGGGCGGTGCCGGATGCCCCGATCTGGGTCATTGGCCATTCGTTGGGCGCGATGATGCTGCCGAACCAACGGGAGTTCGATGGCGTGACCCGCGTCATCGGGGTTGCGTCGGGCATGGTGCACCATTCAGATCACCCGTGGCCCTATCGCGCGGTGGCGATGATGTTCTGGTTTGGGGCTGGGCCGCTGGCCACCGCGCTGGCGGGATACCTGCCGGGCCGGCGCTTGCGCTTTGGCGAAGATTTGCCGGCAGGCGTGTATTGGCAATGGCGACGCTGGTGCACGTCACGGGGGTTTCACGCCGCTGATGTGGGGCCGCGCCTGCCTGCGCCGGAATGGCGGCACGATATCCCCGTGCGGCTGGTGGCGTTTTCGGATGACGATCTCATTCCGCCGCATTGCGTGCAGCGGCTGGCCACAGAAGGGTTTGAGGGGCAGGCCGAGGTCGAGGTGATCACGCCAAGTGCGCCTGTGGGGCATCTGTCGGTATTTGCGCGGCGAAACGCTGCACTTTGGCCAAAGGTGTTGGGAGACGGGTGAGACGATCAGGGCACGTGCCCGTGTCGGACAGCGCAGCACGCGGAGGTGAGAGATTGACATCGACCCAAGCGGGGCTCGTTACGGCTGCTTCCTTCCGGATCTGACCGGGTTGGCGAGGCGCTTGCCCGCGCCAACCTCTCAACGCTTGCATATATGGCAGCGCCCCGGTGGGCGCAAGGGTCAGAGCGTGACACGCACCTGCAGAAACCCGGCATCCGTAAGGCCCAAAGGCTCGGGCGAGAAGGCGGCGATTTCGTCGAGGTGGGCCATCGCGCGTGGACTGGTCTCGATCAATACGGGCTGCATGACGCTGGGTGCAAAGGACCATACGGACGGCGCATGCGCTGGCCCGACGGGGTGGGTGGCCAGGTAGCTGCGCAAAGCGTCAAGCACCGGCATATCCGTTTTCACTGCGACGGGCCCGCCCGTACCGGGAAAGCCACCGCCGCCCGCGCTGCGGTAGCTTGTCATCGCAACAAGGTAGCGCGCCTCGGGTGCGAGCGGATTGCCGTCGCGCGTGAGCGACACCACACGTTGGCCCAGGGGCGCGAACGGGTCGACGTGCATATGCAGTCCGCTGATCGTGTCGAAATTGAATGCGGGCGCGCCTTGCGCGACCAAGGGGCTGAGTTGATGCGGGTCCGGCCCAAAGAATTGTGCGGATGTTTCCAGATAGGCGCGCAGGTCCCTCCCGGTCATCAGGTGCGCGGTGACCGTGTTTTGAAACGGGCTGATCAGGGCGAGGTGCCGGGCCAGGACATCGCCCGCCTCAGCCACGAGGTAATTGCCCGGCCCTGAACGTCCGCCTGCGGCGTAGGGCGCTGTTGCAGCGAGGATCGGCAGATCAAGCGGCGTTGCCGCGCGCACCGCGTGCCGCATCGCTCCGGCCAAGATGGCGTCAGCGGTATTGGATTTCAGCATGGCGAAGTAACTGTGAAAGCTGTGATCGCTGTGGCCGACAACCTCTTGCATCCGCGCGCGTGTGGCGGCGAGGCAGGGTGCCGCGATGTGCGTGGCACTTGTGTCGCGCAAGGAGACCTGTGCGGGGTGCAGCGTGACGTCGTGGCCCGTCACGGACCAGCTGTCGTTGTCGCGGGTCAATTGCAGGTCGATCTGCGCCAGCGCTGCAGCGGCAAAGCCGGGCATGGCCGCGGGCACATCAAAAAGCGTGCCCGCAGTGGCATCCACACCATCAAGATGCGCGTGCGCAGGGTCTGGGAAGCGTTCGTGCGTGTGGCCCAGGATCATGGCGTCGACGCCCGGCACGTCCCGCGCGAGCGCGCGGGCAAAGTTCTCGTCATCCTGTGCCGCGGTGCCCGACAACCCGCTGTGGCACAGCACGACCACCACATCGACGCCGCGCCGCCGCAAGGCGGCCACCGCGCGCTGTGCCGCCGCGACCCCGCCGTGAAAGCCAAGGTCACCGTGCAAATGCGCATGGGCCCAGATCGTCGTTTGTGGCGGCAGGACAGAGGTCACACCGATGCGGAGCGGCATCGGCGGACCATCCGCGGCATGTACCGACCGTTCGATGATCACGTAAGGCTCGACATAGCGCAGCGGCCTGTCGGGGCTGGCCGACACAAGCGGCGCGTCCGCCGCGGCCCCGAAGGCTGTCAGCGCTTTCAGCCCATAGTCGAAATCGTGGTTACCCAGACCCAGCGCATCGTATCCGGCTGCATTCAGCAATGCGGGCCAGGGATGTGGCGCATCAAGCTCTTGGGCTGTGTCGCCATGCGGTGCCCCCTGGAGGCCGTCGCCATTGTCGAGCAGCACGACAGGTCCGGGTGCCGATGCCCGGGCCTGACGGATGATGGCCGCGATCCGATCAAAACCGCGATCGCCAAGGGTTTCATCCGTGCGCGGATCCCAACCGGTGAGATGCATGTGCACGTCGCTTGTCGCCAAAAGGCGCAAGGTGGTCCGGGCCGGGCGATCTTGAGGGTGCTCGCGCATAAGTAGCAAGGTGGCGAATTGGGTGGCCCGTTCAAGGGAATACTGGCGCGGCTGCTGCGGCCAAGGCGGGCCATTGCGCCGGTGCCACACCCGTGCCATGGCTGACGCACGGTACGGGGACGGGCAGGACAAACAGCATGAAGCATGCGGAAACGGTGACATTTGGCGGCTCGGGCCTGGACCGGGCCGCCGAGATACGCGTGGATCCCGTGGCGCTGGCGGCGGCAATGGCCCATCCGGACGCCCGCGCATTGGCGCTGTGGCAAGGCAAGCCGTTGATCGACAAGCACCGGTCCGCCCACGTGCTGCGTCTCGACATGGACCACCCTGTCTTGTGCGAGGCAACAGCGGCGCCGATCTTTCTGGGCCGCGAAGAGGGTGTGCCGCGCTTTGCCTTTGACGTCTCGCCTTGGTCCCCAAGCGAGGTGGATCATGAGGCGATCGGCGCGTTTCTTGATCCGACAGAACAACACTACCCGGGGCTGCCGCAGCACCATGTCTTTGCGGAATTGCGGCGCGTCATGACGTGGCTGTCGCCGCGCGATGCCGAACTGGCCGCCACGGCCAAGGCGGTGATGGGATGGCACCAAACGCATCGGTTCTGCGCCCGGTGCGGGGCCGCGTCGGACATCACCCAGGGCGGCTGGCAACGGACCTGCCCGTCGTGTGGCGCGCATCACTTTCCACGTACGGATCCGGTGGTCATCATGCTGGTCACACGGGGCAATTCGGTGCTGGTGGGCCGGTCCCCCGGCTGGCCCGAGGGCATGTATTCGCTGCTTGCCGGTTTTGTCGAACCCGGAGAGACGCTGGAGGCCGCAGTGCGTCGCGAAGTGTTCGAGGAGACCGGCGTGAGCGTGGGCCATGTCGACTACCTGTCGAGCCAGCCATGGCCCTTTCCCGCCTCGCTCATGTTTGGCTGCCACGGTCATGCCACGAGCCAGGACATCACAATCGATCCGGCCGAGATCGAGGATGCGCTTTGGTTGACCCGAGAAGAGATGGCGGACATTTTCGCGGGCAATCGCAGCGACATCCTGCCTGCGCGCAAAGGGGCCATTGCGCACTTTTTAATTGAAAACTGGCTTGCGGACACTCTCGATTAGGGGGAAAACGGTCAGACACTCCACAATCGGGCAAGGCGCATGAAATTCTCGGCTCGGGACGATATCGAAGCACCGATCGACGACGTGTTTGCGGCGCTCAGCGACTTCGAGGCGTTTGAGCGGCAGGCAATGCGCCGCGGGGCGGAGGTGCAGCGCGTCGACGACAGCTTGCAGCCGACGGTGGGTGCGGCGTGGCGTGTGGCCTTTACCTTGCGTGGACGTCGGCGGGACATGAACCTGCAATTGGTTCGCTATGAGGCGCCCAGCGAGATGGTGTTCACGGCCACGTCCCAAGGCATGGATGCGACCTTTACGATCGAGTTGATGGCTTTGTCGCGAGCCCGGACCCGGATGGCAGTGGCGCTTGAGCTGAAACCGCTCAACCTGGCCTCGCGCCTGCTGGTCCAATCGCTGAAGCTGGCGAAATCCAACCTCAACCAGCGGTTCAAGCAGCGCGTGGCCGATTACGCCAAGACGTTGGAAGAGCGTCTGAAGCGCAGCGCCTAGTCGCGCCCCGCAGCGGCAGGGTAAACACCCAAGATATCGAGCCGGTTGGTGAAATAGCCCAGCTCATCCAGCGCGCGCGCCACGGCGGGGTCGTCGGGATGCCCTTCGATATCGGCGTAAAACTGCGTGGCTGTGAAGGCACCGCCGACCATGTAGCTCTCCAGCTTGGTCATGTTCACGCCATTTGTCGCGAACCCGCCCATGGCCTTGTACAGCGCCGCCGGGATGTTCCGCACCTCAAAGACAAAGGTGGTGATCATTGTGTCACCGCGCGGTGTGTGATCGGCCTGTGGCGCCATGAGCAGGAAGCGCGTGGTGTTATGGCCCTGATCCTCGATATCGCGGGCCAGGATGTCGAGGCCATGGATCTCTGCCGCAACGGCAGAGGCGAGCGCACCCACCCCCATCTCGCCGTTTTCCGCGATGTCCCGGGCGGCCCCGGCGCTGTCGGCGGCGGCCATGGCCGCGATGTTATGTGTGTCGAGGAATGCGCGGGCCTGCGGGATCAGCACCAGATGCGCGCGGACGAGGTTTATGTCGTCGATGCTTTGACCCGGCAGGGCCATCAGCGCGATGCGCACCCGGACAAATGCCTCGTCCACGATGTGCAGCCCGCTTTCGGGCAGCAACCTGTGGATGTCGGCGACACGTCCATATGTCGTGTTTTCAACCGGCAGCATCGCCATGTCCGCATCGCCCGAGCGCACTGCGGCAATCACATCCTCAAAGGCGTGACAGGGCACCGGACCGGCGTCGGGCCGCGCCTTGAGCACGGCCTCGTGCCCGTAGGCCCCCAAATCCCCCTGAAATGCAATCCGTTGAGACATCATTCACCCCTTATTCACCCCTTGCCTGTAGCCCTGTTCGTGCTGGCAGGCAGGGCGATTGGTCGCGGCTTCTACACCTTGCCTGCGCGCAGGGGAAGCAATAGATACCCGCCGGAACGAGCAACTATACGCACGGAATCGGAAGCCACATGTTCGACACGATGACATTCACCAAGGTCGCCGCCAGCGTTTGCGGTGCCCTGCTTGTATTTCTGCTGGGCAAATGGGCCGCGGATGAGCTGTACGCTGTGCACGGCCAAGGCGATCAGGCGTATGTGATCGAAACTGGCGAAGACGAACCTGCCGAAGAAGAGGTCCAAGTGGCCTTTGCCGACGTCTTTGCCGCCGCGGATGCCGGCGCTGGTGCCCGCATCTTCCGCCAGTGCAGTGCGTGCCACAAGCTCGAGGATGGTGCCAACGGGACCGGCCCGCACCTTTACGGTGTCGTTGGTCGGGATATCGGCGCGGTCGCCGACTACGGGTCGTACTCCGGCGCGTTGAGCGAGGTGGCCGAGGTCTGGACACCCGAAAACCTGAACGGTTTTCTGGAAAGCCCGCGCAGCTGGGCCCCCGGAACATCGATGGGCTACAACGGCCTGCGCGATATCGAAGATCGCGCCAACCTGATTGCCTATCTCGACAGCATCGGCAGCTGATCCATCACGAAATTGCGACATGAAAGCCGTGCGACAGACGTTGCGCGGCTTTTTCGCGCCAGTGGGGCCGTCGAAATACGCAACACTCAACACGATCCCGTAATCTGAGCCCTGATCTGAGCAGCATTCTTGCGTTGCATATTGGCGTGAGGCGCATTTAGCTTAAATCTCACTGCAGACCGTGACGTGCCACGCCGTAGGCCTGATGAAGGAGCCCCAGATGATCCACCCCAAGCGCCCCGCCCGATCCGCCACCCGCACGAAGGCCGTGCGCAAGCGATGGGCAGATTGGGGCGCTGTCGGGTTGTTGATCGCCGGGCTTGGCCTGGCGGCGACACAAGGCCGCGCCGACGGGCATGAGAACATCATCAGCGCCCATGGCTATTCCTTCTATGGCGACCTGAACTATCCTGCCGATTTCGAACATTTCAGCTATGTGAACCCCGACGCCCCAAAGGGCGGCGAGATCGCGTTGGGCGTGTCCGGCACCTTTGACTCGATGCATCCCTACACGCGCAAGGGCCGTGCCGGGGCCCTGTCGTCATCCATCTATGAAAGCCTGCTGGGCGAGGGGATCAACAGCACTGCGGCGCCTGCGGATGTGTATGCCGAATATTACTGCCTGCTCTGCGAGCGGTTGGAATATGATGAGGGCAAGAACTGGGTCATCTTCTACATGCGGCCCGAAGCGCGGTTTTCCGACGGCTCGCCCGTCACGGCGCATGACATCGCCTTTTCCCACAACTTGTTGCTGGACGAGGGGTTGAAATCCTACGCCGACGCCGTGCGCAAACGCATCCCCAAGGTGGAGGTGCTGGATGACCATACGATCAAGTTTTACTTCACCGAAGGGATCTCGCGCAGGTCACTGATCGATCAGGTGGGGTTTGTGCCTGCATGGTCCAAGAAATGGTATGAGGAGACGGGCGCCAGCCTTGATGAAAGCCGGCTCGAGATCTCGCCCGGCTCCGGGCCCTATGTGGTCGATGATGTCGATGTGAACCGATCGATCACCTACACGCGCAACCCCGACTACTGGGGCAACGATTTGCCCTTCAATGTCGGGCGCAACAACTTTGACACGATCCGCATCGAGTATTTCGGCGATGCCGATGCGACATTCCAGGGCTTTCTTGCCGGTGAATTCACGTATCGGACCGAAGGCGATTCCAAGAAATGGGCCACCGGGTACGACACAACCAAGGTGAACAATGGCGCCATCGTGGTTAAGGAGTTGCCCGACGGATCACCGCCCGTGCCGTCCGGGATCGTGTTCAACCTGCTGCGTGACCCGTTGAAGGATGTGCGCGTGCGCGAGGCGATTGCGCTGGCCTACAATTTCGAATGGACCAACGAGTCGTTGCAATACGGCCTGTTTCAACAGCGCGCGTCCTTCACGCAGGACACGCCGTTGATGGCGACCGGCCTGCCCGAGGGGCTGGAAAAGGAGTTCCTGGAAAGTCTGGGTGATCTAGTGCCTGCGGCACTCTTCGAAGAAGAGGTCCGCGTGCCGCACACATCCGACGCCGCGCGCCTTTTTGATCGCCGCAATGCACGGACGGCGATGGCGCTGCTTGATGAGGCGGGCTGGGCCGTGGGCAGTGATGGCATCCGCCGCAATGCCGCGGGCGAGGTCTTGTCGCTGAACTTTCTGTTCAATTCGTCGTCCGGCGATACGCTGACGGGTGTCGCCGAAAACTTTGCCTCGAACGTCAGAAGGCTGGGCGTCGACATCACCCTCGAAAAGGTCGATCCCTCGCAATACACCTCGCGCGAACGGGACCGCGATTATGACCTGGTGTTCGACAGCTACGCAGCCTTCCTTGGGACCGGCACAGGCCTGATGCAGCGGTTTGGATCCGAGGCGGCGGAATTTTCGCTGTTCAACCCCGCAGGCCTCGCCAGCCCCTTGGTCGATGCCATCATCGAGGCGTCGCTGAACGCCGACACGCGCGAAGAGGAAGAAGCCTCGCTCATGGCGCTGGATCGTGTGCTGCGGCACGAGTTCATCATGATCCCCGCGTGGTACAAACCCACGCATTGGGTCGCCTATTACGACATGTACGAACATCCCGACCCGATCCCGCCATATGCCTTGGGCCAGCTTGATTTCTGGTGGTTCAACGCGGAAAAGGCGGCTGAATTGCGAGCCTCCGGCGCGCTGAGGTGATCGCCGTATGAGCGCCTACATCCTCCGACGGCTCTTGCTCGTCATTCCGACGTTGCTGGGTATCTTGCTGGTCAACTTCACGCTGACCCAGTTCGTGCCCGGTGGCCCGGTCGAGCAGGCCATTGCCCGTGCCCAAGGGGGCGGGGACGTCTTTGGCGGCTTTGCTGGCGGCAACAATGACGCGGGCATCCAAGAGCTGGGCAACGAGGATCTGAACACCGCGTCCGACAGCACCTATGTGGGCGCGCGCGGGCTGCCGCCGGAGTTTATCGCCGAGCTCGAGCGTGAGTTCGGCTTTGACAAGCCGCCCGTCCAACGCTTTCTGAACATGGTGTGGAACTATGCCCGGTTCGACTTTGGCGAGAGTTATTTCCGATCTATCGGGGTGATCGACCTGGTCATAGAAAAGCTGCCGGTATCGATCACGCTGGGCCTGTGGTCCACCCTCATCGCCTATCTCGTGTCGATCCCGTTGGGCATCCGAAAGGCGGTGCATGACGGCACGCCGTTCGACACATGGACATCCGGTGCGATCATTGCCGCCTACGCGATACCGGGGTTCCTGTTTGCGATCCTGCTGCTCGTTCTTTTTGCCGGGGGCAGTTACCTGCAAATTTTCCCGCTGCGCGGTCTGGCGTCGGACAATTGGGATGAGCTGAGCGCCTGGGGCAAGGTCGTGGACTATGCCTGGCACGCGTTCCTGCCCGTGCTTGCGGGCACCATCGGGGCCTTTGCCACGCTGACGCTGCTGACCAAGAACAGCTTTCTCGACGAGATCAAGAAGCTGTATGTGATGACCGCCCGCGCCAAGGGGCTGAGCGAGCGGCGGGTGCTTTATGGTCACGTATTCCGCAACGCCATGCTGATCGTCATCGCGGGCTTTCCGGCGGTGTTTATCAGCGTCTTTTTCGGCGGCTCACTGATCATCGAGACTATCTTTTCGCTTGATGGCCTCGGGCGGCTGGGGTTCGAGGCGGCGGTGGCGCGCGACTACCCGATCGTGTTCGGCACGCTGTATATCTTTGGGCTGATGGGCCTGATCGTGGGGATCTTGTCGGACATTTGCTATGTGCTGGTCGACCCGCGCATCGACTTTGAGCGGAGGGAAGGCTGATGGCGATGCCCGACGTTCAACCGATGCCCGAAACCATTGCGGTGCCGGAGCCCAAGCGTGGGGTATTCACCCTATCGCCGCTGAACAAGCGGCGCTGGTCGAACTTTCGCAAGAACCGGCGGGCCTATTGGTCGCTGTGGATCTTTGGCGTCCTGTTCGTGCTGAGCCTCTGCGCCGAATTCATTGCCTATGACAAGCCGATCCTGATCCGGTATCAGGGCGCGTTCTACACACCGATCTGGAACCTCTACGCCGAGACGGAGTTTGGCGGCGACTTCCAGACCGAGGCGTCCTATCGCGATCCGGAGGTGCAGTGCCTGATTGCATCGGGCGGGCTTGATGCGTGTTTTGATGACCCCGAAGCGATCATCGAAGACAGCCGTGACGGCACTGTGGACGGTCAGGACATCAACCGGGGCTGGGCCATCTGGCCGCTGATCCCCTACAGCTACGACACCCCCGTGGACCGGCCCGGCGCGGCACCCCTGCCGCCCAATGGGGAAAACCTGCTGGGCACCGATGGAACAAAGCGGGACGTCTTGGCGCGGGTCATTCACGGCTTTCGCCTGTCGGTGCTGTTCACGCTGATTGTGACAGGCGCGTCAGCGATCATCGGGATCATCGCGGGCGCGGTGCAGGGCTATTTCGGGGGACGGACCGACCTGATCTTTCAACGGATCATCGAGATCTGGTCGTCGACCCCAAGCCTCTATGTGATCATCATCATGTTCGCCATTCTGGGGCGCAGTTTCTGGCTGTTGGTCTTTTTGCTCGTGCTGTTCGGCTGGGTCGGCCTCGTGGGTGTGGTGCGCGCGGAATTCCTGCGCGCGCGCAACCTCGAATACGTGCGCGCCGCACGCGCCCTGGGCGTGAGCAACATCAAGATCATGTTCCGTCATATGCTGCCCAACGCGATGGTGGCGACGCTGACCATGCTGCCCTTCATCATCACCGGCACGATCTCGTCGCTGGCGGTGCTCGACTATCTGGGCTTTGGTCTGCCGTCGTCCGCACCGTCCCTGGGGGAGCTGACCTTGCAGGCGAAACAGAACCTGCAGGCACCGTGGCTGGCCTTTACGGCCTTTACGGTGTTTGCGGTGATGCTGAGCCTGCTCATCTTTATCTTCGAAGGCATCCGCGATGCGTTCGATCCGAGAAAGACGTTTTCTTGAGCACACTTCTGAATGTCAAAGACCTGCGCGTGTCCTTCCGCCAGGACGGACAGGTGACCGAAGCGGTCAAGGGCGTGTCCTTTGCCGTGGGGCGGGGCGAGACTGTGGCGCTGGTTGGTGAAAGCGGGTCGGGCAAGTCTGTGTCGGCCCTGTCGACCGTGTCGCTGCTGGGCGACAGTGCCGAGGTTTCAGGCTCGGTCACCTATGACGGGCAAGAGATGATCGGCGCGAATGAACGCCTGCTGCGCAAGGTGCGGGGCAACGACATCTCGTTCATCTTTCAGGAACCGATGACGTCGCTGAACCCGCTGCATACCATCCAGAAACAACTGGGCGAGAGCCTTGCCCTGCACCAGGGGCTGGTGGGAGAGGACGCGCGGGGTCGCATTCTGGAACTGATGGACAAGGTGGGCATTCGCGACGCCGAAAGCCGCCTCAACGCCTATCCGCACCAACTGTCCGGGGGGCAGCGGCAACGCGTGATGATCGCAATGGCGCTGGCCAACAAGCCCGACATCCTGATCGCGGACGAGCCGACGACGGCGTTGGATGTCACCATTCAGGCGCAGATCCTCGAGCTGCTGGCCGATTTGAAAGACATCGAAGGGATGGGCCTTTTGTTCATCACGCACGATCTGGGGATTGTCCGGCGCATCGCCGACAAGGTCTGCGTGATGCAGAACGGCGAGATCGTGGAGATGGGGCCAACGGCCGAGATCTTTGACACGCCCAAACACCCCTACACCCAAAAGCTGCTGAGCGCCGAGCCCACCGGGCAACCCGCCCCCGTCGCGCCCGACGCCGAGATCGTGGCCGAGACCGAAAACCTCAAGATCTGGTTTCCGATCCATGCGGGCCTGCTGCGCCGCACCGTGGGCCATGTGAAGGCGGTGAATGACGCCACGCTCAGCGTGCGTGCGGGCGAGACCGTCGGGATCGTGGGCGAGAGTGGATCGGGCAAGACCACGCTGGCGCTGGCCGTCATGCGCCTGATCGCGTCCGAGGGGCGCATCGTCTACATGGGGCAGGACATCCGCGCCTGGTCCGTGCGCGAGCTGCGGCGGCTGCGCAAGGACATGCAGATCGTGTTTCAGGATCCGTTCGGGTCGCTCAGCCCACGGATGACGGCGATGCAGATCATCGCCGAGGGCTTGGGCGTGCACGGCGTCGATGACGGACGGCCCGTGCGCGAGGTTGTGGCCGAGGTGATGGTCGAGGTCGGCCTTGATCCCGCCACGATGGACCGTTACCCGCACGAATTTTCCGGCGGCCAGCGTCAGCGGATCGCCATTGCGCGCGCGATGGTGCTGCGGCCCAAGCTGGTGGTGCTAGACGAGCCGACTTCGGCGCTCGACATGACGGTGCAGGTGCAGATCGTGGAACTGCTGCGCGGGCTGCAGCAGAAATACGGGCTCGCATTCCTGTTCATCAGCCACGACCTCAAGGTCGTGCGCGCCATGAGCCACAAGGTGCTGGTGATGAAGCAGGGGGATGTTGTCGAACAGGGCGCGTCAGAGGATCTGTTTGAACGCCCGCAAACCGACTATACCCGTCTGTTGCTGCAAGCGACGCATTAGATGGCCGACGCGTGGCGCCCTTCTTCGACGGTGTAGGTGTCAAAATGGCGGGCGACCATGCGGGTCAGCGCGCGCGCCGCGTCCGGAATGATCAACCGATCGTTTTGCAGCGTGAGCGTGCCGTCGAAAGCGTCACAGGCGGATTGCAGCAGCGCGCGCACTATGGCCGGATCGCCTGGTATGTCGGCAAGCTTGACCTCGAAATCGCACATGATCGCCTCGATCAGGCGGGCACGCAGCAGATCATCGCCGGCAAACGCGTGACCGCGTGCGGTCGCAAATGCGCCGTTTTCGATGGCGCTGGCGTAACGTGACGTGGCGGGTTGGTTCTGCGCATAGCCTTGCGGAAACCGTGAGATGGAAGAGGCGCCCACACCGATCAGCACGTCGCTTTGATCGTCGGTGTAGCCCTGGAAATTGCGCCTGAGCGTGCCCGATCGCCGGGCCTGCGCCAGCCCATCCGATGGAATGGCAAAATGGTCGATCCCGATCTCATCATAGCCATCCCAAAGGAACAGCTTGCGCGCCACCTCGAACAGCGTCAGCCGCTCTTGCGGGGTGGGCAGCGCGTCGGATGGAATCAGGTTCTGCCGTCGTGCCATCCACGGCACATGCGCGTAGCCATAAAGCGCGACGCGGTCCGGGCCCAGCGACAACAGCTTGCTGACGCTCGACGTCATGCGTTGCGGCGTCTGGTGCGGCAGTCCAAAGAGGATGTCGGCGTTGAGGCTTTCGATACCGGTCGCGCGCAGCATCTCGACCGTCCTGGCGGTGATCTCAAAGCTTTGGTCGCGACCGATGACGGCCTGAATGTCCGGGTCGAAATCCTGCACCCCGATCGAGGCGCGGGTCATGCCAGCCGCACCCAGCGCATCCAGACGCGGCTGGTCGATCTCGTTCGGGTCAATCTCGACCGAGAATTCGTAATCGTCGGCAAAAAGTGCTGTCTGAGCAATCGCGCCTGCCAGGGCCTGAATCATGTCGGCGTCCAGCAGCGTTGGGGTTCCGCCACCCCAGTGCAGCCGCTTGAGCCGTACGCCATGCGGCAGCGCATCGGCGATCATCCGCAACTCGGTCAGGACGGTGTCCAGATAGGCGCGCACCGGGCTTGAGGTCGCGGTGCCTTGGGTGCGGCAGGCGCAGAACCAGCAGAGCCGCCTGCAAAACGGGACATGAACATAAAGCGATATTTCCGCGCCGGCTGGAACGGCCGCGATCCACTCTTGCACCTGCGCCGGGCCGACGCGATTCGAGAAGTGGGGCGCGGTCGGATAGCTCGTGTACCGCGGCACTTTGGCGTCAAAAAGACCCAGACGGGCGAATTGGCTTTTGGTTTTCATGGTTGTGTTGTTAACTTGGCTTTACACCGTGCGCCTTGACGCAGATCAACTTTGTTTGGATTTGCAATGATCCTTTCTCCGGACCTGGCCCACCAGGAATGCAGCGACTGTCCGATCCGTCACCGTGCCGTATGTGCGCGGTGCGAGCCGGATGAACTGACACGTCTCGAAGAGATGAAGTTCTACCGATCATACGAAGCGGGACAGACGGTGGCATGGGCCGGGGATCAGATGGATTTCGTGGCGTCCGTGGTTTCGGGTGCAGCGACGCTGACCCAGACGATGGAAGACGGGCGGCGCCAGATGGTGGGCCTGTTGCTCCCCTCGGACTTTGTCGGGCGGCCGGGCCGGTCGGGGGCGAGCTACGATGTCGTCGCCGTGACGGACCTGGTCATGTGCTGTTTCCGCAAAAAGCCGTTCGAGCAGATGATGGTCACGACGCCGCATGTGGCGGAACGGCTGCTCGAGATGACGCTGGACGAATTGGACGCCGCGCGCGAATGGATGCTGGTCCTGGGGCGCAAGACCGCGCGGGAAAAGATAGCCTCGCTGCTCGCCATCTTTGCGCGCCGTGATGCGGTGTTTGGACCGGTGCATACCCGGTCGGTGCAGTTCGACCTGCCTCTGACACGCGAAGCGATGGCGGATTACCTGGGCCTCACGCTCGAGACGGTGAGCCGCCAGATCTCCGCGCTCAAGCGTGAGGGGATCATCGTGCTGCAGGGCAAGCGTTCGATCCTAGTGCCGGATATCGATGTGCTGATGGAGGAGGCGGGCGACGACAGCGACGGCGGTTTGCTTTCGTGATCCCGCGCCCGCGCTAGCGGGCCAGAAACAGCGGCACGGGACAATGCTCCAGCATCTCGCGCGTGGCCCCGCCAAACATCGCCTCCGACCAACGCGCGCGCCCATAGGCGCCCATGACCATCAGATCCACGTCCCTGTCCTGCGTGGCGCGGATGAGGTGTTCGCTGACGCGCGGCAGGCTTCGGGCAAGCACATCAACCTCGCAACGCACCCCGTGGCGCGCCAGATAATGCGCCAGCAACCCGCCAGGATCGCTGCGGTCCGGTCCGTGCTGGGGCGGGTCGATGATCGTGATGAACGTGGTGTCGGCTTGTGACAGGATCGGCAGCGCGCGTTTGACCGCTGCCAGCGCCTCGTCCCCTTCGTTCCAGGCAATCGCAATACGCTGCGGCGCCGTCCAGGCGTCGACACCATCGGGCACAATCATCACCGGCACACCCGCTTCGAATAGCGCTGCTTCGACGAGGGTCGGCGTATCGGGCCCGGCCGCCGCGCCATAGGGCCGCGGCATCACCACAAGGTCGCAAAAGCGGGCGCGTCGCCGAATATGTCCAGCCAACAGCCCCGCCTGGGTCACGACAGAGGTCACAGTGCAGCGTGTCATCCCTTGCCGGTCAAGCTCCGCCTTTGCCTCTTGATTGAGCGCGCGGGCCGCCAATTGTGCCTCGACTATCGAGCCTTGCATGAGCGCGGGGCTGATCTCGGCATAGGAATAGCTGTGCAGCGTCGTATCCACCCCGATGCAAAGCACTTCGAGATGCGCGTCCCAGCTGACGGCCTTGGAAATGGCGGCATTCAGGCCGCTCAGCGGGTTGGGGCCACCAGACAGAATGGTGAGAATGGTCTTGTACGACATGGCGGGGCGGTCCTTCTGGGCGTGATAGATAATCGGCCCTCACTATGTCGCGGGCTGCCGCATGCTGCGTTGACGTCGGTCAACCGAAATCCACAAAGCGGTTGACCCAGATCAAAGACCCTCAGGCCCCCCCTGACGCAAAAGCACATCATGGAAACGCGGAGCGGCGTCCGGATTCGTATGGTGCCGCTTCGTTACAAGAGGGAACGCAATATGGCACAATATGTGAAGCTGATTGCGCTGGGTCTGATCACACTCGCCGCGGCAATCGCCGCGAATTACGGGCGTGATCTGTCCTATCAGGTACATGCCGTCCTGATCATGCTGATCGCGGGCGCACTGTTTCTGTACGAGGTGCGCCGCACGGACGAGCCGGTCCTGGCGACACCGCAGAACGAGTATCTGGACAGCGTGGTACGGGCCGGGGTGATCGCCACGGCCTTTTGGGGGATCGCGGGGTTCTTGGTGGGGGTGATCATCGCCTTCCAGCTGGCCTTTCCGGTTCTGAACTTTGACTGGTCCGAGGGCTACGCCAACTTTGGCCGCCTGCGGCCGCTTCACACCTCGGCGGTGATCTTTGCCTTTGGAGGCAATGCGTTGATCGCCTCGTCCTTCTTTATTGTGCAGCGGACCTGCGCCGCGCGCCTTTGGGGCGGGAACCTGGCGTGGTTCGTGTTCTGGGGTTTTCAGCTGTTCATCGTGTTGGCCGCCACCGGCTACCTGCTGGGCGGCACGCAATCCAAGGAATATGCCGAGCCCGAGTGGTACATCGACATCTGGCTGACCATCGTCTGGGTGGCCTTCCTTGCTGTGTTCCTCGGCACGATCATCAAGCGGAAAGAGCCGCATATCTACGTGGCCAACTGGTTCCTGCTGAGCTTTATCGTCACCGTCGCGATGCTGCACCTGGTCAACAACATCTCGATCCCGGTCAGCATCTTCGGCTCCAAATCGGTGCAGATCTTTGCCGGGGTGCAGGACGCGATGGTGCAGTGGTGGTATGGCCACAACGCCGTGGGCTTTTTCCTGACCGCCGGGTTCCTGGGCATGATGTATTACTTTGTGCCGAAACAGGCCGACCGGCCCGTGTTCAGCTACAAGCTGTCGATCATCCACTTTTGGGCGCTGATCTTTCTCTACATCTGGGCGGGTCCGCACCACTTGCACTACACCGCGCTGCCGGACTGGGCCTCGACCCTTGGCATGGTGTTCTCGATCATCCTGTGGATGCCCTCGTGGGGCGGCATGATCAACGGTCTGATGACGCTGCAAGGCGCCTGGGACAAGCTGCGGACCGATCCGGTGTTGCGGATGATGGTCACCAGCCTCGCCTTCTACGGCATGTCGACCTTTGAGGGGCCGATGATGTCGATCCGTGCGGTGAACTCGCTATCGCACTACACCGACTGGACGATTGGCCACGTGCATTCCGGTGCCTTGGGTTGGAACGGGCTGATCACATTCGGCGCGCTCTACTATCTGACGCCGGTGCTGTGGAAGCGCGAGGGGCTCTACTCGCTCAAGCTGGTCAGCTGGCACTTCTGGCTCGCCACCATCGGCATCGTTCTTTACGCGGCCTCGATGTGGGTGACCGGCATCATGGAAGGGCTGATGTGGCGCGAAGTGGACGCCAACGGTTTCCTCGTGAACGCCTTTGCCGACACGGTGAGCGCCAAGTTCCCGATGTATGTGGTCCGCGGTCTGGGCGGGGTCCTGTTCCTCGCCGGTGCGCTGGTCATGTGTTATAACCTCTGGATGACTGTGAAAGCAGCACCGGCCAAGGCGCCGCTGCCCACAGCCGTCCCTGCCGAATGAAGGAGGGACAGATGTCACAAGACGACAAGAAACCCCCAATGCCCACCGGTGCCACCGGCCTGGGCGAGAGGCCCCGGCGCAAGTCCATCCTGGACCGGCACCAGATCCTCGAACGCAATGCCACCCTCTTGCTGGTCTTCAGCTTTCTGGTGGTCACGATCGGGGGGCTCGTGCAGATCACCCCGCTCTTTTACCTCGAGAATACCATCGAAGAGGTCGAGGGGGTCCGGCCGTACAGCCCGCTTGAGCTGGCCGGCCGCGACATCTACCTGCGCGAAGGCTGCTATGTCTGCCACAGCCAGATGATCCGCCCCATGCGGGACGAGGTCGAGCGCTATGGCCACTACTCGCTCGCGGCGGAATCGATGTACGACCACCCGTTCCAGTGGGGCTCCAAGCGGACGGGGCCCGACCTTGCCCGCGTCGGCGGTCGCTATTCGGATGACTGGCACCTGGTGCACTTGCGCAACCCGCAGGCGGTGGTGCCGGAATCGGTCATGCCGAAATACGATTTCCTCGAACGGACGCAGATCGACGGTGAGTATATCGGCGAGTTGCTGGCCACGCACCGCTTTGTCGGCGTGCCTTACACCGACGAGATGATCGAAAACGCGCGCGCGGATTTCATGGCGCAGGCCGATCCCGACAGTGACTTTGACGGGGTGCTGGAACGGTATCCGGGTGCGCAGGTGCGCAATTTCGATGGCCAGCCCGGCGTGTCCGAGGCCGACGCGTTGATTGCTTACATGCAAATGCTGGGCACGCTGGTCGATTTTTCGACCTTTGTCGCCGATGCCAGCCGCTGAGAGGAGGAGAGATCATGGAAACCTACAGCCTGCTGCGTGAATTCGCCGACAGTTGGATGCTTCTGGTGCTGTTCTCGATCTTTGTCGGGGTCTTCTTTTGGGTGATGCGCCCCGGGGCGAGCGAAACGTATCGCGACACCTCCAGAATCCCGTTCCGGCACGACGACGCGCCCATAGGTCCAGAGGAGGACCGGTCATGAGTGAAGAAACCGAACACGACAAGGAAATCGGCAATACCGGTCACGAGTGGGATGGCATCAAGGAGTTGAACAATCCGCTGCCGCGCTGGTGGCTGTGGTGCTTTTACCTGACCATCATCTGGGGCATCGGCTATACCATCGCGTATCCGGCATGGCCGATGATCAACAAGGCGACGGCCGGTGTGCTGGGCTATTCGACGCGGGCCGAGGTCGCCATCGACATCGCCGCCGTCGAAGCGGCCAACGGCCCGATCAACGCGCGTCTGGTCGAGACCGAACTGACCGAGGTGAGTGCCAACCCCGAGCTGATGCAATACGCGACCTCATCCGGTGCGGCGGTGTTCCGCACCTGGTGCGCGCAGTGCCACGGTTCGGGCGGGGCGGGCGTGCAGGCCTCGGGCTATCCCAACCTGCTTGACGATGACTGGTTGTGGGGCGGGACCATCGAGGACATCCACCTGACCATCGCCCACGGCATCCGAAACGAGGAAGACCTCGACAGCCGCTATTCCCAGATGCCGGCCTATGGCGAGATCTTCGAAGAAGAGGAAATCCTGTCGGTCGTGCAATACGTCAAATCGCTGTCCGGCACGCCGGATGATGCGACACTGGCCGCGGCGGGCGAAGAGCTGTTCCTCGACAATTGTGCGGCGTGCCATGGCGATGAGGGGTTGGGCGACATCTACCAGGGTGCACCGAACCTCGCCGATGCCATCTGGCTTTATGGTGGTGACACCGAGACGTTGATCGAGACGGTGACCTACAGCCGCTTTGGCGTCATGCCCCCGTGGCAGGGCCGCCTGAGCGAGGCCGAGGTGCGTGCCGTCGCGCTCTACGTCCACAGCCGGGGAGGTGGGCAGTAACCGCTGCACATGAGAGGCTGTGGCGACGCGGACGGGCAACCCCGTCCGCGTCTTGTCATGTGGCGATCAGACCGCCGACCATCGCGGCGAGCGCGACGACGTGGATCAACATGATTGCCCGGTCGTTCCACTGCACACCGACGATGAACCAACCCAGGATGCCGAACAGAAAGCAGTAGATGTTCCAGGGCTTCGCCCCGGCCGCCGTAGCGGCATAGCCTGCGATCTGGGCCACCGAGGCGGCCCATTTGATCGTATCAACACGTGGCGTGGCGAGGGTGATGCGCATCACAGCTTGTCGAGGTTGATGCAGCGCGTCTGACGGCCCAACCAGCCGCGGCGGGTGGCGGGCTTGACCGGGATGCAGGGGCGTTCGATGTGCCGGTTGCGGGTCGCAGTCATGAAAGTTCTGGCATAGATGTCAAACATTGGCTTGATCTCCTGAAGCTGTGTTCTGCCATCCATATTGAGCTTTTCCACAATTCATGCGACTCAATAGGAATTGCATCATGTAAGTCTGGATGACATATGAACTGGCGCGATATGCCTCCGCTCGCTGCCCTGCGCGCCTTCCACGCTTTTGTCGAGGAAGGGAACGTGACCGCTGCGGGTGACGCGCTTGGCGTCAGCCATGCCGCGATCAGCCAGCAACTGCGCGGGCTCGAGGTGCATCTGGGTGTCACGCTGTTGGATCGGTCGGGCCGTGCCATGCGTTTGACGCCCGATGGCGAGATCCTGGCCCAGGGCTGCAGCGACGGCTTTGGCGCCATTGCCCGTGCCGTTGCGCTGATCACCGGGGCGGAGGCGGCGCGCCCCTTGCACATCTCGCCCACGCCCAGTTTTGCCGCAGCGTGGCTCATGCCCCGTTTGCCCGAGTTTCGCGCGGCCCATCCCGGCATCAACATCATGCTCAATCCGACCTCGGATCTGGTGAAACCTGCGACGGGGGACGTGGATCTAACCATTCGCTATGGCCTGGGTGGCTGGCCCGGCGTCGCGGATGAGCTGTTGATCGCCACGCCGATGGTGATCGTCGCGGCCCCCTGCCTGATCGACGGGCGCGATACGTCATCGGCCCTGGCCCTCAGCAAGCTGCCCTGGCTCGAAGAGATCGGGATCACCGAAAGCACCAGTTGGCTGCGCAAGCGCGGCATTGCCGAGGGCGTGCAAGGCCCGCTGACCCAGGTGCCGGGCAACCTGTTGATCGACGGCGCGCGGGACGGGCAGGGCCTTGCCGTGACGGTCCGCTTGTTCGTCGAGGCGGACATTCGGGCCGGCCGCCTTGTCGTGCTCGAAGAAGAGGATCAGGCGGGCGCGGGATACCACCTGGTCACCCGCCCCGGTGCGCAGCGACCGCCGCTGCGCGCCTTTGTGAAATGGATCCGCCGTGCGGCCCAAAACTTGACCTGAGTCAAAGCGCTTGCACGGCGGTGCTGCGAGAACGGAGGTCAGATATCCTGACCAAGGTTTCCTTACGTGTCCGACAGCACACCCGCCCCGAGCCTTTACGCCGCGCGCGAGCCGATTTTCCCCAAGCGGGTGTCGGGTAAGTTTCGCACGCTCAAATGGTGGATCATGCTGGTGACGCTGGGCATCTACTACCTCGTGCCATGGATCCGTTGGGACCGGGGCGAGGCGCTGCCGGATCAGGCCGTATTGCTCGACCTGGCCAACCGGCGGTTCTACTTTTTCTGGATCGAGATCTGGCCGCACGAGTTCTACTTTGTCGCGGGCCTGCTGATCATGGCGGGGCTGGGCCTGTTCCTGTTCACCTCGGCGCTGGGCCGTGTCTGGTGCGGCTATGCCTGCCCGCAGACGGTTTGGACCGATCTGTTCATCGCGGTCGAACGCTGGGTCGAGGGCGACCGCAACGCCCGCCTGCGCCTGCACAGGCAAAAGAAGTGGGACCTGCGCAAGGCGCGCCTGCGCATGACCAAATGGGTGATCTGGTTGGTGATCGGGCTGGCGACCGGGGGCGCTTGGGTGTTCTACTTTGCCGATGCGCCGACGTTGCTGCACGATCTGGTGACGCTGAACGCGCATCCCGTGGCTTACACCACGATGGCGATCCTGACCGGCACCACGTTCCTGTTCGGCGGGTTTGCGCGCGAACAGATCTGCAACTATGCCTGCCCGTGGCCGCGCATTCAGGCGGCAATGATGGACGAGGATACGTTGACCGTCGGCTATCGCGCATGGCGCGGTGAGCCGCGCAAGCACCGCGTGCCCGAGGGTGAAAGCCAGGGCGACTGCATCGACTGCATGGCCTGCGTCAACGTGTGTCCGGCGGGCATCGACATCCGCGACGGGCAACAGCTGGAATGCATCACCTGCGCGCTTTGCATCGATGCATGCGATGACATCATGGACAAAATCGGCAAGCCGCGCGGCCTGATCGACTATATGGCGTTGACCGACGAAGAGGCCGAGCGTTCCGGCAAGGCCCCCAAACCGATCTGGAGCCACGTGCTGCGCACGCGCACCGTCCTTTACACGGTGCTCTGGGCGCTCGTGGGCTTTGGCCTCGTCTTTGCGCTGTTCATCCGGTCGGATGTGGAACTGACGGTGGCGCCGGTCCGCAACCCCACGTTCATCACCCTGTCGGACGGGTCGGTGCGCAACGTCTACGACGTGCGCCTGCGCAACAAGACGGCCGAGGCGCAAACCATGCGCATCACCGCCAAGGGCGATCCGGCGATCCGGGTGCAGCTCGAGGGCACGGCCTATCAATCCATCGCTGTGCCGGCCGATTCAACATATCTGCAACGGGTTTACCTAGTAGCACCAGCCGGTGCCGCCCCTGCGGAACGCGCCAGCAGCGAGGTGCGCATCTGGGTCGAGGCGCTGGGCGGCGGCGACCGCGCCTATCGCGACACGACATTCAACGGGAGGAACACAGAATGATCCGCGAACTCAAGGGCTGGCACGTGGCGGCCATGTTCTGCTTTGGCTTCAGCATCATCATCGCGGTGAACCTGACGCTTGCCTTCAACGCGGTGGCAACCTTTCCGGGGCTGGTGGTCGGCAATTCCTACGTTGCCAGCCAACAGTTCGAGGCCAAGCGCAACGCGCAGGAGGCGCTGGGCTGGGAGGCCGCCGCCGCCTATGAGCGCGGCGCGTTCGAGGTGCGCCTGACCGATGCGCAGGCACTGCCCGCCGCGGTCACCACGATAGACGTGACCGTGGGGCGAACGACCCATGTGGCGGCGGACGTGACGCCCGAGCTGGTATTCGACGGCGGCGCATGGCGCGCGCCGCTGGATCTGGGCGCCGGGCACTGGCAGGTGCGCCTGTCTGCGGTTGCCGTGGACGGGACGCTGTTCGAACAGCGCATTCCGTTGTTCGTGAAAGGCTGACCCGGTCATGACGGCGGTTCCCGATCCCCGGCCCATGGCCTGTCCCGGTTGTGCTGCCGTCCCGGCAGAGACGGTTGTGCCCGTGGCGCAGCCCGACGACATCCTGCTGTCATTGCCCGACATCCACTGCCACACCTGTATCCGCAGCGCCGAAGCGGCGCTGATGGACCGTGCAGACGTGGCGCGTGCGCGTGTGAACCTGACCTTGAAACGTGCCTACGTGACCCCCGTCGGCGATGTGGATGCGGACGCACTGGTTGCCACACTGGCCAGCGCGGGTGTCGTGGCACACCCGCTCGACCCGACGGCTTTGCAAAGCAAGGCGACGGAGGCGGCGGGGCGCGCGCTGTTGATGCGCCTGGCCGTGGCAGGGTTTGCGGCGATGAACGTGATGTTGCTGTCGGTGGCTGTCTGGTCCGGTGCGACGGATGCGACGCGCGACATGTTCCACTGGATTTCCGCGGCCATCGCCCTGCCTGCGGTGGCGTTCTGTGGCCAACCGTTTTTTGCCGGGGCGTGGCGCGCGTTGTCGGCGCGGCGGCTGTCGATGGATGTGCCGATTGCGCTGGCGATCCTTTTGGCGCTTGGCACATCTCTGTGGGAAACGGCCCTGTCGGGCCATCACGCCTATTTCGATGCTGCGATCACATTGTGCTTTTTCCTGTTGGCCGGTCGGTATCTGGAGTTTCGCACCCGTGCGGCCGCACGATCTGCGGCAGAGGAGCTGACGGCACTGGAGGTGCCGCGCGCGACGCGCATCATTGGCGGTGTGCCGCTGGAGGTGCCGGTGGCGGACCTCTCCGTCGGCGACACCATTCTGGTGCGCGCGGGCGGTCGTATTCCTGTGGATGGCATCGTGCGCGACGGCGCGGCAGAGCTGGACCGGTCGATGCTGACCGGCGAGACCATCCCAATGCCCGCCGCAGCGGGCAGTACCGTGGCGGCGGGGGAGACGGTCCTGAGCGGCCCGCTGACCATCGAGGCCACGGCGGTGGGGCGCGATACCGCGCTGCACCGGCTCGCGGATCTGGTGGCCGTGGCGGAGGCCGGGCGCGCCCGCTACACCCCGCTCGCCGACAACGCGGCAGCACTTTATGCGCCGGGGGTGCATATCCTTGCGGCGCTGGCCTGGGCGGGCTGGATGCTTTGGACCGGTGACATGCGCGTCGCGCTGAACATCGCTGCGGCGGTGCTGATCATCACCTGCCCCTGCGCGTTGGGTCTTGCCGTGCCTGCGGTGACGACGGCCGCCTCCGGCGCGTTGTTCCGGCGCGGGGTCTTGATCAAAAGTGCGACCGCCCTGGAGCGGTTGGCGGAGGTCGACACGGTTGTCTTTGACAAGACGGGCACGCTGACCGAAGGCGTGCCGCAGGTGCTTGATTGGGACAATGTGCCCGAAGAGGCGCGCTGCGTCGCGCTGGCCCTGGCGCGCGGATCGACGCACCCGCTGTCCGTGGCGATTGCGGGGCAGGGCGGCGCGGCGGCGCGGGTCGGGCACGTCCGCGAGGTGCCTGGGTATGGCACTGAAGGAACTTGGAACGGCATGCGCGTGCGTTTGGGTCGTGCGGGCTGGGCCGGGCCTGCGGATGACGGGCATGCGGGCTTGTGTACCTGGGTGCAGCTGGGCAACGGTGCCGCCCATCGCATCCGCTTTGCCGATACGCTGCGCCCGGGCGTGCGAGAGACGATTGCGGCGTTGCGCGACGCCGGGCTCGACATCGAGATGATGTCGGGCGACCGGGAGGCCGCGGTATCGGCAACGGCGCGTGCCGCGGGCATTGAACGGGCGCATGGGGGATGTCTGCCGGAGGGCAAGGTGGCGCGGATCGCGGCGCTGCACGCGGGTGGGCGGCGTGTTCTCATGGTCGGCGACGGGTTGAATGACACCGGCGCGCTTGCGGCGGCCCATGTGAGCCTGTCCCCGGCCTCGGCGCTCGATGCGGCACGGGTTGCGTCGGACATGGTGCTGCTTGGCACGCGGTTCGACGCATTGCCCGAGGCACTGCGCTGCGCGCGTGCGGCCCGGCGCCGGATCACGGAGAATTTCCGGATCGCCACGATTTACAATGTTATTGCCATGCCTCTGGCCGTGGCGGGGTTGGCAACGCCATTGATCGCGGCCTTGGCCATGTCGGCCTCGTCCATTACCGTATCCCTGAACGCGATGCGGGGGATGTGGCGATGAATGTTCTGGCCTATCTGATCCCGGTGTCCCTGATGCTGGGTGCGGTCGGATTGATCGGATTTCTGTATACGCTGCGGAGCCGTCAGTACGAGGATCCTGAGGGAGACAGCCGTCGGATCCTGGATGAAACCTGGGATGACCGACCCAAGCCGTGACGGCGTGCGGACGCTGTTTGGCGCCGCCGGGCTGCGCCCGGCAACCCCAAAGACGCCCCGCCCACCGTCCCGCAGTCGCCTAGGATTGCGGGCCGATGGTAAAGCAGGTGACATTGCGGGCCTGCAACCGGCGGCAGGCGAGGTCGGCCCCTTCGCGGGTGAGCCCCATGAAGTTGGCGTCAAAGCCTTGCGGTTTGCGCACGACCTTGCGCAGCGAGCCGTCAAGGGATGACATTTCGGTCAGAGCGGTTTGCAGCAGGACCTTTTCGGCCTTGTAGCGGCTTGGATAGCGACCGACATTCACGCCCCAGTGCCGCCCGCCCGAGGTTGACAGACGGGTGACCACCTCTGGTTCGGCGCGGGCCAGCACCACACCGTTGGGCCGTGCCGAGGGGCGTTTCATGGGGATGACGATCGGGGTCGGTGCGGGTGGCGCTGCGGCTTGAGCCACTTCGAGCGCTGTCAGAATATCGTTTGCCTGAACCGCCGGTTCGTCGCTTGACGCCTCGGCCACGAGGACCGGTGGTGTCGCAGCGCCGGGCCGCAACTGCGGGCGAAGCGACGTTTTCACCGCACCGGTCAGGCGGATGATTTTGCCCGCGCCTGCGGGCGCCGTGTTGTTGCCTGCGACAATGACAGGGCCGTCATCAGGCACATAGCCGGGCTTTTGCGGTTTGCGCAGGGGCGCGCGGCTGGGCGCGCGGCGAAAGCCCATGTCGAGCAGTTCGGCCACCCGCGCATTGCGCGATGCCGTCGACTTGCCACCAAAAACGGTTGCGATGATGCGCTCGTTTCCGCGCTCGGCGCTGGCAACAAGGTTGAAGCCTGCGGCGCGGGTGTAGCCCGTCTTGATGCCGTCGGCGCCACGGTAGTTGGCCAGCAGGCGTCGGTTTGTGTTGGCCACTTCGCGCACGCCGGCATGGGTCGTCGTCCGCGAGAAGAGGTTGTAGTATTCGGGATAGTCGTAAAGCACGTGCCGCCCGAGCAGGGTCATGTCGCGCGCGGTCGACATGTGGCCCGATTCCGTGAGCCCGTGTGCATTCTTGAACGTGGTGCGCGTCATGCCCAGCGACTTGGCCGTCCGGTTCATGCGCCGGGCAAAGGCCGCTTCGGAGCCGGAGATCGCCTCGCCGATGGCGGTGGCGGCGTCATTGGCCGATTTCACGGCCGCCGCCCGGATGAGGTAGCGCAACGCGATGCGCTGGCCGGGCTTGAGGCCAAGTTTCGAGGGCGGCTCGGACGCGGCGAACTTGGAAATCTTGACCTTGGTGTCGAGCGAGATCTCGCCCCGTTCCACCGCTTGGAATGCGATATAAAGCGTCATCATCTTGGTCAGCGATGCGGGGTGCAGCCGGGTGTCTGCATTGCGCGAGTGCAAAACCTCCCCCGTGCGCGCATCCATCACCATCGCGGCATAGGGTGCCGCCATGACGGATGCCGGGAGGATGATGAACATCCACAGTGCCGCGAAAACGAACAGCCCAATACGGGCCGGCTGTGTGCGCCGAACCTTCACGATAAACCTGCCTATGTCTGCCTCTGGCCGCCGATTATTCGACTGACCGTTTTGTTATGACGAGACGCTAGCATAAACGCTGAAATCGATAAAGCCTTGATGCACCTCACGATTCCGTTTTTCTGCGCAGCGGCATTCCAACATGTAGCGGCTGCCCGGATGCGCGCCGCTATACCGGCGATTGTGGCGGGAATGTGGCGGCCGACCGCCTGTCAGCCCAGCAACGCGGGCAGTGCGCCCAAATCGGTGATGGCGCGAAAGCGCGGATGATCGACAGGCGCCTGTGCGGCCTCGAAATCCCATTGCAGGTCATGGGGCACGTGCACGCCGTATCCACCCGCCTCAATCATCGGGCGCACATCCGATTTCATCGAATTGCCGATCATCACGCCGCTGGCGGTTCCGGCGAGCGGGGCAAAGACACGCGTGTAGATGTCGGGCACCTTGTCCGACACGACCTCTACCCCGTCAAAAAGGTCGCCGAGGCCCGACTGCGCCAGCTTCCGCTCCTGATCCAGCAAATCGCCCTTGGTGATCAGGACAACCGGCGCGCGGGCCTTGGCCGCATGCACCGCCTCGTGTGCGTGGGGCAGCAGATCGATCGGGTGCTGCAGCATCTCTTGCCCTGCCGCGATCAGTTCGGAGATGACTGCGCCGGGAACCGCGTTTTCAGTCACCTCGAGCGCGGTTTCGATCATGGACAGGACAAAACCTTTGATCCCGAAACCGTAATGGCCCAGGTTGCGCCGTTCGGCGGCCATCAGACCGGCGTCGAGATCAGGCGTATCCGTGTGCGGGGCGAGCAGATCGGCAAATCGTTGTTGTGTCAGCCGAAAGTAACGTTCGTTGTGCCACAGCGTATCGTCCGCGTCGAAGGCGATGCAGCGCAAGGCGTCGGGCAACGCACCTGTGGATGAGCCACCCTGCGACATGACGCGCGCTTTCCCTTTTCTAAATCGACAGAGGCGTTATATAGCAAAGCCCAAGACACTCCAGTGGATTCCCGGATCAAGAGGCGCAGATGCACTCTGTTTGGCAGATGATGGCAGACAAGCAGGACGATGACGGCGACACGACCGTCGTCACCGAGATCAAGCCCAAGACCAAGCGGCCGCCGCTGTATAAGGTGATGCTGCTGAACGACGACTATACCCCGATGGAATTTGTCGTGCACGTGTTGGAACGGTTCTTTGGCCTCAACCACGCGCAGGCGTTCGAGCTGATGCTGACCGTCCACAAAAAGGGTCTCGCGGTCGTGGGTGTGTTCAGCCACGAGATCGCAGAGACCAAGGTGGCGCAGGTGATGGATTACGCACGCCGTCACCAGCACCCGCTGCAATGCACCATGGAGAAAGAAGAGTAAGGTGATCGGGGCCCGATTGCCTTTGGCTCTGGATGCGCTTGCGCTTCCGGAGAATGGCCCCTTGGCCGTGTTGCATCCTTCGCAGGACGCTGACCTGTCGGCACTGCCCAAGGACCGTGTTCACGTCATCTCACCCCTTGTAACCGTCTGCGAGACCTTTGCCGCGCGCGGGTATCCGACATCTGCCGAGTTGCCGGACGGCCGGTTTGCGGCGTCGCTTGTGTGTTTGACCCGCGCGCGGGCCGAGGCGCAGGCACTGGTGGCGCGCGCCATGGCGCAGACCGACGGGCCGGTCATCGTCGATGGGCAAAAGACCGACGGGGCGGATTCCATGCTCAAGGCGCTGCGCCAGCGCTGTGAGTTGAGCGCGCCGATTTCGAAGGCGCATGGCAAGATTTACTGGATCGACGGTGCTGCGGACCTGACCGATTGGCATGCCGGGCCGGAGTTGCACGCCGGCGGATTTTGGACTGCGCCGGGCGTGTTTTCGGCCGACGGGGTCGATCCGGCCTCGGCCCTGTTGGCGGAGGCTTTGCCAGAGGCACTGGTGGGCAGCGTGGCCGATCTGGGTGCCGGGTGGGGGTATTTGTCGGCGCATATCCTCACGCGCAGGATCGATGCGGTCCATTTGGTCGAGGCGCACGACATGGCGCTGCAATGCGCGCGCCACAATGTCACCGATCCGCGCGCGCAGTTTCACTGGGCCGATGCAACGACGTGGAGCCCGCCCGAAAAGGTGGATGCGGTCGTCATGAACCCGCCATTTCACAAGACGCGCGCCGCTGATCCGGGCCTGGGCCGGGCGTTCATCGCAAATGCGGCCCGCATCCTGCGGCCGCACGGTGCGCTTTGGATGGTGGCCAATCGGCACCTGCCCTATGAGGACGCGCTGGCCCAGAGCTTTGCCAAAGTGGTTGATCTGGACGGCGATGCGCGGTTCAAACTGGTGCGGGCCGAACGGCCCAAGCGCAACAAGGGATAGCGCCATGTCATTTTCCATCAACGGCAGAACGGCCATCGTGACAGGCGCGGCCAACGGGATCGGCCTGGCCATCGCCCGGCATTTTGCCGACCGAGGCGCAAACGTCATGTGCGCCGACATGGACGAGAAAAAGCTGGCGGATGAGTTGGGCGACGTCGCCGAAGAGGGCAACATCCGCTATTTCGCCGGGGATTTGCGGCAGCGCCTGACGATTGCCAACCTTGTTTCGGCCACGATCGATGCTTTCGATCAGGTGGACATCCTGGTGAATGCCTCGCGCCAGGTGATGCATACCGATGCGCTCAACCCCGAAGACACAAGTGTCGAGGTTCTGTTGGAGCAGAACCTGATGACAGCGATCCGCCTCACCCAGCAGGTGGCCCGGCGGATGATCAAACAGGCCGAGGGGAATACGGAGGCGATGTGCGTGGGCTCGATCGTCAACCTCAGCTCGATCGCCGCGCACCAGTCGCGACCCGAACTGCTGGGCTATTCCATTGCCTCGGCCGGGCTCGAGCAAATGACGCGGTCCATGGCGCTTGCCCTGGCGCCCGAGCGGATCCGGGTGAACGCTGTGGCCTTTGGGTCGGTTATGTCGGCGTCACTGCAGTCTTCGATCGGGGACCATCCCGAGTGGCGCGAAGAGATTGAAACGCAGACCCCATTGCACCGGATCGCGGCCCCGACCGAGTTGGTGGATGCGGTGCAGTTCCTCGCCTCTGACGGGTCAGGATTTGTGACGGGCGAGGTGCTGACCGTGGATGGTGGGCGCAGCCTGCTGGATCCCGTGGATGCACCGGCGCATTAGGTTCATGTCACGGCGCGGGCGGCGGAACGACCCTCCGGGGGCGGTTTATTTTGCAAGATGAAGCAGGGGATGCGGCGTGTTGGGGCTTGGCGTCGTGCGGGATCTCGCGTTAAAATCTGTCAACCAAACAGGACAGCGCGCATGACCGAACAGTTCGACACTCAAAAGACCCGCGCCGCCGCGTGGTTCCGCCAATTGCGCGATGATATTGTCGCCGCATTTGAAGGGTTGGAGGACAGCCACGCCGCCGGGCCGATGGCGCAAGCGGCTGTGGGCCGGTTCGAGGTCAGCGAAACCAAGCGTACGGCAGAAGACGGTTCGGACGCGGGCGGCGGCCTGATGAGTGTCATGCGCGGGGGGCGCGTGTTCGAGAAGGTCGGCGTGAATGTGTCCACCGTCTATGGCACGTTGGGCGATCGGGCGCAGGCGGCGATGATGGCGCGCAAGGGCCTGCCGGGGATGAAAGATGATCCGCGGTTCTGGGCCTCCGGCATTTCGCTGGTCGCGCATATGCAGAACCCGCATTGCCCGGCTGTGCATATGAATACGCGTATGTTCTGGACACCGCATGCCTGGTGGTTCGGGGGCGGGTCCGACCTGAACCCCTGCATCGAATACGACGCGGACACGGCCCATTTCCACGGCCAGCAACAGGCGCATCTGGACCCGCACGGCGCCGATTTCTATCCGCGGCTCAAGGCCTGGGCGGATGAGTATTTCTATATCCCGCACCGCAAGCGTGCGCGCGGGGTCGGCGGGATCTTCATGGACGATCACTGCACCGGCGATTGGGAGGCGGACTTTGCCCTCACCCAGGATATCGGGCGGGCCTTCCTGCCGGCCTATGTGCCGCTGGTCGAAAAGCGGCGCGTGCAGGACTGGGACGATGCGGACAAGGATGCACAGCTAGTGCACCGGGGGCTCTATGCCGAGTACAACCTGGTCTACGACCGGGGGACGAAGTTCGGCCTCGAGACCGGGCATGACGCCAACGCGGTGCTGATGAGCCTGCCGCCCTTGGCCAAGTGGGTCTAGCCGTCGAACCCGTTCAGGATCGCAGCCGTGTCGAGATTGGGTGTGGTTCCGGCGATGTGGCCGCGCGCCTCGGCAATCCGGGATCCGATGAACCCGTCCGCGACGGGGTGTGACGCGTCGGCCAGCAAGACGGATGCGGTCAGGAGCAGGGCGGTCCGTTCGGCATAGCGACGCGCATCGGCTTCGTCCGGCACGCCGCGCCACGTGTCGCGGTGCTGGTCGAGCGCTGCGTCGTAGCGTCGGTCGGTGCCTGCAACCGCGTCCAGTTGGGCATCAAGCGTTTCGCGCGCGCCGGGTTCGCGCGCCAGCGTCCGCAGGATGTCCAGGCAGATGACGTTTCCCGACCCTTCCCAGATCCCGTTCAGCGGCGCCTCGCGGTAGTAAAGCGGCATGGGCGTGTCTTCGATGTACCCCATGCCACCCAGCGCCTCCATCGCCTCGTAGGTGACACGCGGGCAGAGCTTGTTGTTGAGGAACTTGGCCAGAGCCACCGCGATGCGGGCATAGGCGCGGTCTTCTTGCCCGGTCCGGTCAAAGGCTGCGGCAACATGCAGGCCCAGCCGCGTCGCCCCTTCCCAATCCAGCATCAGGTCGGCCAGCACGGCGCGCATCAGCGGCTGGTCGATCAGCCGCCGTTGAAAGGCGTTGCGGTGGCGCACCCAATGCATCGCCTCTGTCAGCGCGCCGCGCATGATCCCCGCGGGGGCGATCGCGGTATCGAGCCGGGTGTGATGCACCATCTCGATGATCGTTTGCACGCCGCGGCCTGGCTCGCCCAGCTGATATGCGAGGGCATTGTGGTACTCGATTTCGGCTGACGCATTCGCGGTGTTGCCCAGCTTGTTCTTCAGCCGCATCAGATGGATCGCGTTCCGCTCACCGTCGAGCCAGCGGGGCACCAGAAAGCAGGTAAGCCCCGCAGGGGCCTGCGCCAGCGTGAGGAACCCGTCCGACATGGGCGCCGAGCAAAACCACTTGTGGCCCCTGAGCCGCCACCGCGCGCCATCCTGCTGGGCTGTCGTGGTGTTGGCGCGCACGTCCGATCCGCCCTGTTTTTCGGTCATTGCCATGCCGACTGTCGCGGCACTCTTTGCATCGATGGGCAAGGTGCGGGGGTCGTAGGCGCGCGCCGTCAGCTTGGGCGTCCAGCGGGCGGCCAGGTCGGGATCAGCGGCGAGCGCTGGCACCGCGGCGTACGTCATGGTGAGCGGGCAGCAATGCCCCGGCTCCACCTGACTGGCGAGGTACACCATCGCGGCATGTTCCAAATGGCTGCCCCCGGCCCAGGCGGTCGCGGCGTAGCCCGCCTCTTGGCTGAGCGTCATCATCTGGTGGTAGGCCGGATGGAATGCGACCTCATCCAGCCGCCGCCCACCGGTGTCAAACAGCCGGAGTTCGGGGCCGTGTCTGTTGGCCTGCCGCCCCTGGGCTCGGGTCTCGGCACGGCCAAGGGTTGCACCGTAGCGGGCAAGGCCGCCGGGTTGCGCGACAGCACTGCGCAGCACCGGGTCGCTGGCCCACAGGTCGCGATCCTGGGGCTCGGGCGGTTGGTTTTCCACCCGGTGGGTTGGCAAATCCGCGCGTGGGTCTGACATGGGCTCAGCCTGCGCCCGCTGTGGCGGTCGCGTCAAGACGGGGCGTCCATTGCGGTGCTCCGCGCCAGAAGGCGATCAGTGCCAGTCGAAAAAGCCTTTGCCCGCGCGCTGCAACAGGTCCCGTGCCAGGTCCGTGCCCATGTCCGGGCCGTCCGCGATGGCGCCCGAACGGCTCCCCGACAGCGCGTCGGAGCCGTCGGGGCGCAGCACTTCGCCCTGCAGCGTCAGTGTGCCCCCGTCGATGGTTG
>JBCBHM010000021.1:0-49269 GCA_038525585.1 Pseudomonadota bacterium
GGGCTTGGGCGGCAAGGGCAAGATCGAAGTGAGCCGCTTCAAGGGTCTGGGCGAGGACACGTACTCGGTCCAATGAGGTGTTGTTGCCACCATATCAACTGAGTTTTCACCACTCAAACATCCAACTCCTCAACAAACCTAGCATTCTCCTGAATATACTGAAACCTTAGCTCCGGTTTTTTGCCCATCAGCCGCTCCACGAGGTCCCCGGTCTGCCCCGGCTCGTCCTCGTCAATCGACACGCGGATCAGCTTGCGGGTCTCCGGCATCATCGTGGTCTCTTTGAGGTCCTTGGCGTCCATCTCGCCCAGACCCTTGAAGCGGCTCACTTCGATCTTGCCCTTGCCGCCCAAGCCCTTTTCCATCCACGCGTCCCGCTCGCGCTCGTCCAGGCAATAGACCCGCTTGGCCCCTTGCGTCAGGCGAAAAAGCGGCGGGCAGGCGAGGTAGAGGTGGCCCGCGTCGATCATGGGGCGCATTTGGGTGTAAAAGAACGTCATCAGCAGCGCCGCGATATGCGCGCCGTCGACATCCGCATCCGTCATGATGATGATCTTGTCATAGCGCAGGTCGTCCACGTTGAACTTGGACCCCAGCCCCACACCCAGCGCCTGCGTCAGGTCCGAGATTTCCGCGTTTGAGCCCAGTTTCGAGGACGCCGCGCCCAGCACGTTCAGGATCTTGCCCCTGAGCGGCAACAGCGCCTGTGTCTTGCGGTCCCGTGCCATCTTGGCCGATCCACCCGCAGAATCCCCTTCGACGATGAACAGCTCGGTGCCGTCGCGGGCGGTGGCCGAACAATCGACCAGCTTGCCGGGCAGGCGCAGCTTTTTCGTGGCGGATTTGCGCGCGGTTTCCTTTTCCTGCCGCCGCCGCATCCGCTCTTCGGCGCGCAGCACGAGGAAGTCGAGGATCGCGCCCGCCGACTTCGTATCCGCCGCCAGCCAGTTGTCGAAGTGATCGCGGACGGAGTTTTCGACCATCCGTTGCGCGTCGACCGTGGCCAGCCGGTCCTTGGTCTGGCCCACAAACTCCGGCTCGCGGATAAAGCAGGACACGAGCGCACCGGCCCCGGTCACCAGATCCTCGCGGGTGATCATCGCGGCCTTCTTGTTGCTGGCAAGTTCCCCATAGGCCTTGATCCCCTTGAGGATCGCCGCCCAGAACCCCGCCTCGTGCGTGCCGCCCTCGGGCGTGGGGACCGTGTTGCAGTAGCTTTGGATGAAGCCGTCGCGCGACGGGGTCCAGTTGATCGCCCATTCGACCTTGCCGGGCGCCTGGAATTTCTCGAACGACACCGAACCGGCAAAGGGTTTGTCGCTGTAGGTCGAGGCGCCGGTCAGCGTCTCGTTCAGGTAATCCGACAGCCCGCCGGGAAAATGGAACGTCGCCTCGGTCGGCGTGTCGCCATCGGCGATGGCCGTTTTCCAGCGGATCTCGACCCCGGAGAAGAGGTAGGCCTTGGACCGCGCCATCTTGAACAGGCGGGCGGGCTTGAGCTTGAGCGAGCCGAAGATCTCGGGGTCCGGGTGAAAGGTGACGGCTGTGCCGCGCCGGTTTGGGGCGGCGCCGATCTTGTCCAGCTTGGTCTGCGGCACGCCGCGGGCGAACTCCATCGCGTAGAGCTCGCGGTTGCGGGCCACCTCGACGCGCAGATGATCGCTCAGCGCGTTGACGACGGAGGAGCCGACGCCGTGCAGGCCGCCGGACGTCTCGTAACTGTCGCCGGAAAACTTGCCGCCCGCGTTCAGCGTGCAAAAGATGATCTCGAGCGCGCTTTTCGCAGGATCCTTGGGGTGCGGATCGGTGGGAATGCCCCGCCCATTGTCGCGCACGGAGACGTGGCCGTTGTCGTGCAGCTCGACCTCGATCCAGGTGGCGTGGCCGGCAACGGCCTCGTCCATGGAGTTGTCGATGATCTCGGCCACCATGTGGTGCAGCGCGCGGTCATCCTTGCCGCCGATATACATGCCGGGGCGCAGGCGGACGTGTTCCATATCCTCCAGCACCTGGATGGAGGAGGCGTCATAGTCCGAAGCACCGCGCTTGCGCGACGGCTCATCGTCCGGGAGGAGGAGGTCATTCATGGCAGCTGCTCTTTTTGTTGGTTGCTGCGCACTATGCCAGAGGGGGCTGGGCCGGGGAAGGGGCGCGCGTGCCTTGGCGTGGGGGAATTTTGGGGCTCTGCCCCCGCCCTGCGGGCTCCCCCGGGATTTTTGGGGGACAAAGACGGGGTTAGATCGGCACCCAGTCGAGGATGGCGCCCGCGACGGTATCGGGACGCTGGTGGCAAATCCAGTGGTCTGCGCCCGAGACCTCGATGCGGGTGAGGTCGGTGGCGAAGTCCTCGAGCCCCTCGGTCGATTGGGGCAAGAGCGCGGAATCCTCCATCCCCCAGATCAGCAGATGCGGGCAGTGCACGCGCAGCCGCGCGACCGGCAGGTCGGGCATAGGCCGTGGGGCGCCGGGGTCCGCCACGATCAGCGGCGAGGCGCGGTACCAGTGGATCATGCCGCGCAGGCCTGATTGCCGCCAGATCGCCTTTTGTGCGTCAAGCACGTCACCGGTGAGCCAGCGGGTGTCCATATTGGCCGAAAAGAGCGTCATGAAGCGGGCGAAATCATCCGCTGCCAGACGGTTTTCGGAGCCTGCGCTGCGCAGGGTGTTGATGTATTGCGAGGCCTCCGACTGCGCCCCGCCTGCGCACATCGCGCGTTGGAACGGCACCGGGTGGACGCCGTTCACCACGATCAGGCGTGACAC
The DNA here is from genome assembly GCA_038525585.1 of Pseudomonadota bacterium. GTDB lineage: Bacteria > Pseudomonadota > Alphaproteobacteria > Rhodobacterales > Rhodobacteraceae > Tateyamaria. The sequence continues at coordinate 2,764 of JBCBHM010000021.1, forward strand.
CAGCGCGGGCTGCGACGCAGCAAGGCCATAGGCCACCGATGCGCCCCAATCGTGGCCCAGAACCGTCACCGGCGCGCCCTTGGCCAGATCGGCCACATCGCGCACCAGATGCGAGAGCGCATAGGCGCTGACCTCCGGCGGCGCATAGCTCGCCCCATAGCCGCGCTGATCGGGGGCGATGCAGTGAAAGCGGTGGCTCAGACGCGCGGCCATCTCGGCCCAGGCGCCGCCGTATTCGGGAAACCCGTGCAGCATCAACAGCTTGGGCAGGGCCGGATCACCCCAGCGCCGCACCGTAAAGCGCTGACCGTTCAGCACTTCGGTCTGGACGTGCATCACTCGCCCGAGCGCTTGGTTTCGAAGCGCAGGCCCGCGGCCGTGCGGGGCGGGAAACCGCGCCAATAGGTGTGGTCGTCAGTGGGCGCGCCCGCTTCGTCCAGTGCCACCACACCGTCCTCGGACCGGGGCACCAGATCGAGGTATGCGCGCTGGCTGTCCACCTCTTTGAGATGCAGATCAAGGAACGCCGTCGCGAAGTGCTGGGCGATGTTGTTCATGCGCACCGTATCCCAGACCGGGTCGGCGTAATGGTCGAAGGGCACGAAATCGAGACTGTCGACCGGCTCCCAAGCTTCCATCGGTGCGGGGATCGGGGCGGCGGCATTGTGGTTGGCATAGACAAAGGTCAGCAGGTGCCGCTCGGTGCCCACGGCGCCGTCGAAGATCCCGCGGATCGCATCGTAGACGGCGACATCATCCGCGCTGCCTGCCATGAGCATCGTGGGCACGCGCAGGCCAGCGAGCCCGTCCATGTCCCAGATGCCCGCATTATAGCCCCAGGGGCCGATGGCGATGACGCATTTGACGCGCGGGTCGATCAGCGCCTCGTGACTGTCGGAGCCTGCCAGATGTGCGGCCAGCAGCTGGTTGGGGGTGCCCCAACTGAACTCGGTCGCGGCTTGGGTCACGCCGGCACCACCCAAGATCAGCGCCCCGTAGCCGCCCATCGAATAGCCGACGATGCCGGTGCGGTCGGTGTCCACGATATCACCCAGCGGGCCACTGAGCCCTGCGATGTAATCCAGCACCTGATCCTGATCCAAAGGCCGGTGCAGCAGGGTCGAGCCGAAGGCGGCCTGATCGGCATAGGTGCTGTCGGTGTGATCGATGGCCACGGCGACATAGCCCTTGGAGGCGAGGTTTTCGCCCAGATGGCTCATCAAGTAGCGGTTGCCGGGATATCCGTGGCTGAGCAGCACCAGCGGAAACGGACCCTCTGCCGCGGGATCTGCGTCGCGCGCGGCGCGGCCTGTGAGCGTCGCGGTGGTCGTCCCGTCGCGCAAGGTGGCGGTGTACCGGCCCCCGGCCTCGGTGCCGATCGCCGCCGGATACCAGATTTCCAGCGTCAGCGGACGGTCATAAAGCGGTACACCGTCGCCATCGATGTTCAGCACATCGATACTGCCCGGCAGTGTGATCGTTTCGGTTCGTACGCCGATTGCGTATGGTCCAAAGGGCGCCAATGCGGGCGCGTCGGGCCGGATCGTGTCGATCGGGTTGGCCCAGCCTGCCGAGGCAAGGCAGGCGGCGGTCAAAAAGGCTGCGGTTCTGGGCAGTTGAGTGTTCCGATCCGGCATGTCCCAATCCTTTCTGGTCCATCTGCAATGGGCAATCGAATACCACTCACGCGCGCACTCTGACAGGCTGGTTGGCGAAATCAACCTGTGATCCATCACCCCCTGCACCCAGGGCCCGACGCAATCGCATCCTGACCGGAGCGCAGGCAAAGAACGGCCAAACGATGCGTGATCCGGCCCCGCGACATGCGGGTTGGGGTTGAGCCGGGCAGGGCGCCTCGCTACATCTGGTACATGCGCATCCTGTCCATCCTCGCTGTTGCCCTATTGCCCGGTCTTGCCGGTGCACATCCACATATTTTTGTGGATACGAAGCTGCGCGTGGTGGTCGACGCCGCAGGCACGCTCGAAGGGGTGGAGATCACGTGGACATATGATGATTTCTATTCGCTCCTCCTGATGGCCGATATGGGCCTCGATGAAGATGGCGACGGGCAACTGCGTGCGGACGAGTTGGCGCGGCTTGACGGGTTCGACATGAACTGGATGGAAGGGTACCAGGGCGACACGCATGCCACGCGCGGCAACGGCGCCGTTGCGCTTGGCCCGCCGCAACCGCGTGGCACATCAGTCGTGGCGGGGCTGATCACGACGACCCATTTTCGCGCCGCCTCTGGCCAGGCGGACGGGCTGGTGGTCAAGGCATATGATCCAACGTTTTACACCGCCTACAGCCTTGTCGGTGAGATCACTGTGGACGGCCCCTGCCAGGCGCAGGTGCAGCCTGCCGACCTCGACGCGGCCTACACGCTGGTCGAAGAGTTGCTGTACGCAACGCCCGCGGCCCAGGTCGAAGAAAGCTATCCTGAGGTCGGCGAAGCCTTTGCGGATACGGTGACCATCTCATGCACGTCCTGAGGATCGCCGGTCTGGCCGCCCTGGCAGCCACGCTTGTGTGGCTCTTCGGCTTTGGTGGCGTGGTGGATGTGTCCCGGTGGGCGAGCGCCGGTCAGGAACAGGCGCAACGCGCCCTTGCGGGCGGTTTGCGCGCCGTGCGCGCCGGAGAGCCCGGCGCGTGGCTGACGCTCATGGGCCTTTGTGCTACGTACGGGTTTTTCCACGCCGCTGGGCCCGGCCATGGCAAGCTGGTGATCGGCGGCTATGGCGCTGCGGCGCGGATCACCGCGCGGCGCCTCACGGGTTTGGCGATCCTGTCCTCTGTGGCGCAGGCCTTGGCGGCGATCCTGCTGGTGACGGTCGGGGCGTGGGTGCTGGGCTGGGGCCGGGCGCAGATGACCGGCGCGGCCGAGGTCGTGCTGGCCCCGGCAAGCTATATCGCCATTGGCCTTGTCGGCCTCTGGCTGTGCCTGCGTGGTGTCCGGCGGCTGGCTCGCGCCGCACCTGCACCGGCACAGCATGCGCACGCCCATTCCGATGGCGTGTGCGACACCTGCGGCCATGCTCACGCCCCCACAGCCGAACAGGTGCAAAGCATTACGTCCTGGCGCGATGCCGCCGCCATCGTGGGGGCCATCGCCATGCGGCCCTGTACCGGCGCGGTGTTCCTGCTGATCCTCTGCTTTGGCCTCGGTATCCCGTGGGCGGGCGTTGCGGGCGCCCTGGTCATGGGCCTTGGCACCGCCAGTGTGACCGTCTTGGTCGCCATTGCCGCCGTTGGCGCGCGCCAGACCCTGCTGGACAACTGGCAAGGGGCCGGGGCCCTGCGGGCCGTCGCGGTGGTCGAAGTGGTGGCCGGTGGGCTGATCGCCCTCATCGCCGGAACGCTGGTGCTACCGCTGATCTAAAACGCGCCCGATGATCACCGCCTCCAACTCGCGCCGCAGCTTGCGCGCCATCGCGTCCGCGTAATCCTCGAACCCCAGCGCGACCTCGACAAAGCTGTTGTGGCCCCAGATCACCTCGGCTTCGAAATACCGGCTCAGACCCGACACCTCTGCCTGCCGCAGATCGCCGATCGAGGGGCTGTCGGCCCCGATCACCAGCGCATTCACGGTGACATCGGTGCCCTCGAACGCCTTGCGTTCGAACAGGGGCCGGGGACCCAGGTTCGATTTGCCGTCGCCCGATATGTCGAGCGTGCGCTTCCAGCAGCCCTGCCGCTGGTCCAGATGCCGCAACCCCTCGCGCATCGCGAGGCCAAGGGCCGTGCCGGGGCTGGCCGCCCGCCGCTCGGTCGCGCGGATCTGCGCCTGCACCGCGCGCAACACGCCCGGCCCCGTGATCGCCGTCCAGGGCAGGATCACCGCAGGATCTTCCGGCCCGCTCCATTCATACACCATCAGCTCGACCGGCGTGCCCGGCATCTGCATCAGCGCATCAAAGACCTGGGGCGACCCCAAGGCCGCCGCCAAACCGTCGATCTGCAAGCGATACTCGCGCGCATCCACCGACCCCGACACATCCAGCCCCAGCGCCAGCGCCTGGCGGCAGCCGGCCTCCGCTGCACCTGCCGTCACCGCCACGGCCAGCGCCAGCCACTTCATCCCGGGCCAACCTGTCCGTGCACCATCCCGATCAGCGCCGGCAGCACCTCGCGCTCCAGCTTGCGCCGCATGGCGCGCTCGTAATCCTCGAACCCCTGCGCCACCTCGAGGAAGGCTGTCGGCCCCTTGAGCACCTGCCGTTCATAGTAGCGGATCAACTGGCTTTCCGAGGTGAATTCGGCCGCGTTGACCACCAGCCCGTTCACCGTCACGTCGCGCAAGGGAAACTCGCGATAGGCCGCCTTTGGCCCGAACCCTTCGTTGTTTTGCCCGTCACCGGCCATGTCGATGGTGCGGGCGCGGCAGGCGGGCGCGCTCTTGAACATCTCGGAGGCAAAGCCAAGCGCGTAACCCATGGCTGTCGGAAACTCGTTGTGCGACCGCTTGCTGTCGGCGACCACATCGGCGGCACGCTGCAGGTCCGCGGGGCTGGTGATGGTGATCCAGTCCAGCACAACCTCCTGATTGTAGCGGCCAGACCATTCGAACACCGACAGCGCCACCGGCTCGTCATTGGACAAAAAGGCCGAGATGACCTCGGGCGCGGTCAGCGCGGCAACCAGGCCGCCACGCTGCAATTCATCCTCGCGCGCATCCACCGAGGAGGACACATCCAGCGCCAGGATCAGGGCCAGGCGGCACGCCGCCGCTGGCCCCGCCCAGCCCAGAGCGGCGAGAAGGGCAAGCGCCCTTACCAATGCCCTGTGTTTTCCATGCTGGCCCAAGGCTCTGCCGGGGCGAGGTTGTCGCCCGCCTGCAACAGCTCGATCGACACATTGTCGGGCGAGCGGACAAAGGCCATGTGGCCGTCCCGGGGCGGCCGGTTGATTGTCACGCCGTTGTCCATCAGGTGCTGGCAGGTGTCGTAGATATTGTCGACCCGGTAGGCGAGGTGCCCGAAATGGCGGCTGTCGCTGGGCAGCCCGTCGTCCCCGTCCCAGTTGTAGGTCAGCTCGACCGGGCATTCCGGCTGATCGGGCGGCGCCATGAACACAAGCGTGAACCGCCCGCCTTCGCTGTCCATCCGCCGGGTCTCTTCCATCCCGAGCAACTTGTAAAACGCGATGGATGCATCAAGATCTTTGACGCGCACCATCGTGTGCAGGTAGGTCAGCGGCATTGTCGTCTCCTGTCGTTCTAAAGAAGCCTCAAAAGACCGATTCAAAGCCGATGCTCACCCCCACGCTTTGTGTTTCGAAAAGGCTGACGTTGGAATTGGTCCTGTTGGCACTCACCGTAACCTTAGGAGCAAATCCGTAGGTGTCAAAACCCGTGAAGAGCATGGATGTCGAAAGCGTGAACTCATCGTCAGATCGCGCATCAACGCCATAGACCGGGGTATCGTATCGGCGAAACTTGGCTTGGCCGGTAAAGGTGGTCAGGACCCCCATGGGTCGCGCGGCGAGAGTATAGCTTGTCGACAGTGCGAGAGATTCATGATCCGAGATGCTGCTGTCAGTGTCGGTGCTGGACGCGTCGGCACTCAGCACAAGCTGCGCGCCTCCCTCAAAGGGAAAGCGCCAGCCAACCCCAACCGCCGAGGTCGTGCCGGACCTCAGGTCATTGTCCTGCCGATCCGCATAGCCCACCTTGGCGTGCCACCACAGGTGCGAGCCGCCCGGGCGCGCTTGACGTTGCCGGTAGCTGAGGCTGATCTCATCTGACAGGTGCTCGCCGCCATACCAGATCCGCCCATACCCCAGCGACGCTGTGCGCCGCGGTGCCTCGGCACTGCTTTGCCAGTCCCGGCCCAGCGTGGTTTCAAGCTTGGTGTATGTGAAGTCGGAGGCCGACACGTCTTCTGGAACATTATCGTCGGTCAAAACGACCCGCGTCTGGTCCCAACTCAATTCGACAAAATCGCGTTGGGTCTGACTGATGTTGAAGTTGTAGCGCAAGTCTGCGCCTGCGTTGATTTCCACGCCCGACAGCGGCACCGCGTCTTCGTCAACAAACACGAGGCCGCCAAGGATGTATGTGTTGTCTCTTGGGGCATTGTTCACGTTGTCGGACGGGGTAATGCCAAACCGAAACCGTGTTGACCACGGGCTGGTATCGCGAACAAAGCGATAATCCCGGATCGCCCGCGCGCGGCGGGCATCATCTGGCGCGACATGCGCCGCGCGGCGCAGCCAGATCTGCGCACGCATCTCTTTGTCGTCTTTGGCGAGGGATTGCGCCGCTGCAAGGGCGGCGGCGTATTTGACCTGGTCCTGATCGGCCTTTTGCCACGCGGTCCGCGCCGCAAGTGTTGCCGCATCGTGATTGCCCTGCATGCGGTGTGCATGGGCCAGCAAGGTATGACTGACAGCATCATCTGGATCGCGCGCGACCAGCACCTCGAGCACATCTTGTGCCGCCTTCGCATGACCCACTGCCAGCAGTTTGCGCGCAGCGACCCGCGCCTGATCCGGTGACAGAACGGTTGTGTTGGCCGCGTCAATCGCTCGAACGGGGGCTGGCGTCTGCGTCTGCGCCAGAACCGAAGCGGTGAAACCGATAAGTACGACCGCTGACGTAAGCCAAGCGCCGGACGGTGTCACGGCGTCGTGGCCACGATGCCACCAATTTCGCGCGTATCGGTCCCTTCGACAAAGACGATACCGGCGATTTCTTCACCATTCGGCCCGGCAAAGACGCCTTCCCATGATCCGGTTGCCACTTGGGCTCCGCTGCCATCCAACTGCACGGCTGTCGTGTTCTCGATCGCCCCATTATCAAAGTCGATGTCGCCGTTGGCGAGCGAGATGATACCAGCCACGGTCCCGATCTGTGTGCCTGTGTCGTCGTACAAGATACGGTTGCGCACAATGCCACCCACGGCCCCGACATCGTCAAAGTCGCCGAAATCTGCCGCCAGTTCCACGTCACCGGTGATGTACTCCACCCGATCTCCGTTCCCGACCGAGTTCAACACGGTGCGCACCGCGCCATATTCACCGTTGTACGTGTAGATACCCGAGCGGGGCAAACTGGGGTCCGCACCCAGGCGTTGTGCCCCCGCGCCGCCAAAGCCAAACCCGATATATTCAGCGGATGTTGTCGACGCCACTTGGCTGTTGCCGCTGTCGGAGCGACGGAAAATCGCAAAATACTGCAGTTCTGCCGAACCGGGCGCCGGATCGCTCTCATATGCGTCAAAGCCGCTGTTGACGAACGCCTCGCTCGTCACGCGGATGTACTCGTTTTGCGGGTCGTCAAACGGAATGTTGTTGATGATCAACGTGTCCGTACCGGCATCATAGACGACGTTGTTTGCAACCAGGCCATCGTTTTGCTCGTTGTCAAAAAACACCGAGCCAGGGCTGGTATCACCGTCGGCGGAGTCGCCATCAGTAAAGGGATTGCCATCGCCACATGCGGCCACACTCAGCGTGAGCACGCAACCTACTGCCAAACGTTTCATACCTGTCAAACCTTTGCGGTTCTATGTTCTGCCTCTTTGGGCGCAACGTCAGGCACTTACGGGCGAAAGTCAACGTAAACGTGAGCATGCGCAAACCAGGCGTTGCCAAAAAACACCCCCTATCTAGCGGTTCTCAAGCGCTGAGCCACGATATACAGTGAGGGCCTAACAGATTCTGTGGATAAAGGACGCGCCCCATGCCGCTCTCCCCCGACCAGCAAGCCGAAGTGGACGACCTGCGCAGCGCGCCCACCCAGACCCTCCGCGCCACCGTCCCGGGGATGGAGGCGCATCTCTACAAGGCCCATGACGTGCTCGACCACGGCTTTGTCCGCGTCATCGACTACATGGGCGACGACAGCGCCATCTGCCAGGCCGCCCGCGTCAGCTATGGCCGCGGCACCAAGTCGGTGCAGAATGACGAGGGCCTCATACGCTATCTCATGCGCCACTGGCACTCGACCCCGTTCGAGATGTGCGAGATCAAGCTGCACGTCAAACTGCCCGTCTTCGTCGCCCGCCAGTGGATCCGCCACCGCACCGCCAACGTCAACGAATACTCCGCCCGCTACTCGATCCTCGACCGCGAGTTCTACATCCCCGAACCCGACGCGCTCGCCGCCCAATCGGTCGTCAACAATCAGGGCCGGGGCGAGGCCCTGAGCGGAGAAGAGGCCGAGCGCGTCCTGCGCTACCTGCGCGACGACGCGATGCGGTCCTATGATCATTACGAAGAGATGATTTCCCAAGACGGCCAACAAGGCCTCGCCCGAGAGCTTGCCCGCATGAACCTGCCCGCCAACATCTACACCCAATGGTATTGGAAAGTGGACCTGCACAACCTCTTCCACTTTTTGCGCCTGCGCGCCGACGCCCACGCCCAATACGAAATCCGCGTCTACGCCGATGCGATCTGCGAGGTGGTCAAGGATTGGGTGCCTGCGGCGTATGGCGCCTTCGAGGATTACCGCATGGGTGGAGCGACTTTGTCGGGTACAGCCATTGCGTGCATCCAGCGGATGTTGAAAGGTGAAGAGGTCACGCAGGAGAACTCAGGGATGAGTAAAGGGGAGTGGCGGGAGTTTATGGGGGTAATCGAAATCTAATCGAGATTATCGCTGGTCAGTTTAAGTGGAGAAATAGCGGTAAATGCCAGATATCACGTCTTGTGTTCCCGGGTACTTATACAATACGAATAATATTTGCGCGATGCACCCTCCCGAAGTAATTGCAATGATTACCCACCACCTCTTGTACAAATTCTTCGTATATGATCCTGGGGTGCTATCGATATTTTGAATAATACTGTTCAGTTTTTCAGCCCGGATAGCCGAGTCAGGTTCGACCCAAGCGCGTGAAAAATCGTGAGTGACGGCTCTAAAATCTAACTCGCGGAAGCTATGAACAAAATGCTCCCATCCGCCGCGATCTGGAAAACACCTTTCACGCAGATAAATGTACAGGCCAAGCCGGGAAATTCTATATCGTAGCATTTTTACCCTTTCTCTCCCGAGCCAAAGTATAAGCAGAGTGATGGCGGCTAGAAATAGGGTTTTGACCACGTCTCCTCCAGTATAATACGCGGACGAAATGGTTTCGCTTATTATGTTCTCGCCAACATCATTTGTCAGGTTGCTAGAGTTTGAGAATTGTTTTGCGCCTGAGTTTATAGAAAGCATATATGTGAAAGAGATGGCGGCAGCTGTCAGTGAAAAATTCTCTACGAGGAATTGTTGTTGCATGTACTGCAACATCTCTTGCCGAAGGCCCAAGATCTCATCTTTGAGCGACGATGCGAAACTCTTTTCGTGTTGTTCAAGTTCGCGAAATTCATGGGGCAATCTTGGATAACCGCTGTTCGTCTCATTCACCATTACCAGCACCTCCCAAGCAATAAGTATGGATGCCAAAATTGGTTGCAAGGTCAACGAACCATAGTTTTTGAAAATCTGTTTGGAGATGTTGGAATTTCAAAATTGTTTCTCCAGGTAGGTATGCCGGGGTTCACCCCGCCGACTCTTCGCCACAAGCACGGAAGCAAGGCCGCAGACCGCCGTGCCAGCGCCGGACCCGGGGCTCCGCCCGTGATCGCCTCAAGCGATCCCCAGGATCGTTTGTCGCTTCGCGGACAGATGCTCATCCCCGCGGTCCGCCGCATGCGCGGCTTTGCGCTCTGTGATCTCGCGCATCGCTCCGCATCCTCTCGCGCGTTGCTTCGCACCCTCCCATGCATCGCATCCGATGCATTGCCGGGCAACGCGCCACCTGCGGTGCCGCTTGACACGCTGCCGGGCATCGCGCCAGCGATGCTGGCGCTTGATACGCTGCCGGGCGACGCGCGCCAAGCGCGCTTGCACGGCGTCGCGCTCAAACGCAAACCTTGGATCGTGGGCATTCTGCTCATCCTCCACCAATGTATGGCCTCACGCCCCCTCCGCGCCATCTTGACGGCACGCGCGGCTTTTTTTCGCCGCGTTAACCCGCCAAAACCATCCAAAACACCAAACTGTGCATTTTGGGGGGGAAACTGCACACTTTCCGCCAAACAGGCCAAAACACGGCAAAATCCACCCCGCCAAACTGTACATTTTGCGGCACAAACTGTGCAGTCTCTGGCGTTGGCGTCCGTTCTGCGCCGCCCGTCGGCGCAGGTCAGCCGGTGATGAACAGCCCGGCCGCGCTGTTCACGTTTCGCCCATTTTAACAGGTCTTACCGGAATGCTTATCCACAGTGCGTCATAAAACTGTTACACACGGGCATGTGGCGATTCCTTCCCCTTTTGATGCTTGCAACCCCGCTCTCGGCCAGCCCGCTTGCCGAGGTGCTGTGTGCCCCCACCGCGCAGATGCAGACCAAGCTGACCCAGCAGTTCGGCACCACGCGCACCGCCATCGGCATGCGCAGTCCCGAACAGGTGATGGAGGTTTGGACGGACCCGCGTGGCGATTGGACCATGGTCGTCCGCTACGCCACCGGCACGTCCTGCATCGTCGCCATGGGCGAGGATTGGGTGGATATTCGCGAGCCTGCCTAGGGGCTTAGGCCGTCGCGGCTCAGCGGAACCGGCCCCGCAATTCGGCCACCAACAGCGCGTTCTCTGCCTCCCACGCTTTCCAGCGCCGGTACCCTTCGATCTGCGCCTGCGGCCCCGTCAGGTCACCCGCGAAATGCGCCTTGACCGCGTGGTAGTGCCCCATGCAGCGCGCCCATTCGTCCGGCGTCGGAAACGTCGTTTCGGCGGCAACATCGCAGGCGTAAAACAGGGACAGCAGGCGCAACAGATCGGTCATGGGACACCAGATTAGGGCGAAAACTGTTTCCAGCCTAAACACAAATGCGCCAGATCAGGGTTAACGGGGCGCGCGCCGGCAACACTCCGCAAAATCTCTGGACTTGCGAAACGTCCCCCGGCACACTCCCACATAGATATCGTGGTTAACACGTGAAACGAGGGAAGATATGCGCGTATTCAAAGCAACACTTCTGGCTATTGTTCTGGCCACACCCGCCCTGGCCGACGGGCACACGGGCCCCAAGATCTACGCCTACAAAAGCCATGCAAACTACTGCCCCGCAGGTTTGCAGCCGGTGACGATGGACGGAACGATCTGCTGTGGCGTGCCCAATCAAACGCATACATATCAACAGGTTATGTCGCACGGCGTCGCGAAAAAGCGGCATGTGCACCGAGTGCGCGCAACACGTCGTGCCGATTGTCCGGTCGGCACAAAAGGCTGCACGTTCGATTAAGCCTGCAGGACCGTGTGCGGCGCACCGGCGCCGCGCTGCAGGTCACAGCAGCTTGAGATCACCGGCCATCTGGCGGCCATCACGGCCTTCCAGAAGTTCGAAGCTGACTTTCTGGTTGTCCGCGAGCCCGGTCAAACCCGACCGTTCGACTGCGGAAATGTGGACAAATACGTCTTTCCCGCCTTCTTCCGGCGCGATGAAACCGTAACCTTTCGTGGTGTTGAACCACTTCACGGTGCCAGTTGGCATGACCCGTGCCTCCTTTTGCCTTGCCGTCTCCCTCACTCGCGCGAGGGTCTTGAAATGCGTCGGCAAGGGTCGGTGACCGGCCTGCGTCTGCTCACCTAAAAGATTGCCCGTGATATGTGAAAATCAAGGCACAGCTCTGTTATTCCCAACCGTTGGGTGATTATTTGCGCGCAAAAAGGGAAGGGTGCGATGGAAATCTACGGTTTGAGGACATGCGACACGTGCCGCAAGGCGATCAAGGCGCTGCCGGAGGCGCGTTTCGTGGACGTGCGCGCCGAAGGTGTGCCGGACGCCGTCATGGCCCGCGCACGCGCCGCATTCGGTGACGCGCTGGTCAACACGCGGTCCACCACGTGGCGGGGGTTGAGCGAGGCGGACCGCGCCACGGCACCCGATGCGCTGCTGGCCGCCCATCCCACGTTGATGAAACGGCCACTGATCGTGGATGGCGATGCGATGCACCTTGGCTGGACCAAGGCCGTGCAGAAGGCGTTGGGCGTTTAGCCCGCCTTGGTCGCAAAGAAGCGGTCGACCGAAAAGGGCCCGGCCCCCTTGATCACCAGCACAACCATCAGAAACACCCAGAGCGAGCGTTGATCGATCAGCTCGGGTGCGTTGTTGAACCACGTGCCCAGCGGCACGCCGTGGCCGGTGACATCCACAATCGTCTGCACGATGACAAAGCCGATCATGGCCGCTGCCGCCAGACGCGTGAACAGCCCAATAACGATCAGCACCGGCAGCACGTATTCCGCCAGCGTCCCGGCAAAGATCACCAGCCGCTGGAACCCGGTCAGCTGTGTGACGTCATAGAGCACGGCCTCCGCCGCCTTGGGAAAGATCTGCGCAAATGCGCCGGAGGAGGGCGAGAACAGACCGCCATCGATCTTGGTGCCAGCGGAGTTCAGGAAGTAGAAGAAAAACACCGCCAGAAACACAACGCGGGCAATGGTGGGCAGCAGCCAATCCGCGCGGTCCATCGGGTCGAACAGGGCGGTGCGAAGGCGGGTGAGGGCGGTCATGGTGTCAGTCCTTTGGGGTCGTGAGAGAGGTCAGGGCGCCGTGCGATAGCAGCAGGCCAAGAAGTGGGGCGAGGTCAAATTCCGGGTCCAGGGCCGTGGCCTGATCCTGCGCCCTCGACAAGGACGCGCCTGCGAGGCATGCGGCAAGCCAGGCGTGTTGCGCGGCCGTCAGGGCGTGCGGTTCTGGATCAAAGGCGGCGCGGGTGATCAGGACGGGCTGTGCGATGGCCTGCGGCTTGGGCGCGTCCGCCAGAGTGTTGTAGCGCCAGATGTCAAACAGCGGCCATTGCGAGGGGATCAGCTGGATGGCCGGGGCGAGGCCGAGGGTCGAGGCCATAAGCGCCTCGGGCGGGCACGTGGCCAGCACCTCAGCCTCCAAGGGGGTTGCATCTGCCGCGTGATAGGCGCGGCGCAGGGCCAGTTCGAGCCGCGCGACATCAGGCAGGTAGGCCAGATGCTGCAACGGTGCGAACCCTTCGAGAAAGGCTGGCATGTCCTGGCCATAATGCATCATCAGCGGCGATTGCGGGGGATGCGCACGGGCATAGAGCGGCGCCAATTGGTCGAAATTCGCGTCACCCAGCAGCTTGCGCAGCACCGGAAAGGCGGTGCGCAGCGCCTCGATCAGCGCGACGGTGACGTTGTTGCGATAAACGGCAAAGCGTTTGACGGTGGGGGCGCCTGCGCCATCCACCAGCCCGCCCGGAACGGGCGCGCTAGGGTCCAACAGTGCGGCGCGAAAGTGGGATTGCGAGGTGCTCATGGCTTAGCGGGTTGGCAGGGCCGCAAGGGCGGCTGCCGCACGCTCCGCCTCGGCCCGCAGGGCGGGCCAATCGGGCACGTCGTTGTCCCATTCGACCAGCACGGGCGCAGGCCCGGTGGCGCGCATCGCATGGTCCAACAGGTCCCACACCGGCTCGGCGGCCGCGCGGGCATGGCTGTCGATCAGCAGGGGCGCGCCCGCGTCGTCGGTATCCTCATCATGCCCGCCGACGTGGATCTCGCCAACCGCGTGGAGCGGGTAGGCGTCGAGGTATCCCTTGGCCGTGTAGCCAAGGTTCGTGGCCGAGATGAAGACGTTGTTCACATCCAGCAGCAGCCCGCAGCCTGTGCGGCGCGTCAGCTCGGTCAGAAAGTCGGTCTCGGACCACGTGCTTTCGGCAAATGCGAGGTAGCTGGATGGGTTTTCGAGCAGCATCTGGCGGCCCAAAACGTCTTGAACCGCGTCGATATGATCCGCCACGCGCGTCAGCGTCGCGTCGGTATAGGGCAGGGGCAACAGATCATCGAGAAACTCCGCCCCGTGGGTGGACCACGCCAGATGTTCCGAGAAACTCGCGGGTTCCAGCCAGTCCACAAGATGCTTCAGTCGCGCCAGGTGGTCGGGGTCCAATGGGCCCTCGCCGCCGATCGACAGGCCGACACCATGGACGGAAATGGCAAAATCATCGCGCAAGGCGCGCAGCTGCGCATGCGGGCGGCCACCGTCGCCCATATAGTTCTCGGCATGGATCTCGAGCCATGCCACAGCACCGGGATCGTCGCGTAACGCGTTGAAATGCTGAGCCTTGTAACCCACGCCCGGGGCCTTTGGCAGGCTTGGCGATCTGCGGGATGCGTCCAGCATGGCGGGGTCTCCGGTCCGAATGCATGCGCCGGGCCCGAGGGATGGCCCGGCGCATCTTGATCCTGCGGCGCTTATGCGGGCAGGTCACGCTCCAGCTCGGTCAGCGAGCCTTCGCGCTCTGTGCCGTCTGCCATTGCGGGCAGGTCGATCTCGGTGCAGGTGCCCGCGTCGACCAGCGTCCAGGCGTTGCCCTGGTAGTCAACGGTCGAGGTGCCGGCGCAGGTCGTGCCCGGACCCGCGGCGCAGTCGTTCTCACCGGCCAGCGAAATGCCAAAGCATTTCTCTTTCGATGCAGCTTCGGCGGTTGTGGTGGAATGTGCGGTCACCGCGGCAGCAACGGCACCCACGATTGCGACAGTTTTCATGGTCTTCGACATCTTCAATCGTCCCTTTGCGATATCAGTTTCGGTCTGTGGTGTGGCTGAGATAAGACGACATCCCGTCAAAACACCAGCCTCAAGACCGCGCCTCACGGCCACGTTATACGATGTCAGACAAACCGGGGGAATTGAGGCCCGCAGGCCTCAATTGTTGCAGTGCTCTGGCTGCGTTTGTTGCAAAAACCGATCAGCGCTGATCGGGCGGGGTCGCCTCGGTGCCCAGGGTCGCCACCACATCGGCGAGCGCCTGCACGCTGGTCTGCTTTTCGCCCAGGCGCCTGACGGAGACTGTCCGCTCTTCGACCTCGCGACCACCGACGGCGAGGATCACCGGCACCTTGCCGACCGAGTGTTCGCGGACCTTGTAGTTGATCTTTTCGTTGCGCATGTCCGCCTCGGCCCGCACGCCCGCGGCCTGCAGCGCATCCACAACCTCCGCCACATAATCGTCCGCCTCCGAGGTGATGGAGGCGACGACAACCTGACGCGGTGCGATCCAGAAGGGCAGCTTGCCTGAATGTTCCTCGATCAGGATGCCGATGAACCGCTCGAACGAGCCCAGGCAGGCCCGGTGCAGCATGACCGGCCGGTGCTTGGCCCCGTCCGCGCCAATATACGTTGCATCCAACCGTTCCGGCAGGACGAAATCCACCTGGAAGGTGCCGCATTGCCAGTCGCGCCCGATCGCGTCGGTCAGCACAAATTCGAGCTTGGGGCCGTAGAACGCGCCTTCACCGGGGTTCATCTCGGGCTCGATCCCGGCGGCCCGGGTGGCTTCGAGCAAGGCGGTTTCGGCCTTGTCCCACACCTCGTCCGATCCGGCGCGCATCTCGGGCCTGTCCGAGAACTTGACCGAGAAGCTGGCGAAACCGAGGTCTTCGTAGATGTCGGTCAGAAACGCGATGAAGCGGGCGCATTCGCTGCCGATCTGGCTTTCTTCGGCAAAGATGTGCCCGTCATCCTGTGAAAACCCACGCACCCGCATGATCCCGTGCAGCGCACCCGAGGGTTCGTAGCGTGCGCAGGACCCGAACTCGGCGATGCGCAGGGGCAAGTCGCGATAGGATTTCAGCCCGTGCTTGAAGATCTCGACATGGCAGGGGCAGTTCATCGGCTTCAGCGCGTTCACCGCCTTTTCCTTGGCGTGCTCTTCCTCCACCTCGACGATGAACATGTTCTCCTGGTACTTCTCCCAGTGCCCGGACTTTTCCCACAGGTTGCGGTTCACGACTTGCGGGGTGTTCACCTCGACATAGCCACCCGCGTGCTGCTTGCGGCGCATGTAGTCCTGCAACTCGGTATAGATGGTCCAGCCATTGGGGTGCCAGAACACCTGGCCGGGGGCTTCCTCCTGCATGTGAAACAGGTTCATCTCGCGGCCCAGCTTGCGGTGGTCGCGTTTGGCCGCCTCTTCCAACATGTTCAGATGCGCGCGCAGCTTTTCCTTACCGGTAAAGGCCACGCCGTAGATGCGCTGGAGCATCGCGCGGTTGGAATCACCACGCCAATAGGCGCCCGCGATGGACATCAGCTTGAACGCATCACCCGGCACCTGCCCGGTGTGCTGCAAATGCGGGCCGCGGCACAGGTCCTGCCAGTCTCCGTGCCAGTACATCCGCAAGGGCTCATCGCCTGGAATGCTCTCGATCAGCTCGACCTTGTAGGGCTCGCCGCGGTCCTCGTAGTACTTGATCGCCACATCGCGGTCCCACACCTCGGTGCGCACGGGATCGCGCTTGTTGATGATCTCCTTCATCTTCTTCTCGATGAGGCCGAGGTCTTCGGGGGTGAACGGCTCCGCCCGGTCAAAGTCGTAATACCAGCCATTGTCGATGACGGGCCCGATGGTGACCTTGGTGTCGGGCCAGATCTCTTGCACGGCGCGGGCCATGATATGCGCCAGATCGTGGCGCACCAGCTCATTGGCCTGCACCTCGTCGGCCATGGTGTGTATCGCGATCTGCGCGTCCGCCTCGATGGGCCAGGCCAGATCCCAGTGCTGCCCATCGACCGTGGCGCTGATCGCCTTCTTCGACAGGCTTTTCGAGATGCTCATCGCCACATCGGCCGGGGTCACGCCCGCCGCGTAGTCGCGCGCGTTGCCATCCGGAAAGGTAAGGGAAATCTGGTGCTGATCTTTGGCCATATCGGCATCCTCGTCAGTTTGGCGCCCACGGAACGCCCGATTGCGGGTTGGTGTTTGCGCGCTGATAGGCCCCTTGGCGGGGCCAAGTCAACGCCGCGTTTCAGTTTGCGGGCAGGGGGGGTGGCACGGGCACACCGGCCCGGATCGCGGCGGAGAAGTCATCGCTGAGCCCATCGGCGAGCGCACGGTCGTTGATCCGCCCCAGCGCGCGCAACTCCGCCATCGGCAGGCGCGTGTCGACGGCGCCAAGGTCGTGGGCATATTCCGGCAGGTATCCATTGGCCAGCACACGCCAATCCAGCGGGGTATCGACATTCACGGCGCGCATCAGCTTGAACACGACCGTGAAGCAGTTCGACGTGAGCGAGTTGTAAAACCGCGGCTCTGCCGCCAAGGCATTGGCGTCCTGCACGTAAGCCTCGAGCATGTTGCGGATGTTTTCGGGCCGCGCGCGCAGGCGATACAGGTAGACGTCATTGCCCCAGATGTTGGACCGCAGCCCGGCGATGTCGCGCTCGTCCCCCGCCACGATCACCAGCGTGTTGGAGCGGAAGAAATCCGCCACCGCCGAGAACTGCCCGCCCACCTTGCGCCGCACCTCGACCGACCACATCAGGTGCCGCCCATCGCCAAAGCCGAAGCTGAGCATGAAATGCCCGATGGCCGGGCTGCCCCAATGCGACATCAGGAAATCCACGCTTTCCAGTTGGGTCAGGTCATAGGTGCGGTCCTCCCACACTTCCTCGGCATCGTTTTCGCCGCGCCAGCGAAAGGCGCGCACATCCTTCAGCCGCAGTGTGTCGCCGTCGATCGTGCCCGTGACCTGTCGCGCCACGCTGGGCGACCAGTTCGCCTGTGCCGCAGGTTGCAGCGTGGTCCACCAGCCCAGCACGGCGGCCATGGCCACCGCATAGCAGCCCAGCGTCAGCCGCCACCTCGATGTGAACCAGCCGATCGCCGCCACCAGCGCCAAGAGGATGACGAGCCCGCCCAAGCCTATGCGCAGAGGATCGGCGAGGGGCAGGCGATACCACATCGCAAGTGCGGCCCATCCCGCGGAACCCAGCATCAGCAGCCCCCAAAGCGCGCCCAATGCACCAAACACAACCCTTTTCACCGCCCGCACCTCACCTTGGGTATTCGCGGCAGAATGCCACCAGATGCGGGGGTGCGCCATGAGCGGCATACAACTGCATGCGCAAAATGCGACTTTTGGAGGTGGGAAATCGACGTTTTGCTCTGGACATGGGCGGTCAGGATTGTAGATATCCACTATCGGAAACTTTTGTTCCTAACCGGTCTTCGCAGGGGGATACACAGTGCCAGGCTACAACAAGAACTTCGAATTGAGCGTCAAGGATATCGACCTGATCGAAGAGGCGCTGCGTGCCTCCAAGCTGGCCAAGGCGCAGGCCGATGTCAAAGCGGGCACCGCGACCGAAAAGGTGCGCGATATCCACGATCTGCTGGGGCGGCTGCACAATCAAAAGACGTTCTACCGCCCAGCCAAGGGCACTTACGTCAGCGGCTGATCCAGGCCGATGCGAAACCGCGGCGCGTGCATCATGCGCCGTTCGAACCCGCGCCGTTCGTAAAATGCTCCGGCTGCATCATTGTCCGGCGCCGTGCCCACGCTGATGTAGTGGCAGCCGCGCCGCAGGCCTTCGGCACGACAGGCGGCAATCAGCGCCCGACCGACACCTGTACCGCGCACCCGCGGCTTGACGAACAGGTGGTGCATCTCGAGCCCCAACTTGCCGAAATGCAGCCGCGCCGTGGGTATGAGGGCGGCATAGCCAATGAGGCCCGCCGCACCCTCGGCCACCAGCACCTTGAGGCAGGGCACCGGGCCAAAGGCCATCATTGTCAGCGTCGCCTCGTCAATCTCGGCGATATCGTCGTGAAACGCGGCGAGCGCGCCGATCATGTCGAGCACGGTGGCGGTGTCGCGCGGTGCCATGGGTCTGATATTTGGGGTCATTGTCGTGTCTCCTGTTCTCCCGCGCGTACCGAGGGGAACAAGGAGGGGCCGCTCGGAAGCGCGGCCTTGATGTGGTCAGTTGGGCTGGGACCCGGACACACCAAAAGCACGCGAGGAGTGCGCGCTAAACCAATAAAAGCTGTATGTGGTGGCCCATGTCATGGCGCGAACATGGGCCGAAGTGGTGCGCGCGGTCAACCCCGCGCGCAGGCCTTCACGCGGTGAAGAGGGCAACGCCCATCAAAATGCAACACACCCAACCGCCGGTAAAGATCAGCGGGCGCGCCGGAAACCCGGCCGCGCCGGTGATGTAGCCCACCGCATGCGCGATGCGCAGCAGCAGAAACGCGACCGAGGTCCACAAGGTCAGCGCCGTGAACCCGTCCACCCGGTCCACCAGCAGCACCAGCACGGCAAAGGGCACCGATTGTTCCAGCAGGTTCAGATGCGCCCGATAGGCCCTGTGCACCCAAGCGCGTTGAAACCCGGGATCGGCCGGACGAGTGAACCCGTCCGGCGCATCGGGCGCAATGGACCCTTCGGGCGCGGTGTTCACGCCGACGATGTAGGGGATCCACAGTGAGGTCGCCAACAGCGCAAGAATGCCCAGGATCAATAATTCTGTCGGCATCGCTCAGCCCTCCGCCATGCCGGCGGAGCCGAAATGCGCGTCGGCCCCCGTTTCCAGCCAGGTCTTGAGCCCCGCAGACCAGCGGTTCCACCCGTCGGCGACCCCTTCGCCCGGCACAACGGGAAAAATCAGGTCGTAGTGTTCAACTGTGAGTCGGACAAAGTCGCCCTCCGGTTCGATCAGATACACGACGCGGCTGGGGTCGCCGCCCCCCTCCCAATGCGGCTCGAATGTGCATTCGATCCGGCTCTTCGGGTCAGAGTGAAGCAACACGTTGGACATCAGCGGTGTGCCGTCGGGCAAATACATCACCGTCTTGTCGCCGTCGCGCGTCGCGTGACTGGCCATGAAGTGGTAATGCGCCACATTAGCTTCGTCCGACAGCGCGTCCCAGAGCCTGTCTTGCGTCGTCTTGATGTAGGTCTGCATGACAAAGTCGGGTTTTGACATGGCGGTCTCTCCTTCGAGTTGGGATTTGAGGTCAAGCACTGCCCGGGCCGCCGGTTTGACGAGCAATGGCTCGATCCAGCGGTCGATCGCCTGCTGCAAGGGCACGGCGTTGAGGTAGTGGTGCTTGAAGCGCCCCACCTTCTTGGTGGTGATCAGCCCCGCCTCTTCCAGCACGCTCAGATGCTTCATCACGCCAAAGCGCGTCATATCGAGCTGGCCCTGCAGCTGTTGCAGGGTCTGGCCGTCCGTGTCGCGCAAGCTGTCAAGCAGCGTGCGCCGTGCCGGGTCGGCGAGAGCTTTGAAAACCGAATCCATGACCTCTTATATGTGAATAATCAGTCACGTTACAAGTTGGTCACTTATAAAATCACCTCAGGTCAGGATGGACAGCGCCCTGTGCGGTGTGAATGATCCCGGCAAAACGGGAGAGGGTGCGATGCGCGGGCCAGACTATCTTGAGACGCCACAGGGTCGCCGGTTGGCCTATCACCGGAGCACAGGGCAGGGCCCTTGGGTCGTCTTCGTCGGCGGGCTGAAATCGGACATGGAAGGCACGAAGGCGATCCACCTCGAGGCGTGGTGCCACGCGCGCGGCCAGGCCTTTCTGCGGTTCGACTATTCCGGGCACGGCCAAAGCTCAGGTGCGTTCGAGGATGGTTGCATCGGCGATTGGGCCGAGGATACGGCGGCGGCCCTGGACGCGCTGACCGATGGGCCGTTGATCGTCGTGGGCAGCTCGATGGGTGGCTGGCAATCGCTGCTCTATGCGCGGGCGCACCCCGAGCGGATGGCGGGGCTGGTGACCATCGCCGCGGCGCCGGATTTCACCGAGGATGGCTATTGGGCCCGCTTCACCGACGCGCAAAAGGCGGCACTCGAACGTGATGGACAGGTTGAGATGCCGTCGGGCTACATGGACCCCTACATCATTTCGAAGCGCCTGATCGAGGATGGGCGCAACCAGCTTGTGTTACGCACACCGCTGCCGCTGCCCTTCCCGGTGCGCTGCCTGCAAGGCACCGCAGACACCGCGGTCACCACCGACACCGCCTTGCGCCTGCTCGATCATGCCGACAGCCCCGATATGCGCCTGACGCTGGTCAAGGATGCGGACCACCGGTTTTCGGATGGTCCCTGCCTGGGCCTGATCGAGGCGGCGATCCTCGACGTGATGGACGCGGCAACATGAAGCGGTTTGGCAGGTTTTTGGGTCGTGCGGTGCTGGTCCTTGCTGCCCTAGGCGTCGGGCTGTGGCTGGTTGGCCCCTATGAGCCCGCACCGCTAACCCCGACCGGTGCTGCGGTAGGCGACGACCTTGACGCACATTTTGAAATGGTCGAGGCGCGGTTCGATGACATTGTCCCCGGCACCGAAAAACGGGTCGTCTGGGCCGGGGCGCCGGGCACATCCACGGAATGGTCGATCCTTTACGTCCACGGGTTTTCCGCCACATCGGAAGAGATCCGCCCCGTCCCGGACCGCATCGCCGAAGGTTTGGGCGCAAACCTGATCTTCACGCGGTTGCAGGGCCACGGGCGCGGCGCGGATGCGATGGCAGAGGGCACGGTGCAAGGCTGGGTGAACGATGTGGCCGAAGGCATGGCCGCAGTCCGCGCGATCAGCGACAAGGTCATCGTCATGTCCACCTCGACCGGTGGGACGCTGGTGACCGCCATGGCGCAAAACTCGGATGTGATGGAAGGGGCGGCGGGCTTGATCTTCGTCTCGCCCAATTATGGCCTGAACAACCCGATGGCGGCCCTTCTCAGCTGGCCCGCGGCACGCTATTGGCTGCCGCCCCTCGCAGGCGCGCGCCGCAGTTTCGAGCCGCGCAACGAAGCCCACGCCGCCTTTTGGACGACCGCGTATGACACCGTCGCCGTCATGCCGATGATCGCGCTGATCGACGCGGTCGCCGAGATGGATCAGGGCGCGCAAACCCTGCCGGCACTCTTTTGGTTCGCGACCGCCGATGAGGTCGTGCGCCCCGACATCACGGCAAATGTCGCCGCCGCATGGGGCGGGCCCAGCACGGTTGTGAACCCGGTCATGGGGCCCATGGACGATTATCAATCGCACGTGATCGCAGGCGATGTGCTGTCGCCCGGCCAGACGGATGCGGCGGTGGCGGGCATGCTCGACTGGATCGCGGGGCTCGAGTGATGCGCCGCCCCGGCAGCATGTGGAGCCTTGAGACGCTGGGCCGCGTGCGCCTGTCCAAACACTTCTACATGCGCGACTTTCTCTATTCCGAGATCGGCAACTACCATCAGATCCGGAACCTGCCCCGCGACCCTGATCTGGCCATCGCCAACGGCCGGATGCTGTGCACCCAACTGCTGGACCCGCTCGAGGAAACATTCGGCCGCCTCGCCATCCGGTCGGGCTACCGCTCGCCCGAGCTGAACCAGTACGGCAACGACAACAAGCTGAACTGCGCGCGCAACGACAACCCAATCGAATGCCATATCTGGGACTGGGGCAGGGGCGAGGATGCGATCGCGGGCACCTCGCTCGCCATTCCCTGGTTCACCGATCGATACGAACAGGGCCGCGACTGGCGCGACCTGGCATGGTGGATCCATGACCATCTGCCCTATTCCACGATGTGGTTTTTCCCCAAGCTCTGTGCCTTCAACCTCGACTGGCGGCCCACGCCGCGTCGCATGATCGGCAGCTATATCGCGCCCAAAGGCCTGCTGCTGCGTGCCGGCGAGGCGCCTGCAGAGCCACCCGCGCAGCGCTGTCGGCGGTACGCCGATTTTCCGGCCTTTCGCGGCATCGCCTATCCCTAGCAGGCAATTGCACCGCTGCCCCTTGCGGGGACCCGCGCGAGCCGCCATTCTATCATCAGGGGATCAAAGAGCGGACACGAAAATGGGCGCGAGCACGAGGTGTGGGCCAGAGGCACAGCATGGCTGAGCCAATTGTTTTGTTACCAGGTATGATGTGTGACGCGCGGCTGTTTGGACCGCAGATTGCCGAACTTTCTGCCGAATATTCCATCATGGTCGGTCCCGTCACCCGGGGTGAGCGGGTCGAGGAAATCGCCAGCGGTCTGCTGGACGAGTTGCCGGGGAAATTCGCGCTCGCAGGGCTGAGTATGGGTGGCATCGTCGCGATGGAGCTGTTGCGCCGCGCCCCCGACCGGATCACGCGCCTGGCGCTGATGGACACCAACCCCCTGGCCGAAACCCCACAGGTCGCCGCCGAACGCGAGCCGCAAATCGTCAAGGTGCGGGCGGGGCGTATGGAAGACGTCATGCGCGACGAGATGAAGCCGAATTATCTGGCCCCCGGCCCGTTTCGGAACGAAATCCTCGATCTGGTGATGGACATGGCCCACGCGCTGGGGCCCGAAGTGTTCATCCGCCAATCCCGTGCGCTGCAGCGGCGGCGCGATCAGCAGGGCACGCTGCGCAAATGCCGCGTGCCGACGCTGGTGCTGTGCGGCGCGCATGACGCGCTGTGCCCGGTCAAGCGTCACACGTTCATGGCCGAACTGATTCACGGCGCCGAGCTGAAGGTGATCGAAACGGCGGGCCATCTGCCCACGCTCGAGGCCCCGGATGAGACGACGCAGGCCCTGCGCGACTGGCTGCGCCAACCGCTCTTGTTGCGTTAGCCTGCGACGGCGCGGGCGGCCCTGGCAGCGGCCTTGATCTCGTCGGCGATTTCATCCGCCTCTTCGGGATCGAAATCCATAGGGATTTCAACACCTTTGGCCTCAACAAAGATGCGCACCATCCCCTTGTCGGTGGGCCCGATCTGCAGGTTGGCTTCGATGTCGCGTTCGTTGTTGATGCCCATGGTCGGGTTCCCTTGTCGGTCGCGCAAGCGTGCTATCCCTTGCGCGCTTGCTTGGCAAGGTTGTGCGTTGCAGGTTGACGCCATGGACGAGATTACCTTGCGCCGCTTTGACGCTGCCGACACCGATTGGCTGGTGGCGCAACACGCCACGCTTTACGCGCGACAGGACGGGTTCGATGACAGCTTTGGGCCGCTGGTGCGGTCCATTCTCGAGGATTTCGTGGCGGACCATGATCCGCTGCGCGAGCGGGGGTGGATCGCCGAGCTGTCGGGGCAGCGCGTCGGCTCGATCTTTTGCGTGGCGTTGGACGAGAGAACGGCAAAGCTGCGCTTGTTCCTGCTGCTGCCGGAGTGTCGGGGGCGGGGGCTGGGGGCGCAGCTTTTGACCCGCTGCATGGGCTTTGCCCGCGAGGCGGGCTATGCGGGCATGCAGCTTTGGACACATGAAAGCCATGTGGCGGCCTGCGCGCTTTATGCCCGGTTCGGGTGGACCCTCGCAGGGTCGAAACCGGTGCACTCATTCGGGCAGGATCTGGTGGAACAGACCTGGACCTACCGGTTTTGACCCTCTTGCAATCGGCGCTGCGGGGCAGTAATTCATCACGCAGTGCCGCCGTAGCTCAGTTGGTTAGAGCGCCTGATTGTGGATCAGGAGGTCCCCCGTTCGAGCCGGGGCGGTGGTACCACAGCGCCTCTGAGCGCGCGCGACCTGCGCTTCACGCTGTTCAAACACAAACCGGCTTTAACCAAATTGAGCGCCTGGCGGCGCACGCCATTATCATCCGCCGCGTCACTCGCACCGAGAACATGTCAATCGATAGTGATGGTTTGGCGCAGGGTGCCGGTGACCTGATCATAGATCAGGATGTGATCGTCTTCGGTGATGACGGCGTACCAGTCAGACCCGAAAGTGAACGAGGTGGCGGTTGTGCCGTCCGGAAGGGTGACCCGATCGGGCAGCGGCAGCGGCGCGGGATCGGCATTCAGCCGGATGACAAGCAGGCCCACCACCGTTACAACGCCGCAAATCATGATGGCGGTCAGCACCGTCACCAACCGGCGCAGGAACCGCAGGTTTGCCGGTTCCGGAGGGGTTTCGATGTCGTCCAACCGCATATCCTTTGTCATTGGCGCCGCACCGCCTGCGCGCCTTGATAAGGCGATTGCACGTGACGTGCCAGAGGCTGCGGCGCTGTCGCGCACGCGGCTGGGCCGCTTGATCGACGACGGCGCGGTGCAGGTGGACGGGCACGTCGTGACCAACCCCAAGGCGAAGGTGACCGAAGGGGCCGAGATCGTCGTGGCAGTGACCGAAGCGCAAGAGAGCCATCTGGCGCCCGAGGATATCCCGCTGGCAATCGTGCACGAGGATGACGATCTGATCGTGGTCGACAAACCTGCCGGCATGGTCGTGCATCCGGCTCCCGGCACGCCGTCGGGGACGCTGGTCAATGCGCTGATGTTTCACTGCGGCGATGCCCTGTCGGGTGTCGGGGGCATGAAACGGCCCGGCATCGTGCACCGGATCGACAAGGACACCAGCGGCTTGCTGGTCGTGGCCAAGACGGATGCGGCGCATCAGGGCCTCGCGGCGCAATTCGCGGCGCACACCGCCGAACGCGCCTATCGCGCGCTGGTC
Source organism: Pseudomonadota bacterium (assembly GCA_038525585.1). Lineage (GTDB taxonomy): Bacteria > Pseudomonadota > Alphaproteobacteria > Rhodobacterales > Rhodobacteraceae > Tateyamaria. The sequence continues at coordinate 27,937 of JBCBHM010000021.1, forward strand.
TATGGTGTGCCGGATGCGGGCGATCCGCGCTTGCGCGGGGTCCGCGGGACGTCGTTCGAGCCGGGCAATGTGCTCAAGATCACCACCCAGCTGGCACGGCACAAGACGGACCGGCAGCGCCAGGCCGTGCTGTTCGAGGGGGGGCGGCATGCGGTCACGCGGGCGCGCATGCTGCGCAGCTTCGGTGCGCCGGGGATCCTGTCGGAGGTGGAATGTCGGCTCGAGACCGGGCGCACGCATCAGATCCGGGTGCACATGGCCCATGCCGGGCACGGGCTGGTGGGTGATCCTGTATATGGCGGGCGGCGCAAACTGGCGCGTGGAGCGCTGCCCGAGGCGGCACAAACGGCGGTGGCAGGCTTTGGGCGGCAGGCCCTTCATGCGGCCGTGCTGGGGTTCGAACACCCTGTCAGCGGAGCGGCCTTGCGGTTTGAATCGCCGGTGCCTTATGATTTTGCGGCGCTTTTGACAGCACTCGAGGCGGCCTGAAGGCCCGATCTTGTAACATTTGAGCCTGTTTTCCGTTGGGGACTAACCGGTTCCAAAGGGAAATTCCGGCCTTTTGCAACATCACAGCACATGCGCGTGAGGGCACAGCGGTGACCCTGCCACTGAACCGATCGGTTTGGTAATGTGTTCTTAACCGGTCATCGCCCCTTGTCGGGTGGCGCTGCCGACACCATATGCATGTTAAGCCCGTAAACATTGGGCATTCCAGGAGGGACATCATGGCCAATTACGCAAATCTGCCAGCCCCCACCCCCGAAGGTGGTTTGAACCGCTATATGCAGGAAATCCGCAAATTCCCGCTCTTGGAGCCGGAAGAAGAGTACATGCTGGCCAAAGCCTGGGTCGAAAAAGAGGATACCGGTGCCGCCCACAAGATGGTGACATCGCACCTGCGCCTCGCCGCCAAGATCGCCATGGGCTATCGCGGCTACGGTCTTCCGCAGGCCGAGGTGATCTCGGAGGCCAATGTGGGCCTGATGCAGGCCGTCAAACGGTTTGACCCGGAAAAAGGCTTTCGCCTGGCGACCTACGCCATGTGGTGGATCCGGGCGTCGATCCAGGAATACATTCTTCGGTCATGGAGCCTGGTCAAGCTGGGCACGACCTCGGCCCAGAAAAAGCTGTTCTTCAATCTGCGCAAGGCCAAGGCCAAGATCGGCGCGCTGGAAGAGGGCGACCTGCGCCCCGAAAACGTCAAGCAGATCGCGACCGATCTGGGCGTGACCGAGGCCGAGGTGATCAGCATGAACCGCCGCCTGTCGGGCGGGGACGCATCGCTGAACGCCACGGTCGGGTCCGAAGGCGAGGGCACGATGCAATGGCAGGACTGGCTGGAAGACGAAGATGCCGACCAGGCCGCCGACTACGAGGCCCGCGATGAGCTCGAGGTGCGGCGCGAGATGCTGGCCGAGGCGCTGGACGTGCTCAACGAGCGCGAGAAGGACATCCTGACCCAGCGTCGGCTCTCGGATCAGCCGGTCACGCTCGAGGATCTGTCGGGCGCGTATAATGTCAGCCGGGAACGCATTCGTCAGATCGAGGTGCGCGCCTTTGAAAAGCTGCAAAAGAAGATGCGCGAGATCGCCAAGGCCAAGGGCCTGCTCGCCTCGGCCTGAGCGCAAGGAACGGATTTGAAAAGGCTCTGCCTGCGGGCGGGGCCTTTTGCATGTCCGGGCTTTGGCACGTGTGATCGGACCGGCCCTCCGGGGGGGATTTTTTAGGGACAAAGACGGGCAGGGGCGCGCCGCGCATCAGAGCTTTTGTCTGGTGGATCACAGGGCTACGGTGCGGCGAATGAACGACGTTGTGTTTCATGTGCCGCGGTCGTGGCTGCGCTTGGGCGGTCCGGGGCTGCATCGTTTCTATCTGCGTGTGGCGGAGGGGTTGGAGGCGCGCGGCGTGCGGTTCGAGGTGATGATCCTCGACCGGGACAGCCTCGAGCGGACTGTCGCGGCAGATGACGCGATCCACGTCGTGCATCACGGGCGGTTTGCCCATCCCCGGGTGCGCAACGCCGATGTCGCCTATATCTATCCGTTCTGGAATTTTGATCCCAAGGGCATCCGGGCGTTTTCGTCGATCGGCGACAGCACGTTTCCGCAGGACCGGATCGATCCCGACGTTGCGCGCCCCTTTTTCCGGCGGCTGCGCCAGCGGATCGTCGGGCAGCGCACATCGCGCTATGCGCAGCCCCAAGCGCTGAGCGACACCGGGCCGATCCGTGCCGCGGTGTTCCTGCAATCCGAAGGGCACCGGGTGGTGGGCGAGACCTGCTATCTCGACCGGTGGGCGATGGTGGAGGCGACCTGCAATGCCATCGACGGGCCGGTGGTGGTCAAACCGCACCCGCGCGACCGCGACCCGGGCACAGCCGAGGCGTTGCGGGCGCTGCAGGCGCGCTATCCGCATCTGCAGGTGAGCGCGGCAAACATCCATGACCTGATTGCAGCGGCGGACCGGGTGGTGACGATCAACTCCGCCGTCGGGATCGAGGCCTATCTGCATCGCAAGCCGGTTGTGCTGTGCGGCCAATCCGATTTCCACCACATCGCGGATGTGGCGCATGACGCGGCGGCGCTGCGCAGCACGCTTGTGCGTGCGCCGAAACGGCGGGCCTACGACAAGTTCATCTGGTGGTACTTTGCCGATCAATGCCTCGACATCGGTGCGCCGGATCTGGTGGAGCGGTTCTGCGCCCGGTGCGGCCTTTAGTTCAGGCGCGCGCGTAGGACCCGGACCATGTTGCCGCCCATGACCTTGGCGATGGTCGTGTCGTCCAGACCGGCGCCGCGCAGGGCGTGGGTGAGTGTCGCCAGTTGCGACGTATCAAAGGGCGTGCTGACCGAGCCGTCGAAATCCGAGCCCAACGAGACATGGTCGGCGCCAACGGTCCGCACCGCCTGCGCGATCATCGCGGCAATCGCCTCGGGCGTTGCATCGCGGCACAGCACATGGCCCCAGTACCCCATGCCGATGACGCCACCTGTGGCGGCGACGGCGCGCATGATCTCATCTTCGAAATTGCGGGTCACGGGGCAAAATCCGTGCAGTCCGGAATGGGTGACGACCACGGGCATGCCCACCATCTCCATCACGTCCCAGGCGACGGCCGGACTGGAATGGGCAAGGTCCAGGACCAGGCCGCGCGCCTCGACGGCGCGCACCACCTGGCGCCCAAACGCGGTCAGACCCGCCCCGCCGGTGCCGTGCAGCGACCCACCCAGCGCGTTGTCAAAGAAATGGTGCAGGCCGATGATGCGGTGCCCTGCCGCCTCCAGCCGGTCGAGATTGGCCAGATCCCCTTCGAGCGCGTGCGCGCCTTCGATCCCCAGCAGACCGCCGACCGCGGTGCTGCCCGCCGCGCGCGCCGCGAGGTGCGCGTCAAGCTCGGCGCGGGAGGTGATCACCGTCAGTCGGTCAGGCATGCGGCGCGCCACCCGGTGCAGGCGTTCGGCCTGGTAGATCGCCCGTTCGGTCAAAGACGTCCATGTGCGCACAGGCCAAAGCTGGCCCATGGCCAGGGGCGTGATGGTGTCGAACGCGTCGGCACTGTTGTTCACATAGTTCTGGCCCGCAGGCGATTTCGTGACGGCGGCAAAGACCTGCAGTGCCACGCCCCCTTCGATCAGGCGCGGCACGTCCACGTGGCCGCGGGTGCCGCGCCTACCGATGTCGCGTTGCCACAGCAGGCTGTCGGCGTGCCAGTCGCCGATGATCAGGCTGTCATGCAGCGCCTGCGCTGCGTCCGACACGGGGTAGGGGCCGCCGGGAACGATGCCATTGCGCGCCCGCTCCAGATATCCCGGCGCGACCAGCAGAAACGCGCCCACAGCCACAACCAGCAAGGCCAGCAACGTCAGACCCAGTCGTATGATCCACCGCATGTCATTTGTCCCCCAGTGTTGTGATCCACCCTAGACAATCGTCCCCCACGCGCGCCACCCTGACCCGGCGGAACATCAGGGAGGGTGCGACGATGGCGGCGGTAAAGTGGGGCATTCTGGGGGCGGCGAAATTCGCGCGGGAGTTCATGGGGCCTGCGATCCATGCGGCCCGTGGCGCGGAACTGACGGCACTGGCGACGCAGGGTACCGGCAAGGCAGCCGCGTTCGCGGCGTTCTGCCCGGGGCTGCGCGTGCATGACAGCTACGAGGCTCTGCTCGCGGATCCTGAGATCGAGGCGGTGTATATCCCGCTGCCCAACCACATGCATGTGGAATGGACCCTAAAGGCGCTGGAGGCGGGCAAGCACGTGCTTTGTGAAAAGCCGATCACCATGCACGCTGCGGAATTCGACCGGTTGATCGCCGCGCGGGATGCGGCCGGCACGCTTGCGGCGGAGGCATACATGATCGTGCACCACCCGCAGTGGCAGCATGTGCGCCGGATGGTGACGGACGGGGCCATCGGACGGGTGCGGCAGGTGACGGGGGCGTTCGCCTTCGACAACCGGGCGGATGTGGGCAATATCCGCAATCAGGCCGCCACGGGTGGCGGCGGGCTGCGCGACATCGGCGTCTACGTCTTTGGATCGGCCCGCTACGTGTTGGGCCGCGAGGCGACCGGGATCTCGGCCCGGCTCGAGATGGAGGACGGGTTCGACACCTTTGCCGATGTATCGGCGCGCTTTGGGGACGTGACCTATTCCGCGTATGTGTCGATCCGCATGCATCCCTATCAGGAGATGTGCTTTCATGGTGAGGCGGGTGTGATCCGGCTGACCGCGCCGTTCAACGCGCAGGTGTTCGGAGAGGCGCGCGTGGAGTGGCACCGCGACGGGCTGGCGGTCGAGACGATCCGTTTTCCGGCTGCGCGGCAGTATGAGCTGCAGGTGGAGGCGTTTTGCAGGTCGGTGCGCGAGGGGGTCGACTACCCCTGTCAGCTCGAATTTTCGCGCGGCACCCAAGAGATGATCGACCGGGTGCTGGAGGTGGGGTGCTGAGGACTGTACGCGACAGATATCATCGAAAAAGCAATATCTTAAAGGGCTACCTTCGCTTTTTTCAAGAATCTTGACCCGTCGAGACACGCCGCGGCACACCTGCAAAAACCATGACCGATTTCAAAAATCGGCGCAGATTCTTCCAGAATCGACGCGCCCCCCGCCGACCGTTTGAGGTAACGTGCCCGCAATTCCGGACGGGATGAGGAGACATGGGCCATGGAATATCTCGACCTCGCCTTGCGCGGTGGTGGCATCACGCTGCTGTTCCTGATGGCGATGCTGTTGTGGCAGGCGCCCATCGGGCTGGAAGGGCGGCTGTCAGTGCTGGCGGTCGCGGTGGCGAAATCCGCATTCCTTGTCGTGACCACTGCCGTGCCGCTGGCCCTGCCCAGCGTGGCCGTGGCCAACCTCACCCTATTGGCCAGTTTCACGCCTGTGGCGATCACATGGCTGATCGTGACCATCTTTCTGGATGCGCCACTGCGGCGCTGGCCGTGGATCGTGGCGGGGTTTGTCGCCTCGGGCGCGTTTTTCATGCACAGCCTGTTCCCGGATATGTGGGCGTTCTGCCTTGTCATTGCCACGCCGCTTTATGGTGCGCTGTTCCTGTTGGCGCTGTGGTCGGCGCGGGATGATCTGGTGGAATGTCGTTGCAAGGCGCGCCCGGGCTTTGCGTCGGCCATCGCGGGCATTGCGCTGTTTCTGACCGGGGCGCAGGCCACCGGCCTGCTGGCCGAGGGCAGTGTGACGTTAGCGCTGCTGCAATCGGCAGGCGTGGCAGGCGTATCGCTGGCCTTTGCCGTCTGGCTGTTGCGGGCCGATACCGACCGCTGGCCGGGCGAGACCGAAGAGCGGACCGCCGCCGACACGCCAGTGACCGAAGACGGGGTGGATGCAGCACTGACCGCGCGCATCAACGCGGCCATGGCCGCGGGCATCTGGCGCGAGGAAGGACTGACCATCGGCGCGCTGGCCGTCACGCTATCGGTGCCGGAACACCGCCTGCGCCGGGCGATCAATCAGGGGCTGGGGCACCGCAACTTTTCCAGCTTCATCAACCGCGCGCGCATCGCGGCGGCGTGTGAGACGCTGCGGGATCCGGCGCGCATGAACCTCACCGTGCTCGAGATCGCCTACGATGTCGGCTTTGCCTCGGTCGGGCCATTCAACCGGGCGTTCCGCGCCGAGATCGGGCTGAGCCCGACCGAATATCGCCGCCGTGCGCTGTCCGGGACGATGGCCGATTCTGACAAATCCATGCCGATCCCTGCAAACCTGCACTGACTTTCGAAACCGGCGCGCGCGCCGCACCACACCCCCACAGTCTTGGGTCATCGCACCGAAAAGGAGATGTCCCATGCGTGAGTTTGCCCTTGCCCTGTTGATCGTGGTGGCGAGCCTGAGTGCCGCCCGCGCAAGCACCGTGCCGACGATGCCGCCCTCCACCTATCCTGTTGATGGCACCTTTTGCGGGGTTCTGACCCTTTGCACGCCCAAGGCCGCAGGTCGCGCGCCTTCCAAGTGAGGGACGAGCCGCGGGATCTGCGCGGCCATGCAGCGCAACGCCATCGGCTCGGAGGCCGGGATCCGGACCTGATCGCCAGCGTCGCTTCTAGTCAGTGCGCCTCGGCCCAGTTTTGGCCCTGGCCCGCGTCCACCGTTAGTTTGACGTCTAGGTGGACGACGGGGTCATTGGCGCTTTCCATCACGTCCTTGGCGACGCCGATGAGGTCGTCGATGGCGGCGTCGTCCACCTCGAACAGCAATTCGTCATGGACCTGCAGCAGCATGGCGGCGGGCAGGTCCTTGATCGCGTCGGGCATGCGGATCATGGCGCGGCGGATCACGTCCGCAGCCGTGCCCTGGATCGGCGCGTTGATCGCGGCGCGGGCGGCAAAGCCCGCGCGCGGGCCCTTGGACGCGATCTCGGGCGTGTGGATCTTGCGGCCGAATAGGGTCTGGACATAGCCGTGTTCCTTGGCGAACGCCTTGGTGTCGTCCATGTAGGTGCGGATGCCCGGGAAACGTTCAAAATAGCGGTCGATGAACCCCTGCGCCTCGGCCCGCGGGATGCGCAGGTTGCGGGCCAGGCCGAAGCCCGAGATGCCGTAGATCACGCCGAAGTTGATTGCCTTGGCCTGGCGGCGGATGTCGGGCGTCATCTCCTCGAGGGGCACGTCGAACATTTCGGATGCTGTGAGCGCGTGGATGTCGATGCCGTCGGCGAAGGCCTGTTTGAGCTCCGGGATATCGGCGATGTGGGCAAGGATGCGCAGCTCGATCTGGCTGTAGTCAAGCGCCACCAGCGTCTTGCCTTCTTCGGCGACGAAAGCCTCGCGGATGCGGCGGCCTTCCTCTGTCCGGATCGGAATGTTCTGCAGGTTGGGGTCGGTGGAGGCGAGCCGACCTGTGGAGGCGCCGGCGATGGAATAGGACGTGTGCACCCGGCCGGTGTCCGCGTTGATGTGGTCCTGCAGCGCGTCGGTGTAGGTTGATTTGAGCTTGCTCAGCTGCCGCCAGTCAAGCACGCGGGCGGGCAGCTCGTGTTCGGTGGCGAGGTCTTCGAGCACGTCGGCGCCGGTGGCATAGGCGCCCGTCTTGCCCTTTTTGCCGCCTTCGATCCCCATTTCGTCAAACAGGATTTCACCCAGCTGCTTGGGCGAGCCGACATTGAAGCTGCGCCCGGCAAGCTCGTGGATTTCATCCTCGAGCCCCGCCATTTTCTGGGCAAAGGCGTTGGACATGCGCGACAGCGTATCGCGGTCGACCTTGATGCCCGAACGTTCCATGCCCGCCAGCACGTGGACCATCGGGCGTTCGAGTGTCTCGTAAACGCGGGTGGTCTTGGCCAGATGCAGCTGCGGTTTCAGCAGTTGCCAGAGCCGCAGGGTGATATCGGCATCTTCGGCGGCGTATTTTACGGCGTCCTCGATCGGGACCATGTCAAAGGTCTTGGCCGATTTGCCGCTGCCCAGCAGTGGCTTGATCGGGATCGGCGTGTGGCCGAGGTAGCGTTCCGACAGCGTATCCATGCCGTGCCCATGCAGGCCCCCGTGCATGGCGTAGGACATCAGCATGGTGTCATCGATCGGGGCCACATGGATGCCCAGACGGGCAAAGATCTTGGCGTCATACTTCATGTTCTGCCCGATCTTGACGACGCTGTCGTCCTCGAGCACCGGTTTGAGCATGTCGAGGGCCTGGTCGAGCGGCATCTGCCCCTCGGCCAGCGCGTCGGAGCCAAAAAGGTCGTCGCCGCCCTGCCTGTGGGTCAGCGGGATGTAGCAGGCGTGGCCTGCGTTCACGGCGAGCGAGATGCCGACCAGATCGGCCGTCATCTCGTTGAGGCCGGTGGTTTCGGTGTCCACCGCGACGTGGCCGCGTTCGTAGATCAGGTCGATCCAGGTTTGCAGCTGCTCGGGCGTCTGGACGTGCTCGTAGGTGCTGTTTTCGAATGTGGGCGCTTCGGGGGCGTCGGCGGGGGCCGCGGCGGCCTCTTTGATCTCGGGCGGCTCGACGCCCATCTGCTCGGCGATGCGGCGGGTGAGGGTGCGGAACTCCATCTCCGCCAGAAACGGCATGAGCTGGTCGGGGTCGGCATCGCGCACCTCGAGGTCGTCGAGGGTGAAGGGCAGATCCATGCCGTCATCGAGGCGGACCAGGTCGCGGCTGAGCCGGATCTGGTCGGCATGTTCGATGAGGGTCTCGCGCCGCTTGGGCTGCTTGATTTCGGAGGCGCGTTCGAGCAGCGCGTCGAGATCGCCATATTCATTGATCAGGAGCGCTGCGGTCTTGACCCCGATGCCGGGGGCACCCGGCACGTTGTCGACGCTGTCACCGGCCAGCGCCTGGACGTCCACCACACGCTCGGGGTAGACGCCGAATTTTTCGTGCACACCGTCGCGGTCGATGCGCAAGTTTTTCATGGCATCGAGCATCTCGACCCCGTCGCCCACCAGCTGCATCAGGTCCTTGTCGGAGCTGATGATGGTGACGCGACCGCCCGCGGCGCGGGCTTGTACTGCGAGGGTGGCGATGATGTCATCGGCCTCGAACCCTTCCATCTCCTTGCAGGCGATGTTGAAGGCTTCGGTGGCCTGGCGGGTGAGCGGGATCTGCGGGCGCAGATCCTCGGGCATGGCGTCGCGATTGGCCTTGTACTGGTCATAGAGGTCGTTGCGGAAGGTGTGGCTGCCCTTGTCGAAGATCACCGCCACATGCGTTGGCGCGTCGGGGCCGTGATTGCCTTCCACATAGCGGTGCAGCATGTTGCAAAAGCCTGACACCGCGCCGATGGGCAGACCGTCGGATTTGCGGGTGAGCGGTGGCAGGGCGTGGTAGGCGCGGAAGATAAACGCCGATCCGTCGATCAGGTGCAGGTGGCAGCCCTTGCCGAAAGTCCCAGTCATGCGAATATCCCCCGAAGTGTCCAAGGAAGGTATTGCCATGATCCGCCTTGTCCTGCCAGCAACGCTGGCATTTTTTCTGAGCATGGGTGCAAAGGCCGAAGAACTGCGCGTACCGGGCCTGTCTGATACCGCCCCGACGCTGGATCTGCCGGCCTGCGAGAACACGCGGGATCAGAACAATTGCGCGCGCGTGTTGGCCTGCGTGGGGCGAGACGGTCTTTGGCTGGATGGGCAGGCGCGGGGCTGGAACAGCGGCAGCGTTGCCGTCCAGCGCAGCGACGGCGTGGTCTGCGCAGGCACCTGGGCGGCCGATGACGGACCGCTTGGGTCGGGCACGGCGCGGTTCGAATGCACGGACGGCTCAAAGGGCCGGGTGATCTACTTCAGCCAGGATTCGATGACCGGCACGGCCATCGCGTGGGGCATGGACGATATGGGGCGCCATATCCGCGCCTGGACCGGTGAGAATGTGCTGCAATATCTCGGGGATGGCGACGTCGAGGCAGCCAAGCTGCCCTGCACCGACGCGGCCATCCCGATCAGCTGACCCGGCCGTTGCCATGTGGAGCGCCTGACGGCGCACGACATGTTTCTGGTCACGCAGGTGGCGCTGGTGTGGTCCGCGCATCTGGTGTGCCCGTGACGGCGTTTCGCCCAACCGGTGCTTGCTTATCGGACGGTCCAACCTGGTCAGCGGTGAACGCACCTCAGACGGTGTCGGCGTGATCCCGGTGCACGTATTTGCAGTCACAATAGGGGCATTCGACCCAGCCTGTGTCATCGGGGATCTGCAACCAGACGCGGGGATGACCAAGCGCGCCTTCGCCCCCGTCGCACGCCACGCGGTAGCTGTCGACAATCTTGGTCTCGGGCGCGGGGATGGTCATGGGCGGCGATCCTTGTTGGCATTCAGCCCGCGTTATGCGCCAAGCCCGCCGCCCGGACAAGAGCCTAGTCGTCGCGGTTCACCCGCGCCAGATAGCAATTGTTTCGCGCCGATCGCACGTGCACCGACACGATCTCGGGATTGGCGAAGATCGCATCGATGCGGTCCGCGAGGTCCTTGGTGGGCGCGATGGTGCCCGTGCCGTAGACGATGCGATCATTCGACGAATAGCCTTTGATCAGGTAGTCGGGTGATGTCGTCAGCACCTCCGGTGTGCCGGTGCCGTCAAAGCGGGTGCACGCATCGGCACAGAGAAAGATCGGACCGACCTCGGCATAGGGATGGCTGCCGGCAAAGGGCTTGTGCGCCAGAACAAGCATCTCGGCCCCTGCGGGCACGTTTTTCAGGCAATGACGGCAGGGATGGCCCGGGCCGGGCGATACCGTGCGCTCGGGCGGGTTGCCGTGCGCATCAGGCGCGCCATTGCGGTAGGCTTGGGCCACGTCGGTGGGCAATGCGGTGAATGTGGTCATCTGAGGTCTCCTTTCAGTCCGGATGTACCGAAACGGACCCGGCTCGGGCGACCCGAATGCTGCGCAAGCGTCCGCCTGGATCTTGCCAGATAAACTCCGGGAGGCCCGCAGGGCGGGGGCAGAGCCCCCTCAACGCTTCAAATCGGAACAAAAATAGAACATACTCACCCGGGCTGCCGCAGCGAATCTGTTTTCCCATGTTCACCGAACTGTCGATCACGTCGAATTTCACCTTTCTCACCGGGGCATCGCACCCGGAGGAGTATATGGCCCGTGGCGCCCTGTTGGGGATGGAGGCGCTGGCCATTGCCGACGACAACACGGTCGCGGGCATCGTGCGGGCCCATACCGAGGCGCGCAAGATCGCGCGCAATGTAAAGGAGCGGCGGGAATTTGACGCCACTCATGGCCTGATCGGCCCGCCCAAGCCCGCGCATCTGCCCGACCCGCCCCGTGCGCCGGTCGACGTCACGCCGCGGCTGATCCCGGCGGCGCGCCTGCTGTTTCGGGACGCCGCCCCGGTCACCGCCATCCCCAGGGATCGCGCAGGCTGGCGCAGCCTGTGCCGGATCATCTCGCGCGGGCGGCTGAGGGCGGACAAGGGTCAATGCGATCTCAGCCTGTCCGATCTCGAGGATTTTGCCGACGGGCTCCACCTGCTGCTGTGGCCACAGGCGCAAACGGCGCAGGGCGGCGCGGTTGATTGGGTGACACAAGCGGAACGGCTGTCGCGCCGCTTTGCCGGAAACATGCATGTGCTGATGGTGCCGGGTTATTGCGGGCGGGACACGGGCCATTTCGATCACATCACCGATCAGGCGCAGCGCCTGGGCCTGCCGACCCTCGCCTCTGCCGCGCCGCGCATGCATCACGGGGCGCGGCGCAAGCTGGCGGATGTGGTCACGGCGGTGCGGTTGAAATGCCGGGTCGATGATCTGGGCCGCAACGCGCTGGCCAATGGGGAGGGGCGGTTGCGCGGTGCGGCGGATATGCTGCGCATCTTTGCCGGGCACGAGGATGCGGTGCACCGCACCACGGCACTGGCTGAAACGCTCACCTTTTCGCTCGATGAGCTGCGGTATGAATACCCCTCCGAGATTACCGAGAACGAGACACCCGGCCAGCGGCTTGAACGGCTGGCCTATGAGGGGATGAAATGGCGCTATCCCGCGGGCGCGCCGGAAAAGGCGCAGCGCCTCTTGCGGCACGAGCTGCAGCTGATCGCCAAGCTGAACTACGAGCCCTATTTCCTGACCGTGCGCGACATCGTGGCCTTTGCCCGGTCGCGGGACATCCTGTGCCAGGGCCGCGGGTCGGCGGCCAATTCGGTGGTGTGCTACTGCCTGGGCATCACGTCTGTATCGCCCGAGATGGGGACGATGGTGTTCGAACGGTTCGTGTCCGAGGCCCGTGACGAGCCGCCCGATATCGACGTCGATTTCGAACATGAGCGGCGCGAGGAGGTGATCCAGCACATCTACGAACGCTATGGCCGTCACCGTGCGGGCCTGTGCGCGACGGTGGTGCATTACCGGGGCAAGCGGGCCATTCGCGAGGTGGGCCGCGCCATGGGGCTGAGCGAAGACACGATCTCGGCGCTGTCCTCCCAGCTTTGGGGGTTCTTCTCGACCAAGGGGATCGAGGCGGAGCGGATGGCCGAGATCGGCCTGGATTACCGTGACCGCCGCCTGCAGCAGACGATTGAGCTGGTCTATGAGATCAACGGCTTTCCCCGCCATCTCAGCCAGCATGTGGGCGGGTTCATCGTAACCGAGGGGCGGCTGGACGAACTGGTGCCGATCGAAAACGCGACGATGGAGGACCGCACGGTCATCTGCTGGGACAAGGACGATATCGAGACGCTGGGCATCCTGAAGGTCGATGTGCTGAGCCTGGGCATGCTCACCTGCATCCGCAAGGCGTTCGACCTGCTCCGCATGCACCACCAGCAGGATTACACGCTGGCCACGCTGCCGCCCGAGGATCCGCGCGTGTACGACATGCTGTGCGAGGCCGACAGCGTCGGCGTGTTTCAGGTGGAAAGCCGGGCGCAGATGAACTTCTTGCCGCGGATGCGGCCGCGCAATTTCTACGATCTGGTGATCGAGGTGGCCATCATCCGCCCCGGCCCCATTCAGGGCGACATGGTGCACCCCTATATCCGCCGCCGCAACGGGGAGGAGGAGGTGAGCTTTCCCTCGGACGAGCTGGGCCAGGTGCTGGGCAAGACGCTGGGCGTGCCGCTGTTTCAGGAACAGGCGATGCAGATCGCCATCGTCGGCGCAGGCTTTACCCCCGATCAGGCGGACCGGCTGCGCCGTTCGCTGGCCACGTTCAAGAAACACGGCAGCGTCAGCGCGTTTCGTGCGCTGTTTCTCAGGGGCATGCGCAAGAACGGCTACGATGACGACTTTGCCGAGCGGTGCTTTTCCCAGATCGAGGGGTTCGGCAGTTACGGCTTTCCCGAAAGTCATGCGGCGAGTTTCGCGCTGCTGGTCTATGCGTCGAGCTGGCTCAAGTGCCACCATCCGGGCATCTTTGCCTGCGCGCTGCTCAACTCGCAGCCCATGGGGTTCTACGCCCCTGCGCAGATCGTGCGGGACGCGCGCGAACACGGTGTCACGGTGCGGCCCATCTGCATCAACGCAAGCTTTTGGGACAATGTGATGGAGCCTGACGGCAAGGGCGGGCTCGCCCTGCGCCTGGGGTTCCGCCAGATCAAGGGGCTGAGCGAGGAGGACGCAACCTGGATCACCGCCGCTCGCGGCAATGGCTATCCGTCGGTGCGTGACGTGTGGCGCCGGGCGGGCGCGGCCCATCAGGTGCTTGTGCGGCTGGCCGAAGCGGACGTGTTCGCAAGCCTGGGCCTGGGCCGCCGCGACGCGCTGTGGGAGGCAAAGGCGATCGCACCCGGCCCGATCCTGCCGCTTTTTGCCAAGGATATCGACGGTGAGGTGGTGGACGAACCGGCAGCGCTCTTGCCTGCCATGACGCTGGGCGAGGAGGTGGTGGAGGATTACGTCTCCACCCGCCTCACGCTCAAGGCACATCCCGTGGCGCTCTTGCGCCATGTGCTGACACCGGGCGCGCCGCTGGAGCCGGTGACGGGCCGCGCGCCCGACCTGTCCAAGATCAGCTTTACCCGCGGCAACCCGGATTGACGGGCAGTTCCTCGGCTCGGCCCGGATGGCCTGACGCCGCCGGAACGCCAGCGCAAACCCTGCGTGCCGCACGCCGTCGCATCAATGACGAAAAGGGGCTCAGGCCGCGCCCCGCGCGTCCGCGCCGCAAAACCCCGCGCCGCTTTGCAGCGGCGCGGGATCGTTTCAGGCGATGAGGAAATCCTCGGCAAAGGGGCGGTCGGCATCGGTGGCCGTCCCGTTGAAGAACAGCAGCGCAAAGTCATACGCGTTCTGCCCCACCTCACGGCCCAGTTCGCGGCCATTGAGGTCGCCATCGTCAAAGTGGATGCCGCCATAGAGGCGCGACAGGCCCGCCTCGTCCGCCGCCTCGGTGAACGTCTCCCAGGCCAAGGTGACCTCGTCCTCTGGCACGCCGCTTTCGAACTGGATCGTGTCGGGGTCAAAGGTGACCGACCCCCCAAAGGCGTCCGACCCGGTAAAGAGCCACAGCACCTCGGCCCCCGCCGCCGAAAAGGCCGAATGGCCTGAGGTATATTCGGCAAATGGCGGCGACGGATCCGCACCGGGCCGTTGGAAGGTGATGAAGTTTTCCGCCAGAATGGTCGCGGTGCCCAGTCCGGTGCCATCAGGGGCAAAGCCGCCAAAGGCGTCGATCACCCAGCCTTCCTCGCCGGTGATTTCATCGACACCCAATTCGCCGATCAGCCCCAATTCACCCAGATCGCGGATCAGGCGCACGGGCCGGGCATAGTCGTATTCGACCTTGGCCTGCCAGGTGGCGATGCCAGCATCCATGACGGCATTGCCCATGATCATGAACATCTGGGCGTCGTCATCGATGGAATGGTCGTCCCGGGCCGACACGAACTGGGCAAAGGCCATGAACGTGCCGGGCGGAAAGGCGGTGCCGCCGCCATCTTCCCAGAACTCGGCGATGATCTTTTGTTCGTCCGTGAGACCGGCAGAGATCTCGATGACGCGTTCGGCCTGGGCGATGAATTCGGCGTTGATCACCGTGCCGATCAGCGCCTGGCTCACCGGAATGGTGTCGCCCGCCGCATAGTCGGTCCCGTCGATATTGACCGCCGCGCCCAGCGTGATTTCCTTGGCCGCAAAGTCGAGGGACGAGCCCGCAAACTCTTCGGTAAAGAAGGTTTTCGGCGCGTCGGGCAGAACACTCGAAAAATCGGTGCTGCCATCAGGGTTCTCGGGCAGGGCGAACCCTTCGACCTCGAGCCAGTGCGGGGTGAGAAAGCTTTGTTCGGCATCCGCATCTTCGGGGTCGATGGGCACGTTTTCGGGCGTCCAGCGCGTGATATCGTTGATCTCGAGCGGGCTGGGGTTGACCGGGGTGTAGCCGGTGGTGTCGGCAAAGCCGTTTTCCTGGTTGGAGCCGTCATTTGCCCGCAGGGCCAGCATGTCTTCGGCGGCGTCGATGCCGATCTGCGCCTCGCGGCTGCCGTCGTCCTCCATCGAGTAGCCCAGCCGGTCCTCCATGACCTCGCGGTAGAGCTCGGACTGCTCGGGATACAGCTCTTGCAGGACGGTGAGGGCGGCAAAGCTCATCGCCTTGGCCTTGTCGGCGTCCGTGCCGCCGGTGACCTTCATGTTGTCGCCTTCGAGGTCGATGGAGACGTGGGTTGCGATCTCGTCATAGGCAGACCAGGCGTCGTACATCGCCGTGTGCATCGTGGCATAGGCGCGCGAGGCGATGGTGGGGCCGCTGGGGCCTTCGGTTTCGATCACGGCCTGTTGCACGACCCGGTCCCAGATTACGCTGACCGACGGATCGTCGTCGTTGACCGTAAGGACCTGCGTGCCGCCGCCCACCTGGAAATGCGGAACCTCGGCGCGCGGGCCAAAAAGGTCCATGACCTCGCCTTTGGTAAACGAGCGGTCGGCAAATTCGAAGCTCTCGAAATTGGTGACCACCATTTCCTTGCCGCTGAAGCGGTCGGTCAGGATGACGTCGCGCCCTTCGACAGAGATGTCTACGTCGCCTGCGTTGAATTCAAAGGTGATCGTATCCTTGCCGCGCCCGCCATCGGCGTGGTCGATAAGCTCGGTCAGGGTCAGGCTGTCGCGCCCGCGCCCCATATCGACACTGTGGCCCTCGCTGGTGAGGGTGAGCGTGTCGCTGCCGCGACCCATGTCGACATGAGCGCTGCCGCCGTTGAGCGTGGCGGTGTCGTTGCCGCGGCCCGCCGACACGGACCAGACATAGTCGTTGGCCGTGAGCGCATCTGCCCCGTCGCCGAGGAACACGAACCCGACCGGCGCCTCAATCGTGACGTCATCGCCGCCACGCTCGGTCGACACCACAAAGGTCGGATCATCGACCGTGATCTCATCGGGTCGTTTGGTGCCGGTCACAACGCCGGGCAGGTTGATGGACAAGAGGGGATTTTCGGGAGAATGCCAGCCGGCTTCCTCCCACCATTGGAAAGACATCACAAAATTCCTTTTTTATAAAAAGTGCCGCAGAGCGACACACCGTAAAGTGGCTAAAATCTAACACAGGGCATGCGGCCAGGCAGCAAAAAATACACCGACCCGGCGCGTTTCAACCGTGCCGGGAGGCGCGCGGCACGCGCCGCGATCCTGTTGCACTTATAGTGCGCAATGTGCCTGTTATGCGATCAGCTCGCGGCGGGTCATTGCGGCCCGCGCGCGCTCATGATTCCATCGCTTCGAGCTCGTCAATAAAGCCTGAAATCATGCTCAGCCCCTTGTCCCAGAATTTCGGGTCGGAGGCGTCGAGGCCAAAGGGCGCCAGCAGCGCCCTGTGGTGCTTGGACCCACCGGCCTTGAGCATGTCGAAATACTTGTCCTCGAACCCCGGCGTGCCGTCCTCGTAGACCGAGTAGAGCGCGTTCACCAGCCCGTCGCCAAAGGCGTAGGCGTAGACGTAGAAGGGCGAGTGCACGAAGTGCGGGATGTAGGCCCAGAACGTCTCGTAGCCGTCCATGAATTCGAAGGCGGGGCCGAGGCTTTCGGCCTGCACGGACATCCACAGGGCGTTGATGTCCTCGGGCGTCAGCTCACCCCCACGCCGCGCGTCGTGGAGTTTGCATTCGAAGTCGTAAAACGCGATCTGGCGCACGACGGTGTTGATCATATCCTCGACCTTACCGGCGAGCAGCACCTTGCGTTGGTCCTGCGTTGCCGCACCGTCGAGCATTTTGCGGAACGTGAGCATTTCCCCAAACACGCTTGCCGTTTCGGCCAGTGTGAGCGGGGTGGACGACAACATCTCGCCCTGACCAGCAGCAAGGACCTGGTGGACGCCGTGACCCAACTCATGCGCCAGCGTCATCACGTCGCGCGGTTTGCCCAGATAGTTGAGCATCACATAAGGATGCACATCCGTGACCGTGGGGTGCGCGAAGGCACCCGGGGCCTTGCCCGGTTTCACGCCCGCGTCGATCCAGCCCTTGGTAAAGAAGGGGTGCGCAAGCTCGCCCATGCGCGGGTCGAAGGCGGTGTAGGCATCCATGACCGTCTGCTGCGCCTCGTCCCAGTTCACGATCCGCGGATCCTCGAGCGGCAGCGGCGCGTTGCGATCCCAGACCTGCATGACATCGAGGCCCAGCCATTTGCGCTTGAGGTCATAGTAGCGGTGGCTGAGCTTGGGGTAGGCGGCGACGACGGCGTTGCGCAGCGCCTCGACCACTTCGGGCTCGACCTGATTGCTGAGGTGGCGACCGGTCTGGGCCGTCGGCATCCCGCGCCAGCGGTCGAGGACTTCCTTTTCCTTGGCTTGCGTGTTGTGCACGCGGGCAAAGGTCTTGACGTTGGCGGCAAAGACATTGGCCAGCTCGCGCGCGGCGGTCTCGCGCTTGGGCCGATCGGGATCGGTAAGGAAGTTCAGCGTGCTTTCGATGCCGAGCGCCTCGCCGTCGATGTCGAAGCTGAGGCCCGCGATGGTTTCGTCAAAGAGCCGCTCCCACGCGTCACCGACCACGCCGAGATCGTGCAGGAATTTTTCCAGCTCATCAGACAGCTGATAGGGCTTCATCGCGCGGATCTTGTCAAAGACGGGTGTGTAGCGGGCGAGATCGGCATTCTGGTCAAGCAGGTGATCGAGGTGGGCATCCTCGAGCCGGTTGAGTTCCAGCGTGAAAAAGACCAGCGGCGTGGTGTAGTTGGTGATCTTTTCCTGCATGTCGGACATGAACTTGGCCCGGCCCGCATCGGTGGTCAGCTGGTAATAGCGCAGGCCGGCATAGGACATGATGCGCCCGGCGATCTGGTTGATACGTTCCTGACGCTGGATGCACGCCAGCAGGGCGGCCGCGTCGAGCGTGTCAAGCTGGCCCTCGTAGTCGGTGGCGAAATCCTTGCAGGCCCCTTCGAGCCAGTCGAGGTCGCGTTTCAGCTCGGGGGCATCCTCGCCGGTGTAAAGGTCATCGAGGTTCCATTCGGGCAGTTGGCCCAGCGGCTCCCCCCCTGCGCTGGCGTTGGCATCGCGGACGGGAAAGGGAAGCTGGAGCATGTCAGGGATCTTTCATGTTGGCGTTGGCGCAATAGGTATGGGGCGGCTGTGCCGGGGGCAAGGGTTTCGCCGCAGCGCGCTGCGGCGACCGGCTGGGTGCCAGCCCCCAGGCCCCCGGAGTTTATCTGGCAAGGTGACGCCTGGGTCATGGCGCAAAGAGGCTGTCGGGCGTGGTGACGAAGATTTTCTGGCGTTCTGCCGTGGTGGTGATGTCGCTGACGATGTCGGCCAGGTCTGCGGTGCGGGGCATCTGGGCGTCGCCCAGCATGATGTGGGGCCAGTCGCTGCCCCAGAGGATGTGATCGGGGTTTGCGTCGATCAGTTTGCGCATGAGCGGTTGCACCTCGGCAATGGTGCGGGTGAGGCGGTAGGGGGCGGAGAGTTTGACGTAGACATGCCCCTCGGCCAGCAGGGCGCACAGCGTGTCGATGGCGCGGGTGTCCGGAGCGCGCGTCGTCGGCCAGCCGCAATGGTCGATCACCAGCGGCACGGGCAGGGCGCGTATGTCATCGGCCAGTTCGGTGATGTGCAGATCGGCGTGCAGCAGCATCTGGATGTGCATGCCGTGATCGGCGAGCGCCGGTGCCATGGCGCGCGCGCCCGCCCAGCTGAGCACACCGCCGTGGACATAGTTCAGACGGACGGCGACGATATTGCTGTCGGCAAAGTGCCGGATGTCCCGCGTGGAGGCGTCGTCGGGCAGCAGGCCCACCCCCTTGAAGCCCTCGCCCATGGTTTCGACCGCCTTGAGCGTGACCGTATTGTCGGTGCCGTAGAGGATGGAATGGACGATCAGCCCCTTGCTGCATCCCAGAGTGTCGAGATGGGCGCGGTACATGCCGATCCAGCCGTCGAAGTCGATGCCTGCCGGCGGATCCTCGGCCCGTGTGGGCGACAGGGGGTGTTCGGGACCGCCGAGCAGGTGCACATGCGCGTCCCACGCGCCGGTGGGCAGCGGCAGGCGCGGCTGCGTCGGGGCGAGGGGCGCGGGGGCCGTCTGCAAAGGCGTTGCGTTATCCATAAGTGCGCAGCATCTCGTTGAGGTCATCCATCGTGTTGGCCTCTTGCACAGGTTTGTCGTGGCGCCAACGGCTCATCCTGGGAAAGCGCAGGGCGACGCCGGATTTGTGGCGCGGCGAGGCCTGGATGCCTTCGAACGCGATCTCGAACACATGTTCGGGCGTGACCGAGCGGACGGGGCCAAAGCGCTGGAGCGTGTTCTTTTTGACCCAGGCCGTGATCTTGCGGAATTCGTCGTCGGTGAGGCCGGAATAGGCCTTGGTGAAGGGGACAAGATCGTTGCCCTTCCACACGGCGAAGGTGAAATCGGTGAAGAGGTTGGCGCGCCGTCCGTGGCCCGACTGGGCGTAGATCATGACCGCGTCGATGGTGAGCGGGTCAAGCTTCCATTTCCACCAGTTGCCTTTCTTGCGCCCCGTGAGGTACGGGCTGGCGCGGCGTTTGACCATCAGCCCTTCGGCCTGCGCTTCGCGGGCGGTGGTGCGGATATGGGCGAGCGCGTCCCAGCTGTCGAAGGGGACAAGCGGGGCCAGCTTGATCGGCGCATCCTCGGGCAGGGTGGCGCAGAGGGATTCCAGCTGTTTGCGCCGGTCGGACAAGGGGGTTTGGCGCAGATCCGCGCCTTGCCATTCCAGCAGGTCATAGGCGTAAAGGATTACGGGCGCGTCCTGCAGCAGCTTTTTCGGGACGGTCTTGCGACCGATGCGGGGCTGCAGGGCATTGAAGCTTTGCGGTTGGTTGTCGCCCCAGGCCAGCACCTCGCCGTCGATCACCGTGCCGGGCGGGACGAAATCGACGGCGCGGGCGAACTCGGGAAAGCGGTGGGTCATCAATTCCTCGCCCCGGGACCAGACAAAGTGGTCGCCGCCGCGCAGGATGAGCTGGCCGCGGATGCCGTCCCACTTCCACTCGGCCTGCCAGTCGCTTGGCTCCCCAAGCGCCTCCGGCGCCTCCTCGAGCGCATAGGCCAGGTAGAACGGATAGGGGCGGGAGGCGTTGGCGGCGGGGTCATCCTCCGTGATCAGGGCGTCCCAGGTGATGCTGGCCGGATCCCAGTCGCCCATGAGACGGTGGGCCAGTTCGGCCTCGTCCTTGTCGGTTGCGCGGGCCAGGGCGCGGGTCATCAGCTTTTGGCTGATGCCGACGCGAAAGCCACCTGTGAGCAGCTTGTTGAAGAGAAAGCGATGGGTGGTGGACAGCTGGTTCCAGGCGTCGAGGACAAACGCCTTTTTCGCGTCCTCGTCCTGGTCGGTGAGGCGGCGCAGGGCATTGATCCAATGCGACAGGCTGTGGTCGCTGGTCTGCGCGGGCGGGGGCAGGACAAGCGCAATGGTCTCGGCCAGGTCACCGACGATTGGGTAAGCCTCTTCGAACAGCCAAAGGGGGATGCCCGCCCGTTCGGCCGCCCATTCCCGCAGCCGTGTCGTGGTCACGGCGCGTTTGGGGCGGCGACCGGAGAACAGGGCGATCGTCCAGATGCGGTCCTCCGCGGGGGCGTCGCGGAAATAGTCGGCGAGGGCGGCGACCTTGACGGTGGTCTTGGTCGACTGGTCGATGGCGTTGAACAGGGTCGCAAAGCGGATCATGCCGCGTCTTCCTCTTCACCGCCGAACTCGGTGGGGACCACCTGCGCGTTCCAGCCGTTTTCATTCAGGTAACGGCTGAAGATATCCGTGTATCCATGCGTGACATATACGTTTTCGGCCCGAGTGGCCTTGATCGCCTCCAGAAGGCTCGTCCAGTCCGCATGGTCCGAGATCACAAAGCCGCGGTCGCCCGCGCGGCGTCGGCGGATACCGCGCAGCGCCATCCAGCCGGAGGCAAAACCGGTGTCCTGCGGCCCGAACTTGCGCGCCCAGGCCGAGCCGATGGCCGAGGGCGGGCACAGGACGA
>JBCBHM010000022.1:0-49168 GCA_038525585.1 Pseudomonadota bacterium
CGTCCGGTCTCGACGGACGCGCATCCCTTCGGGCTACGCTGCGTGCGAGAGTTCGGTATTCTCCAGCAGCACCACTCTGCCCAGAACAGCGTCGGACGGGACGCGCTGCACCTAGGCGCGCGCGAGCACTGTGGCGAAGACGTGCTCGAGCGTTGCTGCCGCGTCGGTGGCAAGGGTCTGGGCGCGCCAGGCGACGTGGTGGTCGGGGCGGACGAGGATGCAGCCGTTGTCCGACACCTCGGACGCGCGGGACCAGTCGCCGAGATGGTCGACGAACGGGTGTCTGGGGCCGATCACATGGCAGCGGACAGTGATGCCAAAGCGACTGGCGACCTCTTGCGCGGCGTCGCACCATGCCTCCCCACCGATACCTGTCAGCACGGTAAAGGCGCCCTGACCGCAAAGATCGAGCGTCGAGATCTGCGCGCCCGTGTCCCGATCAAAGAGCCATGCGTGCGGCAACCGTGCACCGGGGGTTGTGGTCGGCTGATAGAAAAGCTCGGCGTCGCGTTCAAAATCGGGCGCAGGTGCGCCGTCGGGCACCACGGCGCGCGAGGCATAGCGGTGGTTCATCTCGACCCCGTGGGCGTCGAATTCGTACTTCTTGAAGGCAATCGCATCACGGATCGCGGCCCGTTGCGCCTCTGCCGCGGGCGAGGCGTCACAGCGGGCATCCATATTGGCCTGGATCTTGTCGATATCCGTGCCTCCGGTCATACCGAGCGCCTCGAAGATGGGGCCGAACTCGCCGATGGACTGGTTGGCGCGGGTCACGATCTGCTTGGCGATGGGCGCGCGTTCCTCGGTATAGCTGTCGAGCAGCGCCGCGCCCGCCTGCCCTTTCAGAACCACGGCCAGTTTCCAGGAAAGGTTGAAGGCATCCTGGATGGAGGTGTTCGAGCCCAGCCCGTTGGAGGGCGGGTGACGATGCGCGGCATCGCCCATGATGAACACCCGGCCCTGCTGCAGGCGCGTCGCGTAGGCGTCATTCACGGTCCAAGTGTTGGCCGAGATCAGCTCGATCTCAAGCGCGGGATCGCCCACCAGCTGCCGGGCGACCTCGGTGGCAAAGGCGTCGTCGACCTGCGGTGCCGGTGCGTTGATGTCATAGCCCCACACGATCAGCCATTCGTTCCAGGGCCGG
This sequence comes from Pseudomonadota bacterium, assembly GCA_038525585.1. GTDB lineage: Bacteria > Pseudomonadota > Alphaproteobacteria > Rhodobacterales > Rhodobacteraceae > Tateyamaria. The sequence continues at coordinate 1,145 of JBCBHM010000022.1, forward strand.
ATCATCCGCACCAGCCCCATGCCGATCCCGCCCACATCCGCGCCGGGCTGCATCACCCAGTAGAGCACGGACGGGCGGTGGGCGACGTATTTGCTGAGATCCGCGCGGAACAGGATGTTCATCGACCCGCCCACACCCATCTTGCCCTCGATCGGCGTGTCGATGTGCTCGGCCACCAGCGAATTGCTCCCGTCCGCGCCTACCAGGTATTTCGACCGCACCTCGAACTGTCGGCCCGACAGCCGGTCGAGCAGCGTGGTTGTCACGCCGTCGGCGTCCTGCACGTGGCTCAGGTATTCGGTCGACATGCGCCCCTGCGCGCCGCGTTTGCAGGCGGTGGTGAACAGGATCGGCTCCATGAAGGTCTGCGGCAGGTCGTTCATGTAGCAGGGGCTGGCCATCTGGTGTGCGGCGCGCGACATCGGGTGTGTGCCCCAGCTTTTCATGCGCCCGATCTCTTCGCCCGCGAGGCTCTCGCAAAAGACGTTCTCGCCCATCAGGTCCTGTTCGGTGGCTTGCATGTACGCTTCGGCCTCGACCTCGGGGCCCAGGTCGCGCAGCACCTCCATGGTGCGCTGGTTGGTGATGTGCGCGCGCGGCGTGTTGGCGAGCCAGCGGTAGCGGTTCACAACCATCGCGTCGATCCCGTAGCTTGCCAGCAGCGCGGCGGTGGATGACCCCGCAGGCCCGGTACCGATGATCAGCACATCGGTTGTAATTTCCGCCATGGTCTTCTCCTCCCTTGTGGCCTCAATGGCGCCCGATATGTTCGGGCATCGGCCGGCCGTCCCGTGTCAGATCGTCTTCGTCCCAATAGGCGATGATGATGCCCGGCGGTTCGCGATTGTCGGTCATGCGTTCGATCGTTTCGGCGTCGCGCGTGGTGCGGGTGTGGTGCTGGCGGGCCCAGTCGAAATGCAGATCCCTCAGCCGTGCGACCTGCGCGGCGTGGTCCGGGTCGTCGCCGAGATCGTGCAGCTCGCCCGGGTCGGTTTGCAGGTCAAACAGCATCGGGCGCATCGTCTCGACATGGATGTATTTCCAGCGGCCGTCGAACACCATGACCATGCGGGCATCCGCCTGGTCCACCCCAACAGCGCGGCGCGCATCGCGGGTGGCATAGTCGTATTCCGAGATGCAGTGATCGCGCCACGCGGTCTCCTGCCCATGCAGGAGCGGCGTCAGCGCACGCCCGTCCATCACATGTGGCTTTGGCGCACCGCCAAAGGCCTCGAGGAACGTGGGCGCGAGGTCGATCCCTTCGATCAGCGCATCACTTACCGTACCACGTGTCGCGTCGGCGTCGGCGCGCGGGTCGTAGATGATCAGCGGAATGCGGGCCGCGCAATCGTAGAACAGATCCTTTTCGCCCAGATCGTGGTCACCCATGTTGTCCCCGTGGTCCGAGCAGAAGACGACCATCGTGTCCTGCATCCGCCCGCTGGTTTCGAGGTAGTCGAAGAGGCGGCCAAGATTGTCGTCCAGCTCCTTGATCAGGCCCATGTAGACAGGTGCCACCACGTCGCGGACGCCCGCACGGGCAAAGCTGCGGCAGATGCGCGTGTCGGCCCAGGCCTGCATCAGCGGGTGTGCGTGTTCGCCGTCCCGGCGATTGACGGGTGGCAGGTCCGCCGCCCCGTACATGTCATTGTATGGCGCGGGTGCGAGGTAAGGCCAATGCGGCTTGATATAGCTCAGATGGCAGAGCCAGGGCTTGTCTCCCTGCGCCTCGATATATTCGATGCCGCGGGTGGTCAGCCACGCCGTTTCCGAGTGTTCCTTGGGCACGCGGGCCGCGAGCGGGGCCGTTTCCAGCAGCCAGCCGGATTTCAGCGTGCCATCCGGGGCCTCCGCCGTGTTTGCCCACGCCTCCCACGGGTTGTCGCCATCCATGCCGTGTGACCGCAGGTAATCGTCGTAGTCCTCGCCGTGCCTGTTGGGATAGTCCGTATGGTTGGTGCCGTCGTCGCGGACGAACACATCAAACCCGCATTCCGCGACACGCGCGCCGATCTCGCTGTCTGGCGAAAGGCCCAGCCGCGCCATCCCGGCGCGGTCCGGCGTCATGTGGGTCTTGCCCACCAGCCCACAGGTCACGCCAAGCGGTCGCAGATGGTCACCCAGCGTCTCTTCGCCCACCCGCAGGGGAAAGCCGTTCCACGTGGCCCCGTGGCTGCGCACATAGCGCCCGGTGTAAAAGCTCATGCGGCTGGGCCCGCAAATCGGCGACTGCACGTAGGTCCTATTGAACCGCACCCCGCGCGCCGCCAGACGGTCGAGGTTGGGCGTATGGATATGCGTGGCGCCATAACAGCTGAGGTAATCCCAGCGCAGCTGGTCGGCCATGATCCACAATACGTTCATGGTCAGAAGTTCACCCTGTCGCCACCCTTGAGGTCAAGGATCTCGCGCGCCTCGTCCGGTGTGGCGACCTGTGACCCGAGGTCTTCGACGATGCGCTTGATCTTGGCGACCTGCTGGGCGTTCGATGTGGCCAGCTCGCCCCGCCGGATGAACAGGCTGTCTTCCATACCAACGCGTACGTTGCCGCCCATCTGGCTCGCGGTCGTGGCCAGCGGCATCTGCGCATTGCCAGCCCCCAATACGGACCATCGGTAGTCGTCGCCAAATAGCCGGTCGGCGGTGCGTTTCATGAAAATCAGATTGTCCACATCCGCGCCGATCCCGCCGAGGATCCCGAAGACGAATTGCAGAAACACGGGCGCCTTGAACATGCCCGCGTCCATGCAGAACTTCAGATTATACAGGTGGCCGACATCGTAGCACTCGTGCTCGAACTTGATGCCCAGCGGCCCCAAGGTCTCTGCCGCCTGCCGGATATCGGCAAAGGTGTTGCGAAAGATGTTGGCCTCGGACCCTTCGATATAGTCCTTTTCCCAGTCATGCTTGAAACTGTCATAGCGCCCCGCAAGCGGATGAAAGGCAAAGTTCAGCGATCCCATGTTCAGCGAACACATCTCGGGGGAAAACCGTTCGGCGGCTTTGATCCGGTCGGCGATCAGCATGGTGGGCGCACCGCCTGTGGTGATGTTGATCACCGCATCGGTCGACTGTTTCACCCGGCCCAGGATCGGCGTGTAATGATCCGGATCGACGGACGGGCGGCCATCGTCGGGGTCACGCGTGTGGATGTGCAGGATCGACGCGCCCGCCTCTGCCGCCTCGATCGACTGGCGCGCGATCTCGTCCTGCGTCACCGGCAGATGTTCCGACATGGTGGGCGTGTGGATCGACCCGGTGACGGCACAGGTGATGATCGTCTTTTGTGTCTTGGCCATGTCAGTCGTCCTTTGTGCGTACACGGTAGCTGAGTGGGAACAGTTCAAGATCAAAGCGTTCGCGGATGAGGCCCCAGACGCCCTTGGGCGCCTGCAGCATCACGACAATCGCGACCAGCCCCAACACCATGAGGTAAATCGTGCCGAAATCTGCCAGCACCTCGCGCAGGGCAAAGAAGAGCAGCGTACCGATGATCGGCCCCTCGAGCGTGCCGATGCCGCCGATCACGACGATGAAAATGACGAAGGCCGTCCAGTCGTTGACGCTGAAGGCCGCGTCGGGCGAGATGCGGAGTTTTTGGAGAAAGATCAGCCCGCCGATGATCGCGGTGAAGGCGGAGGTGACCACGTAGACCTCGAGCTTGGTGCGCCAGATGTCGATGCCGAGGCCGGAGGCCGCCATCTCGCTGTCGCGGATCGCCGTCAGGGCAAGGCCCCGGCGCGAGCGCAAGAGCAGGTAGACGGCCAACAAGACGACGACCGCCGCCCCGAGGGCGAGCCAGTAGCTGGTCGCTTCGCGCGCGGCTTTCTTGTCGCCCAACTCCTTGACGATGGCCAAGGGCAACGATGTGCCCGACCCGCCGCCCAAGGGCTGGATTTGCGCGAAACTGAGGCGAAAGACCTCGGCCATGACCCACGTGCCGATGGCGAAATACGCACCCTTGAGGCGGAAGATCAGGGCCGCGACGGGGACGGAGATGATCGCGGCCAGCACGCCGCCCAGCACGATCGCGACCACGGGGTTCAGCCCGCCAAAGATGCTGAGCGCAAAGAGCATGTAGCCGCCAAACCCCACATAGGCCTGCTGTCCCACCGACACGAGGCCCGCATAACCGGCCATCAGGTTCCACAGGCAGGCGAGCGACAGGTACAGGTAGATCTCGCCCATCAGCCGCAAGTCGGCGCGGCCCGCCCACCACGGGGCGGCGATCAGCACGATGAGGCCCAGCAAGCCGATGACCATGGCCACGCGGCTGGCACGGGTGGAACGGGAAACGGTCGGCATTCTCAATGCTCCACCCTCGGGAATAGGCCATTGGGCCGGACGGCGAGCACGACAAGGAACGCGATATGCCCGGCGAGGATCTGAAAACCGGGGTCGATCTTGGCCCCGATGGTTTGGGCCACGCCCAGGATAACACCGCCCACCAGCGTGCCCCAAAGGTTGCCAAGCCCGCCGATGATCACCGCCTCGAACCCAAAGATGAGGCGGCCGCCGCCGATGGCGGGATCAAAGCTGGTCCGCATGCCCAGCAGCACCCCGGCAATCGCGACAACGGCAAGGGCGAGCGCCATGGCAAGGCCAAAGACATGCGCCTTGTTCAACCCCATCAGTTGCGCGATGTCCTGATTGTCGCTGACCGCACGGAACCCACGGCCCAGCGACGTGCGGTAAAAGATGAATTGCAGACCCGCGATGACCGCCACCGCGATGCCAAAGGTCAAAAGCGGCAGCACGCCCACCGAAATGCCGCCCAGATCCAGGCTCGCCGTGTCGATGGCCCCGCCCGACAGCTTGCGCGGATCGGCGGTGTAGGTTTCCAGCAGCGCGTTCTGGATGATCACCGACAGGCCGAAGGTGACCAGCAGGGGCGGCAGGATGTCGGGCCCCAGCGTGCGGTTCAGCACACCGCGTTGCAGCACGTAGCCGATGCCCGCCATCACCGGCATGACCAAGAGCAGCGCGACGAATGGATGCACCCCCAGCAGGACGGTGGTGCTGAGACCCAGATAGGCGGCCAGAATGATCAGATCGCCATGCGCGATGTTCACCAGCCGCATCACGCCAAAGATCAGCGATAGCCCCGCGGCGAACAACGCATAGAGCCCGCCGAGCAGCACGCCTTGAACAATGGCCCCGGTCCACTCGATCATGCGCCCACCCCGAAATAGGCGGCGGTGATCTGGTCATGCGTGACCGCGCCCGTGCGCCCTTCAAGCGCCACGCGCCCCTCCTGCATGCAGTAGACGCGGGAGGAGACCGAAAGCGCCTGTGCGATGTCCTGTTCCACGATCATCGCCGTCATCCCCTGGCCGACGATGCCCGGTAGCGCGTCATAGATCTGACGGATGATGACGGGCGCGAGGCCCAAGCTGATCTCGTCGAACAGGATCAGGTCCGGGTTGGCCATGAGCGCGCGGCCGATGGCGACCATCTGCTGTTGACCGCCCGACAATGAGGTCGAGGCCTGCGCGCGGCGTTCCTGAAGGATCGGGAAAAGGTCGTAGACCCTGGCCAGCGACCACGGGCCGCTGCGCCCGGTCTTGCCCCCGATCAGCAGGTTTTCCTCGACCGAAAGCGAGGCAAAGAGCTGGCGGCCCTCGGGCACCAGCGCAATGCCAAGTGCCGCAACCTGATCGGCGCGCAAGGCACCGATGGGCTGGCCGCGATAGGTGATCTGATCGGGTGCGTTGCGCAACAGGCCGGAGACCGAGCGCATCAGCGTTGTCTTGCCCGCGCCGTTGGCACCGATGATGGCGATAACCTCGCCCTCCGACACCGACAGATCGAGGCCATAGAGCGCTTGGAAGTCGCCGTAATGCGCGTCAAGCGCGGTGAGCGTCAGCAGGTCAGACATTCGGGTCCACCCCCAGATAGATCTCCTTGACCTCTGCGCTTTCCATGATGGGTTTCGGTGCACCCTCGGCAATCTTTTTGCCAAAGTCGATGACGATCAGCCGTTCGACCACAGCCATCAGCGCGTGCACCACATGTTCTATCCAGATGATCGTGGTGCCGCTCGCGTGAATGTCCTTGATCGTCGCGATCAGCGACTGGCATTCCGCTTCCGTAAGGCCACCGGCAATCTCATCCAGCAGCAGCAGCTTGGGCTTGGCGGCCAGCGCGCGGGTCAACTCCAGCCGCTTGCGCTCCAGCAGGGTCAGCGTTCCTGCCCGCGTGTTGGCGCGGCCAAGCAGGCCGGTCTGTTCGAGCACATCCATCGCGTGGCGTTCCGCCTCGTGGCCCGACAGCCCCGCCCCTTGGGTGGCACCGACCAGGGCGTTCTCGAACACCGTCATCCCGCCAAAAGGTTGCGGGATCTGGAAGGACCGGGCGATGCCCATCTTGCACCGCGCCGCCGCAGAGCTTGCAGTGATATCCGCCCCGTCGAACGTGATCCGCCCCGCCGACGGTTTCAGCGCGCCCGTGATCAGGTTGAACAGCGACGTCTTGCCCGCCCCGTTGGGGCCGAGGATGCCGACGGCCTCGCCCGATGCGACATCAAACGACGTCGCATCGGCCACGACCACGGCCCCAAAGGACTTTTCCAGCCCCGAGACGGACAAGAGTGCGGACATGTGCGCCTAGCCGAGCAGCTGCAATTCGCCGCCCACCGGGATGTCCGGTGCCTGCGCGTTGTTGGTGATCACAAGTTCGACCCCGTCGCCCGCCCTTTGCCATTGGCCCGAAACCAGCGGCGTCTTCGAGACGTTGGGCACTGGCCCGTTCGACCAGTTCACACCGCCCACGATGGTGGAGATGTTGGTGCCACCAATGGCCGCCGCAATCGCATCCGCATCGTCAAGGTCGTCGGCCCGCGCGATGACGTCCGCGACCACTTCGAACAGCGCATGTTTGAACCCGATGGGCTGCGTCCACGGGCGGCCCGTCGCCGCGGAGTATCCACTCGCCAGATCACGCGCCGATGTGCCGGTGAGCGAGGAGGAAAACGGATGGTTCGGCGACCACCAGATTTCGGAGGTGAGGCCAACGCCTCGATCCCCCAACGCCTCGATCGCCGACGGGAACAGCAGCGCCTTGCCGATTGTCGCGACCTTGGGGGTGAACCCCTGTTGGGCCGCCTGCGCCCAGAACGTGCCGAAATCCGGCGGGATCATCACGCCGGTGACAATCTCACAGCCTGCATCCTTGAACGCACTGATGTAGTTCGAGAAATCGTCAGACAGCGGCTGGTATCGACCGGGGTCGGTCAGCGCGAACCCCTGAGCCGCCAGCGCCGGCGGCAGGCCCAGCTTGGCATCGCCCCAGGCGTTGCCATCGGCATCGTTGGGGAACAGCCCGCCGACCTTCTTGGCCACGCCGCTGCCGTCCCAAAGACCGGTGAAGTTGGCGATCACATCCTCCAGCCCCCAGAAGAAGTGATAGGTGTACGCGAACCCTTCGGCCGGGTTGCCACCGCGGCCAAAGAAGTAGGGCTGCCATGGCGCGTCGGTGGTGATGCAGGGGATTTCGTTGATCTCCGCCTGATCGGCCACCGGGTTCGTTGTGTCGGGGGTCGCGGCGGCGGTGATGATGTCCACCTCGTCCGACAGGATCAGCTCGGCGGCGACTTCGGCGGCGCGGTTGGGGTTGGACTGGCTGTCCTTCTTGATGATCTCGATGGTGTAGGACTTGCCGTTGTTGGTCACGCCGCCGGCAAAGTGCGCGCGCAACCCTTCGAGGATGTAGTCATCGGCCTCGGCAAAACCGGCCAGCGGCCCGGTCGAGGGCGTGACAAACCCGACCCGGATCGTCGGCGACTGCGCATAGGCGCGGGTCGAGCGCAGGATGGCAGGTGCGGCCACACCGGCCGCCAGCGCTCCCATGAACTGGCGTCTTGAAGTCTTCGTCATGTCTTTCCTCCCAATATGTGCGGATCAGTCGGGCAATATCGCCTCTAGTTTTCTCAGATGCTCCGCAACTTTGCGTTTTGTGGCGTCGAGATCGCCACGCTCCCACTCCCTAAATCCTGCGCCTGCGGCCATGCCCGTCCGCCCCTGATCCCGCAGTGTTTGCAGGTAAGGTGACGGGTCGGGCCGCGTCTCCAGGTCGAACAATACCTGCGCGTGGATGTCCTGTGTCAACTCCAGCCCCACAAGATCCGCGTTTTCCAGCGGGCCCAGGACGGCCAAGCGGCGGCCAAAGCTGGCCTTGACCACGTCATCCACCGCCTCTGCCGAGCATATCCCGTTTTCGACCAGGCTGATCGCCTCGCGCCACAGCGCGTGCTGCAGCCGGTTGCCGATAAAGCCTGGCACGTCCTTTTCGACGATCACGGGCGTCTTGCCTGCATCGCGCAGCAGATCAACCATGGACTGGGCGACATACGGGTCCGTCCATTCGGTTTTGACCACCTCGACCAGCGGGATCATATGCGGCGGGTTCCACCAATGGGTGCCAAGGGCGCGGTGGCGCGATGTCAGCCCGCCCATGATCTTGGTGATCTGGATGACGGATGTGTTGGAGGCGAGCATGGCGGCGGCGGGCGCGTGCGCCTCCACGTCGGCAAAGATCGCCTGTTTCAGATCAAGCTTTTCCGGCGCCGCTTCGAACACGACGTCGGCATCGCCCACCGCCTCCGCCAGAGAGGCTGTGACGCGCACATTGCCGATGGCCGCGTCGATATCGCCCTGTTGCGCACCCAAAAGGGCAAGGCTTTGCGCGATGCGGTCGCGCGCCGTGGCGCGCATGTCATCCACCGGGTCGGTCAGCGCAACGCTGTGCCCCGCCCGCGCAAAGGTCAGCGCGATGCCGTGGCCCATCAGACCTGCGCCTATGACGGCGATCCGGCTCATCCGGCGGTATACCCGCCATCGGCGTAGAGGATATGCCCGGTGTAGAAGTCCGACGCCCGCGACGACAGGAACAGCAGTGGCCCCGCCAAGTCTTCGGGCTCGCCCAGCCGCCCCTTGGGCACGCGGGTGAGAAAGCCGTTGCGCACGGCCTGTGCCTCTTCGGTGTCCTCGAACATCCACGCGGTCAGAGGCGAGCGGAACACGGTGGGCGCGATGGCGTTCACCGTGATGCCGGTTGGACCCAACTCACAGCCCAGCGCCTTGGTGATGCCATCTACGGCGGCCTTCGATGCGCAATAGGCGGTGTAGCCCGCCGGGTGGCCAAGCAGGCCGCGGGCCGAGGACATGAGGACGATCTTGCCGCCGTCGCCCTGCGCCTGCATCTGCTGGGTGGCCGCACGGGCCATGAGCCAGCTTTGCGTGACATTGGCGTCCATCACATCCGCAAAAGTCTCGGGCGCCATCGCGTCGATCTTGGCGACCTTGTTCATGCCCGACGCCACGACGAGAATGTCGAGACGGCCAAAGGCCGCGACGGTTTCGGCCACAATATCCTCGCAAGCGGCCTCACTGTCGGGGCGGGCGTTGATCTGGGCCGTCTCACCCTTGCACTTGGCGGCAACCGCAGCCATGGCCTCGGCATTGCCCGCGGCCAGCACGACCTTGCACCCGGCACCGGACAGGCATTCCGCCGCAACCGCACCAAATGCGCCGGACGCGCCGGTGATCAGCGCAACCTTGCCGGTGATATCGAAGAAGGACAGCGGGTCAGACAGGCTCATGTCGGGCGCCCTCCTTCGGGGTATGGAATGACGACCAGCATCTTGCAGACGTGGTTCGACCGGTTCTCGATCCGGCGCACCTGCCCGGCGGGCACGGTACAGCTGTCCATGGCGCGCAACACGTCCTGATGCCCGTCCCATTCGACAGTCATCTCGCCCTCCAGCACCACATAGACCTTTTCAAAGGGCGTCGCGTCGGGCCCGGCCCCGCCACCGGGCAGGAACTGGCTGAACCCGACCCACTGGTTTTCCGGGCCGCCCTCCTCGAACCCCTGCAGCCGCAGCCCCGTGACACCCCAATGGTTGGGGGCGTCATAGGCCGCGGCCTCGTCAAAGCGTTTGATCAACATCGGCACAGCCCTCCCCTGCTGCACGTTGCGGGATCAGAAATTTTCGCCGGGCTCGATCCGGTAGTGCTGGCCCTTGTCCATCATCGCCACGAGGCGGATGATACACCCATCGCCCCGATCCCAGTTCCACGGGAAAAAGGCGAAGGTACAGCGCTTGCCCGTCACACGATCCAGATCGCCGCCCACATTCTCGATCCCCAGAATGCCATTTGAGAACAGCGTGTTGTGCACCGGCTCCCATTCGGGGAAATCCACATCCCACGGCGTGCCGCCGGACCATTCGAGGTACTCGGCCTCAAGATGCGGCAGGATCGGGCCGTTGCGTTGCGGGCCGATGGCGGTGGCCAGCGGGTGGTCATTGGCCTGCGTGTCGTGGCCCACAACCTTGATCCCCTTGTCCACCATCCAGTCCGCGGCCGACGGTACGAGGCCCGGACAATAGGCAAAGTAATCGCCATCCTCGTAGCGCTTGTGCCAGCCGGTGTTGATGATCAACACGTCGTTCTTGCGGATCGCATGGCCGCAGGCCTTTTCCAGGTCATCGGCTGTGATCTGCTCCCATTTCTCCTTGGGGATGCTGACCACGAGGCCGGAGCCAAAGAAATGCGGCAGCGGCACCTCGTCGATAAAGGGTGTGCCCTGCACCACGTGCGCGGGCGCGTCGATATGGGTGGTCACGTGCATCGTCGTGGTGATCGTCTGGGACAGCACGCCGGACTTGGCCATGTAGTGCTTCCGCTCGATCGCCACGTCCTTGAAGTAGGGCCAGTTCGGGCACTGAAAACCGTAGCGGTGGCTGAGGTTCACAAACTCCAGCCCCATATCATTGTTGTCGTTTTCCTGAAATTCGATCCCACGCACCGTGATGGTCATCTGCGTCCTCCCAAAGACTCACTTTGCTGTTTTGCATCATGGTGCGACTGTATCGTATGTCGGTCAACTCTTGATTTGCATCGCATCGCGGACTAGCCTAGATGCCTGCACACCTTGATCATGACCGCCGGTGCCATGCTGAATGACAACTGAGACAGACCAAAAAGCGACAGGAATTCAGGTGATTGCACGCGCAGCAGACATCCTGCGCGCCTTGGGTCACGAGGCCAACGGGCTGAGCCTGGGACAGATTGCGCGCAAGGTGAATCTGCCCCGCTCTACGGTACAGCGCATTGTGAGCGCCCTGTCGACCGAGGGCTTTATTTCGACCGAAGACGGCAGTGGCGGCATCCGTTTGGGCCCCGAAATTCAAATGCTGGCGCAGGCCTCGGTGCGCGACACCAAGGACCTGCTGCGCCCGGTGATGCAGCGCATCGCCGAGGAGACCGGAGAGACTGTGGATCTGGCCATCATGGACGGCTCGAAAATGCTGTTCATCGACCAGATCGTCGGGCGCCAGCGCCTGCGCACCGTGTCCAGCATCGGCGAGCGCTTTCCGCTGACCACAACCGCCAATGGCAAGGCGGCACTGGCCTGCCTGGACGAGGCGGACGCCGCCCGCCTCGCGCTCGCCGAGAGCGAGAACAGTCCCGGCGCCATCGGCACGCTGCCGCACCTGCTGCAGGATATCCAGGCCATCCGCGACGGCGCGCTGGCCACGGATGAGGACAACCACACCGAAGGCGTGTCCGCCCTAGGCTTTGCCGTGCAGGATCCGGTGGGCCGGATCTATGCCATCTCGGTCCCCGTGCCCAGCTCACGCTATGAGCGGCTCAAACCCCAGCTGGCGCGCGTCCTGGACCAGCACCGGGCGGACATTGCCGACCGGTTGCAGCTGTCGCGTCAGCGCACCTAGAGCAGACCGTCCGGCAGCTTTTGCTCGGCTGCCGTGTTGGCCCGCCGAAAGACGAACGTGACCAGTGTCGACGTGATCACGATGAACAGCGAATAGAGCGCAGGCACCGCCATGATCGCCTGCTGCTGCTCGGGCGGAAAGGTGAACACGACAATGGCGATGGCAAGCGGCCCGTTCTGAATGCCTGTCTCAAGCGCCACGGTCCGCGCATTGCGCGGATGCAGCTTCAAAGATGTCGCAAAGAAGTAGCCGATGGTGATCCCCACCACGCCCAGCCCGATGGCGGCCACATAGGTCGCGCCGGTCGTGTTGAGCAGGAACTGCCAGTTCTGCGGGATCCACGTCACCGCGATGAACAGGATAAAGAACGCACCCAGGATCGAGCCCAGAAACTCCATCACCGCGCCCGCGTTCGGGTTGATCTTGCGCAGGGTCATGCCGATGGCGACGGGCACCAGCAGCACGATCAGGACCGCGATGATGTCCTCGCGCGGGATCTCAAGATCAAGGGCCGCGGCATACAGCAACAGGATCAACGGGATCAGCACCACGCCGAACACGGTCGAGGTCACCGTCATCAGCACCGACAGCGCCAGATTGCCCTTGGAGAAGTAGGTGAAGATGTTGGATGTCGTCCCGCCCGGCATGCACGCCATGATGAGGATGCCAACCGCAATCGTCTCGGGCACCGTGAGCGCCAGCGCCAGCATGAACCCCAGAAACGGCATGATGCCGTATTGGCTGACCACCCCGATGGCAAGGCCGTAGGGCCGGCGCAGCGCGAGGTAGAAATCGCGCGGGGTCAGTGACGCGCCCATGCCCAGCATGATCACGGCCACCATGATGCCCAGCAGCGTTTGCGTGAACTCATCAACCATCTCGTTACTCCGCCGCTTGCGCCAGCGCTTCGGCGCGCAGGTCTTTTCTCAGGATCTTGCCGACATTGGATTTCGGCAACGTGTCGCGGAACTCGACCTGTTTGGGCACCTTGTAGCCGGTCAGATGTTCCTTGCAGTAGGCGCGCACCTGATCGACGCTCAGGCCCGGATCGCCCTTGACGATGAACGCTTTGACAGCCTCGCCGCTCGCGGCATCGGGCACGCCGATCACCGCAGCTTCGGTCACGCCGGGGTGGGCGGCCAGCACATCCTCGACCTCATTGGGATAGACGTTGAAGCCCGAGACGACGACCATATCCTTCTTGCGGTCCACGATGCGGACATAGCCGTCGGGGTCCATGACCCCGATGTCACCGGTCAGGAAGAAATCGCCATTCATGACCTTGGCGGTCTCCTCGGGCTTTTTCCAGTACCCCTTCATGATCTGCGGGCCGCGTGCCCCGATCTCGCCCGTCTCGCCCATGGCCAACATCGCGCCGTCCTCGCCAAAGCACGCAACATCCGTTGACGGCACCGGAATGCCGATCGTGCCCTCGCGGGTCTTGCCAAGCGGCTCGAACGTGACCACAGGCGACGTCTCGGTCAGGCCGTAGCCCTGCAGGACTTCGGTTCCGGTGACCTCTCGCCAACGCTCGGCGACCGACGATTGCAGGGCCATTCCGCCAGCGCCCGCGAATTTCAGGTGCTTTGGCGGCGAATCCTGAAACCACTGCTCATTGCACAGCGCATTGAACAGCGTGTTCACGCCACTGATCCAGGTGATCTTGTAGTTTTCGAACGCGCGTTTAACGTTGCTCAGCGGTCGCGGGTTCGGGATCAAGATGTTGCGCGCGCCCAGCCAGTAAAAGGCCAGCATGTTCACCGTGAACGCAAAGATGTGGTACAGCGGCAATGCGGTCAGGATGACCTCGGCCCCCTTCTCCATGTCTCCGCCGAGTAGTTCCATCGCCTGTTCCATGTTCAGGATCAGGTTGCCATGGGTCAGCATCGCGCCCTTGGCGACGCCCGTCGTCCCACCTGTATACTGCAGCACGGCAAGGTCATCATGCGTGATCGCCTGATGATAGCTGCCGACCTCCACATGGTCGGTCCGGATGTGATTGCGTCCGGCCTTGAGCGCATCGGGCAGGCGGACATGCGCCACCTCGACCGGCTTGACCGACCGGTCCCAGTATTTTTGCACCAGCCCGACGATCCCCCGCGGCAGCACGGGCAGGAATTCAGCGACACGGGTGATGATCACGTTGGGGATCGGGTGGCCGCGCGTCGCGGCAGGCACCTTGTCGGCGAACATGTCCGCGATGATCAGCGCATGCGGTTCGGCATCCTCGAACTGTTTGGCCATCTCGTCCGCGGTATAGAGCGGGTTGACGTTGACCAGCACGCAGCCCGCCTTGAACACGCCGAAGGCCGCGACCGGAAAGCTCAGGCTGTTCGGCATCTGCACCGCCACGCGGTCCCCGGCATTCAGCCCCGCCACCTCGCGCAGGTAGACGGCCAGCGCGTCCGACATCTCGTCCACCTGGGCAAATGTCAGCGTGCCGTTCATGCCGTTGGGCAGCACGCAGGTGAACGCCTTGGCCGACTTGTGCGTCTCGGCGACCGAGCCGATCAGCTCCGGCAGGTTCCTGTAGGATGACGTCCCGATATCCGGCCGCACATCCGGCCCGTAAAACGCCTGCCACGGCCGATCTGCCTGCACCATCCAAAGCCCTCCCTTGCTCTTGCGGGTGATCCTGCACCTTAGGCGAGGCTGTGGCCAACGAAAACGCCCCACCCGCATTTACGCTGCGGCACGCCGGTGTCGTTGACGTGCCGGGACGGGTGCGGCTACGGTAGCGCTGCGCGCAACGTCGCGCACACGGGAGGACACCACCAGATGACAGGCAGTCGTGCCATCGCGCGCGTCGAGGCGCGCCGATTCAATTTGCCTTTGGCCGAAGTGCTGAGCGACGCAAAACACGGCGACCACACCCATTTCGAACTGATCACATGCACCGTGACGCTGGCCGATGGCAGCAGTGGCACGGGCTACACCTATACCGGCGGCAAGGGCGGCCATGCGATCAAGGCGATGATCGAGCATGACCTGGCACCATTCCTGCAGGGCCGCGACGCGGATGATATCGAGGCGCTCTACGAGGCGATGCAGTGGCACGTGCATTACGTGGCGCGGGGCGGCATCGCGAGCTTTGCCATATCGGCGGTGGACATCGCCCTGTGGGACCTGCGGGGCAAGGCGCGCGACCAGTCGCTGGCACTGATGGCCGGGGGCGCGTCGGACCGGACAAAGGCCTATGCGGGCGGGATCGACCTGAATTTCCCGCTGCCCAAATTGCTGGCCTCTATCGAGGGATACCTCGACCGCGGGCACAACGGGGTAAAGATCAAGATCGGTCAGCCCAGCCTTGCCGAAGATGTTGCGCGCATCGCCGCCATCCGCGAGATGATCGGGCCCGACATCGCATTCATGGTCGATGCGAATTACGGCATGAGCGTCGGCGAGGCCATTGAGGCGGCGCGCGCCTTCCAGCCCTATGATCTGTTGTGGTTCGAGGAACCCACAATCCCCGATGATTACAAGGGCTATGGCCGCATCGCATCCGAGACGGGCATGCCCCTGGCGATGGGCGAAAACCTGCATACGATCCACGAGTTCGAATATGCCTTTGCCGATGCGGGCCTGAGCTTCATCCAGCCCGACGCATCCAATTGCGGGGGGATCACCGGATGGCTGCAGGTGGCGGCACTGTCCAAGCAGCACGGCGTTCCGGTGTGCTCGCACGGGATGCAGGAACTGCATGTGAGCCTGATGGCCAGCCAAGCGCATGCAGGCTGGATGGAGGTCCACTCCTTCCCCATCGACACCTACACCACCCGGCCCCTCGTGATCGAGGATCACATGGCCGTGGCCCCCGACACCCCCGGCACTGGCGTCGTCTTTGACTGGGACAAACTGAACGCAGAACATGACGAGAGTGCCCATGGCTGACACCATCACCGCCGCCCATTACCGCGGCAACAAGACCTTTTCCGTGGACACCATCCCCGCCCCCACACCGGGTCCCGGTGAGGTTGCGGTGCGCGTGGCCTTTTGCGGGATCTGTGGCACCGACATGCACGTGTTTCATGGCAACATGGACGCGCGCGTGGGGTTCGAGCGGGTCATCGGGCATGAGATGTCAGGCTATGTCGATGCTGTCGGCGACGGCGTCACGGGGTTCAACGCAGGCCAGAAGGTGGTGGTGCGCCCGCTTGACCCCGACCTTGACTGCCCGGCGAGCAAGGCGGGCTATCCGCATATCAGCCACAACCTGAAATTCCTCGGCCTCGACACGCATGGTGCCATGCAGGAGATCTGGGTTGTGCCGGCACACACGCTCCACACGTTGCCCGACGATATGCGCATGGACCACGCAGCCCTGATCGAACCCGTCGCCGTGGCCTGCCACGATGTGCGCCTGTCGGACCTGCAGCGGGGCGAGGATGTCGTGGTGATCGGCGGCGGCCCGATTGGCGTCCTCGTCGCCATGGTCGCGCGCGACGCGGGCGGCAAGGTTGTCCTGTCCGAGGTCAACCCCCACCGGCTGGCCATCGCGCAGACCCTTGGTTTTGACACGATCAACCCCGCCGAGGTTGATTTGCCGGCCGAGATCAACAGCCGTACAGCGGGCAAAGGCGCTGACGTGGTGTTCGAGGTGTCCGGCACGCAGCCCGGCGTAGACGCGATGACCGCCATCGCCGCCACACGGGCGCGTATCGTGATGGTCGCGATCCACGCGCAGAAACCCACCATCGACCTCTTCCAGTTCTTCTGGCGCGAGTTGAAGCTGATCGGCGCGCGGGTCTATGAGCCTGAGGACTATGAAAAGGCCATCGGGATCATTGCCGCTGGCGGGGTCGATGCGGACACGGTGATCACGGATGTGGCCCCGCTTTCGGAGATCCAGACGGCGTTCGAGGCGCTCGACCGTTCACCCACCGCGTTGAAAACGCTGATCAAGATATCGGGGTAGACCATGACGAACCTCTTTGACCTCACCGGCAAGACCGCGCTTGTGACCGGTGCCAAACGCGGCATCGGGCGCGGTATGGCCGAGGCGCTCGCCGCCGCCGGCGCCGATATCATCGGGGTCAGCGCGACCCTCGCCCCCGGCTCCGAGGTCGAAGGGGCCGTGACCGCAATGGGCCGCAGCTTCACGGCACACGCCGTCGATTTTTCGGACCGCGCGGCGGTGTCCACCTTTGCCGCGCAGATGGCCGAGGCCGCGCCGGATATCCTCATCAACAATGCAGGCACGATCAAGCGCGCCCCCGCCGCCGAACATCCCGACGACTGGTGGGATGAGGTGATCGAGGTGAACCTGTCGGCCCAGTTCATCCTGTCGAAAGCGATCGGGGCCAAGATGGCCGAACGCGGGTCGGGCAAGATCATCTTTACCGCGTCGCTCCTGACCTTTCAGGGGGGGATCACGGTGCCCGGCTATGCCGCCTCAAAGGGGGGGATCGGCCAGCTGACCAAGGCGCTGGCCAATGAGTGGGCCGGTAAGGGCGTGAACGTCAACGCCATTGCACCGGGCTATATCGCGACGGACAACACCCAGGCGCTGCAGGATGACCCGGCGCGGTCCAAGGCCATCCTCGAACGCATTCCGGCGGGCCGCTGGGGCACGCCTGCGGATTTCGGCGGGCCTGCGGTGTTTCTCGCCTCGGATGCCGCGCGCTATGTGCATGGCGAAATCCTGACCGTCGATGGCGGTTGGATGGGTCGGTAACGCCGCAAAATGCCGCTTCCTGACTTGTGGGCGAACTGAATCGGTGTAAACCTGATCTGACGATGGTGACACGGCGATGTGTCTGAAAAGGGAACCGGGTGAAATCCCCGGACTGCCCCCGCAACTGTGACCGGCAAGCGGACCGGCATGTACCACTGGCCCTGGAAAGGGCTGGGAAGGTCCGGCCCCGCGTTGAGCCGCAAGTCAGGAGACCTGCCATCGCAACAGCAAACGGCCGGCGCACCGGCCCCACAAGGCCGCCGGGTGGGTGGCGAGGAGACAAGACATGCATATCGAACCAGGCGTCGTGGACGGCGCGAAAATGGCATTTGCCTATGGCACGGCTGCGGCGGCCGCGGGCTACACGCTGAAACTGGCGGTGGACGACCTCAAGGTGCATTCCGTGCCATCCTTTGTCGTGCGCACGATCATCGCAATGGTCGGCGTCTTTGTCTTTTTCGAGGTGCTGCCGCATTTCGCCGTGGGCATTTCAGAGGTGCATTTCATCCTCGGCACGACGCTGTTTTTGCTGATGGGACCGGCGGCGGCGGCGTTCGGCCTGGCGCTGGGTCTGTTGATCCAGGGCGCGTTCTTTGCGCCGTCTGATCTGCCGATGTTCTTTGTGAACGTTACGACACTTCTGGTCCCGCTCTTTGCGGTACACGCGGCCGCCAAGGCCATTGTGCCGACCGCGACCGCATATGTGGATCTGGGATACGCCCAGGTGCTGAAAATGTCGGCGATCTACCAGGGCGGCGTCGTGGCCTGGGTCGCGTTTTGGGCGATCTACGGTCAGGGCTTTGGTGCGGAAAACATGCAATCCGTCCTGACCTTTGGCGCAGCCTACCTGCTGGTCATCGTCATCGAACCCGTGGCCGATTTGGCCGTGCTGGCTGGCGCCAAGGCGATGCGGTCGTGGAAAGACAGCGGGCTGTTCACCCACCGCCTGCACAATGTGGCGTAAGCCTCTGTAAACCAGACACAAGGGCTGCGCCTCAGGCGCCGCCCTTTTTTGCGGCACCCCCATGAGCCACCTGTTTCTGATCGGCATCGGCACCGGCAATCCGGACCACCTGACCGGCGAGGCCCGGCGTGCCATCGCCGATGCAGACCTGTTCCTGATCCCACGCAAGGCAGACAAATCCGACCTCGCCGATCTGCGCACGCAGATCATCGCGGATGTCCGGGACGATGCGCGCATCGCATATTTCGACATGCCGGTGCGGGACGACGCGCTGCCGTATCTGGACCGGGTGGAGGCCTGGCATGACGCAATCGCGCACCTCTGGACCAGCGCGATGGCTGCGCATCCTGACGCCACGCGTGTGGCGCTGCTGGTCTGGGGGGACCCGTCGCTGTATGACAGTACGTTGCGGATCGCCGGGAGGCTGAACCCGGCGCGCACGGTACGGGTGATCGCAGGGATCACCGCCGTGCAGGCCCTCACAGCCGCCCACGCCATCCCGCTGAACACGGTGAACGCCCCGGTGACAATCTCCACCGGGCGGCGACTGCGCGATACGGGCTGGCCCGACGGCTGCGATACGCTGGTCGTGATGCTGGACGGATCGTGTGAATTTCAGAACCTGGACGGCGCGGGCTTTGACATCTGGTGGGGGGCCTATCTGGGCATGCCGGAACAGATCCTGATGCACGGCCGTCTGAGCGATGTCTGTGACGACATCATCGCCACCCGCGCCACGGCCCGAGGGGCGCATGGGTGGATCATGGACACATACCTGCTGCGGCCGGTTCGCGCGCTGCCCGCAAAATAGGCAACTCGTGGCCTTTTTGCGCGCCTGCGTGTCAAAGGGGCTGGCGAGATAGCGCGGTGGGGTGTTCTATCAGGCAGAATGACGGCCCACCTGCCCATCACCCACGCCACCGACGCGCCACCCCGCGCGCGCGGTTCCGTTCGGCTCAGCTCCAAGCACGGGCAGCATGGCACTGTGCTGGACACGCTTTACCAAAAAGGTGCGGCCAAAGCCGTGTTCCCGCGCGCCGACCGCGGCATGACGGCGGTCCTGCTCAACACGTCCGGTGGTGTGACGGGGGGTGATCGGTTTGACTATGTGGCCGCAGCCGGGCCCGACACACACCTCACGTTGACCACGCAGGCCTGCGAGCGCGCCTACCGCGCCCAGCTGGGCGAGGTGGGGCGCATCGACACGACGCTGAGCGTTGCCGCCGATGCCACGCTGTGGTGGTTGCCGCAGGAAACGCTCCTGTTTGACGGGTGCGCCCTGTCGCGCCGCCTGACATGCGCGCTGGCCCCGACGGCGCGCGCGCTGATCGTGGAGCCGATATGCTTTGGCCGTCTGGCGATGGGCGAAGACACCATAACCGGCGCCATGTCGGACCGGGTCGAGATCACGCGCGGCGGCGCACCGCTGGTGCTGGACGCCTGGCGGATGGCGGGCGATCTGGGCGCACGCATGTCACATACCGCCACCGGTGGCTGCGCCCGCGCAATGGTCAGCCTGACCTATGTGGCACCGGATGCCGCCGGACATCTCGAGCCGGTGCGCGACCTCGCGGGCCCTGCCGGGGGCGCGAGCCTACTGACGGACGATACGCTGGTGATGCGGGTGCTTGCCCCGAGCGGTTATGTGCTGCGTCAGCGTTTGCTTCCCATTCTTGACCATTTGACGGGCAGCGCGCTGCCCCTGTGCTGGAGACTTTGAGCCATGCAACTCACCCCGCGAGAAAAGGACAAACTGCTGGTCGCCATGGCCGCCGAGGTTGCGCGCAAGCGGCTGGCCCGCGGCGTCAAGCTGAACCACCCCGAAGCCATCGCGCTGATCACCGACGCGGTCGTCGAGGGTGCGCGGGACGGCCGGTCCGTCGCCGACATGATGGAAGCAGGGGCGCAGGTGATCACCCGTGCGCAATGCATGGAGGGCGTGCCCGAGATGATCCACGATGTGCAGGTCGAGGCGACGTTTCCCGATGGCACCAAGCTTGTGACGGTGCACAATCCCATCCGTTGAATTTTCCGTATTTGAAAAGAGAAGAAGAAGAAGAACGCCATGATCCCAGGTGAGATTATCCCGGCAGACGGCCACATCCAGCTGAACACCTCGTCGCAGGCGATCACCCTGCACGTGGCCAATACCGGTGACCGACCGGTGCAGGTCGGCTCGCACTACCATTTCGGCGAGGCGAATGCCGCGCTCGACTTTGACCGGACGGCGGCACGGGGCATGCGGCTGGACATCGCGGCCGGAACGGCGGTGCGGTTCGAGCCGGGACAGGCGCGCGACGTGCAACTGATCCCCATCGGCGGGGCACGCCGGGTGTACGGATTCAACCAACAGGTGATGGGCGACCTTTGAGCAGGGCAAACCGACTTCAGGAGGACAGACCATGTGTGATGTGTGCGTGATGAATGCCGTGAAGGATCGTATGATGTCGCGGCGCAACCTCTTCCGCGCGAGCGCTGCGGTCGCGACAACGGCAGCCGTTGGCGGGGTCGCGAGCGCACCCCCTGCCCTCGCCGCTGGCCACGGCGGCGTCGTCGACATGACCCATATCTACGACGGCGCCTTTCCGACCTATTTCGGTGCGCCGGGCATCACGACCGAGCAGCCGTTCACCTTTGCCGAACACGGGTTCAACCTGCTGCAGCTGTCGGTCAACGAACATACCGGCACCCATATTGACGCGCCCTTGCACTTTTCGGCGGACGGCCAATCGGTGGATGAGGTGCCGGTGGAGAACCTGGTGATCCCGCTTTGTGTCATCGACATTGCCGGCAAGGCCCAAGACGACGCCGACACGCAGGTGACGCCGGACGACCTGCGCACCTGGATCGCCGCCAATGGCGACATCCCCGAAAAGGCCTGCGTGGCCATGCATTCCGGCTGGGCCGGCAAGGTCGGCGGCGACGGCTATCGCAATGTGGGCGCCGACGAGGCCATGCACTTTCCCGGGTTCCACGTGGAGGCGGCGCAGATGCTGATCGAGGAGACGGGCGCCGTGGCCATTGCGGTCGACACCCTGTCGCTGGATCACGGACCATCAGCCGACTTTGCAACGCATTACGCGTGGCTGCCCACCAACCGCTACGGGATCGAGAACCTCGCCGGTCTCGACCAGATGCCTGCCGCGGGCGCGACGCTGATCGTCGGCGCGCCGACGCATCGCGGTGGCTCGGGCGGTCCGGCCCGCATCTTTGCGATGGTCTGATGGGGACCGTCCCGCGCATATCGGATGACGCGGCCAGCGCCGAGGTGCTGGCCGTTTTTGACGACATCCGTGCGGCGCGCAGAACGGACTACGTCAACAATTTCTGGCGCGCCTTGGCCAATGATCCGGCGCTGCTGGCCGTCATCGGCATGGCGGTGCAGACAAACGGTTTGGTAACCGCAATGCAGGTCGAGGTGGATGATGCGTTTTTGGTGTAGCGTGGCGTGGGTGGTGATCGGGGGTGCGGCCCAAGCCGCCTGCCCCGGCCAGTCACAGATGGAAATGAACGATTGCGCGGCGGCCCGCTATGCCCAGGCCGACGGTCAGTTGAACGCGGTCTGGCCCGCTGCCAAGGGCTATATGGATAGCTTGGGCGCGGGCGCGGCGTTGCTTGATGCGCAACGCAAGTGGCTTGCCTACCGCGACGCCACCTGCACCTCTGAAATCGCACCCTATGGCGGCGGCAGCATCCAGCCGCTTGTCTGGTACACCTGCCTCGAGCGTGTGACGCGCGTGCGCACGGTCGAGTTACAGGACCTGATGCGCCCCTAGCCTCATCCGACCGAACCCAAGGAGACATGCCATGCCCGCACGCCGCAGACCATCCGCCTTTGACCCGTTTGACATGAGCGCGAACCTGATGAACCTCACCTACCTGCTGGCCGAGACCCAAGCGGTCGTCGGCATGCGCGTGCTCGGCATGATCGGCGCCTTTCCCGTCGGACCGACGGAGAACAAGCGCATGGTCGCCGAAAAAATATCCGCAGTCACCGAAAGCCAGGTGGCCATGTGGCAGGGCGCGCTGCGCCTGCAGCCACCGCAAACCGTCCTGGCCGCCGGCATCGTCCCCCTGCGTCGCAAGACCCGCGCCAACGCGCGCCGTCTGACCAAACGCGCCCTGACACAACGGACCTGACACAATGCCCACATCGATCTCTCGCCGCGACTATGCCGCCATGTTCGGGCCCACAGTGGGCGACAAGGTGCGGCTGGCCGACACCGAACTCTTCATCGAGGTTGAACGCGACCTGATCGCCGAAGCCGCAGGCGCCGCCGCGACCGGTGGGGCGGGCGACAACGCCACGCTCTATGGCGAAGAGGTCAAGTTCGGCGGCGGCAAGGTCATCCGCGACGGGATGGGGCAAAGCCAGGTCACGCGGGCCGACGGGGCGGTCGACACCGTCATCACGAACGCGCTGATCGTGGACTGGACCGGGATCTACAAGGCCGATGTGGGCCTCAGGGATGGGCGCATTGCAGGCATCGGCAAGGCCGGGAACCCCGACACACAGCCCGGCGTCGACATCATCGTGGGCCCCGGCACCGAGGCCATCGCGGGCGAGGGCAAGATCCTGACCGCGGGTGGCTTTGACAGCCACATCCACTTCATCTGCCCGCAACAGATCGAGGATGCGTTGCATTCCGGCCTGACCACGATGCTCGGCGGTGGCACGGGCCCCGCCCACGGTACGCTGGCGACAACGGTGACCCCCGGCCCCTGGCATCTGGGCCGGATGCTGCAGGCGGCGGATGCGTTCCCGATGAACCTCGCCTTTGCGGGCAAGGGCAACGCGTCGCTTCCCGCAGCGCTCGAGGAACAGATCAAGGGCGGCGCCTGCGCGCTGAAACTGCACGAGGATTGGGGCACGACCCCGGCGGCCATCGACTGCTGCCTGTCCGTGGCGGACGCCATGGACGTGCAGGTGATGATCCACACCGATACCCTGAACGAGAGCGGCTTTGTCGAAAACACGGTCGCGGCCATGAAAGGCCGCACGATCCACGCCTTCCACACCGAAGGCGCGGGCGGTGGCCACGCCCCGGACATCATCAAGATCTGCGGCGAAGAGCATGTGCTGCCCTCCTCCACCAACCCCACGCGGCCCTTTACGGTGAACACGCTCGAAGAGCATCTCGACATGCTGATGGTCTGCCACCACCTCGACAAGTCGATCCCCGAGGACGTCGCCTTTGCCGAAAGCCGTATCCGGCGCGAGACGATCGCCGCCGAGGATATCCTGCACGACATGGGCGCGTTTTCGATCATCGCGTCCGACAGCCAGGCGATGGGGCGGGTGGGCGAGGTGCTGATCCGCACCTGGCAAACCGCCGACAAGATGAAGAAACAGCGCGGACGCCTGCCCGAAGAGACGGGTGACAACGACAATGCCCGCGTGCGCCGCTACATCGCAAAATACACGATCAATCCCGCCATTGCGCACGGGATCAGCCACGAGATCGGCAGCATCGAGGTGGGCAAGCGCGCCGATCTGTGCCTGTGGAACACGGCGTTTTTCGGGGTGAAGCCCGAGATGGTGCTGCTGGGCGGCACAATTGCCTGCGCGCAGATGGGCGATCCCAACGCCTCGATCCCCACGCCACAGCCGGTCTACACACGGCCCATGTTCGGGGCCTACGGGCGGAGCGTCGAACACTCCGCCGTCACCTTTGTCTCGGCTGCGGCGCAGGCCGAAGGGATTGGTGGATCACTCGGACTGGCCAAGCAGACGGTGGCTGTCGCCAACACGCGGGCCATCGGTAAGAAGGACCTCAAGCTGAACGATGCCACCCCGGTGGTCGAGGTGCACCCCGAGACATACGAGGTGCGCGCCGATGGCGAGTTGCTGACCTGCCAGCCGGCCGAAGTGCTGCCCATGGCGCAGCGCTATTTCCTGTTTTGAGGACGTCGCCCGTGCCTAAAACCGCTCGATCACGTCAAATGCATCCTCGGTACGCTGCGGTTTTTTGCGCCCACCGGCAGGTAGGACACGAACATAAGTCGTCTCTTTTTCAACGCAGTAGCGCGGGTCGTTGCGAATATCACGCGGCAGCCGCCGTGCGTCGAACCGCGTGGCAGAACGCGTCTCGATCCGGACGACGGCGGCCTGTGTCGGGATCTGAACTGAGCCGCGTGCAGGCGCCGCCAGCGAGATCAGCGCCGCGCGCAACTCTGCCTCGCGCGTTTTCAGCCGCGCCTGCTCGGCCCGGATATCGACCAGCTCTTGGGCCAGGGTTTCGGCAATGGATGGGTGATAGCTCATGCACCGCACTCTGCGCTGCAATGGTCAACGCGCGGTTAACACCCGCGCCGAATTGCGGGCGGCACACACGATGCTGACCGCGCAAACCTATCACAACCACACGCATGGCACCCCCGCAGACCACGTCTCGCTCACCTACGAGGATCGGTTCCTGCGCCGCAAGGTGCTGACACTGGCCTCGGGCACGCAACTGCTTGTGGATCTGCCGCAGACCACGTCGCTTGACCATGGCGGGGCGCTGATCACGGGCGACCAGGCGGAGATCGAGGTGCAGGCCGCGCCCGAACCACTGCTGGAGGTCACAGGCGACCGCCTGCATCGCATCGCCTGGCATATCGGCAACCGCCACACGCCCTGCCAGATCGAGGCGCATCGCCTGTTGATCCAGCGGGATCACGTGATGGCCGACATGCTGGCGCGCATCGGCGCGACCACGCGCGAGGTCACAGAGCCGTTCACACCCGAAGGCGGCGCGTATGGCCATGGCCGCACCCACGGCCACGACCATTCGCACAGCCACACATGAGCCACGCGCTGACCCTCATGCAATGGCTCTCGCCCGCCTTTCCGGTGGGTGCGTTCGCCTATTCCCACGGGCTGGAGCAGGTGATTGCGGATGGTGTGGTCACAAACGCGGACACGTTGCAGGACTGGCTGCAGGCACTGTTGGAACAGGGCTCCGGGCGGGCCGATGCGGTGCTGCTGGCCGTCGCATACCGCACGGATGACCTTGCGCTTGTCGACGCCAGCGCGCGCGCTTTTGCCGCTGGCGCGGAGCGGTTGAAGGAGACGTCGCTGCAGGGTGCCGCCTTTTGCGACACGGCGCGCGCCGTCTGGGGGCTGGAGATCGACGCGCTCACCTATCCTGTCGCGGTCGGTGCCGCCGCCCGTGCGATGCAGATCCCGCTGCACGACACGCTGCCGTTGTACCTGCACGCCTTTGCGTCCAATCTGGTGTCGGCCGCGCAACGGGCCATGCCGCTGGGCCAAACCGATGCGCAGCGTGTGCTGTCCGCCTTGGCCCCCCTCATCGACACCACGGCCAAAGCCGCCCAAACGGCGACGCTTGACGATCTGACCTCCGCCAGCTTTGCCGCCGATATCGCGGCCATGCGCCACGAAACCCTGCAACCAAGGATCTTTCGCACATGACACAGCTCAACGGCCCCCTCCGCATCGGCATCGGCGGTCCCGTGGGCGCGGGCAAGACGACGCTGACCGCCGCGCTCGCCACCGCGCTGAAGGACCAGCATTCCATCGGCGTGATCACAAACGACATATATACGCGCGAAGATGCCGAAGAGCTGATGCGCCGCCAGATCCTGCCCCAGGATCGCATCATCGGCGTGGAAACCGGCGGCTGCCCGCACACGGCCATCCGCGAGGATGCGTCGATCAACCTCGCCGCCGTGGCCGAGATGCGGGACCGGCACCCGGAGGTCGAGGCGATCCTGATCGAAAGCGGTGGCGACAACCTCAGCGCAACCTTCTCGCCGGAACTGGCCGACATCACGCTCTATGTCATCGACGTCGCCGCGGGCGAAGAGATCCCGCGCAAGGGCGGCCCCGCGATCACCAAATCCGACCTGCTCGTCATCAACAAGACCGACCTCGCCCCGCATGTAGGCGCCTCGCTCGAGGTGATGAAGCAGGACGCCACCCGGATGCGCGCAGGCCGCCCCTTTGTCTTTGCCGCGCTGCGCCACGGGGATGGGGTCGATGACATCATCACCCAGATCCGCGCCCTGTCGGGCCTTGGCCTCACGCCTGCGCAATAGTCTGAAACCGACACGCACGCTTCGCCCATAGACGGGTCAAACGGCCCGGGCCGCGCTTGACTGCTGCGGGCAGGAGGATGACCGATGACAACACTGACCCGCACCCGTTCGGGTGGCCGCGCCAGCCGACGTGCAGCCCGCCAGGCACCTGACCTTGCCATGCTGCCGGGGCTCGAGAACACGTTGCCATGGTGCGAGATCATGGACGGCAGCCAGGTCGAGCGGATCGATGCCGCCTCCATGGATATCCTTGAAAATGTGGGCGTCGTGTTCCGGGACGAGATCGCGCTGGCCGATTGGCGCCGCGCCGGTGCCAAGGTGGAGGGCGAAACGGTCTACCTCGACCGCGGCCTTGTGCGGGATCTGATCGCGACCATCCCCGAAACCTTTACCTACCACGCGCGCGATCCGCAGAAGAACGTCGCCCTGGGCGGGCGGCATGCGATGTTCGTCCCGATGACGGGCGCACCGTTCCTGCGCGATCTCGACGACGTGCGGCGCAATCCGACGCTCGACGACCTCGCGATGTTCCACAAGCTCAGCCACATGATGCCCAGCTTGCATTCCTCGGCCCATCACATCGTTGAGCCCTACGATCACCCGATCAGCCACCGCCATTTGCGCATCACCTATTCGTCCATGTCCCACTCGGACAAGACGTTCATGGGCATGACCACCTCGCCCAAGAACGCCGAAGACGTGATCGAGATGTGCGCGATACTCTTTGGCGATGACTTCATCGACGACCACGCCGTCACCACAGGCAATTGCAACGGCAACTCACCACTGGTCTGGGATGAGACGATGCTGGGCGCGATGCGCGCCTTTTGCCGCCGCAACCAGCCGGTGCTTTGCTCGCCCTTCGTGCTGGGTGGTGCGAACACGCCCGCCTCCGTTGCCGCCTCCGTCGCGCAATTGAATGCCGAGGCGCTGAGTGCGCTGGCCTACACCCAAGTGATCCGGCGCGGGTGCCCGGCCATTTACGGGCACTACCTGAGCACCGTTTCGATGAAATCGGGCGCGCCCATGGCTGGCACGCCGGAAATCTCGATGATGAACTTCATGATCGGGCAAATGGCGCGCCATTACGGCGTGCCGTGGCGCACGTCGAACACGTTGGGCGGGGCCAAGACATTCGACGCGCAAGCCGGGTACGAAAGCGCGACGACCCTGTCGGCCGTCATGCATGCGGGTGCAAATTACATCTGGCACTCGGCAGGTTGGAACGAGGCCGGCATGCACTGTTCGGTCGCCAAATTCGTGGTGGATGCCGAGCAATGCGCGATGGCCTACCGCATGGCCCAAGGGTTGCAATGGGGCGACTTCGATACCGCGCTGAATGCGGTGCGCGATATCGGGCCCGGCGGGCATTATCTGGGTCATGAACACACGCAGGAAAACTTCCAGACGGCGTTTTTCATGCCCGAGCTATTCGACAACAACTCGATCGAGCAATGGCAGGCCGAGGGTGGCAAGGAGATTACCGAACGCGCCCTGAACCACGCGCGCGATCTGCTGGGGCATTACGAACAGCCTGCGCTTGATCCCGGCGTGGACGAGGCGCTGCAAGACTACATCGCGCGGCGCGAGCGGGAGATTCCGGCAGCGGATGCCCTGAACCAGGACCACTGAGGAAGACCCATTGCCGGGATGGGGATGGATTGGCCAAGATGTCCGGCAAGTGATGTTTACGACGCCGAACTGTGGATCAAGCGGATGTTTTGATTGGGTTTTGGATGGGCTATTCGTCCCCAGCCCGCCACTCTTTCCACCTCAGATACGCATTGGCGCCCATAGACGCAAAAGGCTGCGGCGGCAGCGCTTTCAACTCAGCCTCTGCCTCGAAATACGAGGTGGTATCAGAGCTTTGTCCGCAACACCTGTCGGCCGCGGCAATCCCAGTCAGCGTGCCCCGTGTCGTTCCAAGGCCATTTTGCACGCAGGCACTGAACACGCCGTCCGCGATCTCGCGGGAATGCGCCACACCGTTCAGCGACAGGCACAGATGCCCGCCCCACACCTGCGCCTGTCGCATCCCGGCAAGTTGCGGAAACCGCGTGGCAAAGGCATGCGCGTGGCGCCGTGCGGCGCGCGCCATATCCCGGTCCGACGGGCGCAGACCGGGTCGAACAACCGCGCAATTGCGCGTCACAATCCGGTGCCCGCCCTGCCCCGTATCGATGCGCCGCATCGTCGTGCCCATCGGATCCGATGGCGTCACGCCCCAGCGCGGCGCACCGCCCAAGGCATTGCGCGCGTCGCGCCCCATCTCCTCGCTCATGGAGGCAAAGAGGAACAGTTGCACCAGCCGCCCCTTTGCTACGCCAAAGCTCTCAAGATGGCCGTTCACGGCGAGGATCACGCGGTTCGCTGTCACCTGCCCCTTGGGCGTGCGCAGCATCCAGTCACCGCCCGTGCGCCGGAAGTTCAGCACCGGGCTGCGCTCGTAGATCTGCGCCCCGAGCCCGGCCGCGACCCCACGCACATAGCCCGCGGGCTGCAGCATCACGGTGCCGGGGGTGTACAGCCCTGAGCGATAGTGGCGCGTGCCTGTCAGCGCCGCCATCGCGTCGGCATCCAGCCATTCCGAGGGCTCGCCAAGATCATCCAAGTGCTTGGCGTAGCTGCGATTATGGGCCTCGCCCGCATCGGTCGCGGCACCGTTCACCTTGCCGACCTCATCAAAGAAATCCGGCACGATGCCATATTCCTCCACCGCGTCACGCGCAAACCCGATGGCATGCCGGTTAAGCCGCGTCAGCGTCCGATCGTCACCAGTTCCCGCATAATCCTCCGACGCGAGATCATGCGGCAGATCGATCATGAACCCTGAGTTGCGGCCCACAGCCCCTTCGGCCACCGCCCAGGCATCGAGCACGACCACACGCGCTTGCGGCCAGATCTGCAACACGCGCCGCGCCGCCGACAGCCCGGCAAAACCTGCGCCGACCACGGCCACATCCGCTGTCACGTTTTCCTCAAGCCGCGGAAATTGCGGGCCCGGCCCAAGGATCTCGGCCCATGCGGCAGGGCCACGATGCCGGGGCAATCGGCGGGCGGTGTAGATCACTCCACCGCCTCCTCCGCATCGTCGGTCAGATCAAGCCAGATCGTCTTGAGCTGCGTGTACTGATCATGGGCGTGCACCCCGTTGTCGCGCCCGCCAAAGCCCGACATTTTCAGGCCCCCGAACGGGGTCGAGATGTCGCCCTCGCCATAGCTGTTCACCGTCACGGTGCCTGCCCGCAGCATCCGCGCGCCGCGCAAGGCCCGCTTGGCGTTGCTGGTAAAGAGCGCGGCGCACAGCCCGTATGCGGTGTCGTTCGCCACCGAAATCGCCTCATCAAACGATCGCACGGGGATCACTGATAGGACCGGGCCAAAAATCTCGTCGCGAGCCAGCATGTTATCCGACGTTGTTGCCAGAACGGTTGGAGAGACGAATGGCTTGTCCACAGTGCCGCCCACAAGGATCTCCCCAGCCTTTTCCACATAACCACACACTTTTTCAAAATGTGCCGCACTCACCAACGCGCCTTGGCGCGTTTCCGGATCGAGCGGATCGCCCACAGGCAGATGGCGCATATGCGCCTCGATCCGGGCCAGCAGCGGCTCTCGCACGGCCCCGTGCACGATCAGCCGCGAAATGGCCGAACAGTTCTCGCCCATGTTCCAGAAGGCGCCATTGACAATGTGCTGTGCCACAACGTCGAGGTTTTCGGCGTCATCCATGACGATGCACGGGTTCTTGCCGCCCATCTCCAGCACCACCTCCTTGGCATTGCTTTCGGCGGCATAGGACAGAAACTTCATGCCCGTCACGGTCGAGCCGGTAAAGCTGACCATGTCGATATCCATGTGACGCCCGATGGGCTCACCGACGTCCGCGCCCAGCCCCGGCACGACGTTCAGCACGCCCCTGGGCACGCCCGCCTCCATCGCAAGCTCTGCAAGGCGCAGGGCGGTCAGCGACGTCTCTTCTGCCGGTTTCAGCAGGACCGAACAGCCCGAGGCCAGCGCCGGCCCGATCTTCCACGCCATCATCAGCAGCGGAAAGTTCCATGGGAGCACGAGGCCCACAACGCCAACCGGCTCGCGCACGACCAGCGCGATGTGGTCATCGCTTGCCGGTGCGACCGCGTCATAGATCTTGTCGATGGCCTCTGCGTGCCACTTGATGCAATGGATCGCCTCGGGGATGTCCACCGTCTCGCAATCGTAGATCGTCTTGCCACTGTCGAGGCTTTCCAACACGGCCAACTCGCGCGCGTTGCGCGTCATCAGCTTGCACAAGCGGATCAACACATCCTTGCGGGCCGACGGATGCAGGCGTGACCAGCGGCCATCCTCGAACGCCTCCCGTGCCTTTTGCACGGCAAGATCAACATCCTCGGGTCCGCATGCGGCGATCTCGGCCAGCGGCGCACCTGTCGCGGGATTCACGCTGGCAAAGGTCTTGCCCGAGATCGCAGGGCGGAACGCACCGTCGATAACGGCGGTGGTGGCGGGCGTCAGACTGTCCGCGATCGCGCGGTATTCCTCACGGGTCAGCATCGTCTCAACCTCTTTCCCTTTCGTGCCCTGTCGCTGTGCAGCCCGCAGGCTCTGCTTCGATCCGCGCAATCGTGGCCCGAAGCACACGGATCACCTGTTCGAGGCTGCGCTTGTCATCCTTGTTCAAGCCTTTGAGCGGCGGACGAATGGTACCGGTATCAATGCCCTGAAACGTCACCCCGTACTTGATGCACTGCACAAACTTGCCGCCCTGTTCGAGTACGCGCATCAGCGGCATCATCGCGGACATGATGCGGCGTCCCTTGTCAAAGTTTCCGTCGACCGCGCAGGCCCGCCACAGCGCCACATGTTCTTCGGGCAAGAAGTTGGACCCGCCGCAGACCCAGCTACGCGCGCCCCAGGCAAAGAACTCGAGCGCCTGATCATCCATCCCGCACGACATTTGGATATGCGGGTAGTCGCGCGCGAGCAGGTGCACGCGGTTGATATCACCCGAACTTTCCTTGATCGCGCAGACATTGCGCGACCGGCCCACACGGTCGAGGAATTCCTCGCCCATGTTCACGCCCATCCGACCGGGGTAGTTGTAGAGCATGATGGGCAAGTCGCAGGCGGCGTCGATCGCGAGCGCATTCAGCGCGTTCTCACGCTCTGTCGGGACGGCGTAGGGTGGCGAGGCGACGAGCAGTGCATTTGCCCCCATCTCCTTGCCGCCAGTGGCCAGCGCCATCATGTCGGCAGGCAGCATCGCGCCGGTGCCCATGATCACCGGCACCCGCCCGGCCACGATGCGCACCGTCTCGCGCGCAACGAACAGGCGCTCTTCGACGGTCATCGCATAGTTCTCACCGGTGGAGCCGCCTGTGATCACACCGTGCACCCCGGCCGCGATCAGGCGTTCCAACACCTGCTCCAATGCGCCGATATCAGGCGCGTGGTCGGCACCAAACGGGGTCACGACGGGCGTGTAGATGCCGTTGAACGCCATGACAGGGCTCATGCGCGCACCTCCTGTGGTGTGGGGCTCAGGGGCACATCCAGCCCGCCCGGCATCACGAATTCAGAGATGCGGTCGCGCGACAGTTTCCAATGCGCATCCGCCAGTTCCGCGGCACGGGTTCGGTCGCGCGCCGTGATCGCAGCGATGATCTGGTCGTGCTGGGTGCAGGCCAAATCGATGCTGCGTTGCTCGCCCTCATCGCGGGGCTGATAGAATGTCATCGAGATGCGGGCATGGTCCAACAGCAAGCGGTGAAAGCTGGGGGCCAGAAACGGATTGTCGGCCATGTCGCCGGTGATTTCGTGAAACCTTGTGTTGGCCAGCGCGCGCGCGGCTGTGGTGCCGCCCTCAAGCGCCGCACGGAACCGCTCTTGCGCGTTGCACAGCGCATCCAGCTGCGGCCCGGTGCGGTGTTCGACCGCCAGTTGCAGGATCGCACCGTAGATCATCGGCGCCGCGATAAAGAATGCGCGCAGGCTGCGGTGCGACATCTCGGACACCTGCGCCGCCCTGTTTTGCCGCAGGCTGACATAGCCTTCGCCCGCCAAGTGCCGCAGCACCTCGCGCATGGGCGTGCGCGACAGCGCATATTGCGCGCCCAGCCGCGCCTCGTCGAGGTCGGCACCTGGCGCAAGCTCGAGCGTGAGGATCGCCGTCTTGAGGCTGTCTATCGCGGCGTGCTTTCGATCCTGGCTTGGCATTCATTCTGTATACACTGTGTATACAATCACGTCGACCAGAAAAAAGGGCGCCGTCACGGCGCCCCCCGCCTTGCTTGAGTGCGCGGGGTCGCTCAGGCGAAGTCCACCACCTTGGCCATCGGCATTTCTCGCACGCGCGTGCCCATTGCGGCATAGATCGCGTTGGACAGCGCCGCCGCAGCCGGCGGCACCATCGGCTCGCCCATCCCGCGCACGTCGCGCCCATTCTCGAGGCCCCGCACCATGATCTCGGGGGTTTGATACAGGCGCATGCCTGGCGCATCGTAGTAATTGCGCTGTTCGACCATGCCGTCGGCATAGGTGATTTCGGAATTCATCGCGTGCCCCAGGGCCCAGACGATGCCGCCCTGCACCATGTTTTCGAACATGATCGGATCGATGACCTGCCCGACTTCGGCGGCGCACCACACCTTGTCGATCAGAATACCCGCATCCGTTGCCGATACCTCGATCACCTGCGCGGTCGGCACGCCAAAGGACATGCAGAACGCGACCCCGCGCCCCTTGCCCGGCGCGACAGGGGCGCCCCAGTTCGACATCTCCGCCACCGCCTCGAGCGTTTTGCGGGACGGGTCGTGCCACATGAGGCGCAGGCGTTCCTCCATCGGGTCGGCACCTGCCGCAGCAATCAACTCATCGAGGAACACATCATGGAAGAACCCATTGGTCGATGCGCCCACCGCGCGCCAGGACGAGATCGGCCCCAGTTCAGGCGCCCGGTAGCCCGAGACCCGGTAGTGCGGGATGTCAAAGGGTTGCTCCCACGCGCCGGCGACGATCTGCAGATCCGGCCCGGGCGTGGGCAGGCCCTGACGGCCCATCTGGCTTGCGATCACCGATGGCATGGCGATGCCCAGATCATATGCCTCAACGCGGCCATTCCTGACCACACCACGCCCGCGTGCCATCGCGATCTGCCGGGTTTCGTTGTGGGTAAAATCCTCTTCCCGGCTGTAGGTCAGTTTGATCGGTGTGCCGGGGCGGGTCATCGCAATTTCCGCGGCTTCGCGGACCACACGGTCTTCGAGCCGGTGACCAAAGCTGCCCCCCATCATTTGGACATGCACATGGACCTGGTCGGCGTCCTTGCCCGTGATCTTGGCGACATTGCTTTGAACGAAACGCGGGATTTGCGTTCCCGTCCACACATCGACGCGGGTGTCCTGGACCAGCACGGTGGCGTTGATCGGCTCGAGCGGCTGGTGGGCCAGATAGGGTGCGCGATACTCGGCCTCGATCACTTCGGTCGCGGCATCCAGCGTTTCCGTCACCTCACCATCGTCGCGAAAGCGGCTGTCGAGGTGATCGTCGTCGAAGCTGTCGGAGAGCGCCTGCCAGTGCCCGTCCATCTCCGGAGGATAAGAGGCGGGGCCCCAATCGACCGCAATCGCATTGGCCGCCTGAATGGCACGCCACGTGTTGTCGGCGATCACGGCAACTCCGCCTGTAACCGGTACCACATCGATAACGCCACGCATGTCGCGCGCGGCACTGTCATCAAATCCCAGCACGTCGCCAAAGCGGTGCGGGTTCGTGCGGACGGTCGCATGCAGCATCCCGTCCATCTCGACGTCGATCCCATATGCCTGCGTTCCGGTGGATTTCGCCAAGATATCCACCCGTTCCATCGGTTTGCCGATCAGGCGCCAGGTGCTGGGGTCGCGCAGGGTGACGCTGTTTACCGGATCGATTTTGGCGGCAACCGGTGCCAGTTCGGTATATGCGAGCGTTCCGCCGCCCGGAAGTTCGACATTGCCGTTCGATGTTTTCAGATCCGCAATCGCGGCCCCGGTCTGCTGCGCGGCCGCGGCCTTGAGCGTTTCGCGCGCCACGGCTCCGGCGAGACGCAGTTTTTCGTAACTGTCGGGAACGGTGGTCGAGCCGCCGGTGATCTGCATACCCATGAATTTCATCATGGCGTCCATGACGCCACGGGTGGAATTCGCGGCAAAGCTGTCATCCGTGGATCGGAACGGCGCCGCTTCGGTGCTGAGCGCGGTGTTGTAATAGGCAGGGTCAGGCGGGCCGGGGTCGACGCGCACCTGATCCAGTGCCACGTCCAGCTCTTCGGCGATCAGCGCCGCCTGAACCGAATAGGCGCCCTGTCCACTGTCGGCGCGGGGCGTGATCAGGGTGATGCCGCTGGCATCAATTTTGACGTAAGGGGTCAGCGCCGCTTCGCCGTCCGCCAGATCATTCAGCAGCGGGTTCGCGACAGGGCGCTTGTAGGCGTAATAGCCAAAGGCGACGCCACCGACAACTGCGGTGGAGGCGACAAGAAAGGTTCTGCGGGCAATTTTTCCCAAGCGGCTCATGGGCTACGCCTCCTGCAGTTTCTGGGCCGCGGTCTTGACCGCAGCGCGGATGCGCGGATACGTGCCGCAGCGGCAAAGGTTGCCGCTGAGCGCGGTATCGATGTCGTCGTCGCTTGGCGTCGGGTTTTCGGCAACCAGGGCTGCGGCTTGCATCATCTGCCCCGCTTGACAGTATCCGCATTGCGCCACCTGGTGTTCGAGCCAGGCCAGTTGAACCGCGTGCAGGGCGTCGGGCGTGCCGAGACCCTCGATCGTGGTGACCTCGCCCCAGACATCCGCGGCGGCGGTCTGGCAGGACCGCACGGCCTCCCCGTCGATATGAACGGTGCAGGCGCCGCATTGGGCGACGCCACAGCCGAATTTGACGCCCTTGATGTTCAACATGTCCCGCAGGACCCACAAGAGGGGCATGTCGTCTTCGACATCGACCTCGTGTTCGGTGCCGTTTACTGTGAGTTTCATCGCGCGCTCCGGTGAAGACGTGGGCTGTTGGGTCCAAGATAACCGTTCCGCTGCGCCGGGAAACCTGCAGATCGCGCCAAATCACATGCCGAATGGCGCCAGACTGTCCGGTTGAGTGGAACCTGACGCGCCTTTATGGTGTCTAGGTATCATGGAGAAAGACCAGCTGGGATATCGTTTGTGGATGCGGTGCCGCGATGTGGCCGCGGCGCTGATCGCTGGCTGCTGGCCGGGGCGCGAGTTCGCAGATGTGGTGACCCGGATCGACGCGGCCCGGCCAAGCGTCCAGAAACAAATCGTTTTCGGCACGCTCGCGGCCCTGTTCGTGATCAGCCTTGGGGCGGCGCAATTTGGCATTTTGGGGCTGTGTGTGTTCTGGCTGATCGTGATCTGGTTGATCCGCTGATACGGCATACCTTGGTATGCTTTTGAAAATAAACACTTCTTCTCGAATTTTTCTGATCCGAACGCAAAGAGCTGCGTATCCTTCACGTAACTTCACAAACTGCCGGAAAGGAAAGACCATGGACTTTGGCCTCGGTATTCTGACGTTTGGAACTTTGGGTTTTGTTGTGGCTTTTGGCTACATCAGCGCACGCATCACGGAACAGCACCGCAAGTCGGGCGCTCCGAAATCATCTTTGTCCGAAGACGGAATTGCGGAGCGCATGGCGCGCTCCACCGCTGCGGAGTAACACCTGACGCGCCGCGTCGCTTCGGCGGTCGCGGCGTGTTTTCATTCGGGCGGGCTTTTCTTGCAAGAAAAGCAAGAGAGCGTTTCTTGCAAGAAACGCTGGATCAGAATTCAACCACTGCGCGGATCGATTTGCCCTCGTGCATCAGGTCGAAGCCGTGGTTGATCTCGTCCAGCGTCAGCTTGTGGGTGATCATGGGATCGATCTCGATCTTGCCATCCATGTACCAGTCGACGATCTTTGGCACGTCCGTGCGCCCTTTTGCACCGCCAAAGGCCGTCCCGCGCCAGACACGGCCCGTGACCAGCTGGAAGGGTCGCGTGGAGATTTCGGCACCCGCCGGCGCCACTCCGATGATGATGGATTCACCCCACCCCTTGTGTGCGGCTTCCAGCGCCGTACGCATCACATCGACGTTTCCAGTCGCGTCAAACGTATAGTCAGCGCCGCCGTGGGTCAGTTCGACGAGATGCGCGACCATGTCCCCCTCGACCCTGGAGGGGTTCACGAAATCGGTCATGCCGAACCGTTCTGCCATCTCGACCTTGTTGTCGTTGAGGTCGACCCCGACGATCTGGTCACAGCCTGCCATGCGCAGGCCCTGGATCACGTTGAGACCGATGCCCCCCAGTCCGAAGACGATGCATCGGCTGCCGATTTCCACCTTTGCCGTGTTGATCACCGCGCCGATGCCGGTCGTAACGCCGCAGCCGATGTAACAGACCTTGTCAAAGGGCGCGTCCTTACGGACCTTGGCCAGTGCGATCTCGGGCACAACGGTATGGTTGGCGAAGGTGGAGCAGCCCATGTAGTGGTGGATCGGCGTGCCATCGAGCATCGAGAACCGGGTGGATCCGTCGGGCAAGAGGCCCTGGCCCTGGGTTGCGCGCACCTTTTGGCAGAGGTTGGTCTTGGGGTTCAGGCAGTATTCGCACTCGCGACATTCGGGGGTGTAGAGCGGGATGACATGGTCCCCGACCTCGAGCGAGGTGACGCCCTCGCCCACCTCGATCACCACGCCGGCCCCTTCGTGGCCGAGGATGGCGGGAAATATCCCTTCGGGATCGGCGCCTGAGCGGGTGAATTCATCGGTATGACACAGACCGGTGGCCTTGATCTCGACCAGCACCTCCCCGGCGCGAGGTCCGTCCAGGTTCACCTCCATGATTTCGAGGGGCTTGCCGGCCTCGAGGGCAACGGCGGCGCGGGTTTTCATCATGTTCGGTCCTCCCAGTCTGTCGGTGCGCCATCAAGGGCAAGCGCGACCGGCTCTGTCAATGGAAAGCGTCGGGAAATCAATAAACCGGCCCTCCGGGGGGGATTTTTTTGGGGACAAAGACGAACAGTCGTCAACTCAACGGCAGGACCGCCCAGACCATGAAGAGGTAGGTCCACTGATGCAGCGCCTGATCCACGCCGAAGGCGCGCCAGTAGCCCGCCTGGTCCGGCCCGTGGCCGGTGTGATCCGACCAACGCCCCTTGGCCCAATCGATGTGAAAATGCACCGCCCATTCGATGATCGCGACGATCAGCGCAGTGATCAAGGGGACACCCACGAGCACAAATGCGACCAGAGAGCCCACGGCGTGGATGCCCGCATGCTGGAGGCGCCCCACGTGCAGATACAGGCCCCTGTCGCGCAACATCTTGGGCGTCTGCAGGTAGAAATCCGCAAACAAATGCTTGGCCTGCAACAGAAACAGCAGCACGAGAAAGAACGTCACAGGATCGGCCACGCACGGTCCTTTGGTTGCGAATAACGCTATCCTAGGACGCAACGGCGCGCCCTGCAACGGATGTGCGGCGTCGATACGGTCGCACATTGATTTCCGGCCCGCACCGGGCTTAAGTCGCGGTGGAACGGGATGGGACACGATCATAGAACGCTCGCTTTTCGCCTTTATCTGGAAGTTTTCAAAACGCGATCAGCTGATCCTTCTGGTCGTGACATTGACGCTGTTTCCGCTGCTGTACCTGACGTTGGAGCTGCCAAAGCGGATCATCAACGAGGCCATTGGCGCCGGCACAAACGTCATCGAAGTCTATGGCTACCAGTTCGATCAGATCACATATCTGATGATCCTCTGCGGGTTGTTCCTGCTGGCCGTTCTGTGCCACGGCCTGCTCAAGATGCGGATCAACACCATGAAGGGTGTGCTGGCCGAACGGCTGCTGCGCCGGTTCCGGTACACGCTCATCGCGCGCATCCTGCGGTTCCCGCAGCCTTATTTCGAACGTACGAGCCAGGGTGAATTGGTCAGCATGGTCACGGCCGAGAGCGAGCCGATGGGCGGGCTCATGGGCGACGCCGTGGCGCAGCCGGTGTTGCAGGCGGGGCAGATGCTGACCATCCTGGGCTTCCTATTCTTCCAGTCGGTGGCGTTTGGGCTGGCGGCGATCGCGCTCATCCCGCTGCAGGCCTGGCTGATCCCCAAGCTACAGCGACAGATCAACCAGCTGAACAAAAAGCGGGTCATCGAGGTGCGCGCGCTGGCGGCCGAAATTGGCGAGGCGGCCGCCGGTGCGGGCACCTTGCGCAAGCATGGCGGCTGGCGACACCGTATGGCGATGGTGGGCGACCGGTTGGGGCGGCTCTTCAAGATCCGCTTTGACATCTACCAGAAGAAATTCTTCATGAAGTTCCTCAACAACTTCATCACCCAGCTTACGCCGTTCTTCTTCTTTTCCATCGGCGGTTATCTGGTCATCCGGGGCGATGTGACACTGGGCGCGCTGGTCGCGGCGCTGGCCGCGTACAAGGACCTGTCGTCGCCCTGGAAAGAGCTGCTGGCCTATTACAACCAAAGCGCCGACATGTCGTTGCGGTGGGACACAATCACCGAGCGGTTCGCACCGTCGGGGATGGTGGACGAGGCCCTGTTTTACGCCGAACCAGATGAGGTGCCGCACCTGCGGGGCGACATCGTGCTGGACCAGGTCACCGTGCGTGACGGCGACGGCAATCCGGTGCTCGAAGATATATCGCTGACCATTCAGGGTGGCGCGGCCATCGGCATCACAGCAACCAATGACGAGGATCGCCGCGCGTTCGGCGAGATGATCACGCGCGAAAGCCTCGCGGCAAGCGGGACGGTCACGGTCTCGGGGCATCCGGTGAACAGCCTGCATCAGGCGGTGATCGCGCAGCGGATGGGCGAGGCCAGCTCGCGCCCGATCATGTTCCAGGGCAATTTCGGCGAAAACGTGTTGATGCCCATGCGCTACGCGCCGCAGACGGGCACTGCGTTGAGCGACGCCATGCGCGAGGCTGCACGTGTGGGCAACAGTGCCGACGACCTGCATGCCAACTGGCTTGACCCGATGCGCGGGGCGTTCACCGACCAGGGCGACATTCGCCGCTTCTGGTATCAACTGGTGCAGGGCATGGGCAGCAGCGACGCGCTGGTGCGGCGCGCCTTGGACCAGAGCTTTGATCCGGCGGAGCATCCAAAGCTGCGCGATGCACTGGTGGAGCTGCGCCCCAAAGTGGCCGAGGCGCTGCGCGCCGCCGGGCTCGAGCGCTATGTCTTTCGGTTCGATGCGGAGAAATACAATCCGGCCCTGCCGCTCACGGAAAACCTGCTTTTCGCGACACCTCTGGTCGAGATCACTCCAGAGGTGCTGGGCGAGCGGATAGATTTCCTGCGCACCCTGCACCGAATGGATCTGGGCGCCCAGCTCGAGACGATGTCGCGGGATGTGATCGAGATGCTGCGCCAGATCTTTGGCCAGACCGGCACCGATCACCCGCTGTTCCGGCGCGTGGGCCTTGATGCCTCCGTCTACGAGGACGTGCTCGACCTTGTGACGCGCAAGCCACAAGGCGCAGAGATGGATGACCGGGAGCTT
The DNA here is from genome assembly GCA_038525585.1 of Pseudomonadota bacterium. Lineage (GTDB taxonomy): Bacteria > Pseudomonadota > Alphaproteobacteria > Rhodobacterales > Rhodobacteraceae > Tateyamaria. The sequence continues at coordinate 41,121 of JBCBHM010000022.1, forward strand.
GCCCTGCTCTTTTCGATCCCGGCCAAGATCACGGCCGAACAGATCGGGCCCTCGTTTCCCAACAACGTGGCCTGGCAAATCCTCGAAATGCGGCGCTTGCATTCCGAAACGCTGCGTCAGCAGATGAAGGATCTGTTTGTGCCGATCCACGACGGCAGCCATGTGGCGGGGCTGAGCGTTTTGGAAAACGCCCTTTTCGGCAAAATCTCGGACACGGCGGGCGCGCGGGCGGATGATCTGCGCAAACTGGTGGGCGACGTGTTGGCCCAGGCGGAGGTGACGCCGCTGGTGATCGAGCTGATCTTTGAGGTGCCGATTGCGCTGGGGGGTGCGAACCTGCCCGCCATGTATGCCGAGCCCTTGTCGGTGGGCCGCGCGGCGATCAAGCGGCCCGACATCCTGATCCTCGACAAGGTGCTTGCCTCGTATGATGTGGAGGCGCAGCAGGGCCTGTTCGAAAGCCTGCGCACGCTGCTGCCCGAGACGACGATCATCTACCTCAATGACGCGTTCGAGGATGACAGTATCTTTGACCAGCATTTCGAGATCCAGCAGGGCCGCCTTGTCGGTGCCGAAGGGACCCGCGCCGAAGCGGACAGTGAGGTGGGCGCGGATCTGGCGCGCAAGGTCGACGCGCTCAGCCGCACGCCCATGTTCGCGGGTCTCAAACGCAAGCAATTGCGGCTCTTGGCCTTTGGCGCGCGGTGGTATGACGCGCGTCCCGGCGACTATGTCTTCCGCAAGAATGACGACCCGACCGACGGCGCCTACATGGTGATCGAGGGCGAGGCCGACCTGGTTCTGCCGGCCGAAGAGGACGGCGAAGAGCGATTGATCGCGACCGTCGGTCCGGGCGCGCTGGTGGGCGAGCTTGGCCTGATCAAACGCGAGCCGCGCGCGCTGGACATGCGCGCGACATCCGCGCTGACCTGTCTGCGCATCGGCGAGGAAGAGTTCATGGCAGTCGTTGAAAACGACGCCGCGACCGCCTTTCGTCTGCTGCAGGTGGTGGCGGGGTACGTCACGACTTAGGCCTTGGCGGCACCGTAGCCCGCCTGCCGCCCGAACACGGCGCCCGATGTCAGGCCGGACCCGCCGGGATAGCCGTTGTAGAACACCCCGCCCACAAGCTCGCCACAGGCATAGAGCCCCGGAATGGGCGCGTCTGCCGTATCGAGCACGGCGCCTGCATCATCCACCTTGAGCCCGCCATAGGTAAAGGTGATCCCACCCGTGACGGGGTAGGCGCGGAACGGACCCTGATCCAGCTTTTGGGCCCAGTTGGACTTGGCAAGCGGCAGGCCCTGCGTGCCTTTGCCATCCAGAACGGTGGGGTCAAAGGGCGTGCCGTCATCGACCGCCGCATTGTAGGCATCCAGCGTTGCCCGCGCCGCTTTCTGGTCCACACCGTCCAGCAAGGGGACAAGCGCGTCCAGCGTTTCGGCCTCGACATAATGCGCATCGTGAAAGTGGTATTCGCCGTAGAGCAGGTCAAACACCTTGGCGTCAAAGATCTGCCAGGCGAAATGCCCCGGCTGCTCGAGCACGGCGCGGCCGAACTGCGCGTAGGTGTAGTTGCGAAAATTGATCCCCTCGTCCACGAACCGTTCGCCGCGGGCATTCAGCATGACGCCCAGGAAATAGCAGATCTTGCGGTAGTTCTTGCGTTCGCCGTGGGGCAGATCGAGGTTGCCGAAATCGGCCATGTGCAGGTCCATCGGTGTCGCGTGGCAGCCGACAAAAAGCCCGTATTCCTGCGCCCCCACCGCCGTCGCCATCACCAGACCGTCGCCCGTATTCATCGGCGTGCCGCGCACCTTGGCGCGGGCCCAGTCCGGCCCGATATGCTTGACCCGCATCTCGTCGCTGGCCTCGAACCCACCCGAGGCGAGGATGACCGCATCGGCCATGATCTGTTCATCGCCGACGCAGACACCGGTGACCTTTCCATCTGTCTGGATCAGGCCCGTCACGGCGCTTTGGTAGCGCACGGTCCCGCTCAGGCGCTGGAACGCTGCCATCTCCATATCGAAAAGGCCGACGCCCTCATTGTCCGCCGACAGGGTCAGACCGCCCCAAAAGACAAACCGCCCCTCTTTTTCAAAGCTCTGGCGGGAATAGATCGGCTCGAACGTCACATCGTGCTGCGCCAGCCATGCCATTGTCTCGCCCGACCGGCGGATCAGCTTTTGCTGCTCGGGCGACAGCGGGCGGCCCTCGTTGAAGCCCAGCAGGTCGGCGCCGAACTTCTCCTGCGTGTAGCTGCCAAAGTCTGTCCGTTGCAGGCGGTCGTCCGCGGAGTCGCGCAGCAGCGGCAGCAGATCCTCACCGCTGTCATAGGCAAACCGCATGGCGCCAGCGGTATATTTGGTGTTGCCACCGGCCAGCGCCTGATCCGCCTTTTCCAGCATCAAGACCTGCGCGCCCGCCTCGAGCGCGGCGATACCGGCACAGAGGGCCGCATTGCCCGACCCCACGACGATGACCTGCTTTGACATGTGTGTTCTCCTTCGCTACGCTGGCCTTGTATCCAATCGTATACAAAATTGAAAGACCCGATGTGTCAGACCCCGATATGAGCCAGGGCGAGGCGGCCTATGCCCGCCTGCTGACCGAGATCCGCGCAGGCGCGTTTCAGCCCGGCGACCGGTTGCGCGAGGTCGAGGTGGCCGAGCGATTGTCGCTGTCGCGCACGCCCGTGCGCGAGGCGTTGCGGCGGCTGGAGGCGGACGGGATCATCGAACACCGCCCGCGGCTAGGCGCAGTCATCCGGCAACTGGATCACGCCGAACTGGTGGAGCTGTACGAGATGCGGACCGTGCTGGAACGCACGGCGGCCGAGATGGCGGCCAAGCATGCGGCCACTGCCGAGGTGGATGCCCTGCGCGACATCAACGCGGCCCTCGCCGCGAGCGCGCCCGACGCGGCAGCGGCGATCAACCAGGATTTCCACCGGGGCATCTACCACGCCACGCGCAACCGCTTTCTGCTCGAGGCGGCGCGGAGCCTGAACAATGCGCTGCTGCTCTTGCGCCCGACCACCATAGACGATCCCGAACGCATCCGTATCGTTGCGGCACAGCATGACGAGATGCTGCACGCCATCGCCATCGGCGATGTGGCCGCAGCGGGCGAGGCGGCGGAGGTGCATTTGCAGACCTCTCTGCGCTACCGGCTCAAGGTGTTGAACGCGTGATCCGGATCGTCGCCACATTTGCCATCGGGTTGGTTGGGGTGGCGCTGTTCCACCAGTTTGACCTGCCCCTGCCCTGGCTGCTGGGCCCGCTCACCGCGTGCCTGATCACCGCGCTGGCGGGGGCAAGGCTGCGTGGTATCGCCATCATCAACGAGGCGATGCGTACGATTTTGGGTGTTGCGGTGGGCGCCACGTTCACGCCGGTGCTGCTGGTGTCGATGGCGGCCATGTGGCCCACACTGCTGCTGATCCCGGTGATGGTTGTCGCCATCGGCCTGGTCGGTGTGCCCTATTTTCAGCGGCTCTGGGGCTACGATTTTGCCACCAGCTACTACGGCGCCATGCCTGGCGGGCTGCAGGATATGCTGGTCTTCGGCGAAGAGGCCGGGGGCAACCCGCGCAGCCTGTCGCTGATCCATGCCACGCGAGTGATGGTGATCGTGGCCGCCCTGCCCTTTCTGCTGCAGGGCATCTGGGACGCGGACCTGAGCAATGCGCCCGGTGCGCCTGCGGTCGCCATCCCGCTTGCGCAACTGCTGCTGATGGTCGCCTGCGCGCTTATCGGCTGGCAGGGGGCCAAGCGGGTGGGCATGTTCGGCGCATCGATCCTCGGGCCCTTGATCATCGCCGCGATGGCGGCACTCACCGGAGTGCTTCAGCACCGCCCCCCGGCCGAGGCGATCTGGGCCGCGCAGTTCTTTATCGGGATGGCGGTTGGCACAAAATACAGCGGGATCACCATGATCGAGGTGCGGCGCGACATCGCTGCGGGGCTTGGCTTTTGCCTGCTGCTGATGATCCTGACCGTCATTTTTGTCGAGCTTGTCTATGGCTTCGGCCTGGCCCCGGGGATGGAGGCGCTGCTGGCCTTTGCGCCCGGCGGTCAGGCGGAACTTACCGTGCTGGCCCTGATCGTCGGGGCGGATGTGACTTTCGTCATTGCGCACCACGTGTTGCGCATCTTTGTCGTTATCCTGGGCGCGCCACTCTTTGCGCGCCTGTTCAAAGCGCCTCGGGGTTGATCACGTGGATGGGTGACCCGTTTGCATAGGCAACGACCTGGTCGAAGATGTCACTGAACTGCAGGTCGAACTCGTCTTCGGTCACATAGCCGATATGCGGTGTGGCCAGCACGTTGGGATGCGTGGCGAGGATATGGGCAGTGTCGGTCATCGGCTCGGCATCGAACACATCGACCGCGGCATGGATGCGGCCCTGCGCGATCTCCGCCTCGAGGACCCCGGGCTCGATCAGACCGGACCGCGAGGTGTTCACCAAAAGGCTGCGCGGCTGCATCGCGGCGAGGTCGTCTGCCGTCACGATCCCTCGCGTCTCGGGCTTCAGCCGCACATGCAGGCTGACGATATCCGAGGTCGAAAAAAACGCCTCGCGACTGTCGGCCACCCGCGCCCCATCCGCGGCAGCGCGTGCGCGCCCGGCCTCGGACGCCCACCACTGCACCTGCAGGCCGATGGCCTGCGCGTATTCGGCAACGGCACCCGCGATGCGACCATAGCCATACAGGCCCAGCGTACGCCCCCGCAGGGTACGCCCGACACCCATCTGCCAGCCGCCCGCTTTCAACGACGCGGCCTGCTGCGGGATCTGGCGGTAGGATGCGAGTATCAGCGCCAGCGTCATCTCCGCCGCCGCATAAGACGGCGTGCCCGCGTGCATGTTGGAACATAAAACCACACCGTTGCGCGTGCAGGCGTCCACGTCGATATGCGGATAGACGCTGCGCTGCGAGATCAGGCGCAGGTTCGGCAAGCGGTCCAGCAGATCGGCCGTGATCCGCGTCCGCTCGCGAAACAGCACCAGGCATTCGGCATCCGCCACACGCCTCGCCAATGCGGCAGGATCAGGCTCGTGATCCGTCCAGACCGTCACATCGTGCCCCGCCAGTAGGTCAAAGCACGGCAGCCCGCGCAGCGTGTCGAACCAATCGTCGAGGATGTGGACCTTCACCGGCTCTCCACTCCGCTTGACGGCATCGGCGTCCGCGGGGTCGGCACGAACACAGACGCCTCCAACTGCGCCAGCGCGCCCGAGATGCGCTGCCGTTCGGCCAGCAGGTGATTGAATTGCGCGTCACATCCCGAGATCGGCGTGGGATACGCCCGGATCTCGGCGCTCAGCAACCGATGGGCCGCGGACAGTTCTGCGCGCGCCACTGTCAGACAGTCGGAATAGGTCTCGATCATTATCGCCTCCATATCTGTATACTATTGTATACCAGTTTTGACGTGCGGCAAGCGCAACCCCGCCTGCCGCAAAAATATGCGCCTCGAAATGTCGGAACGAAGACGCGCGTATCTAACTGGTGGACAAAGCCGTCCGGGTGGCAAACACTCCGGCAAAACAACCATGGGGAGTTCATTATGAAAATCACGACATTGCTTTCGACGGCGCTGCTGCTGGGCACAACCGGCATCGTCAGCGCCGAGACCTTGCGGTGGGCCCGCGCCGGCGACGCGCTCACGCTCGACCCGCATTCCCAGAACGAAGGACCGACGCACACCATCCGTCACCAGATGTACGAACCGCTGATCATCCGCGATGTCACGGGTGCGTTCGAACCGGCGCTGGCCACCGAATGGGCCCCCAAGACCGATGATCCCAATGTCTGGGTGTTCAAGCTGCGCGAAGGCGTGACATTCCACGACGGTGCTGAATTCAACGCCGAAGATGTCGTTTTCAGCTTTGAACGTGCGATGCAGCCCAATTCGGACATGAAAGAACTGATCGGGTCGATCAAAGACGTGCGCGCGGTCGACGATTTCACGATCGAGATGGTGACGGACGGGCCCAACCCGATCCTGCCCTCGAACCTCACCAACCTCTACATCATGGACAAGGGCTGGACCGAGGCCAACAACACCGTGAACGTGCAGGATTTTGAGGGGGGCGAGATCACCTACGCCACCACAAACGTCAACGGCACCGGGCCCTATGTGCTGCAAAGCCGCGAGCCTGATGTGCGCACCGTGATGGTCCGCAACGAGAATTACTGGGGCATCGACCAATTCCCGATGGAGGTGACGGAGATCATCTACACCCCCATCCAGAACGCCGCGACCCGTGTCGCCGCGATGTTGTCGGGTGAGGTGAATTTCCTGCAGGACATGCCGGTACAAGACCTTGAGCGTGTGAACGCCGCCGACGGGCTGACGGTGAAAAAGGCCCCGCAAAATCGGGTGATCTTCTTTGGCATGAACCAAGGGGCCGATGATATCGAGGCCGACAATGTTGACGGGGCCAACCCGCTGGCGGACGTGCGCGTGCGGCAGGCCATGTCCATGGCCATCAACCGCGACGCCATCCAGCAGGTCGTGATGCGCGGCCAGTCGGAACCGGCGGGCATGATCGCGCCACCCTTCGTCAACGGCTGGACCGCCGAGATGGACAGCGAGTCCACCACAGACCTCGACCAGGCCAAAGCGCTGATGGCCGAGGCGGGCTATGGCGATGGCTTCTCCATCCGGCTCGACTGCCCCAATGATCGTTACATCAACGATGAGGCGATCTGTCAGGCCGCCGTCGGCATGCTGGGCCAGATCGGCGTGACGGTGAACCTCGACGCCAAGCCCAAGGCGCAGCACTTTCCGTTGATCACCGACGGCCAGACCGATTTCTACATGCTGGGCTGGGGCGTGCCGACCTACGATTCCGAATATGTGTTCAACTTCCTCGTCCACGGGCGCGAGTCGGATATCGGCACGTGGAACGGCACCGGGTTCGACAATGACGAGATCGACGCCAAGATCAAATCGCTGGCCTCCAACACGGACCTCGAGGCGCGCAATGCCGACATCGCCGACATCTGGCGGGTGATCCAGGACGAAGCGCTTTACATCCCCATCCACCACCAGGTCCTGAACTGGGGCATGGCAGACGGTGTGGGTATCGAGGTTGACCCCGAAGATCAGCCGAAGGTGAAGTATTTCACCATGAACTGAGCCGCATCAGGCTGAACCCAAAGGCGGCTCCTCGCGGGGCCGCCTTTTTTTGTGTGGATACACGCGTGCAGGCCCAAGCTGCGGATTGGTCGGCGGTCGCGAAGTTCGATGTTAAGGGCAGAGCAAACCTTTGGAAAAATCGGAGCGGAGACCGGATCGCAGGGTGAGGCTGTGTTTGAGATTTCGACCTATGTTTACGCAGCATCAATTCGGATGTGTGCACCTTGCTCAGGGGCGCGGCCACACGGAGTACGGAACCAGTCGTATCCGGGTTTGCTCTGGTCCGGACCGGATGCCATTTTCGCCGCGGTGGTCGCAGGCATCCAAGACGCGCTGCATACCCGCCGTCCGAAATGTGCGCATCGCCGACGCAGATATTATGCAGCTTTGCTGCGTGCCTGTCGACGCGCAGTAAAAGAGGTTGCCGTTGGCAGAGTTGCGATCGTAGGGAGGACGGCTAATTTTCGCTGTCGGTCCGCCGCAGGATTTCAATGACGAAAGCGGTCGACAAACAAACAAGGAACAAGCCTGCCAAGGCGCAAAATGCAGCGACCAGCCGGGCGCTGTCTGGAGGCACCACATTGCCATATCCGAGCGTCGTCAGGGTCACGATGGCGACATAGCCCGCAGGCCAAAAAACCTGTCACCACGTCCAACGACAAGAATGCAAGCGCCCAAACGATAGCCTCGACCAGCAGCGTGTAGGACAGAAACATCTCATACCCCCGCACCGTGACCTCTTAGACAATCGCGACCAAGGTGGTGATCAAACCGCGCACACAGGTCACAACCGCGGGTCATGCGGCGCCAGATCCACCCCGATCACGCCACAGAAGCGCTCGCCGCTCCGCGCAGTCCTGCGTAGTAGGCCCAGAGGCTCAGAACGACCGCCG
>JBCBHM010000023.1:0-21646 GCA_038525585.1 Pseudomonadota bacterium
AAATCGGTGGCATCACCGACGATATGCGCGCCCGCCTTGCCGAGCGGTTCACCATCCACAAGATGGGCGACGATTACGATGCGAGCGCCATCACCCATATCGTGACAAACGGCCATGACGGCGTGCCCGCCGCCTTGCTCGACGCCTGCCAGAATGCCAAGGTCGCGGCCAGTTACGGGGTCGGTTACGACGCCATCGACACCGATGCCTGCGTGGCGCGCGGCATGCTGGTCACGCACACGCCCGACGTGCTGAACGAAGAGGTGGCGACGACGGCCATCATGCTGATGCTCACCAGCTATCGCAATTTCCTGAGCGACGAGGCGCATGCCCGCTCAGGCGCGTGGGAACGTGAGGGCAACGCGCCCCTGTCACGATCCGCAGATGGTCGCCGTGTCGGCATCCTGGGCCTTGGTCGCATTGGGCAGGCCATTGCGGACAAGCTGAAGGCGTTCCATGCCGAAATCCACTACCACACGCGCAGCCCCAAGGATGTGCCCTACACCTATCACGCCAACCTCGTTGACATGGCCAAGGCGGTGGACGTCATCATCTCCATCACGCCGGGCGGTGCCGCGACACGGCACCTCGTGAATGCAGACGTCATGCATGCGCTCGGCCCCGACGGCACGCTTATCAATGTTTCGCGTGGATCCGTGGTGGACGAAGCGGCACTGGTCACGGCGCTCGAAACCGGCACGCTCGGCTATGCCGCGCTGGACGTGTTCGAGGAAGAACCCAAGATCCCCGACGCGCTCAAGACCATGTCGAACGTCGTCCTCTTGCCGCACGTGGGCAGTGCGACGCATGAAACACGGGCCGCGATGGGCAATCTGGTGGTGGACAACCTGCTCAGCCACCTGGACACGGGCCGCGTCGTCACACCTGTGCCGGAATGCGCGCACCTTAACCCGAGCTAAGCCATGCGCGGCCTCTTGCCTTGACGGGGCTCGGGGCCGCGCACTACCACATCTGCAACGACACAGCAGTACGGCGGGCAGGCCATGAAGATTGCGATGATTGGGACAGGCTATGTCGGCCTCGTGTCGGGGGTGTGTTTCTCCGACTTTGGCCACGACGTTGTCTGCGTCGACAAAGACCCCGCGAAAATCGACAAGTTGAACGCGGGTGAAGTACCCATCTACGAGCCGGGCCTCGAGGCGCTGATGACCAAGAATGTCGACGCCGGTCGCTTGTCGTTTACGCTGGACCTGGCCGACGCGATTGACGGCGCCGACGCTGTGTTCATCGCCGTTGGCACGCCGACGCGGCGTGGCGATGGCCATGCGGACCTCACTTACGTGATGGCCGCCGCCGAAGAGATTGCGTCACTGGCCAAGGATTATGTTGTCATCGTCACCAAATCGACCGTTCCCGTGGGCACCAACCGTCAGGTCAAACAGACCGTGCGCAAGGCCAACCCCGCGCTCGACTTCGACGTGGCCTCCAACCCCGAGTTTCTGCGCGAAGGGGCCGCCATTGACGATTTCATGAAGCCCGACCGCGTGGTGGTCGGTGTTCAGACCGACCGGGCGGCTGAGGTGATGGCGGACATCTACCGCCCCCTGTTCCTGCGCGACTTCCCCATCGTGACGACCGATCTGGAAAGCGCCGAGATGATCAAATACGCCGCCAACGCGTTCCTGGCGACCAAGATCACGTTCATTAACGAAATCGCCGCCCTATGCGAACGCACGGGCGCGGATATCAAGCAGGTGAGCAAGGGCATGGGTCTCGACGGGCGCATCGGGAACAAGTTCCTGCATGCCGGTCCGGGTTATGGTGGATCGTGTTTCCCCAAGGACACCAAGGCGCTCGCCCGCATCGGGCAAGAGCACGCCGTGCCCATGCAGATCACCGAAACGGTGATCAAGGTGAATGACGAGACTAAGCGGCGCATGATCGACAAGATCTTTGACCTGTGTGATGGCCAGCTTTCGGGGAAGACCATCGCCGTGCTCGGCGTCACGTTCAAACCCAATACCGACGACATGCGCGACGCCCCCAGCCTTACGATCATCCCGGCATTGATCGGTGCCGGGGCAAAGGTCCGCGTCGTGGATCCCCAAGGCCAGCGCGAGGGCGAGGCTTTGCTGCCCGGCGTTCACTGGGTCGATGACGCCCACAAGGCGGTGCAAAACGCCGAAATGCTGGTGATCCTGACCGAATGGAACGAGTTCCGCGCGCTCGATCTGAAAAAGCTGGCCCGCCGCATGGCCGTGCCCCGATTGGCCGATCTGCGCAACATCTACGCGGTCAAGGATGCCAAACGGGCCGGTTTCGTCGCCTATGCCAGCATCGGCCGCACAGGCTTTGAGGAACCAGCCAGCAACGCCTGACTTGCCAGGAAAGCACGGCACTGTCACTCTGCGCGAAAGTCCCGCAATCGCCGGAGGCACGTCATGACACCCGATCTTTCTCAAAAGCCCATCGTCACCCCGTTCTTCGACAGCACGTCCAACACCATCTCCTATGTCGTTCAGGAACCGGACGGTCCCGCATGCGCCGTGATCGATGCAGTGATGGATATCGACTATGCCGCAGGTGCCCTGAACTTCGACGGGGCGGATGCGATGATCGCCCATATCCGCGGCCACGGGCTGCGGCTGGAATGGATCATCGAAACGCATGTACACGCCGACCACCTCAGCGGCGCGCCTTACATCCAGAAGGCACTTGGCGGCAAAATCGGCATCGGCGCCAAGATCACCGAGGTGCAGGATACCTTTGGCAAGGTCTTCAACGAAGGAACGGAGTTCCAGCGTGACGGCTCGCAATTCGACGCACTGTTCGAGGACGATGATACCTACTCCGTCGGCGCGCTCACCTGCCATGCGATGCACACCCCCGGCCACACACCCGCCTGCATGGTGCATGTGATGGGGGACGCCGCATTTGTCGGTGACACGCTCTTTATGCCAGACGGCGGCTCGGCCCGCTGCGACTTCCCCGGCGGTGATGCCGGTGAGCTTTATGACAGCATCCAGCGCGTGCTCGCGCTGCCCGACACGACACGCCTCTTCATCTGTCATGATTACGGGCCCGGTGGACGCGCCATCGCCTGGGAGACGACCGTGGCCGAACAGCGCACCCGCAACATCCATGTGGGCGAGGGCAAGACGCGCGACGACTTCATCGCGTTCCGCACCGAGCGTGACGCGCAGCTTTCCATGCCCAAGCTCATCATCCCGGCCCTGCAGGTGAACATGCGGGCGGGCGAGGTGCCCCGCGATGATCATGGCGACATGGCGCTCAAGGTCCCGCTGGGCAAGCTCTGACCGCGGCGCACTGCCCCGCTTTGTCTTTGTCCCCCAAAAATCCTCCCCGAAGGGTCGGGTTCCGGCGGCGCGCCCCTTGCCAATCCCGGCGCGCACCCCGACACTTGCCTCATGCCCCTCGCCACCCGCATCGATGACGCCCGTGATGATCTCATCGCCCTCACACAGGCGATGATCCGCATCCCGACGTTGAACCCGCCGGGCGCGCAGTACCGCGATATCTGTGATCTGCTCGCCGACAGGCTCCGCAACCACGGGTTTGAGGTGCAGCTGATCCGTGCCACGGGCACGCCCGGCGACAGCGACCAGCATCCGCGCTGGAACGTGGTCGCGCGCCGCGACGGGACGTGGCGTGGTGATTGCATCCATTTCAACGGCCATCACGACGTGGTGGAGGTCGGCCACGGCTGGACGCGTGATCCCTTTGGCGCCGAGGTGGACGGCGACCGCATCTACGGACGCGGCGCATGCGACATGAAGGGTGGCCTCGCCGCCGCAATCATCGCCGCTGAGGCATTCATCGCCGAACACACAGGATTTGCCGGCGCGATCGAGATCAGCGCCACGGCGGACGAGGAATCCGGCGGCTATGGCGGCGTGGCCTACCTCGCCGAGCAGGGCTTTTTCGACCCCGCCCGCGTGCAGCATGTCATCATTCCCGAGCCCCTCAACAAGGACCGGATCTGCCTGGGCCATCGTGGCGGGTGGTGGGCCGAGATCGAGACAAAGGGCGAGATTGCCCATGGCTCGATGCCGTTCCTCGGGGATTGCGCCGTGCGCCACATGGGTGCGGTGCTCGCGGCGTTCGAAGAACAGCTATACCCCGCCATGGCCCAGCGCCGGACCGAGATGCCGGTGGTGCCCGACGGGGCACGTCACTCGACCATGAACATCAATGCGATCCACGGCGGCCAGCCGGAACAGCCCCCGGACTATGATGGCCTGCCTGCCCATTGCGTTCCCGACAGCTGCCGTATCGTGATCGACCGCCGCTTTCTGGTCGAGGAAAACCTCGACGATGTGCGCGGCGAGGTGATCGACCTGCTCGAACAGTTGCGCGCCAACCGCGACCGGTTTGACTATGATTTGCGCGAATTGAACGTCGTTTTGCCGTCCATGACGGATGCCTCGGCCCCTGTGGTCGAGACGGTCCATGCCGCCATCGAGGATGTGCTGGGCGTCGCGCCTATCTATGTGGCCTCGCCGGGCTCGTATGATCAAAAGCATATCGACAGGATCGGCAAGCTGCGCAACTGCATCGCTTACGGCCCGGGCACGCTGGAACTGGCGCACAAGCCGGACGAATGGGTTGGCATCACAGACATGCTCGACAGTGCCAAGGTCATGGGCGCGGCGCTGGAACGTCTGCTGTTGCTCCGGTGACCGGTTTCCGACACGGAAACCGGCAGGAAATCGACGCGATTTCCGGCGCAGATGTCCCCGTTTTCCGCGTCGGAAAACCGCCGGACTTCGTGTCGAAGTCCGTCTAGGTCCGGATTGGTACGTCGATATTGTCGATCAACCGGACGCCTGCCATCCAGGCGGCAGCAAACAGACGCGCCGGGGCCTCGGCCCGCTGGATCAAGCGGAGCGTCTCGTTGGTGCGCAACTCGAGATAGTCGATGTCGCCGAACCCCGCCGCCGCGAGGCGCGCCCGCGCGCCCGGCAGCAGGTCATCCATCGCCCGACCGGCCTGCAGACCGTCGGCCATCTCCTCCATCACCTCGTTCAGCGCCGCTGCGCGGCTGCGCGCCTGATCCGACAGCAGCAGGTTGCGAGAGGACATGGCAAGCCCGTCCATCTCGCGGATCGTCGGGCAACCCACCACCTCGACGCCGAGGTCGAGGTCGCGCGCCATGCGCCGCACCACTTGCAACTGCTGAAAGTCCTTTTCCCCAAAGAACGCGAAATCGGCGGATGTCTGGGTAAAAAGCTTGGTCACCACTGTCGCCACCCCGTCGAAATGCCCGGGCCGATGCGCCCCGCACAGCACATCCGTCAGCCCCTCGACCGACACGGTCGTCGCAAAATCGTCCGGATACATCTGCGGGCCATCGGGCACGTAGATCGCGTCGACCGCGAACCGCTCGAGCTTGCGCGCATCCTCATGCTCGGTCCTGGGATAGTTCTCGAGGTCTTCGGGATTGTTGAACTGCTTGGGGTTCACAAAGATCGTGACGATCACCCGGTCGGACATCTCCTTGGCCCGGGCGACAAGGCTCAGGTGCCCGTCATGCAGCGCGCCCATGGTCGGCACGACGCCGGTACGTTCACCCGCGCGCTGCCAGCCATGCGTCATCTCGCGCAGTGCGGCGCGCGTCCGTACGATGGGGGCCGTCATTTTGGCGCCGCGTCGCCAAACAGGTGTTCGGGGCCGGGAAATGTCCGCGCGCGCACATCTGCGGCGTAGGCGGCAATGGCCGCCTCACCATCGGTACCAAGCTCGGCATAGCGTTTCACAAATTTGGCTTTGAACGCGGTGAACAGCCCCAGCATGTCGTCCACGACCAGGATCTGCCCATCACAGCCCGCCGATGCGCCGATGCCAATGGTCGGGATGGCGATGGCTTGCGTGATCTTGTCGGCGAGGGTCGCGGGCACCTTTTCCAGCACCACCGAAAACGCGCCCGCCTCGGCCACGGCCTGCGCGTCCACCATCAGGGCGGCACCGGCATCGCCGCGGCCCTGCACCTTGTAGCCGCCCAGCGTGTTGATCGACTGCGGTGTCAGCCCGATATGCGCCATCACCGGCACCCCGCGGGACACGAGAAACGCAATCGTTTCCGCCATGTGCTGCCCCCCCTCGAGCTTGACCGCCGCGGCTCCGGTTTCCGCCATGATGCGCGCGGCGTTGCGAAACGCCTGTGCCGGGCTTTCCTCGTAGCTGCCAAAGGGCATGTCGACGACCATCATCGCGGATGCGAGGCCCCGCCCCACGGCGCGCCCGTGCATCACCATCATGTCCATGGTCACACCAAGCGTCGATGGCAGCCCATGCAGCACCATGCCCACGCTGTCCCCCACAAGGACAAAATCGCAATGCGCGTCCATCATGTGCGCCATGGGCGTGGTGTACGCCGTGAGGCTCACGATGGGTGTACCGCCTTTCATGTCCCGGATGTCATCGGGCAAAGGGGCGGATTTGCGGGCAGTGGCGCTCATGAGCCTGGCCTTTCGCTGTCGAAATTCTGGGCAGGCATGTAACAGGCGCACGCGCGCAGCGCCACCGCAGGCTTTGACAGGGGGTCAGAGGGCCAATTGAGAGAGGCGATCCCGGATTTCATCGCGGATCGGTCCGGCGCGCGGCGCGTCGGCCAATGTGGTAAACCAGTGCTCAGGCGGGTTGCGCCCACGCCGATTGCCGTCAAAGCGCAGATCGCGCAGCACAGCCTCCGGAGCCGCGCCGAGCCGATCCGGCACGTCGAACCCGTTCAAGGCCCCCCAGACCCCGGTCCAGAGCCGCCCCACGGACCACGGATTGTACCCGCCCCCACCCAGCACGAGGTAGCGCGGCGCGAGGCCCATCAGCCGACGTACGATGGACCAATGCGCCTGGTTCGACAGGGACAGGTGCGCTTGCGGATCCTCTTCGACCCCGTCGGCACCGCATTGCAATACGACCGCCTCCGGGCGGAACGCTTGCACGCGCGGCAGGATCAGCGTGTCTGCGATCAACGCCATCTCATCATCGTTCAGCCCGCGCGGCACCGGCAGGTTCAGCGTGGTGCCCGCGCCGGACACGCCCAAGGCGCCCGTGCGCGGCCAGATCCCCTCCTCATGCACCGAGATCATCAGCACGTCCGGATCGTCGCCAAAAGCATGCTCGACCCCGTCCGGATGATGCGCATCGATGTCGACATAAGCGACACGCCGCGCGCCATTGCGTTGCAGCGACAGGATCGCCAGCACCGGGTCGTTCAGATAGCAAAACCCGCCCGCCCGGTCCGGCATCCCATGATGCGTGCCGCCCGCCGGATGGTAGACGATCCCACCCCGCGCCAGCAGCTCTCCGGCCAGCAGCGACCCACCGGCAGCTGTCGCCGGACGGCGGTACATCTCGGGGAACACCGGGTTGGAGGGCGTGCCGATGGCGTGGCGCTGCCGCACGGCATCGCTCACATCTTGCGCCTGCTCTGCGGCATGTAATGCGGCGACATAGTCGGCCGTGTGCCAGATGGTGAGCGTCTGCGGTTTGACCCGTGGGCTGGGCACATACACCTCGGGCGGCAGCCAGCCCATGGCACGCGACAGGTCAATCACCGTTGAGACACGCGGCACACGCAAGGGATGCCACATGCCGTAGGACGATCCCCGGTAGATATCCGATCCGATGAAAAGCGGGCGCTGCATGGCGGCCAACATAGGCGTCCGCCCCCCGTGTGCGAGGGTCGCGACGACGATGGCACAGGAAAACCGTTGCGACCCCGACCGCCCCGGCGCAGATTGCACCACAAGGATGGGGGGATGCTGATGTACGAAAATCGGTTCAAAGGGCGGCACTGCGTTGTCACGGGCGGCGCGTCGGGCCTGGGCGAAGGGATCGCCAGCCGCCTTGCCGCCGAGGGCGCCACCGTCGAGGTTTGGGACATCAACGGCACCGCCCTTGCCCATATCGACCAGGAACGGATCACCACCCGGCAGATCGACGTCACCGACCCCGACGCGGTGTCTTGGGCGATGACGGAGGCCAAGCCCGATATTCTCGTCTGTTCCGCCGGGATCACCGGGCCAAACGCCACCACATGGGACTACGGGGTGGACGATTGGCTGGCCGTGCATGCGCTGAACCTGCACGCTGTGTTCTATTGCTGCCGCGCCGCGGCACCTTTGATGACGGACAAGGGCTGGGGCCGGATCGTTACCATCGCCTCCATCGCCGGAAAGGACGGGAACCCGAACGCACCCGCCTACTCCGCCTCAAAGGCGGGCGTGATCGGCCTGATCAAGTCGCTGGGCAAGGAGCTGGCCACCACGGGCGTCACTGCAAACGCCATCGCACCCGCCGCCGTGCGCACCGCGATCTTTGACCAGATGACCCAGGACCATATCGACTTCATGCAATCCAAGATCCCCATGGGCCGTTTCGGCACGGTCGAAGAGGTCACCGCCATGGCGTGCTGGCTGACCTCGGACGAGGCGAGTTTCACTACCGGCTTCTGCTTTGACCAGTCCGGCGGGCGGGCGACCTACTGATGCGGATCGAGGTGAACGGCGCCCGGCTCTTTGTCGATATCGAGGGGCCGAAGCTGGTGCCCGACGGCCCGTTCATGCGGGAACGTCACACGGTGCTGGCCCTACATGGCGGTCCGGGTGCCGATCATTCGATCCTGCGCCCGCTGATGCACCGGATCAACGATCTGGCGCAGGTGATCTATGTGGATCATCGGGGCAATGGCCGGTCCGACGATGGCGATCCCGGCGACTGGACCCTCGCGCAATGGGCAGACGATGTGCGCACGCTGTGCGATATCCTCGGCGTGCAGAAGCCCATCGTCTATGGCGCGTCTTTTGGCGGCGTCGTGGCCCAGGCCTATGCGACGCGGCATCCGGACCATCCCGGCGCCCTGATCCTTACCTGTACCGCAGCGCGGACTGATTTCGAGGTGATCTACGCGGCGTTTGAACGGATCGGCGGCACGGTCGCGGGCCGCGTTGCCCGCGACTACTGGTCCAACCCGACGCCCGAGGGGCGGCAGAACTACTTTGACGTCTGTCTGCCGCTTTATGCGCGCACCGTACCTGACCCGCACATGATGCAACGGATGATCGTCAAGAACCCGGTTGCGATGCATTACAACGGGCCAGAGAACGAACAGGGCCGGTTTGATTTCCACGACGCGCTGACACAGGTCCACTGCCCCGCCATGGTCCTTGCAGGCGACACCGACCCCATCATGCCGGCGGTGTTCGGCGAACGTATCGCCGCGGCGCTGCCCAACGCCGAATACCACCTAATCGAGGGCGCCGCGCACCTGCTCGAGACAGACAAACCGGCGACCGTCCTGCACCTCATCCGCGAGTTCATCAAGGAGACGCCCTATGCAACTTGATGGCAAAACCGCCATCGTCACAGGCGCTGCGTCGGGCTTTGGCGCAGGCATCGCGCGCGCCTTTTCCGCCGTCGGCGCGCGCGTGCTGGTCGCAGACCTGAACGAAAGCGGCGCTCAAAATGTGGCGACCGAGATCGGCGGCACAGCCTGTCCCGTCGACGTGGCGGACGGCCCTTCGGTGCAGGCGATGATGGACACGGCACTGTCCACCTTCGGCCACGTCGATATCCTCGTGAACAACGCGGGCGTCACCCACCTGCCGCAGGCCCTCGAGCATGTGAGCGAGGACGATTTCGACCGCGTGCTTGCCGTCAACGCCAAGTCCGTCTACCTGACGGCGCGCAGCCTCGTGCCCCATTTCAAGGCGCGCAAGGCCGGAGTGATCCTCAACATCGCATCCACTGCCGGTGTCTCGCCTCGGCCCAACCTCAACTGGTACAACGCCTCCAAGGGCTGGATGATCACCGCGACCAAGGCCATGGCGGTCGAACTTGCGCCCCACGGCATCCGCGTGAACGCGCTGAACCCGGTTGCGGGCGAAACACCCCTGCTCAAGAGCTTTATGGGCGCGGACACGCCGGAAATGCGCGCCAAATTCCTCGCCACGATCCCGCTGGGCCGCTTTTCCACGCCGCAGGACATGGGGGCAGCGGCCACGTTCCTGTGCTCGGACGCGGCATCGATGATCACTGGCGTGGCACTCGAGATCGACGGAGGACGCTGCATATGAAACCCATAAACCTCGCGGACAAGCTGGCGCAGTTCGGCACGCATTGGGACCCGCATGTGGTCGCCGACTACAACGGCAACGACGTTATGGTGGTGAAGTTTCAGGGCGCGTTCCCGTTTCACCTGCACGAGGACACGGATGACTTCTTTCTCGTGCTTGAGGGCGAGATGGTCATGGACCTCGAAGACGCCAGCCACGTGGTCAAAACCGGGGAGCTGTTTGTCGTGCCCAGAGGCGTCACGCACCGCCCGCGCGCTGACACCGAATGCAAAGTGCTCCTGATCGAACCCAAGGGCGAACCCAACACGGGTGATCCCGCGACCGCAGCCCCGAAACCGCGCATCTGATCCACTCCACCTTTCCAAGAAAACTCCCGCCGGAGACTTAAAATCTCATGATCCCAGGCCCGCAAAACGCGATCACGGATGTCGATGGGCTCAAGGTCGGGCACGCGCAGGATGCAGCGCTGAAATCCGGCGTGACGGTCCTGACCGCAGAGACCCCGTTCACCGCATCGGTCCACGTGATGGGCGGCGCGCCGGGCACGCGGGAAACCGACCTGCTTGCCCCCGACAAATCCGTGGCGCACGTGGATGCGCTGGTGCTTTCGGGTGGCTCGGCCTTTGGGCTGGATGCGTGCAGCGGCGTCGTTGCAGGCCTCCGCGCAGTCGGGCGCGGCTACAGGATCGGGCCAGCGATCGTCCCGATTGTGCCGGGCGCGATCCTTTTTGACCTGCTGGCAGGCGGCGATCACGGCTGGACCGATAACCCCTACCCCGCCTTGGGTCGCATGGCCTTGGATGCGGCCAGCACCGTGACGCATATCGGTTCTGTGGGCGCAGGCACGGGCGCCACGACGGCCGCGATGAAAGGTGGGCTGGGCACAGCCTCCCTCATCCTCGACAGCGGCATTACTGTGGGGGCGCTGGTCGCCGCCAACCCGATGGGCACCGTCACAACGCCCGGCGACCGGCACTTCTGGGCCGCACCGTTTGAGATCGGGGATGAGTTCGGCGGGCTGGGCCCGGACCCGAACAGCGGGCTGGGCCGCGCCATCGACCGCCGCAAGGTCACCGCGATGATGGCGCATGCCAACACCACGATCGCAATCGTCGGAACTGACGCTGCTCTGGATAAGGCGCAGTGCCAGCGCGTGGCCATCGCCGCTCATGACGGGATCGCCCGGGCCTGCGTGCCCGCCCATTCGCCCAGCGACGGGGACCTTGTCTGTGCCGCCGCAACCGGGGCCAAACCGCTGCCCGACACCGCTGACCTCGGCCTGATCGGGCATGCGGCATCGCTGTGTCTGGCGCGTGCGATTGCGCGGGGCGTCTATGCGGCGACACCCGCCCCAAACGATATCCTACCCACGTGGAGCCAGCTCAATGCCGACGCTTGACCGACCAGACGTGACCCTGCACTACGCGGTCGAAGGGGACGGTCCGCCGCTTTTGATGCTTGCGGGATTCATGTCGGATCACAGCAGTTGGGATCCGCTGGTGGCCCGGTTGCGCCACCGCTTTACCTGCGTCCTGCCGGACAACCGCACCACCGGGCGGACCACGCCCTGGGACGCACCGGTATCGATTGATCTGATGTGCAAGGACGCGCTGGCGTTGATGGATCACCTCGGGTTTGGCCGATACCACGTGATCGGCCATTCCATGGGCGGCATCATCGCGCTGCACATGGCGCAAGAGGTGCCGATGCGCATGGCCTCGACCCATATCGCCGCGTCCGCACCGATCCGCCTGGCACGCAACACAGCGCTTTTTGCCAATCTCGTCGCAGTTCGGCGCAGTGATGCGGCCCCCGACACCTGGCTGCGCGCCCTCTTCCCATGGCTCTTCAACCCGCGCGTCTATGACGATCCGAAGGCTGTGGATCAGGCCATCGCCGACAGCCTCGCCTACCCGCACGCACAAAGCGCCGATGCGATGGAGCATCAGCTGACAGCCTTGCGCGGGTTCGATGGGACGGCGCTCGCGCGCCCGTCCTGTCCGACGCAGGTGTTGATCGGTGCGCTCGACCTGATCGTACCGCCGGATCACATCCTGGCCGTGCTCAACCACCTGCCCCACCACATCGTGGAGGGGGCCGGGCATTCCATCCATTGGGATGCGCCGGATGTGGTCGCGGATCTCACCACCACCTTTGCCGACAAGAACCCGATCCGTGGGACATTGAGCAGCTAGGCGTTATGCCCCGGCAATCAGATCCACGACATTCGTCGCCTCAAGACCCATGGCGTTGCGCACCGTGGCGACGATGCCATCGGCATCCAGGCCCGCGGCGGCATACATCTCGTCCGGGCTCGCCTGATCGATAAACCGGTCGGGCAGGCACAGCGTGCGGACTTTCAGCCCCTGATCCAGCAACCCTTGGGCGGCCATCGCCTGCAATACCATTGCGCCGAACCCACCCATGGCGCCCTGTTCGACGGTCACCAGCAGCGCGTGGCGTGACGCCAGATCGCGGATCAGCGCCATGTCCAACGGCTTGACGAACCGCGCATCAGCGATCGACACCGAAAGCCCCTCGGCCTCGAGCTGTGCTGCGGCACGCTCGCAATCATCAAGCATCGTGCCCAGGGACAGGAGCGCGACATCGGTCCCGTCCTGGATCATCCGGCCCTTGCCGATCTCGAGCACGTCACCGCGTTCGGGGATCTCGACCCCGCGCCCGTTGCCCCGCGGATAGCGGAAGGCGATGGGGCCGGTATCATGGGCAGCGGCAGTGGTCACCATGTGGACCAGTTCAGCCTCATCCGCTGCGGCCATCACCACCATATTCGGCAGCGCGCCGAGATAGCCGATGTCGAACGCACCGGCATGGGTCGCGCCATCGGCCCCCACAAGGCCGGCACGGTCCAGGGCAAAGCGGACGGGCAGCCCTTGCAGCGCCACATCGTGTACAACCTGGTCGTAGCCGCGTTGCAGAAAGGTCGAATAGATCGCGCAGAATGGTTTCAGCCCGCTTGCCGCCATTCCGGCGGCAAAGGTCACCGCATGCTGTTCGGCGATGCCGACATCAAAGACACGCGCCGGGAACCGGTCCTGCATCTTGTTCACACCGGTGCCCGAGGGCATGGCCGCCGTGATGGCGACGATGCCGGGGTCTTCTGCGGCAAGGTCCGTCAGGGCCGCGCCAAAGACAGAGGTGTAGGACGGTGCATTGCTTTTGCCCTTGGACTGCTCGCCCGTCTCGACGTCGAACTTGGACACACCGTGATACTTGTCGGCGGACCCTTCGGCGGGGGCGTAGCCCTTGCCCTTGACCGTGCAGGCGTGGATCAGCACCGGACCATCCGCACGCGTACGCGCTGCGCGCAGGACGTTCAGCACCTCGGCCATGTCATGGCCGTCGATGGGGCCGATATAGTCAAAGCCCAGCTCCTCAAAGAACGTGCCCTTGCTTTCGACGCCCGTCACCATCTCGCGCGCGCGGCGGGCACCGTCGCGCATGGGTTTGGGCAGGGCCTGCTCCATCCCCTCGGCAATAGCGTGCAGCGGGGCGAGCGGCGAGTTCCGGCTGAGGTTGGACAGATAGGTGCTCATCGCGCCGGTGGGCGGCGCGATGCTCATCTCGTTGTCGTTCAGGATGACAAACAGGCGGCGGCCCTCGTGGCCTGCGTTGTTCAGCGCCTCATAGGCCATGCCGGCGCTGATGGATCCATCGCCGATCACGGCCACGGCATCGCCTGTCGGCATGCCCATGTCGCGCCCCACGGTGAAGCCGAGCGCCGCCGAAATCGACGTCGACGAATGCGCCGCGCCGAAGGGGTCATACTCGCTCTCGGCCCGTTTGGTGAACCCGCTCAGCCCATCCTTTTGGCGCAGCGTGCCCATGCGGTTGCGGCGGCCGGTCAGGATCTTGTGCGGATAGCACTGGTGGCCGACGTCCCAGATCACCTTGTCACGCGGCGTGTCAAAGACGGCGTGAATGCCCACGGTCAGCTCGACCACGCCAAGGGAGGATCCAAGGTGCCCACCCGTCCTGGACACGGCATCAATCACATCCTGACGCAGCTCGTGCGCCAGCGTGGTCAACTCGGCATCGGTCAGCTGCTTGAGGTCCTGCGGGCCTGCCACACGGTCCAGTGTCGGGGTTCGGGTCATTGCGCACATCCTTTCATCTCACCGCCCTGCCGCCTTGCCCGCGGCATGTGTTGGGCGAAAAAGGCGCCGTGCCCGCACATGGCAAGCACGACGCCAGGTTCCTGTAGCCAACAGGAAGGGAACCGGGGTTCAGCGAACCCCGCGCCCGGACCAAGGAAGCCGATGGTCCGCGCCTGGCGTCACGGGGCGGGGGTGCCGCCCCGCCACATCACTCGTAAACCGGGGCGTCCGTGGTCACCAATTCCGGCCAGTCGTCGGTCATGTTCATGCCCTGCAAGGGGCGCTGATAGCCTTTGTGGCAGGTCCGACATGCCGCCTTGGGCGCGTCGCCATAAATCGGACCCAGCCGGTTTTCGGGATAGGTATCGCGCAGCGGGATCAGGTATTCCTGGTTCATCTCGATCACCATCTGGCGACCCAGCTGGGCGATGCCCCATTGCGGCGTGTACTGACCGGGGTCGTAGAACGCCCGGCTGTTGTGACAAAAGAGGCAGTTCACACCCAGCGAGTTCGAGAAGTAATTCATCAGCGAATAGGTCATCTCGGTCTTCTGGATCGTGTGCACACCCTCGGTCAGACCCGGCACACCGGCCACACGGCTGTCCAGATCGTGGACGTTCACCTGGCTGTCGTAGTCGGTCAGGTACACCTCGAGCGCCGATGACGGCAACGAGGTGGACTGGCTCATGGACGTGGCGCGGTTTTGCACCGCCGCCCAGCCATCGACCCGCTCGTTCACCGGCGTCACGTTGAACCAGATGTCGCTGGGCACGTTCTGACCGCGGTGACAGGTGTAGCAATTCACCCCCACCTCGGCGACCGCGTTCACATGCGCATCCCAGCCCTCGTTCAGGTTCTGGGTCATCTGGATCATGCGGCGGCTGACGATCTTGGTATAGACGTTGTCCTGTCCATACTCCTCGATGTCGACATTACCGTGGCAATAGGCGCAGCCCTGTTCGGGGCTGACCCATTGCGTCATGGCCAGCATCAGACGGTTGAAGTTGTCCTCGGTCAGATCCCCCAGCACCTGGACATTTTCGTAGATGTCGCGGGCCAGCGGCTCGTCCCCTTCGGGAACGTACGGCTCTTCGGTGTAATACGCCTCGATCGTGGGATCGGGGGCAAGGCGAGAGACGTCGAATTCCGGCACCGACATGCCCGTACCGCGTGGGCCGGTCTGCATGCTGGAGGTCTGCGCCGGGTTGCCCCAGGTGATCAGCAGGATCGCGACAAAGAGCGCGCCACCGACGGCCCCCACGAGGATCGCGGGGCCGAAGATGTTCGTCGGGTTGGATTTATTCCATTGGTCAAACCACTTGGGCAGCATGATCAGTTCTCCTTCCCGATGAAGGCTTCGTAAGAACCGTAGTCTTCGTAGCCGTAAGCGCCGTCATACATCGGGGCAAAGTTGTGCTCTTGCGCCCAGATGAACCAGTTGTCGACAACCGTGCCCGTCAACAGGATTCCGATGCCGCCAGTGATCGGGGTCAGCATCGCAAACCAGATCGCCCAGCGGTGGATCCCCTCCATTGTCGCGTTGAACCCCATGGTCCAGCGCCAGAACAGGGCCGCCCGTTCGGTGGCTGTGCCGCGGTCATAGATCTGCTCGAGCTCGCGGTCGCCGCCATAGCGTGTCACCGCCAGAATGGTTGCGCCGTGCATGCAGAACAGCAGGACCGAGCCATAGAGGAACACGATGCTCAGGCAATGGAACGGGTTGTAGTAGAGGTTGCCGTAGCGGATGGAAAACGCCGTCGTCCAATCCAGGTGCGGGAAGATGCCGTAGGGCACCGCTTCGGACCACGATCCCATCAAGATGGGACGGAACAGACCCAGCACCAGAAACAGCCACACGGCGCTGGCAAAGGCCCAGAACACGTGCTTGCCCATCTTGTGGTTGGCCGCCAGCAGGTAGCTGCGCAAGAGCCATGTCATGACCGACACCAGCAGGAAGAACGAGGCGATGATGTACCAGCCGCCATCGTTCAGCGGCGGGATGCGCAGGCCGTATTCGGGCGATGGCGGCTCAAGCGCCAGCCAAAAGAGCTGCCGGATGAACTCCGGAAAGCTGTAGCCGACCTGGGCCAGCATGTTGAGGCCGACAATGACAAACCAGATCGCACCGGTCAGCAGGGACACCATGCCCGTCCAACCCAGGTAGATCGGCCCAATCTGGGCGTTGCCAAACAGCCCTGCGAGCTTTGAGAACCATGGGTTGCCCACACGCTCTTCGAGCAGCTGGCCGCTGTCGTCCATGCCCCATTCCGGGGTCCCCTGGACTTGCACCTGGGTAAAGATGTTCTGATATTCAGCTTTGATACTCATGATCTCAGCCTCCGAACGCAGATTGATAGACAGGCAACGGATCGGCGCCCCAGATGGGCAGGTTCAGCCACCAGTTCCACCATTCGGGCCAGCCTGCGGTCCAGACCGGGCCAGAGATGATGATGCAGATCGCGCTCCAGAACCCAGCGTTGATCGCCAGCAGGAACCCGAGGCGGTGAATGCCCAGCGTGCCGATGGAATAGCCGATGAAATCGCGGAAGAACGTGTCTTCGTGATCCGGCGTTTTGGCCAGCTCACCCTTTTCGGGGTTCGCCGCCGACAGGATCAGCGCGCCGTGCAGCGCCAGCGCCAGCGTGGTCGTAAAGAACAGCGTGACCGCCAGCATGTGCGCCGGATTGTAATGGAAGTGCAGATAAGCGTAGCCGGTGTTGCTGACCCAATCGAGGTGGCTGAAGATCCCGTATGGGAACCCATGCCCCCACGCGCCCATCAGGAGCGGGCGAAAGATGACCAGTGTGACATAGGCAAAAATCGCAAAGGCAAAGCCGATAGGCACATGGTATCCCATGCCCAGCTTGCGACAAATCTCGACCTCGCGCAGCGCCCAGCTGATAAAGGCGCCGGTGGCACAGATCGTGATGATCTGCCACAGCCCGCCCTCGAGCAGCGGTGCCAGTCCAAGGCCATAGCTGAGGTCCGGTGGGGCGATGTTGATCAGCCAGGGGTTAAACGTCCCCTGCTGAGATGCACCCCAAAAGATCAGCACCGTGCCCAGAAGGCTAAAGAAGGCGGTCGTGACCCCGAAGAAGCCCACATAGAAGGGGCCCACCCAGAAATCGAACAGATCGCCGCCGATCAGCGTCCCTCCGCGGACGCGATACTTACGTTCGAAGGATAGCAAAGCCATCTTCTTGTTCTCCGCGTTTGGCGGCACGTCCCTGTCCCGGGTCCGTCAGCCGTCT
This sequence comes from Pseudomonadota bacterium, assembly GCA_038525585.1. Classification (GTDB taxonomy): domain Bacteria; phylum Pseudomonadota; class Alphaproteobacteria; order Rhodobacterales; family Rhodobacteraceae; genus Tateyamaria. Next base: position 17,428 of record JBCBHM010000023.1, read on the forward strand.
TGAATCGAAAGGTTTGCCGCGGGCAGGCGGGGCGCACTGTTCCCCCGCCCGCGGCGCTGTCTTGGTGAACCGGATTTACTCGGCAGCGCGCTCGGCTGCTGCGATTTCAAACCAGTTGAAGCCTTCCGCCCCAGTGCTCAGCAGGACGAGGTGAATCATCGCTGCAAGCAAAAAGAGGAAGACGCCCTGTGCAACAAACACACGGCGGGGATCGAAGATGAGCCAGATCTTGTAGAACTTTGCCATTTGCTAATCCCTCCTCAGAACCACGGACGCCAGATGAACACTGCCAAGTGAGCGACAACGGCAACGGCTGTGAAAAGCCAGAGCCCGCTCATATAGACAGCGTGCAGCTCTTGCGCCTGCTCGTCTGTGAGACCTGTGAAAGACAGGTGATTATCAGCCATAAATATTCCTCCGGAACGTTATGCTGACGCCGCGCTCCCCGCGGCCGGGTCCTTTGGGGTCGCCCCCTCCGGGCTCTGTCCACCTGTTGCCAGGCGTCCAGTTCGATGTCTCAGCAGGCGCACGACAGCTGAGAAATTCGGTATGTGTCTCGTCCCGCCTCAAGCGTTGAAGATCATCGGCGTGATGATCCGCGCTTGGGTCCAGGCCCGGGCCATCGGGCCCTTGTCGGTAAAGCTGCGCGATTTCATCGCGGCCAGCGCCCATGTCAGGCAGGCCAGCGGCAGCGTCGCCACAAAGATGATGGCGAAATAGACCATGAATTCGGTCTTGATCCCGGTGCGCTTTTTCGGCGTTTCGGTCATGATGTTGGACGTCATGTCAGTCATGATGTTCCTCCCTCGGAAACAGGTTCTGACAATCCAGCCAAGGCTGGATCGAGGTTGCGCACGGTCTCAATCACGACCCGGTCCGCGCCTGCGTCCAGCGCTGCTTGCTCAGCGGCATCACGCAATGTCTTGGCGGCGGAAATTCGGGTCAGGATAGGGTGCTGCCCGACAATACGGTCGAGCATGGCCTGCGCATCGGCATCCCAGGGGAAATCGCGGCGCAGGGTCGTTGGTGTGGCCTCGGCAGCATCCATGTCGGTGGCCAAAGGCAGAATGTGGAACAACGCGTCAAAGAGGCCATTGCAGACCTCCTGAATGAGGTAGGTCGCCCCGGCGTAGCCCATCATCGGCGTGCCCGTGTGGCGCCGGATGGCCGCCCCGGGAAAGCTTGCCGGAATGAATGCCGGGCTGGGGCCATGCCCGCCCTTCAACTCGGCCAGATACATCTTTTCGTTGATCGAGCCGAACACGACAAGCGGCCGCTTCTGCGCCATCCAGGCCCGGACCTCTTCGTTGTTGGTCTTCTTGCCCGCCACACGCGCCACGGCAAAGGCGCAGGGTAGGCCCATATCCTCTTCCAGAAACAGCCGGATACCGCGCGCGTAGGTTTCATTCGCCACAACCGCAAAGCTCGCGGTGGCAAAGAAATCCTGCGTCACGGATCGCCACAGATCCCAGACAGGTTTCAGCGTCGAGTGTTTCTCGCGCTGGATGAAAGGTTCGGGGTCGAGGCCCACCAAGGTCCCCAGTGCGCGCAGGAACTTGGTGGTACTCTCGACCCCTATCGGGGCTTGTAGATACGGCTTGGCAAGAAGCTCGCACAACCCGCGCCCGAACTCGCGGTACATGCAGATGTTCACATCCGCATTTACCAGATCTCTCATTTCGGCCACATGGGCGCCCAGCGGCATCACCATGTTGACCTCGCAGCCGATCCCTTCGACCAGTCTGCGGATCTCGGCCAGATCGGATGGCATGTTGAACGTGCCATACATCGGACCGAGGATGTTCACGCGAGGACGCGCACCTTCCTCGCGTTTCTTCTCGGGCGGCATCCGACCCTTGGTCATACCGAATTCGGTAAAGATCCAGGTCATCGCCCGATCCGCCGCTTCCCACTGATCCTCATCAATGGTGCGCGGCAGGAATCTCTGAATATTCGTGCCCTGGGGCGTCACGCCGCCGCCGATCATCTCGGCAATCGAGCCGGTCACCACGACCGCAGGCAGCGCAGGGTCCAACGTGCCCCAAGCCCGCTTCATCGCGCCCTCGGTCCCGTCCCGGCCCAGCTCTTCCTCGCCCAGACCGGTGGTCACAATCGGCAACTCATGCGGTGGCAGCGCATCGGTGTAATGCAGCACGGACGTCACCGGCAGGTTTTCGCAGCCGACAGGCCCGTCGATCACACATTGCAAACCTTTGACGGCACAGAACGCATAGACCGCGCCCCAGTACCCGCCTGCCCGATCGTGATCCATAATCAGCATGAGGACATCTCCCCTGCTTCATCTTGCCAGATAAACCGCACGGGGGTTTGGGGGTGTGAAACCCCCAATCCGACATATGCAAACCGTGCACGCATCAAATCATCTCCGCCGCTTTGGCAGCCTTGGCCTGACGCTCAAGCTTTTTGGCGTTCTGCGCCCGGAAGTCAGGGCGCAGATTTGGCGACCCTTCCCAGACACCGGCGGTATCGCCCTCGCCCACACCCTCGAAGAACTCACGCATGTGATCCATGCGGCCCTTGTTGGCGATGGCGGCGTTGATCACTTCGGCCAGCGACCCGGCACCGGCGACGCCCATCAAGGGGCGCGCGGAAATCAGGTTGGTGAAGTAGAGACCGGGCATACCCAGCTCTTTCGCCTTTTGCACCACGGGCGTCGTGCCGATGGCGAGATCGGGCTGCACCGCTTCCATGGCGGCGCAATCATCCTCGAGCGAGGCGCGGAATTTCACCTTCACGCCCTTGGCCTCGAGCCAGGCCTGGTCTTCGGCGTTCCAGGGCGTGCGCGGGCAGGCCGTGCCGACATAGGGCACATCCGCCCCGCTTTCGATCAGCAGGCGAGCGACCAGCAATTCGGACCCTTCATAGCCCGACAGCGTGATCGTCCCCTTGATCGGCGTCGCCGCCAAGGCGTCGGAAATCGCGGGCAGCACGGCATTTTGCGCCGCTGCGATCTGCTCGGGTGAACAGCCATGCGCCGCGCCGATGGCTTGCAGCCACGCCGCCGTCCCATCACGGCCAACAGGCGCGGACCCGACAACGGGACGCCCCGCCGCTTCGAACTCACGCACCGCCGCCGTGTAGAACGGATGGACCGCCGCCACGACCGACGAATCCAGCGCGGCATAAAGCTCGCGCCATTCGCGGCACGGCACCACCGGTCCCGCGGCCAGCCCCAAAGGCGCCAGCATCTGCCCAATCATCATGGGGTCCGCCGGGAACATCTCGCCCAGCAGCGCCACGGTCGGGCGGTCAGACTTCCCACCCACGGGAGCGGCCACCGGCCCCGCCTCAACCTCGGCGCGGGCATAGTTCAGCATCGCTCCGGCCAGAACATCCTTGGCCTCAGCATGAGTGGGAATACCAAATCCGGGCACGTCGATCCCGACGATCCGGACACCATTGATTTCGTTGGGCAACAGCCGCAACGGCACGCCAGAGGCCGTGGGAACACACAGGTTCGTCACAACGATGGCGTCGTATTTCTCGGGGTCTGCAAGGTCATGCACGCTTTCGCGGATGTCCTCGAACAGCTTGCCGGTCACGAGTGTTTCGGAGTTGAACGGCACATAGCCCACCGACCGGCGCGCCCCGTAGAAATGGGACACGAACGTCAGACCATAGACACAGCAGGCCGACCCGCTCAGCACGGTCGCGACGCGGCGCATCCGCAGGCCAACGCGCAGTGACCCAAAGGCCGGGCACATGCTCTGCGGCTTGTCATGGGGGCCTTGCGGGTAATCCGCGGCGAACTTGTCCAGCATCTCGGAATTGCCGGCCATACGGGCGGCCTTTTCCATTTCGGAGCCGGAATGGCAGCCGAGACCGTCCACAGGCGCTTGCGCCGCTGGCATCTCTGCCTCGCGCGGGTGGCCCTTGGTCACCTCCACCGTGTCGGCGGCGTCATATGTGACCTTCGTCGTCACGCCGCCAACGCCTCGCGGATTTCGGCCAGTTTGGTCTGAACGAATTGGTTGCCCTGAAAAAAACGAATGGCGCTCGACTTGGAGTTTGCCAGCTGCTGCTGCGCCATCGTGTTCAGCTTGCGGCTGTCGATTACTACCTGATGGCTTTCAACCATGATCCGGTCAGCATGTTCGTACAATTGCCTATCATGCATCGTCATAGACAACCTCCAGCGACTCTTTGGGCGCGGCGTTCTTGCCGCGCATGTCGATATCCGTCGCTGGCACCAACTCGA